>JAGNBF010000088.1 GCA_018004935.1 Chloroflexota bacterium | reverse complement strand
AGGGCATAATCTGACATTTTTTCGCCCTGTCGCCGTCTCACTTTATCGTCGTGTTGGGTTTATCCAAGGCCACCCCCACCCCTAACCCCGCCCCCAGGGGCGGGGAACTATTTTCGGCGCGGTTGGGCGAGCGTCCGCTCGCCCAACCGCGCCGATGGGTTTCCCCCCTTCCCTCTGGAATCGAAGGGGGATGGGTCTTCAGTCCAAACTTACCAATCTGTTGCCGCTAACAAAATGTCACTTTATGACCGTGGTAAGTATAACTCCCCTCCCCCGCTTCGGGAGAGGGGCCGGGGGTGAGGGTCAGCGGGTTCACCTTCTCATTCCATGCTTGGCGTCGCGTAGGACGCAGAGCGTCCCAGAGGGAATTCCCACGCCGAGCGTGGGAATAAGTTGTGACACCTGAATAGTTACAATAACTTTTGAGTTTGCTGTGGCCGGTCTCCTGACCGGGCCATCCAACCTAATCTTGAACGAACCCTAAGCAATCGTCCGTATTTAACCTAACGATTTGCTGAGTTTGTCGAAGGCAATGGGTGACTCCCCTGAAAAAAGGTCAAAGCAGGTAAAAGCCCGGTTTCTTTCTCTCTGGAAGCGACGGTTAGATTAATCAGAAACCGGTTTTTTTGCAGTAGACTTATGGGTGGTTTCGACAAGCTCAACCCCGGACAGCATTCGCCGGTATAAACAAGCCAGATCAGGTTTATTCTGCCCCCTGGCGCATCAGAAAATCCAGGTCTGAGGCCATTTCTTCGGCTGTGATACCAAAGGGGAAGACCATAATCCACTCAAAATCAGGGTTAATGAGATAGACAAAGGCGGTGTGATTCATCGCATATTTTAGGACCGAGTCGGGCATTTCTACTCGGGCATAACGTACTCCATAAGGCTCGGCCGCGGCCGCGATCTCCTCAGCCGTTCCGGTCAAGGCTATCATCCCCTGCCCAAAATGATCTACATAATCCCCCATTTTTTCCGGCGTATCTCGTTCTGGGTCTACTGTCACAAAAAGCATTTCGACATTTTCAATATCTTCACCCAACAACGTTTGCACCCGCCCCATTACTGCCAATGTAGCCGGACAGACATCTGGGCAAGTGGTGTAGCCATAATTCAGCAATATCCATTTGCCTTCAAGATCACTGAGGGTAAAACTTTGACCAGTTTGGTCAATTAAGGTGAAATCATAAGCCCGTTCAATGGGGCTGACAGTACCCCCAGTGAAGGTATGATGCGTGTAATTGTACCAGGCAATATAACCGCCCGCGGCCGCGCCCCCTAGCCCTAAGGCCAAAACCACCCACCAAACCCATCGCCAATTACGGGTAGGTTTAGAAACTTCTACGGGAACTAAACTCTCTTCCATGTTCATTACTCCCAATTAGACCATTCGTTTATGTCAGCAATTCTCACTTTAAACGTATCACGGCTTCTACTAACGGTTATTGAACTTTTCCAAAATAACACAGGCATAACATGACTACCACAAAAGCCCATCTCCCTGCAATCCCAGCGGGAAAGGCAAGGGGAAACCCCATTCATGTCATTTTTCGCGGGCGGACGCCCGCGAAAAATGACAGAGAAAAAGTTCCCCGTCCCTGGGGGCGGGGTTAGGGGTGGGGGAAGCTCGATACCGGTATTAATTTATTAAATCTCAAAAACCGTAGAGTGCCGTCTCTTCTCCATAAAGTGTGGTGACGTGGGTTGAGCTTGTCGCAACTAATCGCCTGCGACAGGCTCAGGCTACGTTTCCCCCGCAATATTGAGAAGAGACAGAGTGCCGAATTAACTTCACTCGATGCCCTCACTCCCATACGTACCATCTTCGGGGAAACGCATGGTTGCCGCTTCAAATGTGTGACGCAACACCAAATGTTGCTCCCCACTGAATCCGGCTGGTTCCACCCGAAACATCACTTCATACACATCCGTGTAGTTGCTCTGGAACGTATTCAAACCCGTACATTGCGAAACAAATACTTCCATCTGGTCAACTGCCTGGCCTGGCTCAACGGTGATGGTCGCATAGGCTTCCAGACCGGTAAGGCTATTATTTCTGATGCGGTAATAAACCTGCACCATTTCTCCAGGTTTGACGGTGACAATAGAGGGGATTGTCTCAACTTCAAAGGGTAAACCAATCACGGTACTGGCAATTTCAACCGTAACCGGGCTGGTAAAACGCCAGATCAACCAACCCGTGCTACTGGCGATCATCGCTGTAATGAACAAACCGATAAGCCAACGTCGTGCAAGCATCATCTTTTCCTCCCCAAGAACTGGGATGATTGTAGGGGAATCACCTATCACTGGTTAGTGACATCCGTCAAAGATTTGATGCGACAAGTGTAATGGGTTCAGGTGCATAAAAAAAGCCCGCAGGGGGGTATCTGCGGGCTTAAGAAAATCTATTCGCTGTCTTCTGGCCTGGGTTTTCGGCGCAATATCAGCGGTTCAAGGTGTTTTGTTCCCTCTCGAACTGCCTCTGAGAGTTGTTTTTGGAAATCTGGTCCAATATCCACCAGGGTCATCTTGCCTGGTTTACCATCGGGTACGGGGAAAACCAAACGTTTGAGCTGAAAGGCATCATCGGCCATGACATCAGGAATACACAAAGCATCTTTTACTTTAGCGGTTCCCTGCGTAAACTGATACGCAGACATACTGATGTATAAATCTCTGGCTCCAGTTAGAGCTTGAAAAATACGCCAGATAGGATTAGATGACCAGTTGGTGTCCAGTACTGTGGGCACACCTTTCAATTCGATGTTGTCTACCAACGGCCATGCGCCATGTTGGGGTAATGATACCACCAGGCGAGCGTTTGTTTTTACCAGCCGGAACTGCATAAATTCAATGCGCTCCTGAAAAGCAAAAGCACCAAACGCCAGCATGAGTAAAGGCGGAATAACCATGGCCCATAAGGTGAATTGGAAGACGAAAGCCAGAATCGCTATTACCGCCATAAGAATGAGGGTGACAGCACCAATTTGCCACACATTGTGAAAGAAAAAGTGCCCAAAGATATCACGATACCACGCAGGTCGGATTTCTAGTTGTACTTCTTCACCGGGGATGGGGCGCTCCATCGGATTTTCGGGCAAGAAGTTGTTTTCGATGTTGCGCCGTACATCTGGGGGCAGACGATGCCAGAGGTCAGAAAGCTGGCCCCAAAAAGCATCGGTTTCTAATTGTTGATGACGGGGCTGTTGCGCGGCCGCAACCCAACTCCGTCTCTGATGGCTTCCACTCATAGTTCACCCAGACAAAAACCGTCAGAAGAATTATTCCTTCTGACGGTTTCCGGTCGTATGTTACTTACTTCGCCGGTGCGGGAATCAAGAGCGTTTGCCCTGGAAAGATTGTCCAATCGGAAAGGCCATTCGCCTGCATAATCGCTTCAAAGGTCACACCATAAATTTGTCCGATAGAAGACAATGTTTCCCCTTGTTGCACCACATGTTGTTTGGGCCATTCCCCATTATTACTTTCTGTGGGAGCTGTTGCGCCACCACCGCCACCAGGCACCGTAGGCACTGGCGTGGCAAAGATGATGATCGGAGTAGGACCTGGCGTTGGAACTGGCGCAGTTCCCGTTTCGGTAAACGATTCATCAAACACGTTTTCAATGATGTTAATGGATTGTTCCAATTCTGTGGAGTTGCTGGCATTGAGCAGGCGAGCATTCACCCAGGGAATGAAGAAACTATCCACAATCCAGGCAATAGCCAGGAAGATGATAACTACCCCTATAAAATACGAGATAATTTTGCCCAATGATTGGGTGGCTAATTCTTTGCGAAACAACAGATGAGCCAGCCAGGCCAGGGCTAAGGCAGGGGGGACGAGAACCAACAAATTTGCCAGATCCATGCGAACTACTCCTTTTTATCACCGGGGTGGGAATTAGCCGTCATAACTGCCCGGTGCTGACAACAAACTCCTCCACAAACAGTAAAATGCGAACAAGTATCAGTGACCCAGTAAAATGCGAAAACGTATTTTCTATAGAGTCACGGGTAATTTCTCAATATTTCGAGGATAACGAGGTCTGAGCTTGTCGAAGGCTGTTGGTTTCAACAAGCTCAACCAACGTCACCGCGCTTTATTGAGAAGATACAGTCACGGGATTTCTTAATTGCCTCATTGCCTGCTACATCATTACGAAAGGATGGTTTATGTTTTTATGAGACATCTCATAACCGGTTTGTCGCCGGAAACCCCCACCGCCAGACTTCCCCCTTTCTTCAGGCAATCATCAGTGGGATAGGTCTTCAGATTTTCGTTCTAGCCTGTGCAGGTTAGGGCAAGAACTTACTGGGGTCTACAAAAGTCTCGTTGACCTTATCATAAATGGTGTAATGCACATGAGGGCCAGTGGCGTTCCCCACCGCACCCATTACACCAACGGCCTGTCCGCGTCTCACGGTCCCTTCGGCGATCAGATAGGTACGTGGGTGCAATAACCAGACAATCCAATCCTCATTTTCGATACGGATGGTACTGTTATACCAACGATCTGTAAATGTTGTTACTTCACCAGGCATGGGTGCTTGTAACATCGCCGCACGGTTATTGCTAGAAATGTCCAGGCCCGGCAACCCATAGCTACAACCATGCACATCTTGGGTCAAAAGAGGCGTTTCGCTGACCGGGTTACGGTTGGGCCGTAGAGAGGGGCGCCCCCGGTGGGGTTCCCCCAGACACGACTGATCGCTTAAGTCGCGTGCTCCGGGGAAATCCATTGATGATGTGTCATTCAATATATCCACACCAGTAACAAAAGCCCAAAACGAATCTAGCAACCGATTCTTTGTGTCAACGATGGCCGCCGTGACCGGCATATCTAATCCATCAATGCGTGAAACAATGATGCTTTGAAAAGCCAGGTGAACGGGCCAGGCCCCTAATGCTGTCACCTGTACTGTCCCCAACTCAATATCTGAATAGACCATGTTAATGTGGGCGGCGTCATAGTTGTTCATGACATAGGCAGAATTAGTCGGGTCTAACCGCGCGGCCGCACCCATACCTGCATTGTACGCCAGATAACAGGTCTGGATAGTGGTCGGGTCCTGGGTCAGGTAATGAATCTCCGGGCAACGCTTCTTGAATTCCTGGGCACCAATAAGCAACTGATCCGCCACTTCTAGATCACTGATTGGCCCTGGGGTAAAACAGGGTCGTGCCCCTGACCTGACCAAATCATAGGCCCCGATAATGCCCGTGCAATTAGCCGGATTCGCCGCTAACATGCTATTTTCTTTAAACCACAGCACTAGAGGCACTTCACGAGGTATATCTACAGTACGGGCTACGTAGTCCGATATAACGGCCCACTCTAGCACCGTCTCCTGAATGGCAACGGGTAAATCGTAACGGGCATCCATATACGCCTGACTCCCCCGAAACAGCCCTACAACAAGTAGGAATAGGGTTGCCATATCAAAAACACCGGTGGATATGCCCCTGGAAACGTCCTGAATAGTCAGTCCGAGTTTGCCTGCCAGATGAAACCGTATCCACTCTCCTAAGGACTGCAATAATGCCTTAACACCAGAGAGCGACATAACATAAGTATAAACGCAATGTTAAAAAATCGTCAAGAGTTATGTAAGGTAAATACACTGGCGAGAAGGAAAAGTTCGTGCGTAGCTTTAGGCAGTAGTACTAAAGTATGCTTATTTGAAGGAGAGGCAGAAGGTTTAGGTAGAGCGATTTAGGCGGAAGAATCCATGATGATTATGAGCCGAGCCAGGTGGGTTTAGGGGATTGCCAACGGAATTTTCTCCCCTCACCCCTAACCCCGCCCCCAGGGGTGGGGAACTTTCTCCTGTGCCGGTTATTGAGCGCGGCCGCGCTCAATAACCGGCACGCCTGGTGTTTCTCCCTTCCCGACGGAAATCATCTTCCGCCCCTGAGGGTAGGGAACTTTTTCTCGTGTCATTTTTGCGGTCGTCCGCCCGCGAAAAATGACACGAATGGGGTTTCCCCCTTCATGCTGGGATCGGAAGGGGATGGGTCTTTCGTGGTAGCCATTCTATGCCTGCATTATTGCGGAAAAACGCAAAAACCGTTGGCCGCCAAATGCCCACCCGAAAAATGCCCAAGCCGTAGAATAGCCTTTCAGGCTGTTCCCCTCTCGAGAAAACGGCAAACCTCAGGAGCAAACCAAATTGAGAATTGCTTTCTGCGTACGCAGGAAGGCCTCTGTCGGCTATAATCTGAGTCCAATCACCCCTTCATCTTTTTCTCGGCCATCAGTCACCCAGATTCGCTCCAGGTGAGTGCTTGCCCATTAACCAGCCCGCCATCGGGAAGCCAAACGGATGCTTTTATGACACAGATCAGCAAAATGACGAACCGAGAAATTGCGGCCGCGTTCATTACCGTGGCCCAAATGTTATCTATCCGGGGAGACAATGTGCACCGGGTATTGGCTTATCAGCGGGCCGGTGAAAGTATTGGCGAGCTTAGTCAGAGCCTGGAAAAACTCCATGAAGAAGGTGCTCTCACCACTATTCCCCATATTGGGGCCGTTTTGGCGGAAAAAATTGTGGAGATGCTAACCACGGGACGGCTTCAGTTTTATGAGAAACTGGCGCAGGAAATTCCCCCTTCGTTAGTAGATTTATTGCGGGTGGAAGGATTGGGGCCAAAACGGGTTAAACAGATTTATGACACGCTCCAGGTTACGACGCTTGATGGACTGGCTGAAGCCGCCCGCGAAGGCAAATTGCGTAACTTGCCTGGATTGGGAGCCAAATCGGAAGGCAAGCTGGTGGCGGCGTTGGAAGCTTTAATGCGCCATGGTGATAAACGCACGCCGTTAGGTGTTGCCTGGCCGATTGCCCAGGAAATCCTGGCGCAGTTGGCTCAGTTGCCGGGGGTTACTCAAACAGCTATTGGTGGTTCGTTGCGTCGAATGAAGGAGACGATAGGGGATATAGATTTGCTGGTCGCGGCCGCAAACTATGAGCCTATTATGACCTATTTTCGGGCCATGGATAACGTAGAGAGCGTCGCGGCCGCAGGTCCCACCAAATCCCGCGTCGTCTTACTCAATGGCCTTGGTGTAGATCTACGCGTGCTACCCGCTGAACGATGGGGAACTTTACTTTCCTATTTCACTGGTAGTAAAGAGCACAACGTGCGTCTGCGGGAGCTGGCCCTTAAAAAAGGGTTTACCCTCAATGAACATGCTTTTACGCCGCTAAATGGCGACCCGGAAATCGTCTGTGCCAGCGAAGAAGAGGTTTACGCTACCCTGGGTTTACCCTATATTCCACCCGTCTTGCGTGAAGACCGGGGTGAAATTGAGGCGGTGATGCGGGGTGAATTGCCCCATTTGCTTCAACTTGACCAAATAAAAATGGATTTACACATGCACACCACCTGGTCGGATGGGGCAAAAACGGTGCGCGAAATGGCCGCGGCCGCGCAAGCCCGTGGCCTCAAAGCGATTGTTATTACCGACCATTCCCACGGGTTGGGTATCGCCAATGGTCTGACCCCTGAACGTTTGCGCCAACAAGCCGCCGAAATACGGCAAGTAGATGCCGATATGGGGCCAGATTTTCGGGTTTTGCAGGGCACGGAAATGGAAATTAAAGCCGATGGCACTCTGGATTTTCCTGATGAACTGTTGGCAGAACTCGATTTTGTCATTGCCAGCCTGCATGTGAGTCTAAATCAGCCACGAGATCAGGTGACGCAACGGGTGCTGAATGCCATCAATAACCCCCATGTGGACATGCTGGCCCACCCGACAGGGCGTTTATTGCCTAACCGGGCAGGTGCCGACCTGGATATGGAAGCGGTGATCAGCGCGGCCGCGGCCAACCATACCATCTTGGAAATTAACGCTAACCCCAATCGGCTCGACCTGCGTGATAGTCATGCCCGCCGGGCCATTGAATCTGGTGTCTGCCTGGCTATCAACTGTGATGCCCACCACCCTGACCAATTTGACCTGCTCCATTATGGTCTTGCCACAGCCCAACGAGCCTGGGCCACCGCCAATGATGTGGTAAATACCTGGTCGGTCGAACGACTTCTGGCGCATCTGAAGGCGTGACACCCTTAACCATAATGCTGGCGAATCGAGGTTATAACCGGTATATACTTACCCCGGTCATAAAGTGACATTTCTTTCAGTAATTCTCAATTGAGTCTTTGGGAATTCAGGGGGTTGACAGCAGATGTACGGGCTGGCCTTGTGCCTGCCCAGTGTGGGGCAACCACAAGGGTTGCCCGTACCCCGCGTAATCCCCAAGAACCTCTCAATTTAACCAACGGTTAAAACCGTTGCCCGCCAAAAGCACGCTCGAAAATGGCCCAACCCGTAGAACAGCCTGAAAGGCTGTTCGCCCTCTCGTGAAAACAAACTGCATAGAGAGCGCACAGCCTGGAAAGGCTGTGCTACCCCAGTTGACTGCCGGGCGGATTACGGAACGTTTACCCTTCAAATTGAGAATTGCGGCATTTCTATAATGGCAGTTGACAGTTACCAGACTGTTTGCTAACATCCGCCCCTTGTTGAAAATACAGAAGGCGAAGGTGTTATGATGCGCTCAGCACGAATCTACTCCTCCATAATCTCCACACTAGCGGAAATGCCTTACTGTATGTGCATGTGTATCAAGCGGGGGCGGTCGCGCACCCGGTTGGTACCGGTGGTACGCTAATTCACTGGCGTCCCGAACTTCCCCCGCCACTCCCATCAATTGAATAATCTTCTGGCTTTTAGCCCTTAAGGCTACTAAATCTATTCTTGCCAGATCATTTGCATGACCTGTCCGGTTAGCCCCACCTGCGCTTACCCGATTCGGTTCTGCCCACGAGTTCAAGGAACTATGCCTTTAGTTGCCCATACGCCACTTCCCACCTTTGATCATCTGCGCCAGCAAGGGCAGGAAATCCTGACCCTGGAACATGCCATTCACCAGGACATTCGAGAATTGCACATAGGTTTACTCAACATGATGCCGGATGCCGCGCTCACCGTCACCGAACAGCAGTTTATGCGGTTGATGGGTAGTTGCAACCAGATTGCCCAGTTCTATGTGCATCCATTTTCCGTGCCCGGTTTGCCGCGCAGTGTTGAAACCCAGGCGTATATCAACCAGTATTACACTACATTTGACAGGCTTCAGCAGGATGGTTTGGATGCTTTGGTAATAACTGGGGCCAATGTAGCTAACCCTACCCTGGAAGAGGAACCATTTTGGCGGCCGCTTCAAGAGGTGATTGCCTGGGCAATGGGGAATACAACCTCGGTGCTCTGTTCTTGTCTGGCAACCCATGCGTTGGTGAAGCAACTCTATGGCATCAGTCGGCAAAGACTCGCCCACAAAAAATGGGGGGTTTACAGTCATCGTGTTATACGACCCCAACATCCCCTGTTGCGGGATGTAAACACCCGTTTTGATGTGCCCCATTCCCGTTATAATGCCATCACACGGGCGCAGTTAGAGGCGGCAGGTTTGACCATTTTGGTAGAAAGTGAAGAAGGTGGGGTTCATATGGCGGTAAGCCCTGATCAGTTTCGTTTTGTCTACTTTCAGGGGCATCCCGAATATGATTACAACAGTTTGCTCAAGGAGTATAAGCGGGAAGTGCTTCGGTTTATCAAGGGGGAATTGGATGTGTACCCACCTCACCCGGAGAACTATTTCCCCGACGCGGCCGCGGCCATTGCCCACGCTTATCAACAAATCGTCTTATCTAGTCGCGTTGCCGGTACGCCAACCCCACCCTTCCCCGAAGAAACCTTACAACGCCATCTAGACAATACCTGGGGCGACACCGGCAAAGCCCTCTTTAATAACTGGCTGGGTTTGGTGTACCAATTAACCGCCCTCGATAGGAAACAGCCGTTTGTTTCCGGCGTTGATCCGAAAAATCCGTTGGGGTTGTTGTCATGAAGGAACTCTGGGAACTCAAAAACAATGGTTAATGGCAATTCTAGCTACCGGGCAGTTTTGCGTGCGGCGTAAGGCATCCCCTCTGCCGCTTGTGGTTAACCCATTTGCATGTGGGTGTGCGCACTCCTCTGTCGGTGAAACTGTCCGGTAGCGAGATGGTGATTAACTGTTCATTGCCCACTGTTCACTATTCCCTCATCCGTATCCATTCGCGCAAATCCGTATCCCCAAATATCTTTTTCAAGGAGAAATGAGAAACATGAAACCAGCAACCATAGGCATTCACGGCGGTTATCAGACCGACCCTACCACCAAAGCGGTGGCCGTGCCGATTTACCAGACCGTGGCCTACGAATTTGACGACGCCCAACATGGGGCTGATCTATTCAACCTGGCCGTTCCCGGCAACATTTACACCCGTATCATGAACCCCACTACCGACGTGCTGGAAAAACGCATCGCCGAGTTAGAAGGGGGAATTGCCAGCCTGGTCGTGAGTTCTGGGAGTGCCGCTATTAACTATGCTATTCTCACCATTGCTGAAGCAGGAAGCAACCTGGTCTCGGTTCCTTTGCTGTATGGGGGAACCTATACCCTCTTTGCCCACATGCTTCCCAAACTGGGCATCCAGGTTCGGTTTGCCCAAGATGACAGCCCGGCAAGCCTGGAAGCATTGATTGACGACAAAACTGTGGCTTTGTTTGCCGAGACCATTGGCAACCCGGCGGGCAACATTGTGGACATCGAAGGTCTGGCGGCGGTTGCTCATAAACATGGTGTTCCGTTCATCATTGATAATACCGTCGCCACTCCTATTCTTACCCGCCCCATTGATTATGGGGCGGATATTGTGGTGCATTCGCTGACCAAATATATTGGCGGGCATGGTAATTCATTGGGTGGGGCTATTGTGGATTCGGGGAAATTTCCCTGGGCGGAACATGCGGAGCGGTTTCCCATGTTGAACCAACCGGAACCAGCTTATCATGGGGTTGTGTATACGCAGGCGTTAGGCCCGGCGGCGTATATCGGGCGTGCCCGGACGGTGCCTTTGCGTAACACCGGCTCGGCTATCAGTCCGTTGAATGCGTTTTTGATTTTGCAAGGTGTAGAAACATTGGCCTTGCGGATGGAGCGGCACACGGAGAATGCTTTGATTGTGGCGAATTATCTGAACAGTCATCCGAGTGTGGCCTGGGTTAATTATGCTGGTCTGCCCAGTTCGCCCTATTATGCGCTGGCGCAAAAATACACGGGGGGGCGCCCCTCGGCGCTGTTGACGTTTGGTATCAAGGGTGGTTTTGAAGCTGGGGTGAAGTTTTATGATGCATTGAAGCTGTTTAAACGGCTGGTGAATATTGGTGATGCTAAGTCGTTAGCGGCCCATCCGGCTTCGACAACACACCGGCAGTTGAATGAGGCGGAGTTGGTTTTGGCTGGGGTGACAGCGGATACGATTCGTTTGTGCATTGGTATTGAGCATATTGACGATATTCTGGCTGACCTGGAACAGGCACTGACCGCGGCCGCGAACGAAGTGAGCGTCTAAAAATAACTTCCCAATTTAGACCTGACAGGTTTCCGAAAACCTGTCAGGTCTGCGCCAGATGGCCTCATTTGTGCCAGTCGAGTTGTGTAAATTCATCCGCTAATTCGTAGGGCGATTGCATACTCGGATTTCCTCCACCCCTAACCCTGCCCCTTTTGGGGTTCGGGCTTGTCCAGGTTAGGGGGATGGGGTTATTTTGGTGCGTAGGCAAATGCTCTATCTGGCGAAGGGTTTAATTGCCGGATGGGTTGGGTGGGGCTGTGTAGTTCTGAATGGCGGAATAGAGGGGCTTGAGGACAAACTCTGGTGTTACCAGGGTGAAATAGTCCATATGGCTCTTATCCGGAGCGGGCAGACGGAACATCCAGATGGCCGCCATTTTGACAAAGGGCCAATGCTCCTCCGCATAGCGGAAGGCGTCAAGCGTATATTGGAGGCGTTGCGCGGGACGCACGGCCATAGTCCAGCGGGGATGATCATTCCAGCCCATTTCGGTGATGTACATAGCGGTATCGGCGTCATCTGCTTCAACCATGATCTGGCGCAATAGCTCCAGACGGCGGAAATTGAGGATGGTAGGGTCGGGGTCGGCGTCAGGGGGAAAGTTGAAGCCATAGGTGTGTACCGCTAAGCCGTCAAAGTACGCGGCCGCGCCCGCCGCATACATTCCGCGCAGATAATCTATTTCGTTTAGCCCATTCACAGAACCAGGCGGCTCCAGGGTGGGGGCCAAAGCTCCGGCCAGGATGGTGATAGCGGGGTTAGCTTCTTTGACTACAGGGTAAACGGTGGACAGGAGTTTGACGTAATCATCAGGGGTTGTCTGACGATAACCCCATTCTCGGCTTAAGTTCGGTTCATTGCCGATGATGAGGTAATCCACTTTGCCCCGGTACCGTGATGCGAACGCGGCCGCGAACCGGGCAAAATCCGGGTAAGCAGTCTCATCTAGATAAGCGATAGAGGTATCTTGCGGCCGCGCCCAATCAGGTGTCCAGCCAATACGGGCAATAATTGTCAACCCTTGCGCATAGGCATGTTCCACCACTAAATCTTGATGCTCCCAGGCAATATAACCATCAGACCCCTGATAATAGGCCCAGGGAAAAAACTCTACCACCCATGGTGCCCCCATTTCCCGCACCAATTGCAAGGAGCGTTGAATCTTCCAGGGTTCTACCTCATCCGTCAGGCGGGTATGCACAGCGACAATGGGATGCCCGGTTATCACTGTTTGCGGGGGACCGGGTGTCACCAAAAGGGGAGCCGGTTGCAACAGGTTTATCAGGAAAGCCAGTAAGAGCAGGCGTAAAGCGAGGTGATATTGGCGTGTCACAGTAGCGTTCACGCCTCAGCCTGTCTGGCCTAAATTGAGGTAATACTGGCTCCACCAATCAAGATGGGTGGCAATAGCCTCGATGCGCTGGGGAAAAGGTGTGTGGCGATCTGGTAAGGGTGTAGGGGGAAGCAGGCGTTCCCACCCTAATAGGCGATGGAGTAGCTCATGTTGTAATTGCACATTAAGCAACTTATTCTGTAAATCATGAATGACTTTGCTTACTTCTTCTTCGTCGGCGGCCAGATAAAGCTGGGGTAAGGTGATTGTTAACAAGTGGGAGCAGTAGCGAGATGCCTCCCGACAAATAGCGGCGGTGTTGACAGGGATACTATCCAGGCTATTTCTGCCCCAGGCGTGGTTATAACGGAGCAGGCGAATACCCAGGGGATTGGCATAACGCAGGGCCAGGTGAAGTTGTGCTGGTGTAACGAGGCGCAGGCCGTTGTAATCACCCGCCAGTAAATCACCTACTTTGCGCCAATCTGTTTGGGTGAGACGTGTTCCAGAGAGATCGGGCAAAACCAAAAGCACCTCTTCGGTGACTTCGTAAATAGCTTGTAAGTCAGGCAAGAGCGGTGGTGCTTCTTCGTCTGGGGATCCATTGACTGTAGGGGGGGCTGGCAAAGCCTCAAATCGTTTTTGGAGATGTTCCTGAACACAACTTAGTAATTGGACAGCATTCTTGGTGACGGCCTGGGGTTGGCGGCTGAGGCGTCGCGCCAGGTGGCGGAGTTTTAGCCGCCGTTCTTGGGCTATTTCTGGTTCTAGCAAATGTTCGGCAATGGCGGCCGAGGCGATCATACTCTGGTTAATGTCTTGAGCGAGGAGATCGGCCCGATCAAAGGAATCAGGGGCTTTACCGAGGGAGCGTCCGGCCAGGTGTTGGCCTTCGTGGGTGAGGTGGTAGGCGAAGGCGGGGTTAAGGCGGAAGTGGCGGGCCAGGTGGGTACGACGGACGAGGGCGGGGGGATGCTGGAACGCGGCCGCGACATTGGCTGTCCATACCGGCAATAACGCCTCACGTACAGCATGGATATCCCCTTCATCCGTCATTATCACCAGTAAATTAATATCTGATTCGCCGGGTTGATAGAACCCCTGAGCGTAACTACCATACAAATAAGCTGACTGAGCCTGTGGCCCCAACACCTTTAAAACTGGTTCAAGTACCACTTCGGGAGAAAGCGTTTGTCTAATCATGGCGCCAATTATAACATGGAGCCAGGGTGCAAGTGTGAAAGATGAGAGATAAATGCCATCTATTTCTCCTGGTCGCTTGCCCTGTGTTATACTGTAATGCTTAGTTTTTGGTAACTATATTGGTAACTATATAGGTATAACCAGAGACAAGTTTAAACTACCAGAGGGCTGGCCTTATGCCTGTCCCCACAACAGACAACTACAAGGGTTGCCTGGGTGTGTTTCAAATGAGTTGAATAATGAGTCTTTGGGAATTCAGGGGGTTGACAGCAGATGTACGGACAGGCCTTGTACCTGCCCCGTGTGGAGCAACCACAAGACCCCAGGCCAGCGACTTTTGTAACCATAGCCCGGTCGTTTTGTTCATTAAATTTTTAATCGGGTAACGCATTCATTGACCCCATCCCCCCAGCCGATTCCCGAGGGAAGGGGGGAATTCCAATGGGGCATTTTTCGGGGCATTCGCCCCGAAAAATGCCCCTTAGAAAAGTTCCCCGCCCCTGGGGGCGGGGTTAGGGGTGGGGGATTCCATTACCTGATTCATTTTTTAAACTACAATACGACCGGGCGGGTGTGATGGACTTATATTAATTTTATGAACCGACAATCTTCACCCGGTATTGGTCAGTGGCTTACTGTTATCGTTACCGTGGGCATTTTCCTTTTTATACTGTACCAACTCTGGCAATACGGGCAGGTGCGGGATCGCCTTCCGGCTGGTCTTACCATTGCCAGCATCAACGTAGGCGGCCAAAGCCTGGAACAGGCGGCTGAAATTATCAGCAACCGGTACGAAGATGCGCCGGTTATCCTCTGGTATGGTGAACAACGATTGGAGATTGCCCCTGCCGATGCCGAATTTCAACTAGATATGGATAGTATGTTGCGGGATGCTGATTATCAGCGTTCACAGCAGGATTTCTGGGCCGGGTTCTGGGGATTTTTGTGGGATCAACCGGTTGAAGTTGAATCAGTTGATTTATATGCTACCCATAACCGTGATGCGCTGATGGATACTTTAGAAGCCATCGCCCTTAATCTGAACGCCCCGGCTCAACCACCCCAGCCGGTTCCTACCTCTCTTAGTTTTCAATATGGCACATCTGGCACCGAAGTAGATATTTTGTCCAGTCTGGCGGATGTGGAAGCGGCCTTTTACCGGGCGGAAACGCGAGAAGCCCGCCTGCAACTGCACCCAATTGATCCAGAACGCCCAGATATTGACCTGCTGGCTCGACTGATTGTCAACCATGTGCAGGAATTTGAACAGGAATATGGGGGGGTAGCGAGCATTTTTATTATGGATCTGACCAATGGGGCGGAAATTAACTATCGGGCGGATGTAGCCATGTCAGGGATGCATCTGGTGAAATTACCTCTAGCTGTGACCACGTATCAGGTTTTAACGACCAGCCCCACAGCCGAAGAGCGGACATGGTTGCAAGAGACTCTATTGGATGTAACCAGTCCTGGCCCAAATAGTTTGTTACAACTGTTTGCGGCGCAAACTGAAGGTGAAGCAGACGCATATCGGGGTACAGATATTGTCACTGATATGATGACCCGGTTGGGGCTGACAAATACGTTTATCGTCACGCCTTATGAGCAACCGGTACGGACGAATCGGCGCACTTTGGAAACACCCGCCAACAGTGTCGAAATTATGGATACGATTCCTGATCCCACTGTGCAGACGACAGCTGAGGACATGGGGTTATTGTTGGCGATGTTGTATTACTGTGCCCAGGAAGATGGGGGGGCGTTGCGGGCTGTTTTTCCAGAACAGATTACGCAAACGGAGTGCCAGCAGATTTTGGCTTTGATGCAAGAAAACAATATTGATAGCCTCATCGAGCAGGGTGCACCTGATGGCACCGTAATTGCTCACCGACATGGTTGGATCAATGATACGCATGGTGACGCCGGGATAGTTTATAGTGCCGGTGGTGATTATGTGGTGGTAGTGCTCTTGTATCGGGATACGTGGTTGGAATGGGAAGTAAGTTCGCCTCTGCTGGCAGATATTTCCCGGGCAACATATAACTATTTCAATTTTGATGCACCATTTGTGGGTACGACGCCCTAAGGGTTCGCTTGAAATAACGTGGGGTGGCGCGGTCAGGAGACCGGCCACAGCCAATGACTCCACTGAAAAAAGGTCAAAACAGTTAAAAGTCCGGCTTCTTTCTCTGGAAGCGTTGGTTAAATGGGTCAGAATCCGGGCTTTTTGCAGTAGACTCATAAATGAAAACAGTATGAAGCGGGAAAACTCTTTTACCAGAATCCTTATTCGTTATCTTACGTTGATTGCGCTTTTGTTGGGGGGAGCGTACCTGGCGTATCAGGCGTTTTTGTATCAGCAGGAACGCCGTTTTTTGCCTGTCGGAACAACCATTGGGGGGGTAGTAGTGGAGGGGTTGACAGGTGAAGAGGCCAGGGAGAAGGTGATAGCGGCTTATAGCCAGCCTGTGGCCGTGTACCATTTAGAGGATATGGTGCAGATCAATCCGGCTGATGTGGGTTTTGCCCTGGATCTGGATGTGATGTTGGGGGAAGCTGAACAGGTGCGTACACAGATGACATTTGGGGAGGGTTTTGTGGGGTATTTGTTATCGCGGCCGCTGAATCCCACCATCATTGAATTAGTTGCCACACACGACCCAGAACTGGTGGAAGCCACGATTCTTTCGATTGCTAATTATCTAGATCTACCCGTGACCATGCCCCAGATTGAACCTTCAACCTTGACATTTCGCGCTGGTGAAGGGGGAATTAAAACGGATGTGGCGAGTGGGGTCGCGGCCGCGGAAGCGGCCCTTTACCGCCTGGAAGACCGGGTTGTAACCCTTACCGTCAACCCCCAATCCAGTGTCGCCCCCGGTCTTGATCTATTAGAAACCTTCATTGAGAACCAACTCGCTACTTTTCCCGGTGGGGGTAGTTTCTATATCATGGATTTGCAAACCGGGGAAGAGGTCGCCATCAATGCGGATCAGGCCATGTCGGGTACTAGCATTATGAAAATCGCCATCGTCCTGGAAATGTTCCGCGCTGTAGATGAGAACTTATCTATAGATCAGACAAAACTGGTGTCCGAGACGTTGGTTTTTTCCGGCAATTATAGTGCGAACCTTTTGCTGGATGTGGTAGCGGGTCAAGACAACGCCTATTTAGGTTCGGACATTCTCACGGAGTCCATGCGCCGATTAGGCCTGGAAAATACCTTTATTGCCACACCCTATGAAGAACCGGCCCGCCTGGAGCGACAAACATACCTCACCCCGGCCAATACCAACCTGGAAAACCAGATTCCCCTGGACCCGGCCATGCAGACAACCGCCAGAGAAATCGGTAACTTGTTGTCTATGGTGTATTACTGCGCCCAGGGTGGGGGGACGCTTTTAGCTGTATACCCCGATCAATTAACCCCGCAGGAGTGTCAGGCGCTTATTCATTATCTCAGTATGAATATGGAGGGATATATTTTGCGCCCAGGTGTGCCTCCCTGTACGCGTGTGGCTCATAAACATGGTTGGATAGACGGTGATGTGGGTTTTTATGGCACTCATGGGGATGCCGCTATTATAGAGAGTGCCGGACGTGATTATGTGATTGTGACTTTTATCTATGCTGAAGGTTGGCTCGACTGGACGGTCAGTTTTCCTTTCATGGCGGATGTGTCGCGGGCGACGTATAACTATTACAATCAGGATACTCCGTATCTGGAAGATGTATTACGCGATGGCATTGCCAGCAACACGCTCGAGATCCCCAAAACCAACTGCGGTGAGATTGAAACAACGGCCAGCAATAACCAGTAACCGTTTAGAACAGAAACCAGGGTTTTCACTGGCTGATATTCACACAAGGCCAGCCCGTACCCAAAATCATTATCTTAGGGTCTATATTTTCGCCAGGCTGTACCAGGCTATCGCCGCCCCCCTACCTTATCCCCTAACTTTTGATAGGAATAACTTATAACCCCTGTCAGCGGTTGCGTCTGCGGTTGTGGTTTATGCTTCCTTGTATGGAAAGTGTGAGCATTCCGTATCGTATTTTGTTGGTGGACGATGTACCTGCTGTGCGCGAGGCGTTGTCCTGGGCCTTGGAGAATACACCGGAGTTGAAGGTGGTGGGGCAGGCGGGTGATGGACAGTCAGCGCTCGCGGCCGCGAGCCACCTTCAGCCCGATATTGTCATTCTCGACATTGAACTACCTTATCTCGATGGGTATGAGGTTGCTCAAAAACTCAAGCAAGCCGATAATTGCCCTCTCATCGTTTTTCTCACCGTCCACACCGATGACAATTCCCGTCACCACGCTTTAGCTGTTGGGGCCGATGCCTTTGTAGAGAAGGGACAAGGCTGGTCCGTCCTCATCGCTGAAATCAGGGATTTATTAGCCCGATCTGGAGCGGGATCAGGTTATTAATTATTGACAGGTCAATGTAAGCATTCAGTTACCTTGCCCGGCGGTTTGATCGCCAAGCTCAATGGACGAAGCCCTACGGGCAAAACGCCCGGCCAATGGCCTTTGTCATGATAGCCCGGTCGTTTTATGACCGGGTGGGCTGGCGGATGAATTGACACAACTGAACGATTATCAGGTCAATAATTGATAACCAATAACCAGTTCATGGAGCGTGAACTTATATTCCCCCCTGTGCTAGAAGTACAAACCCAGTCCCGATCCCGTGTAGCTGATTGGGGTTGGTGGATCGCGGCCGCGTTGCTTCCCTTTTTCGTCTACCTGCAAACGATGGCCCCCACCATTTTTGGCCTGGATAGCGCCGAACTGACAACCGGCGCTTACACACTGGGCATTGTTCATCCCCCTGGCTCTCCCCTTTATTTGTTGTTGGCCCACCTGTTTACCTGGCTCCCGGTAGGGGATGTTGGCTACCGGGTAAACCTGCTCTCTGTGGTGTCTGGGATGATCATGGCCGCCTTTTTGTTCCAGATTTTGCGTGGCCTCACCCGCTCCCGCTGGCTGGCTCTGCTTGTAACCTGGTTTTGTGCTTTTTCTTACTACATCTGGATCAGTACCCTGGCCGCGGAACTCTATGCGTTGCAAGGAGCGTGGTTTGTGGGTTTGCTCTGGCTGGCTTTGCGTTGGCGTGCTACAAAGCAAAGCTGGCTTCTCCCTCTTTTTACGTTTCTATTGGGTCTGGGGTTGGGGAACCATTTGTCGTTGGTGTTGCTTGTGCCGGGGTTTGCCTGGCTGTTGTGGGGCAAGGGGGCAGAGGGTCGTGAACAGGCAACTGAGAACGGTCAACAATCAGGGGTTATCTGGCTGATCGCGGCCGCGACCGGACTTTTAGGTTTGCTCATTTACCTCTACCTGCCCCTCCGTTATCTGGATGCGGACAACCTGAATTATGCCCGTGATTATTGGGGGATAGATCTAACTACATGGTCAGGGTTCTGGTGGATGGTTAGCGGCCGCATCTTTGGTTCCCTCTTTTTAGGTGTTTCCAGCGCCAAATTGCCCGGTGAATTATTCACCTTTCTGCACCAACTATGGAGCAATTACCTGGGGCTGGGCATTCTGCTCGGCCTATTTGGTCTGTGCGCCGATTGGCGTCGCCGACCGGTGTTCCATCTGGCCTTACTCCTCATGTTCCTGGCGCATGTGAGTTTTTACCTGACCTACAAAGTGGTAGACAAACAATTCATGTTTATTCCTGCTTATCTCATTTGGGGCATCTGGTTAGGGGTGGGGGCGGCCCGGGTGCACGAATGGGTTATGCACACGTCGTTGGCTCCGGTTGTGCCCCTGACATTGGGGTGCCTGGTCGCGGCCGCGTTTATCCTCAACTACCCCCTTACCGATGTCAGCCAGGACTGGTCAGCCCGTGAGCGAGGCGAGGCTATTCTGACCCATCTGCCAGAGCAGGCCATCCTTTATGGCACCTGGACCAACATCCCCATTATTGAATATCTGCAATTGGTAGAAACCGTTCGCCCGGATGTGGTGGCGCGTAATCTCATTTTCATCGGGCGGCCGTGGGCCACTGAGGAAGTGAAAGAGCGGCTGGCCGCCGGACAAATTGTTTATACCACCCATCGTAATTGGTTTACAGAGAATACATTTACCTTTTCCCCGGTAGCGGGGTGTGGTTGTGCCCGCATGACCCTGATGGAGTAAGGCGAGGCCACCGGGAGTGCCAATTTTCCCATTGGCAAATGAAACACCCCCTGGTAATTCGTGTTCATCCCTGTACTAATCTTAGAGGAGTGAGAAGACCTATGCGTAAATGGCTTGGTGGTTGGATTTCTACCTATTGGCGGAGCTTGAGTGTGGTATTTATTGTACTCCTGCTCAATTATTTCATTGTCACCCGTGTAGTGGGACTGGCTTATAGCTCCTTTAGCTGGTCAGCTTTTGCCCAGGCCTACGATCCGTATGACGATGATGACGATGATGATGATGATCCGGCTGAACCATATGGAGAACTGACCCCGGCACCCTCGCAGGAGCCGTCGTTACCTCTCCCCACGGTAAATTTGCCCACATCTACCCCCTTGGCCACGGCCAAACCGTTAGCCACGCCAACCCTGGCGGGAACTGCGCCGGTTGAGCTATATGCTGATTTGAACTTGCCCGGCGCGGCCGCGTCTGGGGTAGTCACCATTACCTCACCTATCACCCCAACCACCGGTGCGGAGCCGAGTTCGCCCGGTTTCGTCCGTGGGCCTGGTTTCTTGGGTACGGGAGCCTCAATGGGGGCGGATATTGCCCTCCTGGGAGAAGCGGCCCTCTACATGCTTCTGCTCCTGGGTGTGGCCGTGCAATTAATGCGGTTATGGAAAGCCCATGACTGGATCATGACGATCGTGGTTATCGGCAACTTCTTCCTCATCCTCTTCCTAATGATTGGCTCTTATCGCGCCCTTCTTGGCTTCATGGTCAGTGGCAATGCGTCATTGAGTCCCGATCTGCTGTTGCCGCTGGTTCATGGCGGTCTGGGCACGCTGGCCGAAATAGTCGCCATTTACTGCTTGTTGGCCGGGCACAAAATATTACCGCGCAAAATTGGAACCTTACGCTACTTCATGTGGCTAACCTTTGTCTTGTGGACAATGGCGTTTGCCCTGGGGACGGGTACGTATTTCGTTTATTATCTGACTGGCGGTGAAGAAGCCCCGGATGGTGAAGTCGTTGACGTAACCGCCACCCCCTTCGCTATAGAAGATTTGCCCCCCGATTTGCCGCCTCCTCCACAACGAATCCTTCTGCAAAACTTTGTCTTTAGCCCGGCAACGGTAACTGTTTTGGCCGGGACGAATGTGACCTGGTTTAGCCAGGACAGAGCCTTGCATAATGTCACTTTTGCCGATGGTTCCGTTACCAGCGATGATTTCCGGCAGGCAGGTAGTTTTGCCTTTACCTTTACGGAGCCGGGTGAATATGTCATCTATTGCTCTCTGCACGGTGGGCCAGGTAATGGCATGTCTTCAACGGTGACGGTTGTAGAACGAACAGAAGCGACGGTGGCACAAGTATTAGCGCAACCAACGCCAGATACGGTTCCACCAACGCCAACACCGGCCCCCTCCGTACCACCGCCGCCCGTGGCCCTGATTGAGCCACCCACACCCGATGTGCAGGTTGTAGGGCTTGTCGCTTTTTATGATCAGTTTCAGGCCAGTGATTCGGTCATGGTAACATTGAATGGCATGGCGGCCCCCCCACCCGGCTTTGTTTATGTCGGTTGGTTGATTAATAGCCTGACCGGTCAGGTGTGGAATGTGGGTACTTTGACGGTAGATGGTAGTGGGGCTGTTACTCATAGCACAACCCATCCGTTGGGCGAAAATCTGATGGCCCAATATGATGGTTTTGAGATTACCCTGGAGCAGGGTGAAGGTAATGTGCAAATACCGGGTACGGTGGTCTATAGTGGCAGTCAACCACGTCAGGCTACCGAAATCATACGACGGATGACCGTCGCGGCCGCAACGCCACGTGGCCTGGGTTATGCTGTGGGGGCACGTTATCAGGTAGAAGAACTCATTCGCCATGTCGAGTTTGTAGAGGTGGCTCTGGAATTACTCAGTATCACCGATGCCCAACGACACTCAGAACATATTCTCAACATTTTGGTCGGTGAACTGGCCGCTCAAGATATAGATGGACGGCATGGAATCCAGAATCCGGGTGATACCTTTGGCATTGATACCTACCTGGAAAACCTGAAGGCGACAGCCCTGGCGGCAGGTTCGTCTGCCGATGCGACCAATGCCATCCGTATTCACTCTACCCATGTGGGTATGGCCGCGGATAATGCCCTGGCCTGGTCAGCCGAACTTCAGCAGGCGGTGCAAAATATCGCGGCCGCGACCTCGGTGAGTCAGATTGCCGAAGATGTGGCAACCTTGCGCCGTGTCAGTACCTTGCTCTTGTGGGGTGCAGATGCAGATGGGGATGGCACTGTGGAACCGGAAGAGGGTGGTATCTTCACCGCCTATCAGCATGCCCAGTATACCGGGGCCATTGGGGTCACAACCGGGGCCGCGGCCGCGATTGTGGATCCGGAGCCGGTCGCCGATGCCGTGATCGTGGCAACGAACAGTGGTGAGCTGGTTGTCGAGATGCGTGATTTCAGCAATGAACCGCCGCGTATCTCTATAATTGCCGGTACTGTCGTGCGCTTTGTCAATGTGGGGCAAGCCCTGCACTCTGCTACCGCTGATGATGGTCACTTCGATACCGGGCTGATCGGTAATAGCCAGTCGCAGGCGTTTACCTTTGATGCACCAGGAACGTATAGCTATTACTGCACCTTGCACGGCTTGCCGGGTGGTGTAGGAATGGCTGGTACGATTGAGGTAACAGCACCCTAATCTGGTCAGGCCAGAATCAAAGGGGAAACCCAAGAGTGTGGTTTGGCGGGCGTCCGCCCGCCAAACCACACCAGAAATAGTTCCCCGCCCCTGGGAGGGGCTTCAGATATACTTACTACGGTCATAAAGTGACATTTTGTGGGCGGACACTGCCTGGGTAGGTTGGGGCTGAAGGCCCACCCCCCGACGATCCCAGAGGGAAAGGGAGAAACCCACCGGCGCGGTTGGGGGGCAGACGCCCCCCAACCGCGCCGAGAAAAGTTCCCCGCCCCCGGGGGCGGGGTTAGGGGTGGGGGTGGCCTCGGATATGTCCAACATGGCAATAAGGCGACAGGGCGAAAAAGCTATAGATTGTGCCCATTGCCAATATATCAGGTACCACTCTTGTATCGGTAAATCAGGCTTATGAATTATGTGACGAATAAAAATTGGCTCAGCGCGGCCGCGATTCTGCTTATTCTCTTGCTTTTCCCTCTGGCCCACCACTGGATCATCGTCTATCGTCCGGTGGTGGGTGTTTATTATCAACAGACCTCGTTCATTGTTTACCTGTCAGATGTCGCTGTGGTTTTGTTGTTACTGGTAGAAGGTGTTTGGGGTGGCGTCAATAAGGAGCCATCTCCCATCTCTACCGTTCACCTGCCAGCAGAGGGGGTTGTGACGCCACCACATCCAGACGAGAATGAGCGACAGACCCATCATCCAGGGCGTGTTGTTTTGGTGCCACTGGCTTTGTTGATGGGGTTGATTTTATTTTCCGTGGTGGGGGCAAGGGATGAAGCGTTGACCTTGTACCTGGGGGTGCGCTGGTTAGGGTTGTTTTTGTTGGTGGGGGCGGTAAGGCGATTGCGGCCGCGCCCCTCATGGCTGGTTGTGGGCATGGCGGTAACGCTGGTTGTGCAGGCTATTATAGCCCTGGCCCAATTTGGCCTACAAAACGATCTGGGGTGGCAGGCGTTGGGGGAAGTGGAATTGGGGGTAACTGGACTGGTCAGTGTGATCCGGGTAGGCGAAACTCCCTATATTCGCGGTTATGGCCTGACACCCCACCCCAACATCCTGGGGGGGGTGCTCATGGCCCTGTTATTCCCCATCTTGATGGTGTTTTTACAGGCAGGGCGACGCGGCCGCGTACTCTGGCTCCTCATTTTAGCCGTGGGCGTGGGCGGGTTGCTGGTTAGCTTTTCCCGGTCGGCCTGGGTAGGGGGAGTGGTAGGTGGTGCCGTCTTGCTGGTGGTATTATGGCGAACGCCAGCCTGGCGGCGGGCATATGGGCGATTGGTAGGTTTGCCGGTGGCTCTGGCGCTAGGGCTGATGCTTCTTTTTATCGCCTTGCGCCCCGATTTATTTCTCGCTCGCCTGCGTCCGTCGGCCAGCTACACAGAAACACGTTCGTTATCTGAAAGGGATACATTAGCGGCGCTGGCCTGGCAAATGATAGACATTCATCCCCTTAGTGGCCTGGGGGCGGGAGGATTTGCCCCGGCCATTGCCGCGCACACGAGTGAATTGACCAATGTGCGGCCGCAACCCGTACATATAATTCCTTTGCTTGCGGCCGCGGAAGTAGGCTGGTTGGGGGGTGTATTATGGGTCTGGCTAATGATTGCCCCCTTTTGGGGTATGATACAGGTATGGCGACGCGGCCGCTTAACCTTATGGGGATTGGGTCTGACGGCTTCGTTGCTGGTTCTGGCCGTGACCGATTTATTTGATTATTATAGCTGGGGCTGGGCACAGGGTCGGTTGTGGCGGTGCCTGTTGTGGGGGTTATGGCTAAGTGAGATGGAAAGCGGAGAAAAGGGCATCTGAATACTCTCTGGACTGAATGGTTACAAATCGTTAAACGTAAATTGCCTATGATTGAACTAAAATTTGACTCACATGGTTTAATCCCGGCGGTGGTACAAGATACCAGTACCCATGAGGTATTAATGGTCGCCTGGATGAATGCGGAAGCCTTTCGGCTGACGCAGACGACGGGTGAAACGCATTTTTGGAGCCGGAGCCGCCAGAAGCTATGGCACAAGGGTGAAACCTCAGGGCATGTGCAACGGGTGCAAGATATCCGTATAGATTGTGATGGCGACACCTTGTTGGTGTTGGTGCATGCGGCAGGGCCTGCCTGCCATACGGGCGAGCACAGTTGTTTCTATCGGCCTGCCCCCCGTGTGGACAAGCCGGTTGAATAATGGATGTGCGGTGCCGTGGTTGAGCCTGTCGAAACCAACGGCTAGAGGTCATGCCCAAATTTGCCAGAATCGAAAAGGAGAGCAAAATGTTAGAAACGGGTGCTGTTGCGCCAGAGTTTACCTTGTTGAACCATAAGGGTGAAGAAGTGCGGCTAAGTGATTATCGCGGCCGCAGAGTCATCCTTTTCTTTTACCCCCGCGCCGATACCCCTGGCTGTACGACCCAGGCATGTGGATTTCGTGATAACTGGCTCATCATTCAAGAGGCCAACGCCACGGTTTTAGGCATCAGCCCCGATACAGTGGATGTTCTGGCAAAATGGCATAACAAAATGGGTTTTCCCTATGACCTGCTGGCCGATCCCGACCACAAGATAGCTGATTTGTATGGTGTTTGGGGAGAAAAAAGCATGTACGGTAAAACCTACATGGGTATCTTGCGTAGCCATTTTGTGATAGATGCCGAAGGCCACCTGGCCGATACCCAGGTGAAGATTAGCCCAGAGAAGAGTGTGGAAAAGGCGGTGAAGGTGGTAAGGCGTGAACCATAAGCCTATGAAAAAAGGTAAGTGACTATTTCCCCTTCGCGCCCAGAGGGAAGGGGGGAAACCCCAACTGTGCCGGAAATCGTCCCCACCCCTGGGGGCGGTGTGGCCATGGATATACCCGACGCGGCGATAAAGCAACAGGGTGAAAAAGTGTCAGATTATGCCCGTTGATAGTATAGGAGTTACGGGGTTGTTCGAGCCGGTCTCCTGACCGTGCTCGGTGTGGTTCTGTGGGGACACCGGCCACAGCGCGTAAGTCCTTAGTGTATACAACCCCTCACCCTACCCCTCTCCCCAGGGAAAGGGAACCGACTTCCCTCTCCTGCTTCGGGAGAGGGGCCGAGGGTGAGGATAACCCTATGAGTTTTTATGCGTGCTATACAATTTTCTCAATTTGGTGAACCGGTGGATGTTTTAACCCTGGTGGCGTTACCGGTGCCGGAACCGGGACCAGGTGAAGTCCAACTCCGTTTAACGCATCGTCCCATTAACCCTTCTGATTTAGAGACGATACGCGGCCGCTATGGCCGTTTGCCTGCCTTACCCGCTGTGGGTGGGTTAGAAGCCCTGGCTATGGTGGCGGCACTGGGTGAGGGGGTCACAGGTTTGACCGTCGGGCAACGCGTTGTGCCCATGGGGGTTCGGGGTGGAACCTGGGTGGAATATGCGCTGGCTAACCCGACTTACCTGCTCCCTGTACCCGACAGCGTTGCAGATCAGACGGCCGCTCAATTTCTGGCGAACCCTGTCACCGCCTGGGTTATGTTATTGGATGAACTCAGCTTGCAGGCTGGCGATTGGTTATTGCAGACGGCCGCTGGTTCGACATTAGGTCAACTGGTGCTCCAGATTGCCCGCCTGAAAGGGTTCAAAACGGTCAATCTGGTACGCCGCCAGGAGCAGGTAGCTGAACTTCTGGACCTGGGGGCTGATGCTGTTTTCACAACGGATGATCCCGATGTGGTGGCGAAGGTGCGCACCCTCACTGCTGGAAAAGGGGTGAAAGGGGTGATTGAAGCTGTCGGTGGAGCGACGGGTTCCCTGGCTTTGTCGTGCCTGCGTTCTGGGGGGACGATGGTAGTGTATGGCATGTTGAGCCACGAATTGATTCCCTTGCATAGCGGAGAAATGTTATTTAAAGGGTTGACGGTCAAAGGATACTGGTTGACGCATTGGTTGCGGGTCACCCCCCCGGCCAAGATCGCGCAGATATGCCGTGAATTGATGAATCTGATGGCTGAGGGCCACCTGATTCCCCCGGTGGAAGCGGAGTATGACCTGGCCGATTTCGCGGCCGCGGTGGCCCACAGTGAACGCCCTGGCCGCCGGGGCAAAGTAATCTTAACCGGGTAGATTTGCCTTATATGTTTTGCTTCTGGCTTGTCCAGGTTAGGGGATGGTGATGGGGACGAGGGAGATGGCGTTGTTGGGCCAGAGAGATCCATCAGGGTTTTGCGCGAGCAGGCGGGGGAAGGAGCCATCTGTGGCCTGGTGGTATAACCCAATGACGAGTTGATATTTACCCGGGGGAATATTTTCCAGAGACAGGGCGGCCGCGTCGGTCACAATTTCGTTGGGTGTCCATTGGCTGGTGGGGTAGCTGTTGTTGACGGGCTGGGCATCGTGTTGAACCACAACCTGGCCGGTGGTGGGATCCATCAGGTGGATAAAGTGGCGGTATTCGGTGGAGCTGGAGGTCAAGGCTTGCCAATACAGTGTGACCTCAAGCTGGTTGTTTGCCTGGTTGAGTTGATAGCCCCGTAACGCGGCCGCGTCGCCCAGACGCACATCCAGGGCCGTAATTTCTTCAGGTAATACATAAACCGGCTGGTTGGCCTGGAAAACAAGCGTTTCTCCAGCCAGGCTTAAGGTTCCCAGGCGGCGGGTGAGCCGGATGACCCCATCTACCTCGTAAAGGCGGACGACCAGGGTGTAGGGGGGCGCGGCCGCGGGCAGGGGCATTGTAAGCCAATCATTCACCCAGGTGGCAGGGGGCCAGGCAGTGGAAGGGAGATAACCATAACCGGGCTGGGTATCAAATTGCTCTAACCATTCCCCATTGGCTTGTGTTAATACCAGGGAAACACCCAGATTTTGCGTCAGGGGGGTTGGCGTTAGCCAGGCCAGTTGGATGTCTAACAGGCAACCGTGGGGTTGAGGGCACTCATTGAGCCGGGTGGGACGCGGCCGCACGGTTACTGCCTGTACGGCTAGATCCGTTGACGGTGAGGAGTGGGGGATGGGGTTGGTGAGGCGCAAAGGTTGTAGTAACAGAGGGACACGGGTTTGGCCGGAAGGGGTGAGTGCGGCCGCATTGTTGAGGCTGAATTGGGGCAGGTAAAGGCCGGGAGGAGCATTTTCTGGTAGGGTAAGCCGGAACTGGTTCGCCCCCTCGTGTAAAGGCTGGGTGTAGCTGATGAGACTGGGCGCGGCCGCGAACCGGTAAAGGGCCGGGGTTACGAGTTGGATAGTGCCGCTCATCGGCGTGGCCGAAGCCAATGTTAGCCAGAGGGTAATTTCCCAGGGGGTTCCGGCTGTCGTTTCTGTGGCCATCTCATAGTGGGTCAGTTGTGCCCCATTGGCGAAGGTGATGGTTTTGCTGGGATGCAGGTAAGCCATCTGGGCAAAATCCCAACTCTGGTTCAGGTTGCTGGGGGTGGGTTTGAGGAGACGAGCGACGATAAGGAGAAGCAAGAGCAAACCCAGGACACCCCCGGTGTAGCGGAGCAAAGGTAAAACAGTCTTTCCAGACTGTTTTATGGTAAGGGTGATCACCAACAACAAGGCGATGAGGGAAATCAGTTCGGCGCTGAGGCGCAGAGGGGGGCGGGTGAGGCGCAGGGTGAGGGTGTGAGTGCCGCCGGGCAGGGTGAACTGGATGAGACCAGAACCCGCGGCCGCGTGCAATTCCAGGGGTGTATTATCGGCTAATTTTGCCTGCCAACCGGGCCAGTACAGGGTGGGCAGGGTGATGGTGGCGGTTGAATTGGCGGTGACATTGATCTGCCAGATTTGCCGGTCGGTGGTGCGCTCCTGAATGACTGCCGCGGCCGCGCCCTGGATAATGGCGTGATCCCGTTCCCCACTTACTAACCAATCACTGCTGTAGGGTCGCGGCCGCACCCCGAATGGTAGATATTCGGCACTGATGGTACTGCCAATATTGCCCGTGAACCATTCGTATTGGGCCAGCCGCTCTGCCGTTATATCCGCATCGCTCAGGTAGAGAAAATCCTGGGGCAACCGGCCCAGAGCAGAGTAGAGGAGGATGAGAAGGGCGAAGAGGGAGAAGAGAATGGTCAATCGTGATTGGT
Source organism: Chloroflexota bacterium (assembly GCA_018004935.1). Lineage (GTDB taxonomy): Bacteria > Chloroflexota > Anaerolineae > Promineifilales > Promineifilaceae > Trichofilum. The sequence goes on along the minus strand of JAGNBF010000088.1, from coordinate 4,632 downwards.
GAATGGTGAGTGGGGCATGATGTGGAACGGCTGATGGCTCATTACCCCCTGTTGATTGTTCACTCCCTGCCAGGCTGGCGATGACGAGTGCGGCCGCGAAGGCTTGCACGGAGAGGAAACGCCAGGGGAATTGGGTGAAGGGCAACAAGGGTAGATGATCCCAAAGAAATTGGGAAGCCGGGGTGATCATGAAGGTTGCCAAACCGAGACAGGTGAGTGCGACCAGGGCCAGCCCGCGCCTGAGGCTATTTTTTTGCGGCCGCAGGCTGTACCAGAGGCAGGTTATCCCCCCGGCTCCGGTTAATAGGGCCTGTACCAGACCCATACGGAAGGGGTTATCGGTGGTGTAAAGGAAGAAAAAGGAAGGTTGGATGAGATCGCGGCCGCGAAAATGCTGGCTGTAATGAAAATACCCCTCTGTGACGGGGCCAAGTTGGGCCAGATTTTGCTCCCCGAGTGCGGGCAACCAGAACCAGGCCGAGAGGGCCAGGGCTAAAACCAGGGCGAAGCCCAGGTTCAGAATAAGTGGGGTAATGAGGGTCACATAAAGCCGGAGGGAGTGTGGGCTGTGGGTGTGGGTAGAAAAAGCGTTTTGCCTGACGCTGAGGATCACCCGGAACAACAGGTAAAGTAGTAGAAAGGGGGTGAAAATGAGAGCCGAGATGTTGTGGCTAAGAATGAGAGCGGCGTAGACCAGCGCGAAAAGGAATTGTGAGTAATGAATGGTGAACGATTTACCCGCAGGTTCCGTTGCTGTTTGCGGATGGGGGGATAACTGACCCTGGTTTAGTACCCCCTCAACCGCCAGAAAAACCAGCGGGTAGAAGGCCATGGCCCAGAATTCGGCCAGGGAGTCGCCACGCACGTAGATGTTGACCAGGTGAAAGGGGGCGAAGGTATACGCGGCCGCGGCCAATACCCCTGCTAATGCCGTTCCCCACCAGCGGCGTGCCAGGTGATACATGCCCCAGCCAGCTACCAGGAAGCCGCTCAGTTGGGCCAGGTGAATGGCCCGCACGTAGTTAAAACCAAGAAAACGAAATGCGGCCGCGATGTAGATAGAAAGAGGAGCGTAATAATTAAAAAAAGGATACCCATAGCCATAATTAGCATCGGGCATCCAGCGGACGGGAAAATGACCGTCGCGCAGGGCCGTTTCTAGTTGGTGCAGACGTTGGAGTAAGAATGGGCTGTCACCGCCTGCCCGGGTATTCAATAAACCCGGCTCATGTAAAAGAGGCATTGCGGCCGCGGTTGCCAGAATCAGGGTCAAGATCAGCGGCCAATGGATACATGCCCCCAGGCGTTGCCAGTATGTTCTCACGGAACCTATTTTCGTTCATCTCCGCGCACTCCGCAAAGTAAGTAATCGTTCGTTTTTAACTTGGTGTATCTTTAACAGAGAGTTGGTGATAAACCTGACACGTTTTCAGAAACCTGTCAGCAATTCTCAATTTGGCCTGAACGTCTAAAAATGGTGAGGTCGCCCGGCGGTCAGATGGGCGTAGCACAGCCTTTCCAGGCAGTGCGCTCTCTATACAGGTGGAGTAATATAGACCTTAAGATAATGATTTTGAGTAGGGGCTGGTCTTGTGCCTGCCCTCCACTGGGGCAACCACAAGGGTTGCCTGTGCAGTCAAAATCTTTTTTTTAAAAGCTATAGCTCTGCCTGAGCTTGTCGCAGGCGGAGCCGGGTTTCGGCAAGCTCAGCCCTCAAAGCCGTGTAGGGCGAACAGCCTGAAAGGCTGTTCTACGATTGGGGCCATTTTTCGAGCGTGCTCCTGGAGTCCAACGGTTTTAATCGTTGGCTAAACTGAGAATTGCTGGAAATCTGTCAGGTTTGTAAGTCCAACAACCTTGTTAAAAGGGTATTAGGATTGACGCTTAAATAACTTGAACATTTGCTGTGATCGGGGTCTCCTGACTATCCCCTAACCCCGCCCCAGGGGGGGAATATATTTTGAGCACGGTTTTTCGGGGCCTTCGCCCCGAAAAACCGTGCCGCTAAACACCCCCTTCCCGCCGGGAAGGGGGATGGGGGGATGGGTCTTCAGAACAAACCGACCCAGGACTTTGGAAAGAACGTACGATAGACCTCAAGATAATGAATGGGGGTAGGGGCTGGCCTCATGCCTGCCCCTACCCCCAAAACCTCTTAGAACTTACGGGGCTGTTCGAGCCAGTCTCCTGAACCTGCTCGTTGGGCTTCGGTGGAAACACCGGCCACAGCGCGTAACTCCTAAGCTATAGGTATAACCTGACGCTATCTTCTGCCGACAAATATCAGGCCTGATTCCGTTGGGAACGACGGGCTATGACCAAACCAGCTACGCCGATCAGAGCTACAGTCACCATTGTCACCAAAGCCACCGGTGTCGTGCTACCCCCACCAACAGTGGACAAGGCCACATCCGTGGGCGCACCCACGGTCAGGGTGACGGGTACACCAACACGTGGGCTGACGGGGTCGTTGCTATCCACACACAATGTACCGGTGTAGACACCAACAGCCAGACCTGTGGAATCGAAGGTAACATCAACCGTAGACTGAGTATTGGATACCGTTGTGCCACTGGTTGGTGAAGCACTTAACCAGGCCAGGTTATCTGCCTGACAGGCATCGGGAGCAGAAATGGAAACGTCATCAACCATAAAGTTTGTGACATTAGCATTCGTTGCAAATGTTTCGGAATAGAACTCCACGACATGAACGTTACCATCGGCATAAGCGGAAATATCTACTGTTTCCAGGGTATAGCCGATTGTATTACATTGGGCATCAGCACCATTCACAGTCCAAACAACCGTTCCATCAATCGTGAGGTTCAGATAATCGGAAGCAGAGTCACAGACCGGTAATTCAAAGTAGAAGGTCAGATCTGTTATCCCTACCGGAATAGTGACATTTTGGGTCATGGAAGCTTCTTCGTAACTAGCAATACCACCAAACCAGGCCCACCAGCTACCGGTACGCGGGCCAGTGCCGCTCCCGAATCCACAAGCTGATGTACACAAAGGTGTGCCAAAGTTGGTCGAGGCTTCAGTCCAGTAGGCGTTGGGAGAACCCGCTTCAAAACTACCATCCTGAATATATTCAACACCACCCATGGGGTTAAGAAATTCGCCTTTGTCATTACCAGCGGGCACATTGCCGGAACCAGTGGTACGAGCCACCAAAGCCCCATCGGGTGCATGAGGTACGGGTTCCATAATATTGCTTTCCAAAATACTCCAATCCAGATCGGCTTCGCCAATGTTGCCAATGGCTAATTGCTGTGTGGTGGTGTAACCCGTGGTTGTACCCGCATAAAGATTGGCTGATAAGGCACTAGGGGATACGGTGATTTCCGGAGGAGCCATTACACCGGTCAAGGTAATGATACCAGGACCACTAATGGTATTGTCGAAGGGACCAGATTCGGTACTATCAAAACCGGTTGTTACCAATATATAGGGTGTGCTAGAGGTCAGGGCATAACTGAAATCAGATGTACCAATACCACCAGCTCCATCATCATCCCCGGACAGACAGTTAGTCATCGCGTCGTTGGGATCGAACGTTGGGCTGTATAATACCAGGAAGCCATCCCAACCGGCGGCTTGAACACTGCTAAAGGTGTAGGTTCCGGCTGTGTCCACAACAAATGCCTGAACATGATAAGCTACACCGATCCCCGTACTAGAAAGACCGCTACAGTCGGCAAAGGTACGATTGTACGTAGGGCCACCAACGGTTGTACTGGAATACATGACCGTATCTTCAGGCGCGGAATAGGCATTAGGCGTATTGATGGCCAGGGCAAACAAGGCCACAAAAACACTCAAGCCCAGCAAAATAAACGACATCTGCTTTTTCATAGTTTCCTCCAAGTGTAATCAACAATAGTTCTCGCCTGCTTATCATTCCTCTTCAGGTGAGTAAACTAATATTAACCTTAGATGAATAAGTGGGCAATTTTTTCTCTACTTCTGTAACTACCAGCAATTCTCAATTTAGCTAACGGTTAAAACCGTTGGACTTCAGGAGCATGCTCGAAAAATGGCCCAACCCGTAGAACAGCCTTTCAGGTTGTTCGCCCTCTAGTGAAAAAAATGGGTGTAACGATACACGTCCTCGAGGGCTGAGCTTGCCGAAGCCCGGCTCTGTCTGTATAGAGAGTGCACAGCCTGGAAAGGCTGTGCTACGCCCAGTTGAATTGCCGGGCTATCAATACCAGGCCTTACGGGCTAAAACAGCAGGCCAACGGCTTTCGTAGCGATAGCCTGGCCCGTTTTACGGCCGGGCGGCCTCGGCACTTTTAGACGTTCAGGCCAATTGAGAGTTGCTGTGTAACTACTCAGCCTGTTGCCTGAGCTTATCGAAGACAAATCAGGCTTTGACAAGCTCAGCCCTTGGGAGGCTTAAGGTTCACTCAAGATGAAGTTGGGTGGCCGGTTTCCTGACCGAGCCACCTATCTTATTTCCGAACGATTATTAAGCCGGTTGCTTATTGCCGCCTCGGGTATTGTCGTTTAAAAAATTAATCAGGTAATGGAATCCCCCCCACCCCTAACCCCGCCCCCAGGGGCGGGGAACTTTTCTAAGGGGCATTTTTCGGGGCATTCGCCCCGAAAAATGCCCCATTGGAATTC
>JAGNBF010000186.1:3484-8737 GCA_018004935.1 Chloroflexota bacterium | reverse complement strand
GGTAGGTAACAAAGGGGGGGCTGGCTGGCTGCTGACGGCCAACGTTCATCAATTACCTTTCCCACTGAGGGCAATGTTCGCGGCCGCAACAATGACAAATTTTTTACCATTGTTATCTTCACCCGATACCACAACTACGCCGCAATCGCTGGCAACGCCTGGGTTAACCGAAGAAATATCCGATTGTTTGTCCTTGTCCCTTCCAACTATGACAAAAAAGTTACCATTGTCTGAAAGCCTCTGCCAGACAGACACGGCCACTGTTTCACCTTCAGCTACGTCTTCGCCGCAAATGACTAATATTTTGTCATTGTCACCCGAAACTATGACAAAAAATTTACCATTGTCTGAACAGCCCGTTCTCTCGAATGTTCCCCAATTAGCCGAACCCCATGGGTCTGAGAACGAAATGACAAAAAATTTGTCATTGTCATCTGGCACTATGACAAAAAATTTGTCATTGTCATCAAATACTATGACAAAAAATTTACCATTGTCTGATGGTGTACCCCCCGAGGTAGATGAGTCAGGCGAAGGAATGACAAACAATTTGTCATTGTCACCAGCAACTATGGTAAAAAATTTACCATTCACCAATGGCATCACCCCTGAAATGGGTGAGTCAGAGGCCGAAATGACAAAAAATTTGTCATTGTTACCGGAAACTATGACAAAAAATTTACCATTGTCCGATCATGTTTGTTTGTTTGTTGATCTTGATCTAGATCTAATACAACAACAAACAAACAACCATCGCGCGCGAACGACAAAAAATTTGTCATTTTCGGCCGAAATTCTGCGCTGGATGGGGATGAACGACCCTGTACCGGGTCAGTTCGAGGGTGTTGACCCTGTCTGGCCCCTGTCGTGTTACTGGTATGGTCGAGTGGCCCAGAGAAGCCAGACCTCATTCCGGGACCCGGTGGGTTATGTGCGTCGGCGGCTTGAACGGGGTGTGGCTTGCCCCGACCCTTATCCCGAATTAGCACGTGCCTGGCTTGGTTTGTCACCGGAACAGCAGGCTGAGGGGTTGGCCGTTTTGCGTCGGGCCGAGCATACCGGTCGCGTTTACCCACCCGCCCACCTGCCAGACCTGCGTTGGGATGTTTTGCTCAAGGTGTATCAGGCTTTGGACGGTCAGTTATTGCCCCCAAACCTCATGCCCTCACTGGCTGACTTTTCCCCTGCTGTTTTAAAACAGGTTGAACCGCTGGCTACCGTGCCATCGCCTGAACGCATCAAACCGCCATCCCAGGCGCACAAATTGTGGCACACGACATTGGGTGAGCTGGCATTGCAGATGACCAAAGCCACCTACAACACCTGGCTGAAAGATTCAGAACTGGTTGCGGCTGAGGATCAACTTTTCACGGTGCAGGTGCAGAGCGAAATGGCGGTGGCCTGGCTGGAAAATCGGCTGAAGGGCACGATTGAGCGCACGCTGACGGCCATCGTTGAGTCACCGACCCAGGTACGTTTTGTGGTGGGCTGACAGAAAACGAACACCCACACGCGAAAAAGAGTGGCTCAATCGCTAACGATCGAACCACTCTGGGAGTAACAGGACTGCTTCCGTTTCTGGCTAAAGTTTGGTGGGTGGGGGTGCGGCCGCGTGGACACCAACGAATGAGGCAATACCTGGTCAATCATTCGTAGGCATTGACTCGATCTTCCCAAAAACCTGATCAAAAAATGTGTTCTGCTCTAAGGTCTGTTGCCATTGCTGGTGACGGGCCACCGACTCGACACGTCCTTCACGAGCCAACGACAAAAATCGAGTCGTTTCCATCGGTCCCAAAGCACGCATTAAGGTTTCCAGAGCCTTCTGGATTAATTGATCTTCTGATAAGTAACGGACAGCTTCACGGTTCATAGCAGATTTTCCTTATCACAAAAAGCCTGGGGGGTTCCGCACCAAACCTGAATAACATACGGCTTGTATTTATTCCCAAAGCAGTGAAACGGTATACTGTCTTATCAGTGCGTCGTTACTAACAAGGAACAATCCATCCTGATTTGCTTGAGCAATCAGAAGCCGGTCAAAAGGATCACGATGATGCAAAGGCAGACTGTCCAACGCCAAGACAACAGGAAGCGTAATGGGTATGATCTGTAGTTGGTTCTGTTCCTGTTGATGACGAAGAATATCATTGAGAGACCTGTCCAGATGCAATTTTCCCAATTACGTCTTTATCTGCATTTCCCAGACACTGGCTACACTTAAGATCAAGGTGTTGGTAGGGTTCTGACAGGCGGATAGCACCTTTGCGGGTAATCGCTCTGGTTCGTTATACCACCAGATAAAAGCATGAGTATCAAGCAGCAGCTTCATGCGTTGAATCATCTCCTAACCAGAAAGAATCAGGGAGTGGCTCATCAAAATCATCGCTGACCCAGGTTGTGCCAGCATCAAGGCCAGGAATGCGACGTGAAGGTACCGCTTTTGGCTCTTTTTGTTCTATATCTTGCAGGAAGCGCACAAATTCCAATACAGCTTGTAAACGGGAATCTGGCAGTAACTCTATTTCCTGCCATAACATTTCTTTGAGCATAGGAACACCTCGTGTAAAACCGCTTTGTGAGTGACTTGAGCGTGAGTATAACAAAAAAAGGGGTTACATTGGCGCAGGGAGGAATTGTGGGCGGAGGGCACGAACAGGAATCAGCACTCGTAGCATCATGGCATTGGTGTAGGGGGTGCGGCCGCGTTACCTCCAATGAATAAGACAACACTTGGTTCGCGGCCGCGGCCATTCAGCTCTTGCTCTAATCGTCAGACGGGATGAGTTAGTCAACCATGACCGCCATATATGGCCGCAGGCAAAAGTGGGTTATGTTAAGTTTAATGTACATGGGGGGTGCAAAAAATAGGCCAAACGGGACGAACAAGATACGTCCATTAAACTTAACATAAAGTGTGCCTTTCGTCGCAGATGTACATACAGAGACCCCACCCACATCTGGCGGTACTACCCAATCTCCAAGTCTCTAGCCTTCAGTCTCTAGTCTCTCCCCCTCCATCCCCCTTTCTGCTATCATTCCCTTCAACCCAACCGGAGCACCCACCATGTCCTTCGATCCCCAGACCTGGAAAACCCGCGCCCAAACCTTCTGGCAACAACTACAACCCTGGCTCAATCGCCGCCAAAGCGACGCCGCCATCGCCACCTACGCCACCCTTTCCGGCCTGACCCTCTGGCCCCTCGCCGAACACGTCATCATCGCCGGGCAAACGGGTCAACCCTTTCCCTACACGGCTTACCTGGCCCTGGGCAGTGTGGCCGGAAGCATCGGCGGCAACCTCATCGCCAACCGCCTGCAAACCTGGTGGGATCAGGCTACGAAAGGGCACAGCCCCGACCCGGCCGATGTGATTACCTGGCTGGAAGAAAATGTGAGCCAGGACAGCACTTTACGCACCGCCATTGACACCATGCTGACCAACCTGGATGCCATTCCTGAAGCGCAAAAAAACCTGATCGCTGGAGCGCAGGCCGCGTTCACCCGCACCTTGCGCGAAGAATTAGCTCGTCTGGGTAATTTGCCCCGTTTTGAGGCGGTGCTGATTGGGGACGGGGTGCTCATTCAGGGGAGTCATAACAAGGTGGTGCAAAGTCGGGGGGTTCTGGTTGAGGGGGATGTCAACGGGGACATTCACACCGGTGACAAAATAGACATTCACCAGACGATCAACGACCCGACGCAAACAGATCCCGTCACGTTGCGCCAGGCGTATCTGCGCTACATCCTTACCACGAGCAACCAGCTTTCCCTGGCCGGGGTAGACCCCAAGGCGACCAACACCGACAATGAACGGCTGGAACTCAGTGCTGTTTATACCGCCCTGCTGACCGAGAGCCGGGAGCGGGAGATGATGGGTCGTCAGCCCCAGGAGCGCGAACCGCGCCGCCTGTCGGCTTTGGCGCAATTGAACCAGCACCGGCAGTTGGTTTTGTTGGGTGATCCTGGCAGTGGCAAGAGCACCTTTGTCAACTTTGTGGCTGGCTGTCTGGCCGGAGAAGCGTTGGGGCACGAACATCTCAACCTGGCCCGTCTGACCACGCCACTGCCCCCGGATGAGGATGAGAACCGACCACAACCACCTTCAGACAAAGAAGACAAACCCAAACCGCAACCCTGGCATCATGGGGCACTTCTGCCGGTGCGAGTCATCTTGCGTGACCTGGCCGCGGCCGGTTTGCCCCCATCGGGACAGGCCGCTACGGCGGAACTGTGGTGGCGGTTTGTCTGTCAGGAGTTACAAAAAGCGTCGCTAGACGATTGTCCGGCTCTAATCAGAAAGGAGTTGCGCGAAAAAGGGGGTTTGCTCCTCTTTGATGGGTTGGATGAAGTGCCCTCGGCGGATGAACACCGTTTGCACATCAAACAGATCATCGAAGCCGTGGCCGACGCCTTTCCCCTGTGCCGTATTCTCGTCACCAGCCGCACTTATGCCTACCAGAAACAAGCCTGGCGACTGCCCACTTTTCAGGAAACGGTTCTGGCCCCGTTCAGCCGGGGACAAATCACGGCCTTTATTGATAGTTGGTACCGGGATATTGCCCGGCGGCGCAACCTGAACAGTGACGATGCCCAGGGGCGAGGTAATCTGTTGCGCCAGGCTATCCTGGGCAACCGCCGCCTCTACGAACTGGCCGAACGTCCCTTGCTTCTGACCCTCATGGCCAGCCTGCACGCCTGGCGCGGGGGTAGCCTGCCAGAAAAGCGGGAAGAGCTGTATGCCGACGCCGTAGATTTGCTCCTGGACCTGTGGGAGCAACAGCGCATCGTGCGTGGGGCGGGTAGTGAGATCAAGGTGATCCAACCTAGCCTGGAACAATGGCTGAAGATAGACCGGGATCAGGTGCGCCGGTTGCTCAACGAACTGGCCTACCGGGTTCATACCACCCAGACCGACCTGCAAGGCACGGCCGACATCACCGAAAATGATCTGGTGTTGGGGTTGTTGGCCTTGAGTGCCGACAAAACCTTACCGGCCAAAGAGTTGATCACCTACCTGAGCCAGCGGGCCGGTCTGCTCCTGCCGCGTGGGGTGGGTGTTTACACCTTCCCCCATCGTACCTTCCAGGAATATCTGGCCGCCTGCCACCTGACCGATACCCACGCTCCGGCGGAGATTGCCGCCCTGGCTCGCACCGATCCGGGCCGCTGGCGGGAAGTGGTTTTGTTGGCCGGGGCTAAGGCGGCCCGGGGGTTGGCCGCTTCCGCCTGGCAGTTGGTGGAAGAGTTGGG
>JAGNBF010000186.1:0-3384 GCA_018004935.1 Chloroflexota bacterium | reverse complement strand
AACTGGCAGGTGACGCTCCCCAGCGAAGCGGAATGGGAAAAGGGGGCGCGGGGTGGCCTCGATGTCCCGACACAACCTATCCTTCATTCTTTAGCGGCTGGTCTGGAATTGTTTTCCTCAACCCTCAAACCTCATCCCTCAAACCTTCAACCCAATCCAGCCCCGCAACGGCTCTATACCTGGGTAGGTGATGAATATGACCCTAAACGCGTGAATGACGCCACGGGCGAAATCGGGCAAACCAACAGTGTTGGCTGTTTTGCTTCAGCCGTTTCGGTTTATGGTTGTGAAGAGATGTTGGGGAATGTTCGGGAATGGACACGAAGCCTGGATAAACCCTACCCATACACACCGACAGATGGACGGGAAAAGTTGCAACGCGGCCGCTACGACGGGACTCAAATTCGTGGCGGTTCCTGGGCCAGAAAAAGCGACTATTCGCGTGTGGGCGCGCGCTTCGGGTGGTCCGTCCCGAGCGCCGACTGGTTCCTCGGTGTTCGCTTTGTTCTGTCCCCGTTTTCCTCACCCTCTGGCCTCTGACCCCTCTGGCACTCTGGGGTCTCTGGGCCTCTGTCCTCTTCTCTGTGCGGGCGAAGCCCGCCGCAAATTTTTTTTGGCCTGATCATAGGAGTTACGGGCTGTGGCCGGTCTCCTGACCGCGCCACTTTTGGTAGGTTATCAATTCTCCTTTCTTTGCGATCTCGGGTTGTCTCTCCCCCTGTCAACTGTCACTTGCCAGCCAATAAAACGGCCATTCTTCACTATTTTATCCGGCCATTTTGCCCTCGTTCCACGCTCGGCGTGGAATGCACCAACACGACGCTCCGCGTCGTAGTGAAAGTTCCAGCAAATGGTTGACGCTTATGCCCTGGGAGACCTATCATTAGCGCAACTGAGCGCGGCCGTGCAGGGTTGGGTGAACCATGTCCGTTTTGCTAACACCATTGGCTTACGTAAAGCCATCTTAACCCGGCGCACCGTGCCCCACCCGATCCGGATTACACCCGACGCGGCGACAAGGCGAGAGGGCGACAAGGCGAATAAAATACCGGATTACGCCCGTTTGTCAGATTTTTAAGGCCACCCCATGAGCGAAGAACGTATCCACGAACTCACCCAACTGCGGCAACAGATGGCCGCCATTCAGGCCCGGCTGGCCGACCTCTCAACGCCAGAGGAAATTGAGCAGATGCTCCAGCCCAAGCGACAACGGGAAGCGGCCCTTGTTGCCAGCCTGGAGGGGGATGGTATTGTGGTGCAGGGGGATAACAATATCGCCTTAGCCCAACGAGCGGCTCATCTGCGCGATAACCAGGGGATTTTGACGACGGGTGATGGCAACATCATTATCATCGCTGACCAGGTGGCCGCCGATTTCTGGCGTCAGTTTCGGGGCCACCCCCCCGATTTACAGCAGGCCACCAGCCAATACCTGGCTTATCTGGTGCGCCAATACCGTTACCTGGCGTTCAAAGGTATGGGGGTTTCCGACCGGGTTCCTCTGCGTCTACCCCTCATGGAGATGTATGTGCCCTTGAAGGCCCGTATCGAAATGCCGGAAGGAGAAACATGGGGCCACCAATTGCGCCTGGCCGGGCGCACCCTCAGCGCAGAGGAGATGGTGGCGGCGGGCAACCGGTTTAGCCAGCCACAACCGTTGGTGGAACTGTTGCAACGCCATGCCGGGCTCATCATCCTGGGGGATCCGGGGGCGGGCAAAACGACCTTCCTCAAATATTTGGCCTTACGCCTGGCGGCGGGTGAAGGGGATGAACTAGGAGTGGGTCCACGCCTGCCCGTTTTGTTGCCCCTGTCGGCGTATGCGGAAGCCCTGGCCCGGCGCGATGTGCCCCTGCACCGCTTCATGGCCGACTATTATGAGCAGTTGGGGGTGGAACTGCCGCTTGGCCCCATGTTGGATGAAGCTCTGGCGCGAGGCGGGGCTTTGCTCATGCTCGATGGGCTGGATGAAGTTAAAGAGGCCAGCCGCCGCCAGGTGGTGATGAGCCGGTTGGAGCAGTTTTTCACCTTCCAGAGTGCGCGGGGGAACAAATTCCTGCTCACCAGCCGCATCGTGGGATACAAAGAGGTGCGCCCGTCTACGGATGGCCTGGCTGAATGCACCCTGGTGGATTTTGAAGATGAGGAGATCGAGCAGTTTGTGGGTAAATGGACACAGGCCATCGAACGGCAGGCTCAGGGAGAGGCCAACCCGGTAGCGGTGCAGGCGGCGCAACAGGAGCAAGAGGAGCTTCTACGCTCCATCCGCCACAATGCCGGGGTGCGGCGGCTGGCGGCTAATCCACTGTTGCTGACGATTCTGGCCCTGATGAAACGGCAAGGCATCTTGTTGCCGGAGCGACGAGTGGAGCTGTACCAGAAATATGTGGAGACCCTGCTCAAACAGTGGAACCTGGCCCGAGGGTTGGGGCGACCCAGTGACCGGGAGCTGGATGTGGTGGAAACGGTGCGGACGCTGGCTCCGCTGGCGTTGTGGATGCACGAAACCAGTCCTGGCGTGGGGCTGGTGAAACGGGAAGCGTTGCGGCGGGAACTGGAGCGGTTGTATGAGCAGAGAGGGTTTAGTGATTCGGCAGGTATGGCGCGACAACTGCTGAGTGATGCCCGTGAACACGCCGGACTGTTGTTAGAGCGGGGGGCAGGGATGTATGGGTTTATCCATCTGACCTTCCAGGAGTACCTGGCGGCGGTGGCGTTAGGGCAAAAAGGGCAACAGGAGATGACCCCGGTGGTTGAGGCGTTGGCGAAGCATGTGGGGGATGATAACTGGCATGAAGTGACATTGCTGACGATTGGTTACCTGGGGTTGATCCAGCAACGAGATGAAGCGGCGACTTCAGTGCTGACGGAGTTAATGGCCCTGGCCCCCGGTGAACCGGGTGAGGCGGTGATCCTGGCCGGGGAAGCGGTGGCAGACGTAGGGGATGGGGGCGTAACCCCGGCGGGGAAGAGCCAGGTGATTGAGCAACTTCTGTCCACAATGCAGGCGGTAGACCGGGTAAAACCCCGTCGCCGTGCCCAGGCGGGAGCGGTGCTGGCCCATGTGGGTGATCCCCGGCGTGAGGTGATGGACGTAGATGTCATGCCGTTTTGCCTGATTCCCGGGGGGGATTTCTGGATGGGGAATGTTAAAGATAAAGTCGCACCCATACACCGGCAAACCTGCCTGAGCTATGATTACTGGCTGGCCCAGTACCCGGTGACGTACAGCCAATACCAGGTCTTTATGGATGAGGGGGGTTATGCTAACCCGGCATATTGGGCGGAAGCAATTGCCGCCGAAGTGTGGCAGGAAGGCAAGGTGGACGCCTGGTTGGAAAAAGGTAAAACCAAACCATCTAGCGAAGGGGAAAAGAACCAGCC
>JAGNBF010000185.1 GCA_018004935.1 Chloroflexota bacterium | reverse complement strand
TTAAAGGCGACCCCTGGAAAAGTAAGCGTTCAGCCTTCCGAAGGTTTGTTCCGCTGGTCAACACCTTTCTCGAAACCTTCGGAAGGCTTTCCCACCAGTGGGACTGAACGCTTACCATTACTATCGGTTTATGTTATGAAATTCAAAATTAAACTAGACGGACAAGAACAAGAGTTGGAAGTGACACGGCAGGGGGAGCAGGTGTGGGTGACGCAGGCTGGGCAGGTAACACCACTCCGTCTATTACATCAGGATGGAGCGTATCTGGTGATGGAGGTGGAGCAGGCAGATGGTTCGCGGCCGCAACTTCATTTCGCGCTTCATGCCACCGGCCAAACCCGGCAATTATGGTTCAACGGCCATACTTTCACCTATGAGCGGCTCCGTGAGCAAGGAGAAAACACCGATAGTGGCGATGCCGGATCCCTCGCGGCAACTATTCCAGCGATTGTGTCCCAAATTTTGGTCCAGGTAGGAGACACAGTAAAAGGGGGTGACAAACTTATCTTGTTGGAATCTATGAAGATGGTCATTCCCATTCAGGCTCCGCATGAAGGCACCGTGACCGCCATCCATTGCCTTACAGGAGAAGCCGTACAACCGGGTATCCCGTTGTTGACGCTGGCATAACCGTTTTATGATAACGATGTTTACCACTTGAGTTTAGAGTTCAGAGCCAGAGCTAGAGGATTTTCCAGAGTAATTTCCTCTCGCTCTCTCCTCTCGCTCTAAACTCCAGTTACCACGGTCATAAAATAACAGTAACTAATCAGGTGTCACAACTTATTCCCACGCTCGGCGTGGGAATTCCCTCTGGGACGCCCTGCGTCCTACACGACGTCGAGCGTGGAATGAGAAGGTGAAACCGCTAACCCTCACTCCCGACCCCTTTCCCGAAGCGGGAGAGGGGAGTTAGTTCCCTCTCCCTTTGTTGTTTAAAAAATTAATCAGGTAATGGAATCTTCCCACCCCTCACCCCGCCCCCAGGGGCGGGGAACTTTTCTAAGGGGCATTTTTCGGGGCGGATGCCCCGAAAAATGCCCCATGGGAATTCCCCCCTTCCCTCGGGAATCGGCAGGGGGATGGGGTCAATGAAGGCGTTACCCGATTAAAAATTTAATGAACAAGGGGAGAGGGTTAGGGTGAGGGACTGTATAGATACAAATAAGGGTCTTCGGGATTTCGTGGGGTACTGGCAACCCTTGTGGTTGCCCCACACTGGGCAGGCACAAGGCCAGCCCGTACATATTGTGTCAACCCCCTGAATTCCCAAAGAGCCACAAATAACATTAGATTGTGCCCGTTGTCAGTCTACTAACCCTCTCGAGGGCTGAGCTTGTCGAAACCCGTTTGCCTTCGACAAGCTCAGGCAACGGGTAGTTATCTCCGCATTTTACCGCACCGTTACCGTTCCTACGTGATACCGGCTATCCGTTTGATTCACAAGCTCCACACGTATCAGATCGGGCCAGGTATACTGACCTACATAAAGTTCATAATCGCCACGGGCCAATTCTACAGGCAGAGATAAGGAAAAAAAAGTGATCAACCGATCCCCTGGCCGCCAATAGAGGCTTTCAATGGCTGGCGCATCTTCCTGGGCGACAATATTCCCTTCTCCATCTACAAAATGGTTGAAAAAATGGTAATGCGCCCTTTCGGGTGACGCACCCACCAGCCATTCATAACGGACCGTCAAGGGAGTACCAGGGACACTACTGCCCCATTCGGCTGATAACAGGGACAAGCCATTTTGCCAATCAGCTTTGCTCCCTTCAGCCCCGCTTTCCTCACCCGATACCTCATAAAACCGCCACGTTTCCGGGCCAGCCACCACCATTTCTGACCGTAATCTCCCCTGGTCAACAAGCCAATCCATAGCCACATTGTTGTCGTTTACGGTGAGATAAACCCCACAATCGGCGGGAATGATGTAACCGCGATTGGCATCAACAAAACGTACCGGTGTGGGGTAAAGAAAATCTTCCAATAAAGCGAGCGAAGCACTTTCTAGTGTACCTCCTTCCGCCAGTACAATGAGATCACAGCCTGGATTATCGGCCAGTATTTTTTCGCCCATCTCTATGGCTGTTGAGATGTAATCGGCCTGCCGTTCTTGTGTAATCACGCCACTGTCAATCAGCATCAGGTGCCGGAAGGTGACGTAGAATTGCCCGAGTGCCAGAGCCAGTATCGGGGCCAGGATGAGTAGAATGACAGGGATGCGGGGGGAGAGCCGGTTTATGACATCATCTAAAAACAGACCCGCCGCCAGGAAGGGAGCGGGGAACAGGTAAAGGAAATAGTAATTTTGCAGGTAGATGGTGTGGCGCAGATAAAGCAAAATGGGCACGGTCAGCCAGAGGGCAATAATTACCAGGATGCGTTGCCGTGGGGGTAGAGGTTGTTGGGGATGACGCCAGCGCCATAGAAATGGGGTGAGGATTGTGTAAATGAGGCTGGCAAAAAAGAGCAGGCTGGAAATTAGATTAAGCCCTGACAAAACCGGACTATTGGTTATTGTGGTTATATCAGAAATGTTGTCACCGGTGGCTAGATCTTGTGCCAGCAGTAGCGCGGCCGCGTTTGTTTCCGGTTCACCCACATCCCCATTCGGACTGTTACCGCCGGTCAGGGCCGTAAGGGTGGCCTGTAAGTCCGTAAAACCGACGGCTCGTTCATACTCAAGAAAGGGAGCGTATAAGGCCAGGGCTAACAATCCCCCTGCTACCAGCCCGGCCCAGGCTTGGGGAGAAAACAGCCACCGCCGCCAAAATACGATGGCAATCAACGACACGGTGGGGATTAACACTAATCCACTTAAGTGCACCTGAGTAATGGCCGCCAGGGCCACCACTGCTACCATAAGCGAAAAGGCAATAGGCTGAACAACCCACAAATAGGTGGTTGGTTTTGTCGCTGATGATGTTTCTGGCTTACCTGCTATGTATACGATCAAGCTAAGTAATAGCAGGGTGGAAAAAAATGGGGTCGGATTAGGGTTCCAGATAAAGCGACTGTAATGGACTGCCCAAGGGTTTACGGCAAATAGCAGACCTGCCAGCAAAACCACGCGCCACCCAAAGAGACGATGGGCACTGAGCAAAAGAGCAACTGCGCCCACACCCAATAGAGCCAGAAAAACATGCACTGCCATTAAAGTAGGCTGAATAAAGAGGGGCAAACTCAACAAATAAACAATAAGGGGAGGGTTCATAATGCCAGCGGAGGACTTGTTGGCGGCCAGGGGTATCATCCCGCCATTAACCCAACGCATGGCAATGCTCAGCAAGATGGATTGGTCATTCTGAATGGGGCTTGTGTGTAGATTGTGGAGCCGTAAGTAGCCCGCGGCCGCGAGGATAAGAATAACAAACACAACAGTGAAGGTACGATTTGTGGGGGAAATGATTCCTTTTGTCTTTTGCACCATGGGGTATCTATTATGAGTTTGCCGATAACGACTAAGGGTTCACTCAAAATTAAGTTGGGTGGCGCGGTCAGGAGACTGGCTCGAGCAACCCCGTAAGCCCTAAGTTATTGGTGAACGAACCCTTATTCGCCCACACTGCGGCCGCAACGGAACCCTATATCCCGTTCAAAGGTAGCGGGGCGCATGGCCTGACGATTGGTGGCGCGTAACGCCAAAGGCTCATCACGCCACCCCCCTCCGCGCAAAACCCGGCCAGCCGTTGTAACGGTTGCCGAGCCGGTCGGGTTAAGGGTAGGGCTGGTGGTGTAATAGGCCGCATCATACCAATCAGATGTCCATTCCCACATGCTCCCGGCCAGACCATACACATGTAAGGGCGTGACCCCATCGGGGTAGCTGGTAACCGGCTGGATGGCTTGAAAATCGGTACGGCCAAAGAGAGCCAGGGTATTAGAGGGTTGCTCATTGCCCCATGGGTAACGATACCCCTCTAACCCACGGGCGGTATATTCCCATTCGGCCTCAGTAGGCAGGCGAGCCAAAACCCAGTCACAGTACGCGGCCGCGCCATACCAACTCACATAATTGACCGGGTAATCGGCAAAACCCGTCTGTGCGACAAAACTGCCATCGGCGTTCTGCATCAAATAGGTAAAACTGCTCTCAAATAACGTCCAGGCGCAGGTAAAACCGGCACAGGCCTGTACATACCCATCATTGGCATTGAGGAAAGCGGCATACTGGGCTACATTGATCTCATACTGATCCAGATAAAAGCTATCTAAAATCACCTCATGGGTGGGTTGCTCATCAGGGTCCGCTTCTACATCCGTGGCGCTGGCCCCCATCACAAATGATCCACCGGGTACTAACACCATCGGCATGCCATCCTCTTGCCGGGTTAAGATGACAATAGGTGTCGGCGTCGGCGTCCGGCTGGGTGTGGGGGGCGGGGTGGCCGAAGGGGTTGGTGTCGTTGTAGATGTCGGGGGAATGGGGGTGGCTACCAGGGGTGAGGGCACAACAGTAGCTGTGTGCACTATCTCAAGGGTGAAGGTGATTTCTGGCGTAGGCAGAGGCGTATTGGTGGGGTGGCTCGTGGGATTGGTAGTCGGTGTGGCGGTAGGGTTCACGGCTATTGGCGTGGGGGTTAAACCATTTTCGGGCCACAAATAGGCCGAAGCGACAAGAATCGCGGCCGCGATCAAAATCGTTGAGAATAAATAAAGCCAGAACCGTCGGCCACGGCGGCGGGGACGGGGGGGCGGCACTGGTTGCCGATTTTCGATGGCCGGGGGGGGCTTCATCGTCTCGGTTTTGACTTCAGCCACAACAGGGGGCGATTGTATGATCACGCCGGGTGGTAGGGGTGGCAGAGGGCGTTCTACCGGGGGAAAGGCCTCATTTGGAAAATGCTCGGGCGGGTCAGCGGAGAGTAAATACGGTTCGATGGGTTGCGAAGTCACCGGGATCGGCTCATCTGGCCCTGGGGTGGGGGAAATCACTGGCGCGGCCGCGCTTTCTTGTAACGTTTGCGTCAAGGCCTGAACCAGATCTGCCCCTTTCTGGTAGCGTTGGTGAGTCTCTTTAGCCAGTGCTTTAAGCAAAATTACTTCCGTCGCTGGACTGAGCGCGGGATTGACCAGGCGGGGCAGACGAGGCGGTTCGCTTAGATGCATCATCGCCACATCAAGGGGGTCGCTGGCGATAAAGGGCAATTCTCCGGTCAACATCTCATAAAGAATCACACCCACCGCATACAGATCACTCTGGGGAACAACCTGGGCCGAGGAGATGGCTTGCTCTGGTGAGATATAGTCGGGTGAACCAAAAATCTCCCCGCGTGAACCCAAATCAATAAGCAAAGCCAGGCCAAAATCCATCACAATGGCGCGTCCCTCGGCATCTACCATCACATTGGCTGGTTTAATGTCCCGATGAATAACACCTTTACCATGAGCATAATCTAAGGCTGAACAGATATCCCGCACCAGAGGTACGGCACGCTCCAGAGAAAGGGGTTTATTCCGGTTGAGGAAATTGGCCAGCGTCTCCCCTTCGATAAATTGGATGGCCATGTAAAGCAACCCTTCCGTTTCGCGATAACGGTAAAGCCGCACGATGTTGGGGTGCTCTAGTTGCGCGACAGCGCGGGCTTCTTGTTTGAAGCGGGCCTGATAATCATCATCCGTGTGATAAGGGGTATCAATCAATTTGATAGCCACCGGCCGCCCCAGGGTAATATCTATGCCCCGGTATACACGGGCCATTCCCCCACGCCCCAAGTAATCCACAATACGATATTCGTCTAGCTGTTGCCCGATTAATTCGTCACGGCCAGGGGTTGCCTGCAACGCGGCCGCGAGGGTATCCATGAGGGCTTTCCCATTCGGGTAACGTTCGGTGGATTCTTTCGCCAGGGCCTTGACGAGAACGGCTTCCGTCATTTCATTGAGAAGGGGGTTGCGCAGACGCGGCGACGGCAACGGCTGGGTCATGTGTTGCACCGCCAATGTGGCCGGTGAGGGGTCATCAAAGGGGAGCGTGCCGGTTAGCATCTCATACAAGATTACGGCCAGCCCATATAGATCAGAGGCGGGCACAGCCAAAGCCGAGCTACGCGCCTGTTCCGGGGAAATGTAGGCTGGAGAACCCAGAATTTCGCCAAAAGAACCCCGATCCACATGCAGGGCCAGGCCAAAATCCATGAGGACGACACGGCCATCATGCCCTAACATCACATTGGCTGGTTTGACATCACGGTGAACGATGCCTCGGCCATGGGCAAAATCCAGGGCATTGGCTATGGCCCGGCCAATACGAATAACTTCATTTTGGGGGATGAGTTGGTACGCGGCCGCGTACTCAGCCAACCGGCGCCGCAAATCCACTCCCTCAATATACTCCATGACAAAGTAATAAAGGCCAGATTCATCGTCAGAGTAATAAATGTGGATGATGTTTTCATGCCGCCAGCGGGCGACGGCACGGGCTTCCTGCACAAAACGCTGAGCATAACCCGGCGTATCCTGATAAAGGGTATTGATTACCTTGACAGCGACCGGGCGATCAAGCTTCAGGTCCCAACCCGCATAAACGACAGCCATTCCCCCCCGGCCGATTTCTCGGTCCAGGCGATAATTTGCTAATTGTCGTCCTATGAGTGGGTCGTGCATCACAGAGGGGATTTTAGCGAGATTAAGAAAAGTGGGCGAGTTAGAATAACGATAAAAAAGTCGCGACCCATTTTGCCGTCACCGTGTT
Organism: Chloroflexota bacterium; assembly: GCA_018004935.1. GTDB lineage: Bacteria > Chloroflexota > Anaerolineae > Promineifilales > Promineifilaceae > Trichofilum. The sequence continues at coordinate 2,042 of JAGNBF010000185.1, read as the reverse complement.
GACATCAATCGTAAAACTAATATAATTAGATCAAACTAATAGCATTAGTTTTTTGATATTTAGTAACTGACTAAGTAATCGTCCAAAAATAAGTTCCGCACAGACCTGACAGGTTTTCGGAAACCTGTCAGGTCTAAATCGGGAAGTTATTTTTAGATGTTCACTAAGAATAACCTGGCTCTTTGGGAATTCAGGGGGTTGACACTATATGTACGGGCGGGCCTTGTGCCTGCCCAGTGTGGGGCAACCACAAGGGTTGCCCGTACCCCACGAAATCCCAAAGACCCCTCATTTTGCTATGGTCGGTCTCCTGACCGTGCCACCTATCCTATTTACGAACAATTACTTATGACAAAGACCACCCCGCACACCCTATCACCCCGCCGTCAACGCAACCGCGAGGCAATGGTGACAACCATTCTGGACACAGCTCGCGTCATCATGCGTGAACAAGGTGTAGCCGCCCTCTCCATGCAAGAACTGGCCCGGCGGCTGGATATGCGTGCGCCATCCTTATACAACTACTTTTCCAGCAAAGTAGATATCTATGACACGTTATTCAGGCACGGGTTCCAGCTTTATGCCGAACACCAGCAAAAAATGACCGAAGGGGCACAAACCTGGCAGGAAGAGCTTCGTCTGAGCTTTGAAGCGTATATGACCTTTGCCTTGCAAAACCCAGAACTTTATCAGCTATGTTTTGAGCGACCTGTGCCCGGCTTTATCCCCTCTGAGGAGAGCCTTCAGGTCAGTTTTGGGTTGCTTAACAGTGGTTATGACCGTATTACCCGCCTGCTCGAAGTAATTGATACCCCGCTCGCACCAAACCAGGTGCGTGATCTATTGATCGCCATGATGCACGGGCTGACAGCTCTGCACATGGCGAATGAACCCCATTTACCCCTGGGTCAGGGGCGTTTTGGTGCCTTGATTCCGGCCGCCCTGTCCATACTGGAGAAAGCCTGGTCAAAATCTAGCCCGTAATTTGTTAAAGGAGAGAAAAATGCTCGCTATTCATTCGCCAGAAGTTATTCTTGACGCCACGCAAATTCCCTATGCCACTGCCGACGAAGCGTTTACCCTGCTCCGTACTGAGTTAGAGCGTTTTCTAGCTCTGGTGGAGACGCTCAATCCTGATGATTGGGCCAAACCGACAGCCTGTACGGAATGGACAGTACGGGATATGTTGGCACACCAGGCTGGGGGGTATGCGAGTGGTACAGGTTATAAAGAGCTATTTCGTCAGTATGCCCGGAAGCCCAAGGCCGGTCAACTGCCTGAAGATGCCGTAAACGAATTCCAACTGGCGGAGAGAAAAGGGAAATTGCCAGTGGAGCTAATCAATGAGTTACGCCAGGTTGGCCCGATTGCCAGCCAGAAATGGGCACATCAGTTCCGCCTGTTCAAGCTGGTTCATATCCCTCATCCGCTGGGGTTGCTGTCCATGCGCCATTTGATGTGGGTCATTCATAGTCGTGATACCTGGATGCACCGGCTGGATATTTGCCGGGCCACAGGGCGCACATTTGAACAGACAACCGGGCATGATGGCCGGATTGGGGCGCTGGTAATGCGGGATGTGGCGAAAACGGTGTCCAAGAAATTGAAAGGGCAGGCTGTGGTGTTTGATCTTTCCGGTGTGGCTGGGGGAGTGTGGAAGGTTGGCGCGGCCGCAACCCAAGCCACCATCCACATGGACGCGCTCGACTTCAATATTTACGCTTCCGGGCGTTATTCCTATGCCGAAGCGCGGGCGAAAGCCAGCTTGAGTGGCAATGTGGAATTGGCTGAATTGGCGTTGCAAAACACAGTCGCCTTATACTGATTGGGGAGTGAAGAGGTAAGTTAAATGTTCCCCGCCCCTTTGTTCATTAAATTTTTAATCGGGTAACGCCTTCACTGACCCCATCCCCCCTGCCGATTCCCGAGGGAAGGGGGGAATTCCCATGGGGCATTTTTCGGGGCATTCGCCCCGAAAAATGCCCCATAGAAAAGTTCCCCGCCCCTGGGGGCGGGGTTAGGGGTGGGGGGATTCCATTACC
>JAGNBF010000012.1 GCA_018004935.1 Chloroflexota bacterium | reverse complement strand
GGTTAAGGTAGGGCGATTATGCCCAGACCCAGCAACCCTGACAATCCATTCTTGCGCCATGCCTGTGCTTGACCTGCCTGCCTTTGCCCAGAGTTCGGCTAAATCCAAGCCATTGCTGGGTTTTGACGTGGGTACGACAACCATCGGCTTGGCGATTGCCGACCCCGGCTGGCAGGTGGCATCCCCGCACAAAACCATTTCGCGTAAGAAATGGCCGCAGGATCTTGCGGCGGTCAGCGCGGTCATTCGCGAGCGTGGGGTGGGGGGGCTGGTGGCGACGGTATTTCTGGCATCGGGGGTGTAGAACTGCTGACTCCAGGTTGGGCCGGTTCGTCCCGGGTAACTGTATAGGTTTCATGCAGAGCCATTTCGGTTACAGGGACAATCAGGCGCTGGGCCTGGTCATAAATTCTGCCTACCCAATCACCCAGGTACCAGATAGCGGCTCCCTTCACTTCTGGGTAAGGGGCGTATAACTCGTTGGCCCAACGAATATCCTTCATCGCCTGATCTGGGGCAGGTACGTGATCGTATTCCCACCCCCATTCGGTGATATGAACCGTGGGGCGGCGCAGACCATGTTGATCACAAACGGCAAAAAGCTGTTTAAACCGACCTAATTTATAGGGAAAGCCATCACGAATATCCTCTTTGACATAGCTGTATTCGTGGAGCGAAATACTAATTTGTTCGGGATATTGGGCGCATAGGCGCAGGTAAGCCAACATGCCTGGCAAAGCCCAATCCTCTGGTTCTGGTTCGCCACTTGACCAGCCAAAGAGGGCGATTTTGTAACCATCACGAAGGGCAAAGTTAGCGCAATCAACGGCAAAATAGCCGAGCCAATCGGAACGTTTTCGGTCTACTTCGTTGATGAGTTCTAACCAGACGTGTTGTTTATTGAACTCTGGGGGCAAGGTATTGAGGGTGTGTTGCCAATGCAAAGCGGCCGCAGTGTGAGGATCATCGGGGTACTCATTGTAGAGGGGAACATCGTACATAAATCCATCGTTTTGCCCGGCCGCAGTCATACGAAAAACAATGACATGCGGAACACCGCTCCTCATCACATATTCGGCCGCTTCAAAACACGGCCCATAATCATCTACTGATTTGATGACGAAGGGTATCCGCGCCTGATCCAGGCGCTCCATAAAACCACCCTTGTTGATGCCGTTACGATTTCCCGCTGGACCGGTATGGAAACCTATTTTGTTGTATACGGTGATTGTGGTCATCGGAACTCCTCTAAAAATGTGGGGCGATTTGGTAAATCGCCTGGACGATTTATCAAAGGGTGTGTTTCATTTCGGTTGAGAGGAAGAAAATAATGAATCGGCGAATTTGTGAATTGTTGAATGATTAACGAGGGAAGCGTCTACCGCTTCATTAACCATTCAACCATTCAACTGTTCAACAATTAATTATTCAACTCAAGGGTTATAAACCTTGAATGAGTTGTCCGCGCAGGCGAATGCGGCCGCGTAGATACCAATTCCCTTTTTGGGCTAAACGGCGTAACTCCGTAACCCGAAATCGGGAGTTACGCAGAAGGTGGGCTTGTTGGGTATACCCTTTCGCGGCCGCAGAATTGGCCGCCTCAACCAGCCACTTCTCTCGTTCCGTTAAAAACTGTCCAATCCAGCGAGCCTCGTCTAAGGGGACTTGTGACCCTAACCGGGCCAAAATGTGGTCGCGACCCCCCTGTACACCGGCATCATATAGACAGGCTAGCGCCAGGGGTGTTCGTAGATGCAGGGCGATGGCCTGCTCAATCGCTGGCTGGTAATACCACCGGGCAAAAACGACATCCTGGGCGGCCTGCATCGCCGGGTCCGCGGCCGCGGTGATGAGCAGTTGATGCAAGGCCACCGCCTGGCGCAAAGCCGGGTCTTTGGCTCGTATTTGGGGCAACCAGGGAGTCAACGCCTGACTGATAGCAGTATGACTGGTTTGAATATAGAGGGTTAAAACTTGTTCCAGCGTTCCGGCGAGGAGGGTGGCCTGGTGCGGGCCATAGCTGAGGATACCGGCATCTTGAGTCTGGAGCGCGGCCGCGTTGCCTTCAGCCCGGCCACTCTCAAACACATTGGTGATCGCCCAAATTACCGGTCGCCATCGCTCGGGGGCAAAAGGGGGAGTTTCTGTTTCGGTTATTCCCGATCTGGACCAAAAACGAAGAAAGGTAAACACGAGACGCTACCTATTATGGCCCTCTCTGACCGGGCCACCCTTGGTATCAACTGATAACCTTCACCTGTATGGTAGCATAGTTCTTCACCAGAGGGAATGAGGTTAGGGTGATTGCATACTCGGATTTCCCCCACCCCTAACCCCGCCCCCGGGGGCGGGGAATTGGATAAAGTGTCGTTTTTTGCGGGCATACGCCCGCAAAAAACGACACCAATAGGTTCCCCCTGTCCTCCGGGAATCGTTAGGGGGATGAGCGTTTCCGATGAGTGACATATCCAATTAACTTTGGAAAAGCCGTGGGGTGATTGCATACTCGGATTTCCCTAACCCCGCCCCCGGGGCAGGGAATTGGATAACGTGTCGTTTAGGTTTCCCCCTTCCCTCCGGGAATCGTTAGGGGGATGGGCAAATCAACTCATTACCCGATTAATCATTTGATCAATAAAAACCACCGGGCTAAACCGCAGACCAATGGCCTGCGTCACCATAGCCCGACCCGTTTTACGGTCGGGCGGCTTCTACATTTTTAGAAACTCAGGCCAAATTGAGATTTGCTGTATCCCTCAGACAACATAGAAACTATTTATCATTGTTGATATACTCCGGTCATTCCCAGTTACCCGTTTTCCCATTTTGCTTCATGTAACTACGGAATCACATCCTAAAAAAGGAGCCTTCTCGTGAAATTTAGCAAATTTCTCACATTACCCTTTATGGGGACTTTGTTGCTGTTAGCCTTGTTGTATTCTCATAGCGTACCAAATGGTACACCTGGAAACACAGCTTATGCCCAAAAAATAGATGCGGAAGTCTGGAAAACCCTGGAAACTTCCTCTGATGGTACTGTCACTGTATTAGCCCTATTAAATGAGCAAGCGGATTTGACCGCGGCCGCGCAAATAGACGATTGGGATGCTCGTGGTTGGATGGTGTACAACACCTTGCACGATCTGGCAACCAATACCCAGGCTGACGTGTTGGCAGAACTCAACAGCCTGCAACAAGAAGGTCATGTGGCTCGGGTAAAATCCTTCTGGATTGTCAACCTGATCCTGGTACAAACCGACGAAGCGGGTTTGTGGGCCATCGCCGCCAGACCCGAAATCGCTTCCATTTTGCCAGAAATGAAACTGGAAGTGCCCACCGTCATCGTGGAAGATTCAGTTAATTCACCCGAAACCATCGAATGGGGTATAACCAAAATCCGGGCCAACGAAGTGTGGTCTACTTACGGTGTTACCGGGGTGGGAGCGGTTGCCGCCAATGTAGATACTGGGGTGCAATATAATCACCCGGCACTGGTGAACCAATACCGGGGCAACCTGGGTGGCGGTATATTTAATCACAACTACAACTGGTATGATCCCACGTTTGCCACCACTTTCCCCAGTGACAGCAACGGTCACGGCACCCATGTCATGGGCACAGAAATAGGTGATGATGGGGCCACCAATGAAATTGGGGTAGCCCCTGATGCCCAATGGATGGCCGCCTTTGGTTGTTGCCCCAGCAATGAAAACCTGTTAGAAGCCCAACAATTCATCGTTGCCCCCACCGATCTGGCGGGCAATAACCCCAACCCCAGTCTGCGCCCCGATGTGGTCAACCAATCCTGGGGTGGACCGGGTGGCAGTCAAATTTTTGAGCAGGTAATTGCCAGCATTCGCGCCAGTGGCATTTTCCCCAGCTTCTCGGCGGGTAATAATGGCGCGGGTACCAGTGATGGTTGCGGCCGCTTAGGTTCCCCTGGTGATAACCCCTCCGCCTTTAATGTGGGATCTACCGATAGCAGTGACAACATTTCCAGCTTCTCCTCACGGGGTCCCAACCCCTTCACCGGAGATATTGGCCCGAATGTGTCGGCTCCCGGTTCCAACATCCGCTCTAGTCTGCCTGGCAGTACTTATGGTTTACTGAGTGGAACCTCTATGGCGGCCCCCCACGTGGCTGGGTCGGTTGCATTGCTCATTTCTCTGGAGCCGCAACTGCGCGGGGAAATTGAGCAGATGGAAGAACTGCTCCGCAAAACAGCCGTACCCCGCACCAGTAACCAGACTTGTGGTGGCGTGCCCGGCAGTGAAGTACCGAATAATGTTTTTGGTTGGGGGCGTATTGATGTGAAAGCGGCCGCGGATATGGTGTGGCAAGCTGGAACCATCACCGGTACGGGGTAACAGCAAGCGGCAACCCCGTTCCCTATGCCACCATCACCTTCAGCCGTCTGGGGTACACTCTGACCACCACCGCCAATGCCAATGGGCAATATGAAGTGGTTGCCGGAGCCGGAACCTGGACAATGACAGCCACCGCTTATGGCTACCAAACGGCGACTGTCAACAATGTAGTTGTTACCCAGAGCAACCCCACTACTCAGAACTTTGCCCTGACTGGATTGATGAGCCACACTCTGAGCGGCTTCGTGACCGATGGCCTCACCGGTATGGGCGTAGTAGCGCTATTGACCGTCGTTGATGAAGACCTGGTTGCCCCTGTTTTAGCCAACAGCGATGGCTCCTACCTGCTCAACCTGCCGATGGGACCCCATACCATCCGCATCGAACATCCCGGCTTTGCTACCAGCACCCAAGACGTCACCATCGCTGGCAACCAGACATTGAACATTCCGCTTGTGCCCCACATCAATTACTTCGTCATGGACAACCAGGGGGGGTATCCACTCTATAACTGGATTGATGCCACCAGTGGTACAGCTTATAACCTGGATGACGATGCCAGCAGTACCAGCATTGCATTGCCCCAGCCATTTACCTACTTTGGCACTGAGTACACCAGTCTGAAGATCAACTCCAATGGCTTTGTCTACTTTGGTACGGCTACTTACACGACAGCCCACATGGTTCTGCCCTTTGAAGGGCGTCCCAACACAGACATAATGGCTTTTGGTGAGGATTTAAATCCGGCTTTGGGTACGCAGGGGACTATCTACACGTTAGCGACAGGGGATCTCTTCGTGATTGAGTGGCATGAGGTAGAGCATTGGGCCAGCGGCTTCCCGGAAACGTTTGAAATTGTTCTTAACCTGGCCACGGATGAAATCACTTTCCAATATCACACCATCAGTTGGCCTGACTTTACTACGGCTGGCATTGAAAACGGGACCGGCTCGGTGGGCCAGATGTATTCCTACGCCAATTCGGCCAACCTGCAAGCAGGCCGGGCGGTGCGCTTCACTCCGGGGGCCGCAAATGCGGTCAACAGAGAGTCCACCAGCCAGATCACGGAGCTAAGTTTGGCGGTAACGGATATAACCGATCCGGCCTATGTGGGGGAACCACTGACTTATACCCTGACGATTACGAACGAAGGGCCGATTTCTACTGGCGGGGTAACGTTGGCAACTCAGGTTCCCAGTGGCACGAGTTACAACGCGGCCGCGGCATCGCAGGGTAGTTGCCAACAGAATAATGGTTATGTGGTCTGTAATATAGGAACGCTGGCCAATGGGGCTACGGCCACAGTAACTCTGGTCGTCACGGCGAATCAGGCAGGTACGGTAAACCAGACGGCTGGGGTGTACGCGGCCGCGGGCGATCCGAACATCGCCAACAACACCGCTACCAGTTCCATCCAGGTTGTTACCAATTCCACAACAACGCCAATCTATCTTCCGTTTTTGTTGAAACCATAACCGGAATCCCTCTCCCCGAACATTTCCCAGGTGTAGGAAGGGGGAATCCAATCGGAATGAACTCATCCCCCTGGGAAGGGGAAAAATCAATTGGGGCCGTTTTTCGCGGACATCCGCCGTATCTTCTCAATATTTTGGGGCAAACGAGGCCTGAGCTTGTCGAAGGCCGTTGGTTTCGACAGGCTCAACCAACATCCCTCATTATTGAGAAGATGCCCTCCGTCCACGAAAAACGGCCCCTAACAGGTTCCCCTCATCTGGATGCGCGGGTAGCCCGAGCAGGTAATCTCCCTAACTGCAATCCCTAGATTTGATTTTGCGCTATACTTCCCGGCATGTTAGAGATACGGCGATGGGGTGAAGAACAGATTACCCGACTCAATGGGCGTAGCCGGGGCTGGTTGGGGATCTTTTTTTGGGCACTATACCATACCCTCTCGGCCAAATCTTATATCGCGGCCGCGTCCATCGCCTACTTCACCCTCTTCTCCCTCTTTCCTCTCATCCTACTGGCCGTCGCTATTGCCAGTTTGTGGCTAGACCCCCTCACCATCGAAGGTGACATCCTGGCCCAACTAGAATTTATTGCTCCCGGCATACGCGCCCTGCTCGGCGACAACCTGGTACAAATCGTGGCCGCCCGAAGCACGATCACCAGTCTGGCGGTTATCACCTTTCTTTGGGGCAGTTCCAATATTTTTTGGGGCCTCACCCGTACCCTGGATGAAATCTGGTCAGTAGATGGGCAACGCTCTGGTTGGCGTCACCGGGGACTGGCAATTCTGTTAGCGTTAGGACTGACGGTTTTATTACTGGTTGCTTCTCTGAGCCAAAGTGCCACCAGCATCGTCTTAAACCGCTTTGTCCCAGAAGTGTGGCAACGTTATCGAGCTTTTACCAGTATGTTGTTTAGTGTGGGGTTGGATGTATTTCTTTTTGGCCTGCTCTATCTTTATGTTCCCCACCGAAAATTGCGCTGGCGCGACGTCATTCCGGGGGCAATTGCGGGGGGCGTTTTGTGGGAACTGGCCAAACGAGTTTTTGTTCTGTTCTTAACCAGCTACCTGACGTTAACCAACCTGCTCTATGGCTCAGTAACGGCGTTGATGGCTTTTCTCTTCTGGTCGTACAGCACTGGCCTTATTTTTCAGTTTGGGGCATATCTGAATGTGGAATATGTGCGCTACCGGCTCCAGCAAGAAGTAAGGGCAACAGAAACGTGAAAGGGATACCGAGTAGATGCGCCAGACCCATATCTCCCGCCAACAGGTAAATACGGAGATGGCCGTAGATGAGGACAGAGAGTTGGGTCGTCAATAGAAAAACAAACCCCACGCGCAAACGCCTTTCCTCTGCATCCGCCAGGGTCCAGGGGAAAAACCAGGCGGCATACCAGATACGGAAGCTGAGCGCCTGAGCCATGTACCCGGCAAAAATGTCACTGATACCCCGATAGGCCACGCGGCCGCGTACTGCCCCCACCAGTAACCCCACCCCCAACAACCCAAACACCCCTGTACCGGCATTGGCCAATCCTGATAATGACGGAGACAATCCAAGAAAGCGCTCCCCAAAATAGAGCAACACCAGGGGCGAAAATCCGGCACCATCTCGTGATTCCTGCACCAATCGCACTGCCAGATCTAGCGGCGAACCAAAGGGAAGAAAGGCCAGAAAACCCAGAAGCAGGCTACTGCTCAGGGCAAGGAAAAACAGCCGCCCGCGTGCCGGAGAAAGGGCGAAAGGACGTGCAGGGTTGAGAGTGTGCCACATACCCAGAAAGATAAACGGCAAAGCCAATAAACCGATCAATTTGGTAAGGGGTGCGAGGGGAAGAACCAGCCAGGCCAGAGTCACGCGGCCGCGATGCCATAACCACACACCCAGCAGAAGCCAGAACAACATCAGGCCGTCGTTATGCCCATCGGCCACAAAAATAAGCAGTAAAGCAGGATTCCACAACCAAAGCAAGGTGCGTCCCAGCCGTTCCCCGAGTGGGAATTTATCCAAAATACCCCAAAGCAACAGCCCACTGCCCACAAAAGCCAAAGCCCCGACCATTTTAAAAGCCAGCAATCCCAGAAGGAGTTTCTGCGGGAAAAGGCGAGTGATCAAACCAGCAAGCAATTCCCATACCGGCCCATAAGGTGAGGTGTGGCTGGCCCATTCCCCAGCCAGGGGCAGGTAGGGATCCTCAGGAAATTGGGCGGGCGCAACCGCAAAGGGGTTAGCCTGATAAACGGAAGACACGCGGCCGCGAATGAAATAACGGTACACATCCGTCGCATTTACGGGGTAAACCCAGAGAAACAACAGGGCCAACACAACCGCCAGCGCCACAACCCACAACCAGCGGGGTGGCTCAGCCATGCGCCGCACCCGTTGGTACGCCACCCAGCATAACCCCATCGTTACCAGAAGCCACAAAGCGTACACCAAACCGCTCCAGGCCGTCGGCGTAAAAGTGCGAATATCGTATTGAGGAAAATGGGAATAATTTGGCCAGAGAGGCAACCAGAAGGGCAAAACCCCTACACTCACCAGGAGTAAAATGGTTATCTGGCGCAAAGAAAGGCGGCGATAAAAGGCATTCACAAGCGAACTGGCATAAACCTGTGACCAGCGAAGATAATTCGCCTTTGGTCAATATGAGGGGAACAAAACCGGGCCACGCTAATCATTCTCAAGGCCACGGCCATGTTTACTAAGAGGCACTATCAAAGTAATAGCTGTGCCCTTACCTTGCACCGAATCCACACGTAAAGAACCATCAACCAGGGAAGCTCGTTCGTGCATATTTACCATACCCAAACTACCCCGTGAACTATAATTCTTATTCACCGCGCTCACATCAAACCCCACGCCATCATCTTTAATACGTGCGGCAAATAGATCTTTTTCTTTCCAGAACCGCACTTCAATATTTTTGGCCTGAGCGTGTTTACGGGCATTACCCAGGGCTTCATCAATAATGTAAAAGACGACCCCTTGTGCCCGTTCGTTGAGGGCGTCACCATATTCGCCCCCCACCACATGAATATTGATACCATCGTTTTCACGCATTCGGTTGCCCACGGTTTCAATCGCGGCCGCTAACCCTTGCGTCTCCAGCACCAGCGGCCGCAGGGTAAACAACATACCGCGAATATCCCGCACGGCGCTTTTCGCCAGCTCCTCCACCTTCTCCAATTCCTGAACTGCCTGTTTAGGATCCCGCATGAGCAAGGAGCGAATAAAATTGATGCGCATGACAATAGCCGAAACCGTCTGAGTAGGCCCATCATGGAGATCACGAGCCAGCCCCTTTCTTGCTTCTTCATCGGCCTGAATAATACGTTGTTTTTCTTCTTCCAGTTCCTGGTAGAAACGAGCATTTTCCAAGGCAATGACGGCCTGATCCGCTACCGCGGTAAAAAGTTCGAGATGTTCTTCATCAAAAGTAATCCCTTTCTCGACACACCCCAGCACCATCGCCCCATAATTTTGGAAACCGGCCCGCAACGGGATACTCACAGCGGCATAGGAATTGGCAAAGGCTGTGTAATATTTCAGTACCGGGTCTTGGGCGGCGCTCTCTATGGCCACCGGTTCGGCCTGTTCCAATGATTCTTTGATAATACCACCGGCATCAGCCGATACCGTTTTACCTACTTCGCGAACCACAAACCCACGGGAAGCCAGGGGTTTCAGTTCGCCCTCATCGTAAAGATAAACCGCACCAATGAGGGCACGGGCAGGAATGCCCATTTCTTCAAACGCCAAACCGCAAACATCCAGCGCGGCCGCGACCACTTTTTCATAATTCAGACTGGTGCGTAACGTAGCCGTCATATTTTGCAGAGATTCAGCCCGTTTTTTGGACTTTTGTAGACGGGCCATTTCCAACCCAACTTCCTGATCCAGGGTATGGAAAATATTTCCCTGCGTTCTTTGGGCCAGAGAACTATCTATGAAACCAACAATAAACAAAGAGGTAGAGGCCAAAAGTATAAGAGGAAGCCAATAAGACAGGGGGATTTCCAGCCATGAGGCCAGAACATATGCCAGAACTGCCTGGAAGATGAGGATAACAATACGGCCGCTCCAGGATAGAAGCGTTAATCGCCGGAAAAAGTGAGACAGAGTCTTTTTGATCATAGCCAGTCTACAATTGAGATTGTCCGTTGTCGTGAGTAAACAGGCAAATCATATCATCCTGCGTTACACAATGAATAAGCTCACAAAAAAAGGACCCGCCAAGAATAAAAGAAAACCAGAAAAATTTTAGTGCTTTGGGCGTTTTAGCGGTGCAAAACCCTCTTTTCCATAGAGTCATGCATGACCACCTTTGTGTAAACGCCGAAAATTTGGGTATGTTCTTTATGTGGTCAACGCGGCCGCGATTTGGGCCGCTACCAATCCATTATTGGCCAACAGGGCCTGATTGGCCTCACGGCTATAACCATCAGTGAGTTCAGCGACTCGTTGTAAAAGCCATGGCGTTGCGGCCGCACCCTGAATACCTTCTTCATCTGCTTCACGTGTAGCCTGGAGAATAGCCGCTTCAGCCAACTCTCGGGGCAATTCCCTGTCAGCCGGAACAGGCACAGTCACCAAAATGCCCGTCTCCAGATGCAGGCTATCCCGTACCCGGATCATCTCGGCAATAGAGTGCGGTGTATCTAGCCGGGCACTTACCCGCAACCCACTGGTACGAGAATAAAAAGCCGGTAACTCATCGGTTTGATAACCAATAACCGGCACACCCTGAGTTTCCAAAACTTCTAAGGTAAGCGGCAAATCCAAAATAGATTTGGCACCACTACATATCACAGTAACCGGTGTTCGTCCCAATTCCAGCAAATCAGCACTGACATCGAAGGGGTGACCACGGTGAACGCCACCGATGCCCCCGGTGGCAAAAATGGGGATACCTGCCAGATGAGCCAGGATCATCGTCCCGGCCACAGTTGTGGAACCATCTAATTTCTGGGCAATTACCACCGGTAAATCACGACGACTACATTTTTGTACGGCCAGTCGCGGCCGCTGACCCAGGTATTCGATCTGATTGGCTGTCAGACCCACATGAATCTTTCCCTGGATAATAGCGATGGTTGCGGGAATGGCCCCACCCTGCCTGACCGCCGTTTCCATCGCCAAAGCGGTAGCAACATTATCCGGATAAGGCAAGCCATGTGTAATGACGGTGCTCTCTAAGGCGACAATTGGGGCGCAAGATTGATATGCGGCCGCGATTTCTTCATGAATATGCAACAATGGACTCAATTTTCACCTGACCTCAGTAACAGCAGTATATCAGGTTCACGCCTTCCCCCATTGGGATTTTAGTCCCAACAGAAACGTTTACACACTGGATAACTGCTTTAGAGTGGGCGTCAAATCTATGGATAACCAGAGAATATTGGTGGCATGTTAGCAGATAATGGAGCGCGTACTTTTACCGTCTAATCAAGAACACTCATAAGATCCGACCGTGTCTTCTCAATAATTCAAGGTAGCCGTTGGTTGAGCTTATCGAAACCAACCGCCTATGACAGGCTCAGGCTATGTTTCCCCCGCAATATTGAGAAGAGACATCCGACCCTAAAAAGTCATCAGTTCCTTGAATTCTCAAGAGGCATCTCCTATTTTGCCACAACTCCAGCCAAAATAACAGGAAAGCCCACGGTTCTCGTCATTCTCATTTTGAACGGTAAGCGTTCCGTTAATCCATCTTATTTCCGAACGATTACTAAGTTTCCCCATTTTTCGGTTGTAGCGTGTGAAAATCCCGGCAAAAAGTCTTACAATACACACAAACGTTTAGATTGGAGCCGGGGTGATGGCCTACTCGGAGTTCCCCAACCCCGCCCCCGGTGGTCACGGTCAGGAGACCGGCCACAGCCCCGAAATATTGAGAAGTTACACAAAGATGGGTCTTCGGGATTTTGTGGGGTACGGGCAACCCTTGTGGTTGCCCCACACTGAGCAGGCACAAGGCCAACCCGTACAGTTGGTGTCAACCCCCTGAATTCTCAAAGAACCACAAAGATTTTGCAATGAGCAGGTTTTACACAATGGGCATGGAACAGTATTTATTAAGGCAAAAAGCCCTTTCCCATTTTGAGCGTGCCCGACAACTGGCCGATAGGGAAGCATTTTTAGGCCGTCTAACGGGAAAAGACACACACCTTCTCCCCTTTGAAGTGATTCGGGCGAACATGCGCCAGCAAAACCCACTATATCGTGGCATCCGTGAAGTACCACTCAGCCAGATTATCGGCAGTGTTGGGCGTTACAAAGAGTTCACTCGTAGCTTCCTACCCCTGTCTGATAGTCTAAAAGAGCGCTGGATTGGGGTTGAGTCCCTGGCTCTTACACGTGGTTGGCTTCCCATTCAAGTGTATCAGGTAGGCAATGCGTATTTCATCAAAGATGGCAACCATCGCACGGCCGTGGCTCGTCAGCTCAATATGCCAGCCATTGAAGCTCATGTGTGGGAATTCCCCACTGATGTCGAAATTGGCCCAGATGATACTGTAGAGGCTATCTTGATCCGGTTAGGGGAGGAACGGTTTATGATCCTAACCGGCCTCAATGAAAAATTCCCAGAGCATGGCCTTCGGTTCACCACCACTGGCCGTCATTCTGATCTCCTGGCCCAAATCGAAGAGTTGCGGGGCAAATTATGTCTCATTGACGAAGAAAACGTCCCTTTTGAGAAAGCGGTTGAATTGTGGTATGAGCTAATCTACATGCCTACCATTCAGATCATTCGTGATTCCACTTTGTTGGATGATTTCCCCGGACGCACAGAATCCGATTTGTTTGCCTGGATGATCACCCATCAGGAGCAATTGGGTGAAGCCTATGGTGAATATGCGAATTTGGCCGACCTGGCGGCTATGCTGGCAGAGCGGTACCGCGAAGGGGGATTAGAAAAAGTAACCCGCCGCATACGTGGTTTCTTAGGATATGACAGCCTGCCCCCTCTGGAAGGATTGCCAGATAATGAGTCAGGTCTGGAAGATATAGCCGACTGATGATTACATTTAGCCGCTATAAATTAAGCGATTTTCTGGCCTGTCAGCGGCGGTTTCAGTTACGTTACATACAGAACCTGCCCTGGCCTACCCCTCCGCAACCATCTGATCAGGCGGAAGCATTGACGCACGGGGAACAGTTTCATCGGTTATTGGAACGGCATTTTTTGGGTTTATCGGTGGACGCGGCCGCGTTGCCCAACCCCCTGCGCTCGTGGTGGCACACCTGGCAGACGGATCCCCCGGCCATACCCCCCGGCCATACCCTGCCCGAGTTTCGCCTCACCGTACCGATCAGTCAACATTTACTCTTAGGGCGGTTTGACTTGCTGATCCTGGGTGACCATTCAGCCCACATATATGATTGGAAAACGGAACGGCGACCGCGTACAGCCTCAGCGTTGCGGGCTGATTTACAAAGCCGCCTTTATCTGGCCCTGGTAGCTGAGGGTATCAGAGCCATTCACCCGCAAAAAACACCCATCCCCCCAGAACAGGTTCAACTGACTTACTGGTTTGTAGAAGCTCCTGCCGCCACGGTTACGCTCACCTATAGCACTGCCGAACACGCGCAAAATTGGTCTGATCTGAGCCAGATTGTGGGCCAGATTGAGGCTCAGATGACCACGACTACCCCCTGGCCCCTCACTACGGATTTACAGGAATGCGGCCGCTGTGTATATCAACTATTCTGTACGCGGCCGCGGCCCACCCTTCAACTTGATGAGCATTGGTACCAGGAAACCCCTGAACACCCAGAAACAAACCTCGAACCAGCCCTTCCCTAAAAACAAAGGCGCTACTTGATGCAAATTTGTTTCATTCGCGGCAAAACCTCTTTGGTTTGGGGGTAAGCGTTCAGTTACCCCGCCCGGCGGTTTGACCGCCGGGCTAAACATACGGAGCTTTGCGGACTAAAAGCCCAGGCCAGCGGCCTTTGTCACCATAGGCCGGTCGTTTTGTTCATTAAATTTTTAATCGGGTAACGCCTTCATTGACCCCATCCCCCTGCCGATTCCCGAGGGAAGGGGGGAATTCCAATGGGGCATTTTTCGGGGCGTTCGCCCCGAAAAATGCCCCTTAGGGCCTGTAAAAGATTAAATTCCGTCAAGACCTGACAGGTTTCCGAAAACCTGTCAGGTCTAAACCGGGAAGTTATATTTTTACGAACCCTTAGAAAAGTTCCCCGCCCTGGGGCGGAGTTAGGGGTGGGGGAAATCCGAGTATGCAATCGCCCTAGGCGGGATAACTGAACGCTTACGATTTGGGCTAGTCCAGGTTAGAATCGGGCAGTTTGTCACCTTTGCCCCCTTCATACGTCAAATAAAGCAAGAAAGTTCAATCTATAGTGCTTAAGAAAAGAGATTCTTGGATAAGGCAATTGCCCCAGGTTCTTAGAGAATTCAGCAAGTCAACACTCAATATTAGGGTATACTCTTGTGGTCGTCCTCAACCAGGCAGACACGGGACCTACCCTTACCCACGAAATTCTCAAGACCCGAAAAAGATTTTGGCTGTAGGGGTGTGCCTCTCTCTACTTCATGCTTGATCAATAACACGGAGGTGAATCATGTCTTTACCGAAAAATATGGGAACTGTGGATCGTATTGTGCGTGTGGCTATAGCCGCTTTGGTAGCCATCCTCTATTTCACTGGCGTTATTTCCGGTGTCCTGGCGATCATCCTGGGCATTTTCGCTATCATCTTTCTATTAACCAGTGCCGTTAGTTTTTGCCCCCTGTATCTTCCCTTTGGTTTATCAACTCTCAAAAAATAAAGTGGTGACATTACTCACTTAATGAGTTCAGACCTCCCTTACTTTATACTTTAACTACTAAGCCATTGCCGGAGCTTGTCAAAGGCAACACAAGGCTTCGACAAGCTCCGCCCTCCTGAGCCTTAGCAGTTACCTTTAGGGACACAAAACGCCTCTGGTACGCAGAAGACCAGAGGCGTTTTGTTTTTTTCTCGTATCTATACGAGAAAAGTTGGTTCCCTCTCCCTGGGGAAAGGGTAAGGATGAGGGGTTGTATAGTTACATTTTTAGTAACCATACAGCCTCGCTGGAGAAACCGGGTTTTTGCTTAGGCCAATTCATGCCTTACAAGAAAAAAAAACGGTTTCTGACGTGTCTAGTTACTCTTATTTAAATAAATCCCCTTCCTAATGGGGCGAATTGTCTAGTCGGAAGCCATGTCCCCGCACGGTTACAATATAGTTATAATCATCCAGTTCGGCCAGACGATCTCGTAAACGGCGCACCAATGCATCTATAGCCTGTTCGGTCACACCCATGCCGCCCGTCTCCGGCCAGACAATATTGACAATCGCATCCCGATCACAAACAGCACCATCAGCATCATAAAGGAGTTTTAGCAGATGGAACTGAGCGACAGACAATGGCGGAGTCAATGTTTGATCTTTAATGGTGACCGAGCGCAACTCTTCGTTTAGGGCCAAATTGCCCTGATTCAAGGGGCGCTCAAAGGTCAGCGGGAGCGTAGCATCCGTGCCTACAAAGGCTAACTTTACAGCCAGGGCGATCTGAATTTCATCACCATCGCGCAAAACAGCAGTGCCGGTGATTTGTTCGCCGTTGAGGTGGGTACCATTTTTACTTCCCAGGTCATGCAAAACATAGACACCATCTTCATGAATAATCTTCACGTGATGGCGTGAAACCTGGCGTTCAGGTAAAACAATCTGGCAATCACTACCCCGACCAACAATAAATTCGTCGGTATCAATTGTCCAGCGTTGGCCAGCTAACTGCCCTTCACGCGCTACAATAACTGGCTTTTCGTTCATAACCTTACCTCTTTTGTATAATTAGGCTTACTAGTTATTGTTAATTGGGGCAGTGACCCATCAACGACAACCACTCACCCATCATCAAATCAACGTAACTACTTAGGCTCTCAAGGGCTGAGCTTGTCGAAGCCTCGTGTTGCCTTCGACAAGCTCAGGCGACGGTTTAGTAGCTACAAATCAACTATCTGCCATGTTACCACCATTAGACGACGGCACTATTCTACGTAATCGTTACAAGCTGACCAATGTTGTGGGGCAGGGAGGAATGGGTTGCGTATATCGGGCTGAAGATTTACGTTTGCCAGGGCGTGTCTGTGCTATTAAAGAGGTACAGCCGGATCCAAACTTAACGCTGGAATTGCAAGCGCAGGCGCAGGCACAATTCCAACGTGAAGCCAGCATCCTGGCGCAACTGGATCATCCTAACCTACCTAAAGTGTCTGATTTTTTTACGGCCAACGAACGGGATTTTTTGGTCATGGATTACGTGCCGGGTTCGGACCTGCGTGAACTAACACAGGCAAACTATGATCAAAGCCGTTTACCGGATGCGGCGACAGTACTAAGTTGGACATGGCAAATTTTAGATGCACTGGAATATCTTTACAAACAAGACCCCCCAGTATTGCACCGGGACATCAAGCCAGCCAATATTAAACTGACGCCAGATAGCCGAATTAAACTGGTAGATTTTGGTCTTGTCAAGCTAATGGCAGAAGATGATGTACGCACGATTACGGTGATTCAAGGACGGGGTACGGCCTTGTATACACCGTTGGAACAATATGGTAATGATTCAGCGCATACGGATGTACGTAGTGACATTTACGCACTGGGAGCCACCCTCTATCATTTATTTACAAATCAGTTACCTCCTTCGGCAAAGGAGCGTTTTTTAAATCCGGCGATTCTGCGGCCGCTACATACGATAAACCCTACAGTTACTATCCCTGTGTCTGAAGCGGTGTTATGGGCCATGGCTATGCACCCTGATGATCGCCCTGACTCCATTGCCGCTTTACGGGAGGCGCTCCAGGGTAAACGAGAGAAATCGCGGCCGCGTAATAATTCCTACCCCTCATCTCCCCCCCCCTGGCTAGAAGCTCTAGAAGCCAATCGCACCCCCCTCATTATCGCCCTTATCCTTTTTCTGATTGCCCTCGCCCTCACCTTCATTTAGTAAACATGCAAAGTTACGTCCTGTTTCCATAGACGACAGCAATTCTCAATTTGGTTTGACCTTCGAGGAATATATACCCGACGCGGCGACTAAGGGTTCGCTCAAAATTAAGTTGAGTGGCACGGTTAGGCGACCGGCCACAGCAAACTTAAAAGTTATTCGTGGGCGAACTCTAAGGGGCTGTAAAAGAATAAGTTCCGTCAAGACCCAAAAGGGTTGCGGAAACCGTAACCATTCAGTTGTGTATACTGCCAAAGGGCATAATCTGACATTTTTTCGCCCTGTCGCTGTGCCGCTTTCTCGCCGCGTCGAGTATATCCGGGGCCACCCCCCACCCCTAACCCCGCCCCCAAGGGCGGGAAACTTTTTAAGAGCCGTTTTTTTCTTTCCTGCCGGGAATCGTCAGGGCGGTGGGTTCATTCTGGTGAGTAGACAATCACTCTGGAATTGCTGGTTTTCTTGACAGGTTACAACCCTATGGTTATATTCATACGCCAAGAGGCGTTTTACCCATTTTCCAATCCATTCACTTCACAATCTGCTCATCAGTTTGCAGGGGACCAAGGAGAATCAGATGGCTAGTGTAACTTACAGACACGTATACAAGCGATACGGTGATGTCACCGCAGTTCGTGATCTGAGTATTGACATCGCCGATAAGGAGTTTGTGGTTTTTGTTGGCCCGTCCGGATGTGGCAAATCTACCAGTTTGCGCATGTTAGCTGGCCTGGAAGAAATCAGTGATGGGCAAATCCTGATTGGCGACCGGGTAGTAAATGATATACCCCCAAAAGACCGTGACATCGCTATGGTCTTCCAGTCTTATGCCCTTTATCCACATATGACAGTTTATGACAACATGGCTTTTGGCCTCAAGTTGCGCAAAACCCCTAAAACCGAAATTGACCGCCGGGTAAAAGAAGCCGCCGATATTTTGGGGCTGATGCCCCTGCTCGATCGTAAACCCAAGGCTCTTTCTGGTGGTCAGCGGCAACGTGTGGCTGTAGGCCGGGCGATTGTACGGGAACCTGCTGTGTTCCTCATGGACGAACCCTTGTCCAATCTGGATGCCAAACTGCGCGTCTCTGCTCGCGCCGAAATTTCCAAATTACACCGCCGTCTGGGAACTACCTTTATTTATGTCACCCATGACCAGGTAGAAGCCATGACCATGGGTGACCGGATTGCGGTCATGAAAGATGGTCTACTCCAACAGATTGATAGCCCACAAGCCCTTTACAGCACACCCAACAATGTGTTTGTGGCTGGGTTTATTGGTAGCCCCAGCATGAACTTCTTTGAAGCCACATTGGTTTCTGAAGAAGGCAATTTTTGGGTAGACACAGGTGATTTCCGGGTGAAAGTTCCTGGGGATCGTAAGCCCATCTATAACAGTTATGTTGGCAAACAGGTTATTTTTGGTCTCCGGCCAGAGAATATCCATGCGCCGGGTTATGAGCCACCCCAAATCATGCCTTCCGCTATTGAAGGGATGATTGATGTGGTAGAGTTACTCGGTCATGAACTCCACCTGTATGTAAACACTGGCAAAAACAATCTGGTCGCCATTGTGGATACCCGCATGGCCCCCAGGGTTGGATCCAGAACTGGTCTGACGCTGGATATTAGTAATATGCATCTGTTTGACAAAGAAACTGAATTAGCTATTCGCTAAGAATGTTTTTTGGTCTAGAACAAAAAAAGCCCCGACTCATGTGAGTCGGGGCTTTTTTTTATGAACCTTCGGGAGTGGGTGTAGGGTTGGAGTCAGGTTCGTCAGGTGTGGCGGTATTAGGGGGAGGGGTTATGGGGAGAAAGCCATTCATCACCCATTGGCCCTCTTCAGCGATAACATATACCATGCGCCAGGTGGTAGAGCCATCGGATAAATGGAGATTAGCCTCGTAAGAGAGGATATCATTTAGATTGCCGGAAAAGCGAACTGAAAAATTGATGAATCCCTGGTCAAGGGCCATGAGGTCCAGTAGGGTTTCCCCCTCACCAATGGCTGTGCGCAAGTTATTGCTCAGATAAGTTACACCCAATGTATCAGGATCGTTCGCGGCCGCATGCAGAAAAGCAATCACCACAGCCAATGGCTCTTCCACCGGGGGGCCAGGTGTAGCCGTCGGTGGCACTAAGGTAGGTGTAGCCGTGGGTGGTGGCAAGGGGGTTGCCGTAGGTGTGCTGGTAGCAGTTGCAACCAGTACCACCTCATCCAATTCTAGCGAGTCTACCAGGTCAGAGCGAGTAATCAATGTCTGGGCATCATGCAGTGTAAAAGCCAGCAGTTGTCCCTCACGTGTCAGGAAAAACCATTCTAGAGGGGTGGGACTATCTGCACCCAGGATCGCTTTTTGGGCAGGTTGTCCGGCCACCGTAGTCGGTATGAGGGGAACAGCGCATTCCTGGTTGCAGGCCAGCGCGGCCGCGAGCGTTGCCGCTTCATACTGGTTGGGGTCCGTAACTATCAGGGTACTACTAAATGGCCCTGGTCCCAATGGCTCTGGCCCCAGATGGATGACCAACCCCAATGGGGTAAGTTGGCTCTCTCCTACTACCCAGGTATCGGGCAAGGATAAGGTAAGGGACGCGGCCGCGATTTCCGTTCTGACTAATTTCTCCGGTGTAGCTGGGATCGTAGCCGTAGCTATTGCGGGGAGAACGGTGGGCGAAGCGGGAAGGGTGGCCGTCGGTTGTATTGACTCGCTACAGGCCGTCAGTCCGGCAAGAAAAAACAACTGCCACCCCCAAAAGAAAAGGTGCAGGGCATATCGCCGTAATGGGATCATGTTCATAGGTGTGCGTTCAACCATTCTATGAGTGTGTGAAACACCTCATCACGGCACAGGTCATGGTGCAGTTCGTGACGGCCTTCGGCGAATTCGCGCCACTGCTTGTCAGGTATATTGACCTGGGCAAAAAAGGTGCGGCTCCCACTGATGGGGACAATGGTATCCCCGGTTCCGTGATAAACGTAAAGAGGTAATTTCCATTCTGGGGCATGAGCCAATGTCCAGGCCGTAGCCTGGGCAATTCCTGTTGCTAACCGGGGTGTCCCCAGACTATGCACCAATGGGTCGTCCTGATACCGTTTGGCTTCAGCCGAATCACGGGAAATGCCGTTGATATCTAGCCGGGTATCCAGATTCAGTCCCGGCCAGAGGCGAGAGAGAACTTTGCTGAGAGAAATAAGGAGGGGAGAGATACCTGCCTGCGCCAGCAAGGGGGCTGAAGCGATAACGCCACTAAGATTTTGCGGATGATGGAGAGCATATTCCAGAACAATCAGCCCCCCCAGGCTATGACCAAAAAGGAACAGCGGCCGCGCCACATTTTCCTGGCGAATCATATTGAGGAATGCGGCCACATCATCACGAAATTCGCTCCATTGTTGAATAAACCCTCGCTTACCTGGCGAATGGCCGTGCCCCCGATGATCAAAGCCATAAACAGCAAACCCTTCAGCCAACAAGGGGCGAGCTATCGTCTCATGGCGGCCACTATGTTCCCCAAAGCCGTGAACCAGCGCGACCACACCCCGGCACTCACCTTCTGGTTGCCAGCTCTGATAAAAGAGGGGCAATCCACCTGCGCCCTTAAATATGCCTTGTTGATGTGTCATAGGGAACCTTATGCTACCTGTAGGGTTAAGATTTACGCACTGGGGCAAATTGTAACATGATTCAATTGATCCCGAAATTTTGCTCCCACCTAAATCTGTTATCAGAGGTAAAATTGAGTCTGTTTCCAGTTAGCCTGTCTCGTATTAGGGCGATTACGTACACAGGTTTCCCCCACCCCCAGGGCGGGGAGTTTTCTAAAGGGGCAAAAGGAGATACTTTACCCCAATCTTGCCCACAGATCGGGTTCCCCTTCCCCAACCTGCGATTTCGCTCATTAACGTGATTGTTTTCATTCCTTATCCGTTTCCTTCCCATCCATGATAACCGTTCAGTTCAGAGACGATTTTTGGCCGTTTTGGTTCCAGTAACGGATTTAGAAAGGAACGGATTAAAGGCGACCTCTGGAAAAGCGGTTTATTTTTTAATCCGTTGATATAACCCGACCGAACGCTTACCCATCCATGTTTCTTCATATTAGTAATCGTTCGTTTTTAACTTAGTGACTTGCTGGGGCCGGTCTCCTGACGGAGCCACCCATCTTGTTTCCAAACGATTACTTATAGCTTTTAAGAAAAAGATTTTGACTATACGGGCAACCCTTGTGGTTGCCCCAATGCAGGGCAGGCACAAGGCCAGCCCCTACTCAAAATCATTATCTTAAGGTCTATAGTAGTGATTTTCAGAGGAGTTCACTGTGTCCGCCACCGTTCTTGTCCGTCGTTTTGTTGAAGCGGATATACCCGCCATCCGTTCCCTTTATTATGAAGTGTACGGCCATGACTATCCTTACAAAGCCTTCTATGACGACGATTGGCTCAAACGAAGTATCTACCAGGATAGTTATCTTTCTCTGGTAGCTGAAGTCGAAGGTCAAATTGCCGGTACAGCCTCGGTTTATTTTGAGGTAGGTGCTTTTGCCGACCTGTGCGGGGAGTTTGGCCGTCTGGCTGTACATCCCCAATATCGCAACCTGGGTGTCGGTACGGAGCTGATGCGAGCACGTATTGAATTTGCGAATCGTCGTCTTCATTTTGGGTTGGCCGAATGCCGAACAGCTCATACCGGGGCGCAAACGATTTCGCACCAGTTTGGTTTTATGCCTATTGGATTTTTGCCCCAAAAGGCCAAGCTGTCACGGCGAGAAAGCCTGGTACTTACAGGAAGATTATTTGGTAATCAGCCCGGGGAGCTAAGGCGCAATAATCCGCGCGTAATTCCTGAAATCTTTCTGTTAGGACAACTGGCCCTGGAAAATATGGGGTTAAGGAATGATCTGATTGCCGCCGATGATGCGGATGATTATCCTATTGGTACCGGGTTTGAGGTAAGTGAGCTTAAAGAGGATGAGTTTCCCAGCCTTTTACGGATTGAACGCGGCCGCTTATCTGGCCGTCTTGTCTTTGGCAATTTACAACTCACGGCGGGCTTGTTCATGTTACAACTCCATGAATCCCGTTATCTGGTCGCCCGCGAGGGCAATAAAATCGTTGGCTCGATTGGATTTGTGGTAGACGACATAGGACGCACGCTCAAAGCCCTTGAGATGATCGCGCTACGGGATGACGTAGCCGGTTTTCTTCTCAAAGAACTAGACCGCCGTGCCCAAGAGGTATATCACACAGAATATTTTGAAATCACCATTAGTGCTTATTCTCCCACCATTCAACGTACCTTAAGCAATCTAGGTTTTGTGCCCGTCGCCTACTGTCCGGCTTTTGTTTTTCATGAGGTAGAACGGTTGGATACAGTAAAAATGGCCAAGGTCTATGTGCCGCTCAATATTGATGATGCCCAATTGACCGAGGAAAGTTTGCAAGTGTTTAAGTTAGTGCGCCAGGGGTTTGAAGAGAAACAGATGGGTATTGTAGTCAACCAGGCTACGCGCCAGATGGCCAGTTTCCAGGGGTTAGAAGAAGGGGAACTGAGCAAAATTGCCGCTTTGTGCCGGGTGACTAATTTTGCTAAAGGGGAAACCATTTTGCAGGCCGGGGAAGAGGGTAAGGTGATGTATCTGGTGATGGAAGGGATGATTAATGTGTATGGGGCTGATAACCGCCACCTGATCGGGGAAGTGCGCCAGGGCGATGTATTAGGCGAAATCTCCATGATTTTGGAGCAACCCTATGGAGCCACAGCCATAGCCGCGACAGATGTCATGTTAGCCGCGTTGAAACACCATGATTTTCAACATCTTATTGACCGTTATCCTCGGGTAGGGATGAAGGTGATGCGCAATATTGCCGCTTCATTAGGGCAGAAATTATCCAACCAATACCGACGTTTTACGCTTAACGGGGGAGAATAACGGAGTAATCACTATGAACTTACGGCAATACGTTGGAGTGGTTTTCTCTGTCCTGTTTCTGGTAGCCTGCCAGAGGCCACCCGCGGCCGCGATTCCCACGCTTCTCATAACGGTGGCCGCCCCTGGGTCAGAATCAGTTGAGGTAGCAGAAGACAATGCGGCCGCGACAGTTCCCGCAACCTGGACACCCATCCCTACCCCCATCGAAGCGCTTCCAGTTTTTGCGGCTCCACCAAGCAGAACCCCCCGTCCTGCCGGGGCCATTGTGCCCACCAATACCCGCCCCCCTACAGCCATTGCCACAGCGCTTCCTCCCTCAGCCACCCCATCCCCCACTCCCACCCTGTTGATCCCATTGCCGTTCACGGCCGTTGCCACCATACCAGCCACAACTGGTAACAATCTCTTGCCCAACGCGTCATTTGAAAACGGTTGGTACAATCTCAATGACATCCCAGAATTACAGGTTCCCAATAGTTGGCGTTTTGAGTGGGATGCCGGGGACAATCCATTGGATCCAAACCCCTGGAATGATTTTGTCCGTCCTGAAACCAGAGTGTTATCTAAAGATTTTTTACCGGTATCTGAACACAGTACCTTTATTTGGAGTGGTAATTACACTATCAAAATATTCAAAGGTTCCGGTTCCATCAGTTACCGCTTACTAACGGATGTTTTTCTGGAGCCAGGCCAATATCTCTTCACCATCAAGGTTTTTCCCGATCTGGTGGTGGGCTACCAGCCCGATGGCAGTAAAATCTGGGCTCCCGATCCTCTCTCCGGTGAAGTTCAATTTTTGGTGGATGGCATCCAAATGGGTTGGCAATTACCTCAATTCGGCCGCCGTAATACCTTTGTCCATACCCTTACCCTCACTGAAGGACGGACGGTTACTTTAGGCGTATGGATTCGCGGCCGCTGGGCCATTACCAATAATGGTTGGTTTATGGATGATTGGTCCCTCTACCGCATCACAGAGTAAATACAACTCACGCCCCGTTTGTGCGTATTGTTTGTGTTTAGCCATGTAAATTTATCCGTCCCGCCCCCAGGGGCGGAGAACTATTTCTGGTGCGGTTTGGTGGGCGGCCACCCGCCAAACCGCACCGTTGGGGTTTCCCCCCTATCCGTGTCATATTCTCACAGGAGTTCCCCATGGGCTTTGAGCGCACCAAGAGGAATGAAAATTTGTAGGACGATTTTGTAAATCGTCCGCCAGGCGATTTACAAAATCGCCCTACCTTTTCGCAGGAGTTCTCCATGACCGACGAACAAACCATAAAAGAGATAAAAGATCGCATCAAATTGGAAATACCCGTAGAAGACGAAACGCCCCAGACTCCACCCCAGCCTGAAGTTGATCTCATTGCCGAAATGAAGAGCCTGGGCCGCCAATTTGCCGAAGCCTTACGCTCAGCCTGGAATAGTCAGGAGCGGCAAAAGATCGAAACTGATGTGCGTGAGGGTCTGGATGTGTTTGTCAGCGAGCTAGAAAAAGGGTTTAAAGAATTACGGGATAGCCAGGCGGCGCAAAAGGCCAAAGAAGAAGTCAGCCAGGTTAAAGAAAAGGTGGAAACGGCTGAGCTAGGACGAAAAGCCAAAACAGCGATGGCCGAAGGGTTGCGCTGGTTAAGCGAGGAATTTGGCAACCTGGCGACACAGTTTACCCCTCTAGAGAAAACTCCCCCAGACGATACAAACAACACCCCAACGAATAAGGCTTGAGTAACCAGGGAATGCCATTCACCCGAATGGCATTTTCATTTCTCATGAGGAACGCCCCACGCCTGGGGAAATTTAATGCTTGCCCCAACTCAAAACCGCGCCGTTGAGTCCCCCCTTCCCACCGAAAAAGAGGCAGGGAAATGGATTTTTCGATTAAACCAGCTAAGGGTTCATTCATCAATAACTTTGGCGTTTGCTGTGGCCGGTCTCCTGACCGCGCCACCCACCTTATTTCCGAATGATGACTAAGGGCTTGTGGAAAGCGGTACGACTCTCTCATTTGCCAACACAACCGCACCCCACAGCGGCGCATCATCCCCCAACTCCGCCGGGACAATTTCCACATCTACCTCTGGCAGAGCGTGTGTTCTGGCGGTGTTACGCACCGCTTCCCACCACAACGGCCCACTTTTCGTGACGCCGCCCCCCAGGATAATCCGTTGTGGGTTCATCAAATTACACACCGCCCCCAACCCCTGCCCCAAAAAACTGCCCGCTTCGGTGAGCACCTGTCGCGCCAGAAAAATGTTATCGTGCGCGGCCGCGTTCACTTCCTGCGCCGTTATTTTCATTGACCATTGCCCATTGACGATTGACAATTGACCATTCCCCTGTTTCCCCACCCATTCTACAAACGGCCTACCCCACTCCGGGTACTCCTCCACCAACATCTGCATCCGTTTCGCTATCGCCGGGCCACACGCTTCCGCCTCGACACACCCCTGTTTGCCGCAGACACAGGCCATTCCCCCCGGATTCACCACCACATGCCCAATTTCGCCCGCCATGCGGCCGCGTCCCCTGTGTACCTCGCCGTTCAGCACCCAGCCCCCGCCTACGCCTGTGCTCACCGTCACATAAAACAGATCATCCAGCCCCCGCCCCGCCCCCAAACGATGCTCACCGAGCGCGGCCGCGTTGGCATCATTATCCACCACCACCGGCACACCAAACTCGTCCTCTAGCCAATCCGCCAACGGTACATTGTCCCACCCGGCCACATGATGCGACAGGCGCACTACCCCCTGTGTCACATCCGCCGGGCCACCAAAACTGACCCCGATCACATCCGGTGGCCCCACTTCGACGACCAGTTCGCGGGCCATCGCCAGCATCGTGGCATACTCAAACAGCCCATCCGCCGACTCCGGGGTGTAAACGCGCCGCCGGGCCAGCCATTGCGGGGGAGAGGTGAAGGGAAGCCGGGTCGCGGCCGCGGATAATTTCGTCCCACCAAAATCAAGAGCCAAAACCAGTGCCATAACACCCTCTTACAAAAGATAATCAGCCACAAATTTCACGAATTGACACGAATTACATTTTTCATTCGTGCTAATTCGTGGAATTCGTGGCAAACCTTTCTCCGCTTGCAATCTGTGCAAAACGTTGACAAAATGAACTATGCGTGAGCGCGGCCGCGGCCCGCTTGTTCTCACTCTATCAATCATGTAGAATGTTCAAAACTTTGTGAAACTTCGCACAATCCATCTTGATGAAAAACGAAGGATTAACCAGTCTCTAACAGCCTGTCGGAGAAAGAAATTCGTACACGGATTTTCACGGATGAGTTCGCTGAAAAAAGAAGATTTTTCACCGCAAAGACGCAAAGATCGCGAAGATTTTCTCTGGACTTCTTCCGTTCTTGGCGTTCTCAGCGTCTTGGCGGTTCCTTTTTTCAGTAGACTCACGGATAAACACGGATTTCGGAACATGGCGAAGCTAAAAATCCGTGTAATCCGTGTTGATCCGTGTACCCAAAAAGGAAATACAGGACTTTTCCGACAAACTGCTGGTCTCTTGATCAGTGAAAATAGATCGCCCAAGAGACAATAACCAATACACCAATACACCAGTACACCAATAACCAAAGGATACCATGACCCCACCCCAAACCAAACCCATCGTCCGGCTCGAAAACCTGAGCAAATCGTTCCAGGAAGGGGGCAAAGAACGGCTCGTGCTGGACAATCTGAACGCCCTTTTTTACCAGGGGGAATTTGCCGTTTTGTTGGGACGCAGTGGGAGCGGTAAAAGCACCCTGCTCAACCTCATCGCCGGAATTGAGCGGCCGCTGTCCGGGCACATTCATGTCAACAACACCCCCATCACTGCCCTGCGCGAACGAGAACAAACCCTGTTTCGCCGCGATCACATCGGCTTTGTCTTCCAATTTTTTAACCTGATCCCCACCCTGACCGTGTTAGAAAACATCACCTTGCCCCAGGAATTGGCGGGGCAAAACCGGAAACAGGCGGAAGCCGGAGCCATGCAGTTGTTGGCCCAGGTGGGGTTGGCGGATCGGCGCGACACTTTCCCTGACAAACTCTCTGGCGGGGAGCAACAGCGCGTCGCCATCGCCCGCGCCCTGGCCCACGACCCGCTCATCGTGTTGACCGATGAACCCACTGGCAACCTGGACGAGGAGACAGGGGATCGGGTGATGAAACTTCTGCTTTCTCTGACCCGGCAGGCGGGCAAAACCCTGATCATGGCCACCCACAACCCCGAAGTTGTCCCCTTCGCCGACCGCGTGTTCCACATTCACGAAGGGAAATTAGTGGAAGAAGACAAAGTGGCAGAGCGGCAAGGGGCAGGTTTTTCCACCAATGGGTTAGGCGAACCCGTTCCACATTTCAATCGTCAATCGTAAATCGCCAATCGAAAATCCTATGTCCTTACTTCCTCTCTACCGTACCGCCTGGCGACGCATCCGCCGCCGCCCGTTGCAATATTTGTTGT
Source organism: Chloroflexota bacterium (assembly GCA_018004935.1). Lineage (GTDB taxonomy): Bacteria > Chloroflexota > Anaerolineae > Promineifilales > Promineifilaceae > Trichofilum. The sequence continues at coordinate 76,855 of JAGNBF010000012.1, read as the reverse complement.
TTGTTTTAGGCGTGGCGATTGGTGTCGCCATGATGGTTTCCATTGACCTGGCCAATGGCTCGGCGCAACGGGCCTTCCAACTGTCCACCGACGCCATCACCGGCAAAACCACCCATCGCATTATCGCCAGCTCGACCGGGGTGGATGAGGCGGTGTACACCCGTTTGCGCCGCGAGGTGGGGTACACCTTGTCCGCGCCGGTGGTGGAAGGGTATGTGCGCGTGGCCGAGTTGGGCGATCAGCCGTACCGGTTGTTGGGCGTAGACCCGTTCGCCGAGCCACCCTTCCGCAACTACCTGGGCGAAAATGTCCGCAACGACAGCCTGACCCCGTTTCTGACCCAGGCCAACACGGTTATCCTCAGCACCGGACTGGCGGAGCGGTTTGGTGTGGCGTTGGGTGACACCATCACCCTGGACAATGCGGGCATCCTGACCACCGCGACAATCGTGGCCCTGGTGCAACCGGCGGACAGCACGGGGGAACGGGCGATGAGTGCCCTGATTTTCAGCGATATTGCCTCGGCGCAAGAGGTGTTGGCGATGCGCGGCCGCGTCTCCCACATTGACCTCATCATCCACGATAACACGGCCCTGGCCCCCATCCGGGCCATCTTGCCAGAGGGGGTGCGGCTGGAGCTTGCGGCCGCGAGTGGCAACACCATCCAACAGATGAGCGCGGCCTTCACCCTGAACCTCACCGCCTTAAGTATGTTGGCCCTGGTGGTGGGCATGTTCCTCATCTACAACACCGTCACCTTCAGCGTTGTCCAGCGGCGGCCGCTGTTCGGCGTTCTGCGCTGTCTGGGTGTGACCGGCGGCCAACTATTTGGCCTCATCCTGAGCGAGGCGTTTGTCCTCAGCCTGGTGGGGTCGGTGCTGGGGGTGGGGTTGGGCGTGGTGTTGGGGCAGGCGATGGTGCGGTTGGTGACACAGACGATCAACGATTTTTATTTTGTGGTGACGGTGCAGGAAGTGACCATCCCCGCGCTCAGTCTGGTGAAGGGAGTGGTGGTGGGCGTCGCGGCCGCGATTCTGGCCTCACTCGTACCCGCCATCGAAGCCATGCGAACCACCCCCACCAGCAATCTGCAACGCTCCGCCCTCGAGAGCAAAACCCGCCGCTTCATCCCCTGGCTCGTCCTCGTCTGGGCAGTCATGGTCATCGTGGGGGCGTTCCTGCTCTGGCTGAAAGGGCTGAGCCTGATCATCACCTTTGCCGGGCTGTTCACCGTGCTCATCGCCTTCGCTCTACTCACCGCGCCGATTACCTTATGGCTGATGGAGCGGCTTTCCCCCCTGACCGGCGCGATTTTTGGCCCCATCGGGCGCATGGCCCCGCGTGACATCGTGCGTTCCCTCAGCCGCACCAGCGTCGCCATCGCCGCCCTGATGACCGCCGTCTCCGTCATCGTCGGTGTCTCCATTATGATCGGCTCCTTCCGCCAGACCGTTGTCACCTGGCTGGACAGCACCTTGCAGGCCGATGTGTTCATCTCGCCCCCCACACTCACCGCCACGCGCAACATGGGCATCATCCAGCCCGAAGTGGTTGCGGTCGCCGCGCATTGGCCGGGCGTTGCGGCCACGGCCACTGTGCGGAGCGTGATGGTCAACGTACACGACCTGGAGCGCGACATCGAATTACGGGCCATTGCCGGGGATGTGACACGGGGCGAACGGCAATATTCGTGGACGGACGGCCAGCCTGATTTGTGGGGGCGTTTTGTGGCGGGCGAAGGGATTATGCTGTCGGAGCCGCTGGTGCTGAAAGAAAACCTGGGCACTCCCCCGGCTCCCATCACCCTGATGACGGACGAAGGGCCACGGACGTTCCCGGTGTTGGCCGTTTTTTATGATTACTCGTCGGATCAGGGCAGTATGATGATTGGCGATGGGTTGTACCGGCAGAACTGGCATGATACGGCTATTTCGTCGCTGGCGTTGCTGACCGCACCCGGTGTGGATGTGGATCAGGTGGTGGCTGAATTGCAGACCGCCCTGACCGACGTGCAGGAGCTTTCTATCCGTTCCAATCAGGGCATCCGGCAAGGGTCAATGGAGATTTTTGATCGCACCTTCGCCATTACCGCCGCCCTGCGCCTGCTGGCGACGATTGTGGCGTTTATCGGGGTGCTGAGTGCCTTGCTGAGTCTGCAACTGGAGCGGACGCGAGAACTGGGTGTCCTACGGGCTACCGGCATGGGTTTGCGGCAGATGTGGCAGATGATTTTGCTGGAGACGGGGCTGATGGGGGCGTTGGCCGGTCTGTTGGCGATGCCGACGGGGTATGTGCTGGCCTGGATTCTCATTTACATCATCAACGTGCGCTCGTTTGGCTGGACGTTGCAGATGGATTTACAGCCGGGTTATTTTTTGCAGGCCCTGCTGGTGGCGGTGGTGTCGGCCCTCCTGGCGGCGATTTATCCGTCGTCAAGGGTGGGGGGGATGGTGGTTGCGGCCGCGATACGGCAGGAATAATTTAGTACACGGATTTCACGGATGGACACGGATTTTTCTTCTTAATCCGTGAAATCCGTGTCCATCCGTGTACCAACAAAAATAATGAAACGATTTCTCATTTTCCTTACCTTTGTTTTGCTGGTAGCGCTGGCTTTTTGGCTGGGGCAGAGGGGTGATGAAGACGCGGCCGCGGCCGCGCCATCCCTCATCTCCCAGTTAGCCCAACCCAACACGGCGGGGTTTGCCCAGGCCCTGGAGCCGGGGGTGATGGAATTCCCGCGTGATTTGGGGCCTCATCCCGACTACCAGACCGAATGGTGGTATTACACCGGCAACCTGCAAACCGCCGAGGGGCGGCAGTTTGGTTATCAGTTGACCTTCTTCCGCAGTGCGCTGGTTCCCGAAAACCAGTTTGAGGCGGGAGAAGACGGCTCGGATTGGCGTACCAATCAGGTGTATCTGGCCCATTTCACCATTAGCGACATTGCCGAGGGGCAGTTTTATGCTGAGGAGCAGTTTAGCCGGGGCGCGGCCGCGTTGGCCGGAGCGCAGGCGGAGCCGTATCACATCTGGTTGAACAACTGGCAGGCGGAAGAGGTGGGGCCGGGCCAGGTGCGGTTATTGGCTCAGGGGGAGATGACGACGTTAGAGCTGGTGGTGACGGAAACGCGGCCGCGTGTTTTGCATGGCGATGAGGGATTGAGTGCCAAAGGGGGTGCGCCGGGCAACGCTTCCTACTACTACTCCCTCATCGGGCTGGACTCCGCCGGAACGATCACCGTGAATGGCGAATCGTTTGCCGTAACGGGGGAGAGTTGGAAGGATCACGAATACAGCACCAGCGCGTTAAGCGAGGGGTCGGTGGGCTGGGATTGGTACTCCATCCAGTTGGACAACGATTACGCCCTGATGTTTTTCCAGATTCGGCGCGAGGATGGCACGTTGGAGCCGTTTTCGTCGGGCAGTTGGATTGATCCACAGGGCAATGTGACCCATCTGACGCTGGCTGATTGGCAGATGGAGCCGTTGGACACCTGGACGAGTCCTACCAGCGGCGCGGAATACCCCATCGGCTGGCGTATCACGCTGGACACGATTGGGCTAGAGTTGGAAGGGTCGGCCTTGATGCCCAACCAGGAACTTAACGTTTCCACGACCTACTGGGAAGGGGCGTCTTCGTTCACCGGCACATTGAACGGGGAGCCGGTGACGGCACAAGGTTATGTAGAAATGACGGGCTATGCACGTTGAAAATCTGGCTTGACAGACTGGGATACCTTTCTATACTGAAAGGGAGAATCGTCTAAGCAGGTCCTTATGCCTACAACACTACGAACTGGGCCATACCGCTTCTATTTTTACTCTTACGATTGTGCTGAGCCTCGTCATACCCATGTGGATCGGGGTCAGTTGAGTGCAAAATTTTGGCTTGACCCCGACGTAGCACTGGCCGACAATCATGGCTTTCGACGTAATGAACTTCGGGACATTGAACGCATTATCCGAGAAAATCTGGAGACGCTCCGAAATGAATGGGATGACTTTTGCGGCCGCGACGCTGACAACACCTAGAGCAATAGATGTGTCTCTGACTGATGACACTTTATCCGTAGACCTGGAAGATGGGCGGACAATTGCCGTGCCGATTGGTTGGTATCCGCGTCTCGCCTACGGTACACCGGAAGAACGGGCTAATTTTGAGATTAGCGGTGCAGGCTACGGCATTCACTGGCCTGATTTGGATGAGGATATTGGGGTTGAAGGGTTGTTATTGGGTAAACGGTCAATGGAAAGCCCATCATCATTAGCGCGGTGGTTGGCCCGGCGCAACTGAGTTGGACGGGCGTTATTGGTCATTGGTTATTGGGGGTGGGTTGCGGCCGCGATTTTGCCCTCTATTCGTGCTCGCAACTCATCTGTCAGCCCCTCTTCCGGTTCGGCTATTTCAGTATTAGTGCGAAAGGGAGTGAATGAACTGTTGTTGTTCTACTTCAAGAATCCTTCTTCCAATCCATTCAGCAACTGCCACATTGACAGCATTACCTAAACTTCGGTACCTACGTTTGTCCAGTCCTGCGGGAACATCTGCAACTTCTCGTATTCCGAAGGGGCAAGATGGCGAACAAACAACATCGCCTCTTCCCCTTGAGTCAAGTGTCCAAGTTTCTCCATCGCTTCTGTATCCTTTCCCCTGCGGGCCAGAAGTATGTATTCTTCCAATTGCGGCATTCTGGATAGAATAGACAATTGCTTCTGGATCAAGTTTTCCAGATCGGTTGCTAGCGGCTTGTTGCGTGCTTTCGCCCGCTGAAGTAGAGACTGGAGTTCGCTCGTTATTAAAAAGTACCTCAATGGCACATGGAGATTGATAACTTGCGACAATGAACACTCGACGACGACGTTGAGGTGTTCCAAAGAATTTTGCATCGAATATTCTCCATGCCACACCATACCCGAGTTCATCCAACGATCCGACGACGGTTCGGAAATCTTCCCCCTTTTGACTGCTGAGGAGTCCAGGTACATTTTCAAGTACGACCCATTTAGGGCGTCGTTGTTCGACAATTCGTTTGAATTCATGAAAAAGCCCACTCCTTTTGCCATTCAATCCATCCCGTTTGCCATTGTTAGCCAGTGAGACATCCTGACAGGGAAACCCGGCACACCAAACATCACTCTCAGGTATACATGTTTCTTCAAGAGTTTTAATATCATAATGGCAAGGTACATTGGGCCAATGGTTTTGTAAAATTTTATGGTTGAATCTATCTATCTCGCACTGAAACACAACTTCCATCCCTGCTTTTTCCAGGCCTAATTCAAACCCGCCAATACCTGAGAAAAACGAGGCAACTTTCATCTTCATACCAATGCCTCATTTCGCCTAAGCTGTTCTTCAATAAATTGGTATGCGGAAAATGTCATCCAGATTGGATAATTCTCCCGGAGAAAGTAAACGAGTCGAACACGATCAACTAAAATGCTCCCGTGTATATCATGGGGCGTGAACCATTCTCCACCTGCGTTACGAAAACAAAAAGGAATAAAGACCATGTTTGAAGGCGGGCAAGTAAACGTCAATTTTGCACCCCAAGCTTGCACACCTGAAGAGTGTTGTTTATCTACCCAATCATTTGTACAAGCACATTGAGCAAAAACACACAAAAGTCCACCTGTGCTATCATTACCAGTCGGAACCCATCCTACAATGTCTAATCCACCATCTCCTGAATCATTTGGGGATAAATGTATTTGTTCGATCCTTAGTCTTTCTCTTAAATCGGTAGCAAGTATATTCATCCTATTCCATAAATTTCCTACATAACGTTGTTGCGATGTTCGCATTTCACTAACTGGACGGAAAATATGTACTTCAGCAGACGCAGGTAAAAACTCTTTCAGGGCTGCCCAACTTACTATTTCAAAGGTTCGGGTAAGGCTATGATGTCGCCCTGAGAAGTACCGAAGATTTGAGGCCAGTAATAAGAAAATATAGAATTTATGTTTTTCCGATAAGGATTCATGTCGATAACACGTTTGACCATCACTTCCCACCAAGAAGGGGTAAAAATCATGAAAAACACCCTGACGATAGCTTAGATGTCGGAACCAATCATCAACTTCACGTTCTTCAACGTCTTTCACTTCGCTGACCGGCATTTCTTCCCAATTATCTTCAGCTTCTTCTGTATCCACATAAAAGTCAGCCTCATCCCGTCTTCGATCTAATACATCTGCCTTTGTAACAATTCCGTCCCGATTGAACAAGCATAATAATTCAATGTAATCAACCCATATATGATCAGCCGAATTCTTTCTTGGCAAGTTATCGAGATTCATGAAGACGATACCTCTTTTGACTTTACAATTCCGAATTAACTAAGGCTTCATCAACAACATTCTTTAATAGACGAGCAAGTTTCTGGATCTCTAGCAAAAATTCAGAATGTGCTGTCGTTGGATGGTCAATCAAGTGAATATAATCTCTAGCTAATTCCAAACGGGACTTGGCCTCTAAGATAGCTTTATGAAAAGCTTCCGCTGGTTTTTCTGTATACAATACAGCGATTGCTAAAGGTTCACCGTTGCGAAATCGCTCCAATGCTTTCGGTTCACCTAGTACACTATTTAAATCGCCTAATTTGCGTGATTCACCAAGTCGCGTCTTGCCTTCATTTACTTTCTCATATAGCCAAGATGTGACCTCACGGAGATGATTTAAGTTGAGTGACTGTAGGGAACGATCTTGGTTACTTTCCATTCCCAAATGCTTTGGAAAATTAGGGTAATTTAGGGCTGTTGTAAGTACAGCAAAATCAATAGACTCCTCGTCTAAATCTTTAATATTGAAATAGCGATTTTCATGAATAACTTCATAAACAGCATAGCCTGCTAGAGTTTTTGCGACAGTACTTGCTCGGCTCCCAATAATTTTGGCCAACGCTTTATACTGCACTTGGGGATTACCTTCGCCCATAGATTTTATGAGTTGATTTAGATACTTAGCTTTGGCTAGTGCTCCCCATGTTTTAATGCCTGTGATATGGCGATAACCCAGGTAGTACAAAATGTCATCGCGTTCATTGAAAACAATAACCGGTAATCGGTCAGGTTTAAAGTATGAATCATCACTCACCTGCTGAACAGACCTTTGGCGAATCGGTGCTAGTTCTGGGTTCAAGAGCAATTTCACGGCTGTGAGGCGGCGATTGCCTTCAATGACTGTATATTGGCCTGTACTATCCTTATTGGGCACAACAAGAAGTGCTTCACCAGAGAAATATCCTCTTTCACCGATGGATAGCATTAATTCGATGATACTGGCATCCTCTAGCATCCAGCGAATTACCGCTTGTTCATCATTACCATCTACACTTGTTGATGGTAGACGGGGGTTTTCAGGATCAAACTTGAGCTGTATGACAGGTACATCCTGTACAGATTGATTTTGGCTCATTAAGCCACCTTATTCCTTGAACCGCTTTGTGAATAGAACTGACTAAATACCGATGGTTAAGTATATGGCATTCCAGGTTGAATTTCCAATATTGTTGAACTGTCACAACATGAAGTATAGAATGACAGGAGCCTGTAGAAGGATAAGAAGCTGAAAGAGACACGCGGCCGCGACCCATGCTAAAATATTCTCCCGTGCTTACCCTACCAAAGAGGTGAACGCTTATGTTAGCCACCACAACGGTTGATATTTCAGAAAAGTTATATGCCCATGCCCGCCGCGTCGCCCAAACACGCCATCAGGAAGTCAGTGAACTCATGGCTACGATCCTGGACGAAAATTTACCCCGAAGAACCCATCCCCACGCTAACCTTTCGCTCACCTAGAATTCTCCGCGTTTAGGCATTAGTACGGCACAGCCAGCGGCCGCGCATGAGCAATTTCCCGCCGCCCAATCGGTCGAACCTCGCGCTCCAGCAGTGACACCACCGCTACCGTTTCCCCATCCAGGCTCATAGACTCCACCTCATACCCCTTCCTCAACGCAAGCACCAGCCCAACCGTGCCAATATCACTGCTTTTGAGGCTGTGTTCGGGTAAGTCAGAATGTCATTGAAAAAAGAGACCCCGTTTACTGTGGTAAGGTTATCCAAAGAGGGTATCCGTTCGCGGCCGCGGGCAAATCCAACCTCTCTGGTGATCTTCCCGGCCGCACAACCCATACCTGGTCCCCGGCAGAAAAGGCCAACAATTCTGCACCGGGCAACCAGGCCGGGTCTTTCACCAATGTTTCGCTAAACTGTGTTAAAGGCATGGGATCACCCCCGGCAATCGCCACTTCGTACAAATTGCTGTGCAAAGCCTCGGCCTCATAATCCGCTTCACTCCCCATAGGGTTTTCCCGATGTACATAAACAACTTTAGTCCCGTCCTCAATCCAAATAGGGTGATAACCATGCCCCGTGTCTACCCCTTCCGCCAGGCGACGAATCGGTTGCCCCTGAGCATCAGCTAACCAGAGTTCCCCGGTCGTAAACGGGGTACTGCTGTCAGGCATCAAAATGTAAACAAGGTACTGACCATCCGGCGACCAGATAGGACGGCTGAATATCCTATCAGGTTCGGTTTGCTGGACTGTTAAATCGCCACTGGTTAAATCAAACACGCCTAACGAACTACCAAAACCCAGCCCCTTGTAAGTGGCATAGATGATTTCCTGCCCATCTGGGGTAAAAACGGCTGTATAACCCTCTTCAAGCATATCCAGATAGGTCGGTTCACCCCCTTGAACGGGTACAAGCCAAATTTCGCGCCAGGATGTTTCGAACATAAGTAGCCATTCCCCATCTGGCGACCAACTTAGAAATCGTTGGGCCGGTACCGATAGGCTATCTACTGGTTGAGTTGTCAAATCTATTACACCATCACCACAGCGGTTCCGTACCGCCAGATAATGGCTATCAGGGGATAGGTTGAAACCACTTAACTGACATTGCGGTGTGGAAGGTAAATCTATGAGTATCACGCCCATTGCTGTTTGCGGAGTGCCGTTTTCCTCGATTGGATAAGCGACTAATTGGGTATTCCCGGTTGTGCCAGAGGGGTTTGTCAGCACCAGCAAATGGGTGGGCGTGAAAGTGACATGGGGATTAAGAACAAGTGCAGGGGGAACCGATACGCTGGTTACGGTTAGGGATGGGTAAGGGGTTACAGTCGGCGTGAAGAGGGGGGTAGGGGTGGAAGGGGTTGTCGCTGTGGGCGAAGGGAATAAGGTGGGCAGTTCAAGAGGTATAGTTGCCTGGGGGACCAGGGTCGGTAAGGGTTGGGCAGTTGGAGTACAGGCAGATAAGGATAGCAGTACAACGGCAAATAAAATAGGGAAAACAGATTTCATCATGACTCATCCACAAATAAAAAGGGTAGGTCTTCGGGATTTCGTGGGGTGTGGGCAACCCTTGTGGTTGCCCACACTGGGCAAGCACAAGACCAGCCCGTACATCTGGTGCCAACCCCCTGAATTCCCAAAGAGCTAAAAGGTTAAGGAGCGAGATCAGGTGCGGGCTACAAAGCCCCCGAAGTTTGTATACCGTTAGTTAATCAGCACTGGCGACCAACGCCTCACTCAAGGAAACGCGGCCGCTATCTCGGGCAAATCCCCGCACATCTACCTGGCGTAACAGCCACACGGCAACCAATAACCCTACCCCCGCGATGACGAATATCAGTCCATAACCAGTGGCCGGGGCAAAAAAGACCAGGAAGAAATCACGCAACGCTCCGCCCACAGCGGTGCCAGCCCCTTTGCTAAGGAGAACGCACACACTCCACAAAGCCAGGTACGCGGCCGCGTCCCGATCTGGTGACATGACCGCCATTAAACTCAAACCACCAAAGGTATAAACACCAAACCCCAGCCCAAAAATAAGCAAAGCCAACATCAATAAATGCGCCTGGGCCATAAAGGCAGTCAACCCCAACAAGAGCAACCCCACCGCCATAATCGTCAGGCCAATACCTGTTTTTCTGGCCTGGGCCTCTGGCTTTTGTCGGCGCCACACAGCAAAACCCAGCAACAACATAAGAATCGTGCCCGTACCCCAATAACCCGTAAATCGGGTTGTCTCCTGCGTGGTCATCCCCAACACCTGCCCCCCAAAAGGCTCCAAAATGGCATCTTGCATCCAGGCAAAGAAGGTAGCCGTGCCCAAAAAGAAGAAAAACAGAGCAATACGGCGGTCGGCTATAATCTGGCGGAATTTCGCCACCGTCTGCCGCAATGATTCGCGCCCCAGCACATTGGTGGTGGAAACACCCGCTTTTTCTACCCTCACCACAGCAAACCACCAGAAAAATCCGGCCAACACAGCCACCAACAAAATCATCTCCCAGAAAACAATTTCATCATAGGTTTCCATCCAGCGGCCAAAACCAAAACCAAACACGGCAAAAAAGGCGATGAGAATGGTCTCGGCAACACCAATTGCTACCCCTTGTTTTTCTGGAGGGGCCGATTCACGCACCAGAGCCAGGTAAACACCCCCAGAGCTGAGTTTGCCCACACCAAAAAGTAAAAAGCTGAGGGTTGCCAGAAGCCAGCCGAAGGTCATATCACCCGCCTCAAACCGACGCACACTCACCCCTAACAAGGGCAAAGCCAACACCATCAGTCCCCGTCCCAACCAGATATACGAGGTGCGCCGCCTTCCCCACAGCCGCACCGTGTCAGAACGATGACCGGCCCACAGGCTAATGGGCACGAGCAAATATTGTAGTGCCAGTAGAAAGGCAACGGGCGCGGCATCCATGTGTAAATCAACAACCATGACCCGATTCCAGACGCTGGCGGTGAGGATTTCCGCCATAGCGGAGCCAATTTGGAAGGTGGTCAAACGCAGGGTTTGGCCAGGGTGAAAGGGGGTAGTTATCAGCATAAGGTGTGTACGTGAGAATCAATCAAGGCTAATAAAACTTCATTGGTGAAGGTTGTGACTTGCCGTTGGATGAAACCCCAATCGGTGGGGCTTTGGGGGCCGGTGGCTTCGATCATGTCGTAGATGGTTTGGGAAAGGAATTCACGAAAAAACAGGTAAGCGCGAACTGTATCGGTAAGGCTAAGGCCACAGGCACGACCCAGTTGTTCATAAGCCACACCCACCTGACGGGCTTCGGTAAGGGTAAGGGGATCGTCACTATTGAGATATTGAGTAACCAAATGGAGCAAGTGATGGGCCAGATGACGTAATTGCTGGCGCGCGGCCGCGTCCAGTTGTTGATACCACCCTTCTTCGGCCAACCGCCCTTCAGTGAGTTCCAACCGTGCCCGGCCCACGGTATTCTGCACCACCAGTTGAATACCCGTCTGTTGACTACGTGTCGTCGCGGCCGCTTTAATTGGCAACTCATCACGCCGAAAACGCCGGTGCCCCCCGGCCGTCTTGTGCATAGGGATTTCGCCACGGTCCGCCCAGGCCCGCACTGTGGCCGGATGCACACCCAATAATTCGGCCGCCTCGCTGAGGTTGAGTAAGTCATTCGTCATAATGTTGATAATGGCTGAAGTGCGGCATCAAGATAATCTGTATAAATTCATATCTATAGCTTTTAAGAAAAAGATTTTGACTGTACGGGCAACCCTTGTGGTTGCCTCAGTACAGGGCAGGCACAAGGCCAGCCCCTACTCAAAATCATTATCTTAAGGTCTATACTAAGCCGTTGCCTGAGCTTGTCGAAGGCAACACGAGGCTTCGACAAGTTCAGCCCTCGAGAACCTTAGTAATTACATAAATTTACAGTATTTTTGCCGAATGACAATAGATTTTTATAGATTTTAGTAAGCATTCAGTTGGGTTACATCAAGGGATTAAAAAATAAATAGATTTTCCAGAGGTCGTCTTTAATCCGTTCCTTTCTAAATCCGTTGCAGTAACCAAAACGGCCTAGACTCGTCTCTGAACTGAATAGTTGCGATTTTAGTAAGCGTTCAGTTAGCCCCTCTCCCGCCCGGTGGTCAAACCACCGGGCTAAACTTACGGAGCTTTGCGGGCTAATACCCCAGGCCAACGGCCTTTGTAATAATAGCCCGGTTGTTTTACGGGCCGGGCGGATTTGACGGATAAACCGACACGACTGGACGCTCACAGATTTTGTTACTATACACATCCTCGAGGGCTGAGCTTGTCGAAGGCCGTCAGTTTCGACAGGTTCAACCAAATTCACCACGCTTTATGCTGTGGTGGCCCCAAAACGCTACTCACATAGGCATTAATGCCCATTCGTATTAATCGTCAGTGTCCAGCCATACGGATCCGCTATCCGTCCAAATTGAATATCGGTGAGACGGTTGTATAACGCCGTCGCCACTGGCCCGGATTCTTCGTTGTTAATGCGGTAATCTTCCCCTTTGAAGCCAAAACGACCCACCGGCGCAATTACCGCCGCCGTACCACAGCCAAACACTTCCGTCACCTTACCCGAACGCACATCGGCCAGCATCTCTTCCACCTCTACTGGCTCTTCTGCCACTTCATAACCCAGGTCAGGGGCCATCCGCAAAACAGAATTGCGCGTGATACCGGGCAAAATCGTGCCACGCAAAGGAGGGGTGACGATTGTTTTACCTTCGTAGACAAAACAGATATTCATTGCCCCAACTTCTTCCACATAACGGCCATGAATCGCATCCAGCCACAACACCTGGGAATATCCTTTGACCCGCGCTTCTTCACTGACCATGAGGCTGGCGGCATAATTGCCCCCAGTTTTGGCCGCCCCGGTGCCACCCACCACAGCCCGGCGGTAAATATCCGAGATATACACAGGGACGGGGGTAAACCCCTGGGGAAAATAAGAACCCACCGGCCCCACGATGATAAGGTGCATGTACTGATCACTGGCATGAACACCCAAACCCGCTTTACTGGCAAACATAAAAGGGCGGATGTAAAGTGCGGCCGGGGGTTCAGGAACCCATTCATGCTCTAATTCCACCAGGCGTACAATCGCGGCCAGATGATCTTCCGCATCTACCTGAGGCATAGCCATGCGGGCCGCCGATTCGTTGAAACGGCGAGTATTCTCCCAGGGGCGAAACAAATTGATATGACCATCGGGGCGACGATAGGCTTTTGTACCTTCAAAAATCTCTTGGGCATAATGGAGAACAGCCGTGGATGGTTCCAGCGACAGCGGTTGATGGGGGCCAATCGTAGCATCATGCCAGCCCAATTCGGGTGTGTATGATTGGCTAAACATACGATTGGAAAAGGTGGCACCAAATTTAAACGTAGACGGGACAGGTCTATCCTGTTCCGGTTGCAAGGTGATTTCTTTGAGGTCCATATTCACTCCTATTGCTGGGAATTTTGCTCCGGACGAGCCTGGGATGTCATCATAAAATGAGTCAAGATAGGGTAAAGTTTACCACACTCACCTTAAAAAGTAGGAGTTCCGGGGCCTTTCCCCAGTCAACGAGTAGCGCTTTACACGGGTCTTTAGAACCTTACAAGTCAACTTCTTGTACGAGAACAAGAAGATCACGAATTTTACGAATGCGTCTACTGCAAAAACTGGTTTCTGACTAATTTAACCGTCGCTTCCAGAGAGAAAGAAACGGGGCTTTTAACTGTTTTGACCTTTTTTCATTGGAGTCACGAATTGATACGAATTTTTGTAAGCGTTCAGTTACCCCGCCCGGCGGTCAAACCGCCAAGCTCAAAAGTTATTTGCGAGCGAACCCTTTTGTTCATTAAATTTTTAATCGGGTAACGCATTCATTGACCCCATCCCTCCTGCCCCCTTCCCGAGGGAAGGGGGAAATTCCAATGGGGCATTTTTCGGGGCGAATACCCCGAAAAATGCCCCTTAGAAAAGTTCCCCGCCCCTGGGGGCGGGGTTAGGGGTGGGGGGATTCCATTACCTGATTAATTTTTTAAACTACAATAGGGTTCGCTCAAAATTAAGTTGGGTGGCACGGTCAGGAGATCGGCCACCGCAAGTTCAAAATTATTTAAGAACAAACCGTTAGGACTGAAGCTTAGAGCTAGAGGGGAGAGCAAGAGGAAATTACCCTGGCAAACTCCTCTAACTTTGGCTCTGAACTCTAAAATCAAGTTAGGAGGCGTATGCGTATTATCGCTGTGACGGGAGCATCAGGTTATGTGGGGCAAAGGGTGGTGGCGCAACTCGCGGCCGCGCCCCAGATTGAGCGTATTCTGGCCTTAGATATTCACCCGGCCACGTTCCCTTCGGACAAGGTGACGTTTATCCAACATGATGTAACGCAACCGATGACAGCCCTGTTTGAGGAGCATGGGGTGGACGCGGCCGCGCACTTTGCTTTTGTGCTTAACCCCATTCACGACCGGGCACGGGAGCGACAGATCAACATTGGAGGTACGGAGAATTTCCTCAGAGCCTGCCATGCCGTGCAGGCCAAAACCGTCCTCATCACCAGTAGTGCCACCGCCTACGGGGCCTGGCCTGATAACCCGCTCCAATTGGACGAAACGATGCCTTTGCGGGGCAAACCCGGCTTTTTCTATGTTGAAGACAAGGTGAAACAGGATTTGCTCACCCAACAATATGCCCAGGGGCATCCACAGAGCCGGGTCATCATTACGCGCATGTCGGTGGTGATGGGGCCACACGTCAGCAACTACATTTCTCGTTATTTCCTCAAAGCGGTAGCCGTTATGGTGCGGGGTTCCGATCCCCCTGCCCCCATCGTCCATGAAGATGATGTGGCCCAGGCGACGGCCTGTTTGTTTTTGCAGGCTCCAAGTGGGGCATACAACCTGGACGCGCCCAACCCCATTTCGGTGCGCCAGGGGATTGCGGCTATTGGCGGCCGCGTTGTTGCTCTACCCCCGGCCATTCTCTACCCGGTGGCCGACCTGGGCTGGAAACTGCGCCTCAAATTTCTGACGGAAGCCCCATCGCCGATGTTGGATTATCTTCGTTACTCCTGGTCGTGCGATGGCCGTAAGGTGACACGTTATACCGATTTTCGTTATCAATATGATGCGGCCGCGTGTATTGCCGCCTTTGCCCGTTTCCGCCAAGAGCAGAAAGAGGGGAACGAAAAAATGGTTAATGGTTAATGGTTAATGTCCTGACTACTGTTGAGTCTACTGCAAAAAGCCCGGTTTATGACTAATCTAACCGTCGCTTCCAGAGAGAAAGAAACCGGGCTTTTAACTGCTTTGACCTTTTTTCAGTGGAGTCACTGTTTACTACTTACCTGGAGTCTACGATGAACGCTATTCCTGAGCGCGGCCGCGACGCCGCCACCCTTCTCTCCACCTTAGAAAGTTACAAGAGCCACGACATCCCCTGGCGGGATGGGCGGGTGATGGCCTACGTTTACCACGCGGGCGACGAGGCCGAACAGCTTATCAAAGCCGCCCACAACCTCTACCTCTCCGAAAATGGCCTCGACCCAACCACCTTCCCCAGCCTGTTGCGGCTGGAACGGGAAGTGGTGCGGATGGTCGCCACGATGTTGCATGGGGATGAGCAGGTGGTGGGCAATGTCTCCAGTGGTGGCACAGAAAGTATTATGCTGGCGGTGAAGACGGCGCGGGATTGGGCCAGAGCCGAGCGGGGTATCACCGAACCGGAGATGATTTTGAGCCGCACGGCCCATGTGGCGTTCCACAAAGCGGCCCATTACCTGGGGGTGAAGCTCGTTTTTGTGCCGTATGACCGGGAGACGTATGAGACGGTCGCGGCCGCGATTCCCCCGGCCATCACCGCCAACACCATCCTGCTCGTGGCCTCCGCCCCCAATTATTCTCATGGTGTCATTGATCCTATTGCTGAGATGGCCGCCATCGCCCAGGCGCACAACATCCTTTGCCACGTAGACGCCTGCATCGGCGGCTTTCAACTGACCTACATGCGCCAACTCGGCTACCCCGTGCCCGCTTTTGACTTTGCCGTGCCCGGTGTGACCTCCCTCTCGGTGGATGTGCACAAGTACGGTTATGGGGCGAAGGGAGCGTCGGTTATCCTTTACCGGAGCAAGGCATTACGCCGTTATCAGATTTACGCCAACCTCTCCACAACGGCCTACGCCATTATCAATCCGACGGTGCAGAGTACGAAGAGTGGTGGCCCGGTCGCGGCCGCGTGGGCCATTCTCAACTTTATGGGGAATGATGGCTACCGGCGGGTGATTGGGGCGACGGCGCAGGCCACCGCTGAACTCATCGCGGGCATCAAAACCATGCCTGATCTGCACATCGTCGGCCAACCGGCCATGTGCCTGCTGGCGATTGAATCCGACACCCTCAACGTCTTCCAACTGGCCGACCAGATGAAAAAACGGGGCTGGTACATCCAACCCCAATTCTCCCCCGACTCCGACCGCCCCAACGTGCATCTCTCCCTCACCGTCGCCTTCGCCCCGCACGTCGCCACCTTCCTGGCCGATCTGCAAACCTGTGTGGACGAGGTGAAACAACTCGACCCGCTCGATCCGGGGCCGGTTAAAGCGTTGATTGAACAGATGCTGGGGGAACGCAGTGAACAGTTAGCAGTAAACAGTGAACTGTCTCCAATCTCCAGTCTCTCAGTCTCTCAATCTCCCACTCTCGCCCAACAACTCCTGGCCCTCGGTGGTCTGGAAGGCACAACCCTGCCGGAAGAGATGGCGTTGGTGAATACGTTGCTGGCGGCTTTACCGACGGCGGTGGCGGAGGCGGTTTTGCAGGAGTTTTTTAACGAGTTGTATAGCTGAATTGGAGCGTAAAATTTCGCTGAGGACGCTGAAAAATCACAGAGATGCTTTGAGGAGGTTTGCTGATGGAAACAAGAAGTTTTGACCCACAAAGAGATCATGATAGTTTGACGGAAAAAATTATTAAGGCGGCGATTGAGGTGCATCGCTATTTAGGGCCAGGGATGCTTGAATCGGCGTATGAAAGCTGTCTGGCTTATGAATTGGAACAGGCTGGACTTTCATTTGAACGGCAAAAACCGTTGCCCCTGGTATACAAGGAGATTCATTTGGATCAAGGATACCGGGCGGATCTCATTGTTGAGAAACGTGTCATTGTTGAGTTAAAAACCGTTGAACAAATCGCACCAATCCATGAAGCACAAGTTCTTTCTTATCTCCGTTTTTCCAATTGTTCCGTAGGGTTGCTCATAAATTTCAACGCCAACTTGTTAAAGCAGGGCATCCGCCGATTTGCCTTGAATGAGGAAAGCCGTTTAAAGCTACGGCTACGGCGACTTTAACCCAGTAAGGCATACAGAGGGGGTGCGCTGAGGACGCAGAGTTATCGCTGAGGGTCGCTGAGGAAGGGATAACTTATTGACATGCGAGCAATCAAACTACGTAAAGTCTCTGTGTCTCTCAGCGACTTCTCAGCGACCCCCGGCGTTACTATAATGGCAACATTCCAGACATTACGCTGAGGACGCAGAGTTATCGCTGAGGGTTGCTGAGGAAGGGATAACTTATTGACATGCGAGCAATCAAACTACGTAAAGTCTCTGTGTCTCTCAGCGACCCCCGGCGTTACTATAATGGCAACATTCCAGACATTACGCTGAGGACGCAGAGTTATCGCTGAGGGTCGCTGAGGAAGGGATAACTTATTGACATACGAGCAATCAAACTACGTAAAGTCTCTGTGTCTCTCAGCGACTTCTCAGCGACCCCCGGCGTTACTATAATGGCAACATTCCAGACATTACGCTGAGGACGCAGAGTTATCGCTGAGGGTTGCTGAGGAAGGGATAACTTATTGACATACGAGCAATCAAACTACGTAAAGTCTCTGTGTCTCTCAGCGACTTCTCAGCGACCCTCGGCGTTACTATAATGGCAACATTCCAGACATTACGCTGAGGGCGCAGAGTTATCGCCGAGGTTCGTTGAGATTATTGTTTTGCGGTTAAACCTGATGTACTCGGCGACTTCTCAGCGGTTCTCAGTGCTATAATGCCCAATAGACAAAGATGGGCCGCAACCTATCTCAATTTTATTAAACCGACAGCGGGGTGTGTATTACTTGATAAACAGATGTTTTTCTTACCTGGGGGCAAACCATGTCATCAAAAATCAGCTATCTGCTCATGCTTGTGGCTTTGTTTCTAGCGGCATGTCAGGAAGCACCTGTGGTGACGGGGACGGCCCTGCCAACGGTGACTGAGACGAGAGAGGTGGTGATCGCGGCCGCGACACCCACCCTTCCCCCTTCCACCCCCACATCCCTGCTCCCTTCCCTCACCCCCAGCCACACCCACATGCCCACCGTCCCCCCTCACCCAACCAACACACCTACACTTCCCCCAACCATTACTCCAACCCTCGTTCCCACCCTGATTCCAGCAACCCCGTTCCCATCACCGGCCAACTACTCCCTTAGATCATGGACAGAACAAGACGCTATAAACGTCATGGTTTTGTTAGAAGACAAATGGCAACAGTTTAACGCTATTGATTGGTTTTATGCTTTGTGGGTTGTTAATTATGGTCGCTCTTACCTTGCTTTGTTCAAAGAGGAAACATTATGGCGTTTTCCTAACACCAGCCATCGCCATGATCTGGAGTGGGAAATTGCCTATGATCTGGCGATGGCCGGGAATCAAGAAGCATCTGCCCGACTGGTTCCCCTGTTAGAGCAAGAATTAAATGCCCAGAATACCGTAGAGCCAGATGTCACCTTTCTCCGAAACAGAGGATTCACGACACAATTGTTTGCGGCCGTGAACCTTTTCGGTGACGGTCAAACAGGTTGGGTTCTTGCTTTAGGCAAACAGGCAACCAGTTCCTACACAAATGATGACGGGGCTGTTTTTGCCATCCGCCGTAGGCAGGACAGTTACGTCATTTCTTCCGTGACCAGCTTTTGGGAAGCATTTTACGGTGATACTTTCAATGTTTTAGTTGAGGATTACACAAACGACAACTTACCTGAAATTACAGTTGAACATGGCACGGTTCAAGGGGGCAGACCTGAGGTTGCCAAAGCAAATATTTGTATTTACCAGTGGCGTGTGAATCAATGGCATTCTTTACTGAACAACGCGAATAACAACCCTTGCTTCACCTATCGTGGCTACCTTTACCCATTGCAGTACACCCAACTTATAACAGGTGCAATTGTTGAAATAGAAGTGATGGGCTATGTCAATGTCCGCGAGTTTTGTAGTCGGATCGATCATTTTATATTTGACTGGACTGGTATGGAATATTTAGTAGAAGATATCTGGATTGACATTCCAACGCATTTTAACGACCCTAACGAATTGTTATGTGTAGATATACTTTGGAAAAGTGCTTTTGAAACTGGCGATACGGAAACGCTTCTTCAATACATGGAAGAAGCGTTGGAAAAATGGCCCGATCCAGAACAGGTAGATGACGTAGTGCGTGATTGGATAAAATTTGATACCGAGTTTCCCTGGATTTTCCGTTTTCAGTTAGGGCGTTACTATGCACTGACAGGTGATTTGGTGAAGGCTCAACTGCTTCTGGCTCAAGTTGCCAGCCAGCCTTTGGCTAATTTTGAAGACCCTTGGCCCACAATGGCTCAAACTTATCTCGACAATCTGGATAATTTAGAACAGGCAGAACAATTATTAGCTGAATTCAACGCAAGTTTGTCGCCAGCACATACACTTTTCACTTGGTTCGATGTGGATAAGGTTTCACTAGAGCTAGCTTACCGACTCTTCGCTGGCGACGATCCACAAACTATCATCCTCGAACTGGAGACGCTAATTACCGAACACTGCATCGAAAATCGTGTCTGTTTGCAACCCTATTATGTTTTAGGGCTGGTGTATGAAGTGGCGGGGGATGAGGCCAATGCCATCGCCGCCTACTGGCAGGTATGGCACGATTATCCCGACTCATATTATGCGACTGTAGCTCAGTACCGACTTGGGGAAAAGAAATGAAAGAGGGGGAACGCGGCAACTTGTTTTGTGATTGGGAAGGCGCGAGTAAAATACGCATCCTATCCCTTTCCCCCTTTCATTTAAGGAGCAAACAATGGACGAACAAGAAGACAATACCATCTACAAAGTTGTCGTGAACCACGAGGAACAGTACAGCATCTGGCCCGCCCACCGGGAAAACCCATTGGGCTGGAATGATGTGGGCAAAAGTGGCACGAAACAGGAATGCCTGGATTACATTCAAGAGGTGTGGACTGACATGCGGCCGCTTTCCCTTCGTAAAAAAATGGAAGAGATGGAACGTCAACGGGCCAGTGGCGAGTAACGCTCTCCGCCTGATTTTTACCCCTTGTGTCTAAGAGGTAAAATGGGGTATCTCACTCACCAGGAAATGCACTCCTCATGAACAACTGGCTTGGTTTAATACTCTGTTTTGCCTACATCTTTGCCATCATTGGTGTAGCGGAAGGTTTACGGCGTTGGCGGGGTTATAGCAGTGGCTTTACGCGCAAGTTCATCCACATTGGCGTGGGCATGATGAGCTGGTTTATCCACCTGCTCTTTGATTCGCCCTGGTGGTTTGTCGCGGCCGCGCTCTCCTTCGCCGTCATCAACTTTTTAGACTGGAAATACGGCTTCCTGGCCGCCATGGCCAGCAGTGATCGCTCCAATTTGGGGACCGTTTATTTTCCGATTGCGGCCGCGTTCACCGCTGTTCTCTTCTGGGCCACCCCCCCCATCATGGTAGCCGCCCTCATGCCTCTGGCCTGGGGCGATGGCCTCGCCCCCGTTGTCGGGCGGGCTATCGGCAAACGGCCCTACACCTTTCGCGGTGCTACCCGTACCCTCGAAGGCTCGGCGGGCTTCTGGGTAGCGACCACCTTGACGGTCTGGCTGGCTTTGTGGCTGATGAATGGTGACCCCACCATCACCGCGGCCGCGGCCCTACTCCCTGCCCTGATCATCGCCACCGTCACCACCCTGGTAGAATCCGTCTCCATTGGTGGCATTGACAATCTAACCATCACTGCGGCCGCGATTGTTATTCTCTCTTTATGGCCGTTCTAAACCTCATCTCAGGGCAAGCCAGGATCAGCACTCTGGCTACCCTGAACTATTTACAGTATATATAGGACTTACGGGGTTGCTCGAGCCGGTCTCCTGACCATCCTCGTTGGGCTTGGGTGAGGACACCGGCCACAACGCGTAAATCCTAAACAAATAAACCCAATTTCGGCTGGCTATTGCTTTAATCCTTAAAGTTCAGTAAATTCCTTGGTAAGCGTTCAGTCGGGTTACATCAACAGATTTCCCAAAGGTCGTCTTTAATCCGTTTCTTTCTGAATCCGTTGAAGTAACCAAAACGACCTTAAATCGTCTCTGAACTGAACGGTTACATTCCTTGTACCTACACACATTCTCGAGAGCTGAGCTTGTTGAAGCCCGGCTCCGCCTGGGACAAGCTCAGGCAGAGCCGTACCGCACCTGTATCTATACAGCCCCTCACCCTAACCCTCTCCCCAGGGAAAGGGAACTAACTCCCCTCTCCCGAAGCGGGAGAGGGGCCGGGTCTGCGGTTTCACATCCTCATTTCACGCTCGGCGTCGTGTAGGATGCAGAGCGTCCCAAAGGGAATTCCCACGCTGAACGTGGGAATAAGTTGTGACACCTGAATAGTTACCAATTCCTTTAATATCTCAGCCTAAAACTTACACACATCAAGAATGGCCCTTTCGTTTTGGGCGACTTGTCTACAACCATCTCACCTAAAGTTCCCCCTAACCTTTGCCTATGCCCACTTACCCTGGTTCAGCTACCATCCACCATACTCAATTGGATAACGGAATAACCTTACTGGTCTATGAAAACTTCGCGGCCGCGACCGTCGTTGTTGAAACCATGCTCCGCACCGGAGCATTGGCCGAAAGCCACGACAAAGCAGGCCTCTCCAGCTTCACGGCCAACATGCTTATGCGCGGCACTCAAAAACGAGATTTTGCCCACATTTACGACGCCCTGGAATCCGTCGGCGCTGGCCTTAGTTTCAGCGGCAATCGCCACCTCACCGATTTTTCCGGCGGTGGACTGGTGGAAGACCTGGATCTTATCCTAAACCTGGCCGCCGAATCCTTGTGTTTACCCACCTTCCCCATAGACCATGTGGAACAAGTGCGCGGTGAAACCCTGACAAGTCTACAAATGCGGGCCAATGACACCCGACAAATGGCCGCCCTCAAATTTCAAGAAACCCTCTACAAAGGCCACCCCTATGGGGTAAGTGTCGAAGGCTACCTGGAAACCATCCCCCAAATCAGTCAAGATGACTTGCGTCAATTCCATGCCGAAAATTATGGTCCTGAAGGGATGATCCTGGTCATTGTGGGGGCTGTGAAAGCCACAGATGCTCTGGAGAAAGTGCGTGCCACATTTGGTGGTTGGCGAAACCCGGCGCAAAAAATGGTACCACCTGTACCCTCGGCCCCGCGGCCGCAAGGCCTTAACCGCACCCACATTCCCATGAAAGACAAAACCCAATCCGATATTATGCTCGGTTGGGCCGGGCCAACCCGCTACGCCGAAGATTACCTCGCCGCCAGCATGGTCAACACCGTTCTCGGCGTTTTTGGCATGATGGGGCGGCTGGGGCAACGGGTACGTGAAGAACAAGGATTAGCCTATTATGCCAGTAGCTCCATGCGGGGCGGGCTAGGACCTTCCCCCTGGTACGTCAGCACCGGCGTCGCCCCAGACAAGGTCGAACAAGCCCTGGATAGCATTCGCCACGAAGTCCGCGTTTTGTGTGAAGAGCTAGTCCCCGCAGAAGAATTAGACGATTGCAAGGCGTTCCGCACGGGCTCATTACCCGTCAGCCTCGAAACCAATAGTGGTCTGGCCGATGTCATCAGCAATATTGCCCTATATGACCTGGGTTGGGACTATCTGGCTCAATTCCCAGATTTAATTAACAACATTACGGCAGAAGGGATGCGTGCGGCCGCACGAAAATATTTAGACGCCGATAATGTCATTATCACCATCGCTGGCCCCTAGTTCGCTCAAAATTAAATTGGGTAGCCCAGTCAGCAGACTGGCCACAGCAAACTCAAAAATTATTTGCGAACGAACCCTATTTACCCTTTTGTCTGGTCTTCACCAACATCTATTATGTTAGCCAGTGGCGTAGATATGATCGAAGTTGACCGCATTGCCCAGGGCATCACCCGGCATGGCCAACGGTTTCTGGATCGCTTTTTTACCGCCCAGGAACAAAAGTATTGCGCCGGACAGGCGGCCCGATTAGCCGGACGGTTCGCCGTCAAAGAAGCAGTAAGCAAAGCCCTGGGCACAGGCATCGGTGACATGAACTGGACGGATATTGAGGTAGTATGTAATAACCGGGGTAAACCAGAACTGGTATTACATAACAAAGCACAAGAGATCGCGGCCGCGCAAAATCTTCATCACTGGTCCATTAGCCTCAGCCACACCCAAAGCCACGCCATTGCCTTCGCCGTAGCCCTGGGAAAAGTGGCGAGTCAACTGTAAAAATTAACAATCACCAGACCCCATCCCTTCATCTGTCACATCCAAAGGAGTACCTATGCCCAATTACAAAACCGACGATGGCACCCTCATCAATTATGAAATGTTCAGCGAACCAACCAGCCGGGAAACGCTCCTGCTACTGCCAGGTTTGCTTGGTTCCATCAGTAGCCAATGGCGTCATTTCATCCCCGCCCTCACCCCCCAATACAAAGTCGTCCTGGCCGACCTGCGCGGGCATGGTCACTCCGAAAACAAAGCCACGGATCTAACCCCAGAACGGATGATGCAAGATATCCGTGGGCTAATGGATTCCCTAAACATAGACCATTTTCATGTGGCCGGTTATAGCGTAGGTGGTTATCTGGGGTTATTACTACACCTGAATCAGCCACGCCGGGTACAAACTGTCCTCATGCACGCCACTAAGTTTTACTGGAATGAAGAATCGGTCAAAAAAATGGGGAATCAACTAGACCCCGACAGCATCGCCGAAAAGGTGCCCCAATATGCCAATCAGTTAGCGCAGGAGCATGGAAGCCGCTGGCGCAAACTGGTGCGCCAGGCCGCCGAACTGGTTCATTACATCTGGAAAAATGGCCTGACCGAAGGCATGGTCAAACAAGTTCAAGTTCCCACCTTAATCAGCGTGGGCGACCGGGATGAACTCGTACCGATTCCCGAAGCCTTACGCCTGAGTCGCATTATGGCTAATGGCGAACTAATCGTCCTACCCGGCGTCAAACACCCATTTAAGTCAATCCGCTCAGTACCGCTCATCCCCACCATGCAGAGCTTCCACCGCCCCCCCGAAAAACGGTAAAAGAGACCCTTGGCTGTAGGCAAAATAAGGGGAACTATACGGGTACTCTGACTGTGGTTAGCTTACCCTCACCCCTGGCCCCCTCTCCCGAAGTGGGAGAGGGGATGTGGTTCCCTTGAGGTATACTTACCACGGTCATAAAGTGACATTTTGTTAGCGGCAACAGATTGGTAGGTTTGGACTGAAGACCCATCCCCCTTCCTCTGCCCAGAGGGAAGGGGGGAAACCGCGCCGAAAATAGTTCCCCGCCCCTGGGGGCGGGGTTAGGGGTGGGGGTGGCCTTGGATAAACCCAACACGACGATAAAGGGAGACGGCGACAGGGCGAAAAAATGTCAGATTATGCCCTTTGACAGTATATGTTGTATCCCCCTTGAATATTTTGCGGCGTTTGCCCCCGGTTAATGAAGGTTGAGAATTTAATGCGGTAATACGATGGGTACGGGCTGGCCTTGTGCCTGCCCGGTTGGGCAACCACAAGGGTCGCCCGTACATTACCGGTTTATTTTTTGAACATTCATAAACCGTTAGACTCCGTAGGCAAACGCCCTATTCACTGCCGCTCGCTCAATCAACGGGCAAAAACAGGCGGAAACTGGTTCCCTCCAGCACATTGCTTTCCACCGTAATATGACCACCATGCCGGGCCACAATTTCCTGGCAAATCGCCAGCCCCAGACCGGTGCCCGCCTCCCCCGAATCACGTCCTACCTTGCCCCGGTAGAATCGTTCAAAAAGATGGGTGATTTCTTCAGGGGGAATAAGCGTGTCACTATTGCGGATTAACACTTCTACATAGCGCGTACTATCTTTAGCCCATTGCACCTGGCATTCAATGCGGCCGCGGGCAGGCGTATAAGCTACAGCATTGCCTATCAGATTCGTAAACACCCGCACCATCTGCGCCGCATCCACCATCACCGGGGGTATCTGCGCATTGGGTTCATGCCAGAAAAACAGTGACTTGGCTTTAATACGTGCCTCAACAACCTGGAATACTTCACTAATTAAACCATCCAAAATATGGGCCTTCGGCTCAAAGGCCATCTGTCCCTGTTCTAGCCGAGACAGGGTAAGCATATCTTCTATCAACTGGGTCAGTCGTTTACTTTCCCGGCGCAGAACCGGCAAATAACGCTCTAATGATTGCGCTCCCCGTGTATGAAGCAAATCCAGGTACATAACAATATTCGTCAAAGGTGTCCGCAATTCATGATTAACATTAGTGACAAACTCATCCTTCAAGCGATCAAGCTGTTTGAGTTGTTCATTCGCCTCAATTAATTCGACGGTTCGCTCTTGTACCCGTTGTTCTAGCGTTTCTAAAACGGTCGCCCGATGAATTGCACTCCCCGCAACCTCAGCAATTGCCGTCAGCAGACGAATCTCATCCGCATCAAATGAGCGAATCTGTGCCGTGTCCACACACAAAACCCCAATAATCTCATTACCAGAACGTAGCGGAACATAAACACCCGCCCGTGTACCATTCTTTCTTAAGAACTGGGCGACAGCGGGCATGGCATAGATTTCCCGAGATAAATCAACCGAGGCCACCGGTTGCCCCGTCATAAAAACCCTTCCCGCGATAGAAGTTTCCCAACTATAAGTTAATTGACGCAACTGTTGTGACCAGCGGCGAGCTTCGACAACCTGTAAGGCTTTTTGGCCCGCGATAGGCTCCAAGATGGCCCCTTCTTCCACCTCTAACAGATCGAGCGCATAATCCAGGGTCAGGCGTTGTATTTCCATTCTGGTTGTGGCTGTACGTAGGGATGTAGATAATTCAATCAGAACCGCCATTTCCGTGGCCCGGCGGCGCGTTTCTTCAAACAGGCGGGCATTTTCCAGGGCAACGGCTACCTGATCCCCAAAAGCACCAACCAGTCGCGCCTGTTGGCGGGTGAAGAAGTCAGGTTTGGTGCTATCTATAGCTAACATGCCAATTACCCGTTCACCAACCAGCAGGGGAACCCCCAACCAGGAAAGAATGGGGCTATGGGGTAATTGCTGGAATGAACTATGTTTTCCCGACGGATCTGAGAGGATCTGCGGCCGCCGTTCCTGAATCACCATTGTGTTTGGGTTATCGCCGGGGATGGGAAAACGTATCCCTATAACTGGCCCCATATCTGTCCAACCTCGTCCCCCCACAATCTCCACATAACCTTCGCCTAACAGTTGTACGGAAGCACTGTCATAGGGAATGACTCGTGCCAATTGTTCCAGGATCAGCTCAATCGTTTTATCTCGTTCCAGTGTCGCCGCAACCACTGCTCCTACCTGACGCAAGGTCTCAGCCTCTTCAGCACGCTTTTGCATGGTCGTAAAGAGCTGTACATTTTGCATGGCCACCGCCAGCAAATGAGCCAGAGTTTGCCCGGTAGCTAAATCGCCCGGGGCAAATTGGGAAACCTGATTGCGGTATACCGTCAAGGCTCCCAACAGGAAATCAGGAGCATGGAGGGGGAAAACAACATAGGAGTGGATACCTTCTCGGATTAAGTGCTTACGGAGAAACTCGGCACGAGCATCTACAGATACATCTTGAATGGTTATAGGTTCAGAGATGCTAAGGAGTTGATAGCCTGGAACCCGGTGAAATTGCTCGTTGATTATTGCCACATATTCGGGTGAAAGGCCCCACGAATAAGGACAGCGTAACCGATCTCGTTCTGAATCGTACTCGTATAGGGCTACCCTATCCGCATCCAGGGTTTGCCGGGCGGCGATGGTAATAGCCTGTAAGAGTGGAGCCAGGTCTAGTTGGGACAGGAGTGTGGCGGCGGTTTCGGCCAAAGCTTGCTGTTGGTTGGCCCGACGGCGACGTTGGGATTCAATTTGCAGGTTCTCTAATGCGTAGGCCAGGTCATTGGCTAATTCGCGGAGCAGGTTAATCTCTTCCTGGTCAAAGAAGCCAGTATGTGTGGCATAGACAACCCAAATACCCAGAATGCGCTCGCCGCGTAAGATAGGTAAGGAGAGCGCCGAACGATCCTGGGGAGAATAACGTATAGGACATTCAGTACAACTATCTGGGGTAATGGTCAGGGGGCTAAGGCTCTGGATGGTGTGATTTACACATTCGAGGGTGTGGTGTTTATCGTTTAGGCGAAAGGTATAGTCATCAGGATCAACAGGCGACGACGCGGCCGCGAAACGGCACATTTCCCCACTCTCATCCACCAAACCTATCCAGGTAAAAGCATATTCCCGATGGCGTATCAGCAAATGGCAAATTTGATCCAGCAACGGCTGGCGCTCCTGCTCCCGGGCAATAAGCTGGTTAATTTCCGTCATAATCCGCAAAACGCCATTCAACCGTTGTAAACGAGCCTCACTCTCCTGCAAGGCCGCCTCTGCCTGCCGTCGTTGCGTCACATCTCGGTAATTAATGACAATCGCCCCAATATCTGGCTCCGCCAATAAATTATGAACGGATCCCTCTAGCCAGCGCCACTCCCCTGTTTTAACTTTAACCCGGTACCCTGTCATGTAAATGTGACCAGGTGTATGCAACATTTTTCTCAGAAATGATTCGGCCTGGAGCACATCCTCAGGATGAACCGATGCGAAGGCATTTTGTCCCAAATATTCTTCCGCCGTATAACCAATGACGCGCCAGGTAGAAGGACTGGCATAAAGAACAATACCCTGAGGATCTACTAAAGCCACCGCATCTGAGCTATTTTCAATGAGAGCACGATAATATTTTTCACTGTGTTGTAGGTGCATTTGATCTCGTTGCGCAGAAATCAGGCTCTCTTCTAACCGGCGCACTAAAAAGACAACAGAAACAACTGTCACGGTACTGAGCAAAACAAAAACCACGATACCACTTAACCAGGCGGTTGGATCAGTAGTGTTTGTCCGGTAACGTATAGATGTCTCTATGACGCCAGTTACAAAAAGATAAGCTATCGCCGTCAGCGTCAGGAAACTCAGACCCAGGGCAATAGATGAGCCGCGTTGACCAAAAAGGATAGCGGTCAATATACAGACCGCAAACAAAAAGACGCGGCCATCACCGCTCAAACCGGTAAAATAAAGTCCCAGAACAGCCACGACATAATAAATAGAGAGTAAGGAGATAGCCCGCACCGCAAATGACAAACTTTTTTTGAGGGTGATAAAGCCAATGACCAGGATGGCCAGAATATACAAAACTAAGATCATCACCACCTGAAACCAGGAGTCAAACCCTCCCTGACCATGTTCCCGGTAGGATTGCATAATATTGTTGACGCCACTCGCCGCGGCCAGCAAGGAAAACGCCCACGTCACACGCAGTGTGGCTTCCAGAATTTTCTCGCGCCAGGTTCCAGGTTCTATGACTCTAGGAGTAGCTAATTTGTTCACCATAAATGTCAAGCCAGCACTTGAAAAGAAAAATGGTTTGTATCTATACAGGTGGGGCACAGAGATGCCTGAGCTTGTCAAAGGCGGAGTCGGGCTTCGGCAAGCTCAGCCCTCAAGGAGGTGCATAATTACCATGGTTTTACAAAACGTAATATACAGGTGTGCCGGGGACGATTGCTTACTGGATTTTCCCCTACCCCACTCTGCCGGATAAATCGCCCAGTGGATAATTTACCAAAGGGTGTGTTTCATTTCGGTTGAGAGGAAGAAAATAAGTTCTTTGGGGTTTCGTGGGGTACGGGCAACCCTTGTGGCTACCCCACACGGGGCAGGCACAAGGCCTGCCCCAACCCCCTGAATTCCCAAAGGGTGTATTTTTATGCATCCACCCGGTAATTACGCATCATCCCCATATCTTCATGCTCTAAGTTGTGACAATGGTAGAGGTATAAGCCAGTATAGGCCTGAAAGAGCATCTGTATTTGGACTCGCTCGCCGGGCATGAGGAGTACGGTATCTTTCCACCCTTCATCCGTATAGCCGTCTTTGACGGTCAGCCAGTTAGCATATTGGGTGGGATCAGTGGGAGCGGTACGACCAACTACCTGGAAATGAGCACCATGGAAATGCATGGGATGAGCAATTTCGATGTTGGAGCCTGTGCCCCCTGGAGGTACATTGATGAATTCCAAGATTTCTTGGGTGTTGATCTGGAAGATTTCATCAGTGGCCACACCAGTCATTTCAAACTGATGACCATTGATGGTCCAACTGGCACCGTTGGCATAGAGGGTGTAGGTACGGGGGGAACCGGCGTTGACTGCCTCGGCAGGGTTGAGCCGTTGGAAGGTAGATAAGGGGGTGATGGGTGGCAAGGGGGCAGGGCTTTGGCGTGGCACAAGGGGCAGGTAGGTATCTTGCGCGGCCGCGACGTGGAATATCATCACCGTTAATTCGGCCCCATTGGGCAAACTCCCAATGGGTGGGGTAGCCCCAGAAAACGGCAGGCTCTTAAGCACCACATCTGTGCCGGGTGCCCACTGGCTAAAATCCACCAATAACTCGGCCCGCTCCGCCGGAGCCAGGGTCACATAATCCCGTTGGATCGGCGTGGCCAGCAGTCCGCCATCCGTCGCCACTACGGTTAAGGGAGTGCCATCGGCCCAGGCAAATTTGTAGATGCGCGAGTTAGAACCATTGAGCAAGCGCACGCGATATGTCTGGTTGAGGACGGTTTTTTCTGGGTCAGGTTGACCATTGACCAAAATGGTCGTCCCGATGAACCCATACAGACCCACCCCACTATATACAAACTGGTTGCTACTATCAAAAGTACGATCTTGGACAACCAGGGGAATATCATAGGGGCCATGAGGCAATGCGGCCGCGTCCTCCTCACTATCAGAAACAATAAACAGTCCAGCCAGCCCCATATTCACCTGCGAAGCTGTGAGCATATGCGGATGGGGATGGAACCAGTACAAACCGGCCCGGTTGATAATTTCAAAATCGTAGGTGTAGGTCTGACCAGGTGGAATACCATACTGTGGGTGTCCATCCATGACAGTGGGCACATGCAACCCGTGCCAGTGAACAATTGTTTGCTGGGGCAGATTATTGGTGAAATGTACCCGCACCTGATCCCCCGTCCGTGCCTGAACGATTGGCCCCAAAAAGGAGCCGGGAATGTTTGTCACCTGCCGCCCTGGCTGGCCCTGAATAAATTGGCCGTTATACGTAAACACATTGGTCGCCTGCCCAGAAAGGATGTTTACCTGTCCGGTATTGGCTTCCAGGGTAAACTCCAGGTCAGGGGTGCCACTTAATTTGACCGGGGGTGGCACTCTACAGACAAAATCGGCTTCATCACCCACATTAAAAGTAAACGGATACGTAATGGGTTCCAGAGCTTGTAAGGGATCGGACGCGGCCGCGAACAGGCGTCGTACCCAGGGAGTCATGACCACACCCGCGGCCCCGGCACCCAATAACTGTAAAAAACGTCTGCGACTGATAGAATGATTCATAATATGCTCCACTTCCCTGATAAAGGTTTTGTGTAACTATACAGCCCCTCACTCTAACCCACTCCCCCAGAGAGAGGAACCAACTCCCCTCTCCCGAAGTGGGAGAGGGGCCGAGGGTGAGGGTAAGCTGTTCCGGTGATCGCCACAGTCAGAGTACCTGTACAGTTACGGTTTTGCTACAATTTTCCTAAAGCTGGTGTTAAAGACAAAAAGAAGAACAAGAGGATAATATAAGGTTGCCCCCTGACTCCCACCGTCACTCTAAACACCCGTGAATAAATAGTTCATTGTTTCGGGATTATAACCTATCAACAAATGATAATGGATGACCTTTTAGTTTAATCAATCAACTGCAAAGGATGAAATAAACAAGGTTCACAGCCTGTCATGCTCTCACAGGAGTTACGCTATAATTATCACCATGAACCAGCGTTTGCCCGAAAATCAGATCAACCAGGCCCTGCGCCATGTTAATGCCCATTGGCCTGCTTATTTATTGGGGTATGGCGGTGGGGCAATCGCCGTGTTAAGTCTAGCTCTGGTCAGTGTACGCCAAGGCTGGTGGGGTTTCATCCCTCTCATGTTAGCGTCACTTCTCATCCTCATCTATTTTTTTGGGGCCTCTTTGTGGATGGCTTACAAACGGGACGAACAAGCCGAAGCCAATTTATTTCTGGCCTGGGCGCAACTGTCGCCCCTCGATACATTTGCCCATATTGATCTCGGTCAGCGCCAGTTAGCATTGCACCTGGTACGCTATCTGACAACCGGCAAACTTACCGTCATTGATGTTTTTAATCCCCAATTGACCCCAGGCAGGGCACTGAGTCGTACCCGAGAACAGGCCCGCCCGTGGCCCCAGGCAGAGCCGCGCCTTATTTGTCTGGAGGGTTCGGTAGATTTGTTACCCCTACCGGATAGAAGTGTGCCCGTGGTTACAATGGCGTACACGTTACCCGAATTTTGGCAACGTGGGGATCAAGAGCAATTGTTACGCGAGATTTATCGTATTCTCAAACCCGGCGGCCGGTTGATTGTGTTAGAACAGATGCGGCACCCACAAAACGTATGGTTTTTGGGGCCATTGGTGTGGCGTTGGCCCGCGGCCGCGTACTGGCACGAACTTCTCACCACAACCGGCTTCACCATACGGAAAGAACAACCTATCCATGCCCGGCTCGCCCAACTCTTCCGCGCCGATAAACCTGTACAATACCAGAGTCGTCAGTTAGACTTAGGCTTCTGAAAAAGAGTTCAGCCCGTAAGCGTTCAGTTACCACCCGCAAACTTGTCACTCGCAACTTATTTTCTCAGGAGTTCCCCATGTGCCTTTGGCGCACCAAGAGGAATGAAAATTTGTAGGACGATTTGGTAAATCGTCCACCGGGCGATTTACCAAATCGCCCTACATTTTCGTAGGAGTTCCCCATGGGCCTACGGCGCACCAAGAGGAATGAAAATTTGTAGGACGATTTGGTAAATCGTCCACTGGGCGATTTACCAAATCGCCCTACATTTTCGTAGGAGTTCCCCATGGGCCTTTGGCACACCAAGAGGGATGAAAATTTGTAGGACGATTTGGTAAATCGTCCACCGGGCGATTTACCAAATCGCCCTACATTTTCGTAGGAGTTCCCCATGTGCCTTTGGCGCACCAAGAGGGATGAAAATTTGTAGGACGATTTGGTAAATCGTCCACCGGGCGATTTACCAAATCGCCCTACATTTTCGTAGGAGTTCCCCATGTGCCTTTGGCACACCAAGAGGGATGAAAATCTGTAGGACGATTTGGTAAATCGTCCACCGGGCGATTTACCAAATCGCCCTACATTTTCGTAGGAGTATCTCATGTCCGAGACCATCACCCGTGAAACCATCATCAGTGCCATGCGTCACATCCGTAGCCGTATCTCCTTGAAAAACAAAGACCTACGCGGTCTGGATCTTTCCGATCTAGATTTACGTGAGGTTGATTTCTCCGGATCAGATCTCAGAGGGGCTACCCTGACCAATGCGAATCTCTTCAAGGCTGATTTTAGTAAAGCCAACCTGGCGGGGGTCATTGCACCCTATGCTGACTTTCGTAGTGCCAAAATGGGGGGCGTCAATCTAACCGATGCCAATTTGCATGGGGCCAATCTAGATGGCACCAAACTTAGTGGAGCCAATTTGTATCAAGCTAATTTAACCAGGGCTACCTTACGTGGGGCCTCTGACCTCAGTAAAGCGGACCTACGGGAAGCCAATTTGTTGGGGGCTAAACTTTATTGGGCGAATCTGAGCGAAACCGATTTGCGCGGCACCGATTTGTCACGGGCCATGGTACGAAACGCCAACCTACAGAAGAGTAAATACAACCGCCAGACACACTGGCCCCAAGGGTTGAATGGCGAACTGGTAGGGGGTATGTTTATTGATGAACCAGAGCAATCACAAGAGGTTTTATCTGCTTAATGCACGTCTAAAATAAGTTAGGTAGCGCGGTCAGGAGACCGGCCACAGCAAAAACGGAAAGTTATTCTTATTGTTGGCGGCCACAGCCTGAGTAGCTTTGGGCTGAAGACCCATCCCCCGGCGATCCCCAGGGAAGGGAAGAAATCCACCAGTGCGGTTGGGGGGTGGCCCCGCACAAACCGATCCTGAGACAGGTCACAAAAACTGGAAAAATGTCAGATGATGCCCTTTGCCAGTATATTTCTGAACCATGACTTAGGGCTTACGCACTCTGGCATATGAGGACACCAGGCACAGTACGTAAATCCTGAAATAAAAAAAAGACCCGCCCTGGCTTGTAGCCAGGGCGGGTCTTTTTTTTAGATGGTGCGGCAATGATTATTCGCCGCTCCCATCCGTATACATAGATTCAATGATCGCCTCATACTTCTTGTGAATGATCCGGCGCTTCAGTTTAAGCGTGGGGGTGAGTTCACCCCCCTCCACAGAGAAGTTTTGTGGCAAAACGGTAAAGCGGCGCACATGCTCCACTTTAGCAAACAGGCTATTTACCTTCTCTACAGCTTTTTGGATTTCCGCCAGACAACTGGGATGGGTAGTTAGTTCAGCCAGCGGCACACCGAGTTCTTCAGCCAGTTTCGCGGCCGCGCCCTGTTCCAGCGTCAATAAAGCCGTCAGATAACGTCGCTGTTCCCCAATAATAATGGCTTCCGCGATCAACGGCTGATCCGTCAGAGCGGATTCAATATTCTTGGGCGCAATATTCTTGCCACCAGAAGTGATAATAATCTCCTTCTTGCGCCCAGTAATACTCAAAAACCCATCCTTATCAAACGAACCCAGATCGCCCGTATACAGCCAGCCATCCATCAACGTTTCGGCCGTCGCCACAGGGTCTTTGTAATACCCCATCATAATCGCTGGCCCACGGGCAATAATTTCCCCATCATTACCCAACTTCATTTCCACTAAAGGCCATACTGGGCCTACCGAACCTACTTTTGCCTTACCGGGCAGGTTAAAAGACAGCACGCCACAGCTTTCCGACAAGCCATACACCTCATAAATACGCACATCCAGGCTTCCAAAAAAGTCCAAAATCTCGCGGGAAATGGGGGCCGCTCCGGTGACAATAATTTTGGCTTTGCCCAAGCCTGTACGCTCTTTCACTTTGGCGAAAACTAATCTATCTGCCAGGGCATATTGCATCGCTAACAGGCCTGAAGGTTGTTTCCCCTGATGGTGTAAAGCCGTAACCTGGCTCCCTACACCCTGCGCCCAATGGGCAATTTTGGCTTTTAGGCCAGTATTTTGGTTCAAATTATTGGCTACACCTGTATGGAAACGCTCCCATACCCGTGGCACCCCAAAAAGAATTGTAGGTTCAACCTCGCGGACATTCTCCGCTACCTTTGCCCCAGACTCGGCATAATAAACCTGATACCCATTGACTAAAGCCGCATGGAGAGTAAACATCTGCTCGGCAATGTGGGAAAGGGGCAAATAAGAAAGTTGACGGTCATTGGGTTCCAGGTTGAAGAGGTCTTTGGCGGAGCGGGAAACAGTGTAAACAGCCTTGTGGGATAACATGACAGCTTTGGGCGGGCCAGTTGTCCCCGAGGTATAAATGAGGGTTGCCAGATCCTCAGGTTTGACAAGGTTAAGGTTTTCATCCACCCGGCTTTCGGCAACTTCGTTGCCTTTAGCCAGAAATTCTTCCCAACTTAGCGCCATGGGGTCATTTATCTTAGGCGCATTTTTCATCATCACAGCATACTTGAGGGTTGGCACATCGGCCCGAATTTGTTTAATTTTCTCCCATTGCCCCTCATCCTCAAGCAAAATGATCGGGGCTTCGGCGTGGTCCACAATGTACTTTACTTCGCCAGGGGAATTGGTGATATAAATGCCCGCGGCCGCGCCCCGGGATAACATACCTCCCAATGCCATAATCGTCCATTCGGGACGATTAAAGCCTAGAATACATACTTTATCATTGGGCTTAAAACCTAAAGCCATTAATGCCCGACTGGTCTGACGTATTTCCTGGCAATACGTCTGCCAATTCGTTGCCACCCATTGCCCATCTTTTTTAACATGATAAGCTGGATCTTGCGGCCGCATTCGGGCGTGGTCATGCAACTTCTTCAGTACTGTTTCCTCCATTGCTCGACTCCTTGCTCAAGGTCAATAATATGGGTTAATCACAGTGACTATCAGGCAACTTTCACCTGAAATAAATGACATAATACTGGCGACTGCTCTTTATTATAGACCGATCACACGCCCCTGTAAAACAACAAAAAGGGTTATAACCCCCAAAATATCGAAAAGATACGTTTCTGAACGGTTACTTACCCACCCTGTCAGGCATAAATAAAACTACTGTCCACCTTCGCTTTACTCAACGCCAGTGTCAGGTTATCACCATTATTAACCTCATAAGTCATTACCCCGCTTGCCTGCAAAAGGCGGGCCAACCCCTTGTTCGTCTGCGTCCCCCCAAAAGTAGCCGGATCCACCAATACCGTCACAACCCGCATCCCCCGTCGCTTCAAATCACGGGCCGAAATAGCCCAATGATCATCCGTCGTGCAAGTAACCGCAATAATTGTCGTTCCCCGAGGGAGCAGGTTAATCTCCGCATTCAACACATCTGCCAGAGGAATCGAGCCTTCAGCCCGCAATACGGCCAGAGTTTCCAAAACACGATTCATCTGCCGCTCACCCCGGTCGGGCTGGATAATCTCATTGGACTGCCCATACGCCAGCATCCCTACCGCCCGGTCTTGCCGCAAGAAAAATTGAGACAATGAAGCCGCTACCGTCACAATATACTCTTCTGTCGTTTCGGGAATACGAACTTCTTCTTTCTGCACAGACCAGCCAGGAGCCAAATGCGCCCCTGATGAAGTAGATTCATTAACCGGACGGCGACGAATAATCTGCTCCATCCGGCTCATGTCAGGCACAATCCAGATGTCGGCCATGGGGTCCAACTCATATTCTTTGACAATGAGGCGGCCGCGTCGCGCCGTGCTCTTCCAGTGAATACGATTAAAGCTATCGCCGGGAGCATAATCCCGGACGCCAGATGCATTCGTTGTCACATAATGAGTACGCCGTCGCAGAGCATCTCCCCCTGGCAACACCCCGGTAGGAATCACAAACTGGTAAATATCCACGGTGAGGGGGTACACAACCACATGGGAGGTGGGCGTAAGATCCCGGTGCATAGGGAAAAGCCCAAAAGGATCACTACTGGCTAACATAATAGGGCCAAGCCGGTAGCGGCCGCGTTGCTGACAAATAGTCGTCGTGCGCCAAATATATGAAGCTTTCCCCGCCAAACCAGTTACCACCTGGCTGGTCATATGTGCAGGCACTTCCGAAAAATCTCGCACTTCCAACCACAATTTGGGAATCCGACTCGTATTTCGCACCGCAAACCGTTCTTCTAACGGCCGCCCCACCTGCGTCCGCCGCACACGCGTTACCCGAGAAATATGTGTCCAATTAATGTTGGCCCAAGCCCACATAAAAGATAACACCAGCAACAATCCAAGCAGATAGGTGATGGTAAACAAAATATCCCGGCCAGTGATCAGGCCACCCAACAACGCCAATACAGCCAGGATAAAAACCACGTTACGACGTTTACGCATACGTGTCTACCTCTTGAGCCAGAGCCAAACCAAGAAATGATAGAGCCAGGTTTCGCCCCATTTCTATCTTAGAACTCTAAACTCAATGACATTCTTTGCCTAAAGTAACTACCAACTCTTTCGATGCCTGAGCCTGGCAAAGCCCGTTTGCCTTCGACAAGCTCAGGCATCGCCAAACAACACCTGTATAGATACACCTTATTTTCGTTTTGCCGAAGTTGGTTGCGCCCCTGGAACCGGCACCTTATCCAGAATATCGGCCACAATGGCATCCTGCGACACATCCTTGATACGAGCCGCCGGTCCTACAATAATACGATGCGCCAGGGCGGCCACTGCTAACGCCTTCACATCATCCGGCAACACATAATCTCTTCCCTGATAAACTGCCCGTGCCTGGCATAACCGGTACAAAGCTAACGCACCTCGCGAACTAGACCCCAGGTAGACATCAGGATGTTCCCGAGTTTCCCGCACCAAATCCACCACATATTCCTTCACCAGGGGGTCCAGATACACTTCTTTGATCGCCTGCTGTGCCAACAATAGCTCATCTACCGAAATCGCCTGCTCTAAATCCCGCAAAGGGTGGGCAAACTGCTGGCGATCCAGAATCTCAATTTCCTGCTCTTTATTGGGGTACCCCAGACGAATTCGGAGCATAAACCGGTCCAATTGAGCTTCTGGCAGAGGGAATGTCCCTTCATATTCAATGGGGTTCTGCGTCGCCAAAATCATGAACGGCCGCTTCAATTCATAGGTCGTACCATCTACAGTTACCTGACGCTCTTCCATCGCTTCCAACAAAGCCGATTGGGTTTTGGGCGTCGCCCGGTTAATTTCATCAGCCAGGACAATCTGGGCGTGAATAGGGCCGGGACGAAACTCAAATTCGATAGTTTTTTGGTTAAAAACAGAAACACCCGTAACGTCACTGGGCAACATATCTGGCGTAAATTGGATGCGTTGAAATTCACAACCCACGGAAGTGGCGATAGCACGCGCCAGAACTGTTTTCCCTACACCAGGCACATCTTCGATGAGGATATGCCCTTGACTTAGCAGTCCCAACATCGTCAATTCGACGGCGGAACGCTTGCCGACAATAACCCGTTCGACATTTTCAATGAGACGATTGGCAATAGCCTGGACATCAGACATGAATAATTGCTCCTTCTTAGGTGGAAATCAGGCACCCAGCCAGGTAAATTGTAGGGTACAAAGTATGGTGATAACTGGCTGGAAAAAGTCGGACAGAAACATGATTATGAGTATAACAGGTTTATGTTATAGGGGTAGCAAACGGTGGCATTTTGGTGACAAATTAGCAGAGGGATAAGTTTTCGCTTGCCGGAAGCTCCCCGAAAACGAGACGCGGTTTGTCTATGGTAGCCCTGTTTGACCGCCAAACGGTTATACCACAGGAAATTGGGTTACGCTCTACGTGACACCTACGGAAGCACGGCTTTTGCAAAATTAATTGGATATGTCACTAATCGGAAATGCCCATCCCTCTAACGATTCCCAGGGAGAAGGGAAACCTATACGAAGGCCGTTGGCCTGGAGTCTTAGCCCGTAGGGCCTGGTACTGATAGCCCGGCGGTTTGACCGCCGGGCGGATTAAGGGAATGCTTACCCTTCAAATTGAGAATTGCTGGATCACCTTCAAGGTTACGGCTTTCAGAGTGTTTCAGTGGTAAAATAAGGGAATGCTTACAAAAGAAAAAACTCCGGCTTTGCCTACCGTATTAGAGACAGTGAAAGCCGGTTTAGAATTGACGAGCCAACACTTGTGGCTCATTGTTATCCCTGTTTTGTTAGATGGATTTTACTGGTTAGGGCCACGGCTCAGTATTCGCCCGCTGATGGAAGCATTTATGGGCATACTCATCCAACAAGCGGCCGCAACCGGACAACCGCTCTCCACCCTGGACACCTTCCGCGAAACCTGGGACCAACTTACCCTCACGGTAAATCTGTTCACCAACATCAGCCTACCCCTCATCGGCGTCCCCACGCTAATGAATGGCCCCACCCCTGAAGCGACACCCATTCAACCCAGCACGATGGAAATCAGCAATGTCCTGATCATATCCCTACTTTTGTTGCTTTTTATGGCCATGGGCCTGCTTTTATCGGTAATTTATTATGGTTTGGTCGCTCAGGCAGTCAACCAGGAACCGATCCATCTGTCCTGGTTTTGGCGCACATTGCCCAAACTATTGGTGAAACTCACCGGGCAGATCTTATTTGTGGGAGCATTGAGCCTGATTATCTTGTTTCCCCTCTTTTGCGTGAGTCTATTCACCTCCCTCTTCAGTCTTAACCTGACGATGTTCCTCTGGTTTGTGGGGGCCATGCCCCTGATGGCCCTGATCCTATACGGTTATTTTGGGCCACACGGGGTATTCCTGAATTCTCGACCCGTGTTGACTGCCTTGCGCGAAAGCATTCTCCTGGTACAGATGCACTTATTCTCTGCCCTGGGACTGTTTTTATTGGTTTATCTGTTGGGTAATGGGCTGACTATTCTGTGGCAGATAGCTGATGATGGCTCATGGTTGACAGTCGTCAGTATTGTGGGGCATGGCTTTGTGAGCACATCGCTCGCGGCCGCGACCTTCATTTTCTACCGTGACCGTTACCCCACTTTACAGGCAGTACCCCCAGAAAAATAACCTGTACCAACTCCCCAACATCCCACTATACCCCCCAAAAATGTCGCAAAAAAGGCCATTTTGAGGTAAAATTAACCATTCTGATAGGTGGTATATATCCCTTCTGCTTGAGGTAAATTGCATGACTCCAACAACAAATAATACACATTACGACGCCGATAACATCCAGGTCCTGAAAGGGCTGGAAGCCGTGCGTAAGCGGCCTGGCATGTACATCGGTGGTACGGATGTGAAAGCTTTACACCACATTGTCTATGAAATTGTAGACAACTCTATTGACGAAGCGCTGGCTGGCCGGTGTGACCATATCGAAGTCACTATTCATGCCGATTCTAGCGTCAGTGTCAAAGATAACGGCGTGGGTATCCCCGTAGCCGAACACCCCACCGAAAAAATCTCCACCCTGGAAGTCGTCCACACCTACCTGCACGCCGGGGGTAAATTTGATAACGCCGCCTACAAAGTCAGTGGGGGGTTACACGGTGTCGGTGCTTCAGCCGTTAATGCGGTCTCTGAGTGGATGGAAGTAACCGTTCGGCGCGACGGAGGCATCTGGAAACAACGGTACGAGCGCGGCATTCCCCAATACAAAGTCAAAAAAATCGGCGATATGGCCCCAGACGAGGGCACAGGTACAACGACGCGCTTCAAATTTGACCCCATTATCTTTGTCGAAGAGGCCATTTACCGCTTCGAGACACTGACCAATCGCTTCCGGGAAATGGCCTTTGTCACCAGCGGGGTATACATGTGCCTGCGCGATGAGCGGGTAACACCCAGCCGGGAAATGAATTTTTACTTTGAGGGGGGCCTCAAATCATTTGTCCGCTATCTCAACCGGAACCGCCACCCCATCCATGCCCCCGTTTACGCCAAAAAAGAAGTGGATGGTATGGAAGTGGAAGTAGCCATCCAATATACCGATGGTGTGGCTATCTCCGAATACTCCTTTGCCAATACCATCCACACACCGGATGGTGGTTCCCACCTGAGCGGTTTACGGGCGGCAGTCACTCGCGTCATCAACAACTATGCCCGCAAAAACAACCTGCTCAAGGAAAAAGACAATAATTTCTCCAGTGATGACACCCGCGAAGGAATTACGGCGATTGTCAGTGTAAAACATCCAGATCCCCAGTTTGAGAGCCAGACGAAGGTAAAACTGATGAATCCGGAAGTAACGGGAGCCGTTTCTTCGGTGGCGTCTGAAGCGTTGTCCGTTTATCTGGAAGAAAATCCGCGTGAAGCCCGGAAAATTATTGACCGTTGTCTCACATCCTCCCGCGCCCGCGATGCCGCTCGCAAAGCCCGTGAATTGGTGATGCGGAAGAGTGCTTTGGAAAGCCTGACGTTACCCGGCAAACTAGCCGACTGCTCCGAACGAGATCCTCACAAATGTGAGGTGTATATCGTTGAAGGTGACTCCGCTGGTGGTACGGCGAAACAAGGGCGTGATCGTCATTTCCAGGCGATTCTGCCCTTGCGCGGAAAAATTTTGAACACGGAGCGGGCACGGCTGGACAAAATTTTGGCCAATAATGAAGTGAAAGCCCTTATTTCTGCTCTGGGTGTTGGGATTGGGGAAACCTTTGACGTAGGCAACTTACGTTATGGCCGGATTATTATCATGACAGACGCGGACGTAGATGGCAGTCATATTCGGACGTTGCTTCTGACCTTCTTCTTCCGTTACATGCCCAAAATCATTGAGAATGGTCATCTGTACATTGCTCAACCACCTCTTTATGCCGTCAAGGAAGGAAAAAATATTCATTACACCTACACAGAAGCGGAACAATTGGTGTTAATGAAACGACTAGACGGCAAAAAATTAGATATTCAGCGGTATAAGGGGTTGGGTGAAATGAATGCCGAGCAGTTATGGGAAACGACAATGGATCCCGGTCGGCGCACGTTGTTGCAAGTGGCGGTAGAAGATGCGGTGATTGCGGATCGCACCTTTGATATGTTGATGGGAAATGAGGTAGCACCGCGCCGACGTTTTATCACCACTCATGCCAGTGAGGTACGGAATCTGGATGTGTAATTGAGAGGCGGTTTTTCAGCTTAGGATCTGTAAAAGATGATTATAAGCCCCCAGACAACCCTTATGTGGTTGTCTGGGGGTTTTTTTGTGGGGTGATTATGGCTGGGAGAGGTCTAGAAATTCTTGAAGAAGGGCGGGGACCGCGGCCGCGTATTCTCTTCGTTCTTCTGGGGGTAAATGGGTGATGGCCTGATACCAGCGAAGTACCCCACATAACGGAGCCAGTTGGCGAGACAGGTGATAAATCTGCTCCAGACGGTGAGACGGGGCAAAACGAGTCCATGGCTCCAGATAAGCCTCGCGTAGGCGGGTGAAGGCAGGCGCACCCTCGGGCAGGTCAAAAATGTACTCAATATTGACGAAAACCGTACGCAAGGAGAAAAAGGGATGCGCCACCGAACAATCTCCCCAATCAAAAAAGGTGGGGTGTTCGTCGTTCAAGAAAATATTGGCATCATGCAAGTCGCCATGATGGAGTGAAGATGGAACTGGGGATGAAGCTAATTGTTCACTGATGTGCTGGATTCGCGGCCGCGTGGCCTGTAGTTGCTCATATTCGGCCCGTGTCATACCCTCAGCTTCATCAATCATCAAGGCTGTGGTATCAGCCAGGATGGGTTCCAGGGCAGGAAGCAAGTTCGTAGGGCGGCAATCGGGTACACCCAGCGCCAACAGTTCGGGGACTCGTTCGGCCAGGGCGATCTGGGTTTCGGCATACAAGGGCAAAATACGCTCCCAGCGGCTTATATCGTGCTCAGCCCGATTAACCTCGCGGAAACGAGTACCTCCATCGGGCATTAATAGCCAACCTTGCGCCGCATTAAAGGCAAACACCTGGGGCATGATGTTGGGGAACCATTCGACTAAAGCCTGGGTCACAGTAATTTCGTGCCTCAGATCCAGGTTGACCGCCTTAAAATAAACGTCTCCTTCCTGGGTGGGTATACGCCTGACGGTAGACCAGGGACGAATATGGGGCTGTTCAATGTCCCCTGTGATATAGAGAGCCTGACGCGTCAGCTCTTGTTGAATCCAGGCATTGGCTTGTTCATGCCAGCCGGATTGTGTCCAGGGGTTACGTAAGTTGATCATGGGTGATTAGCTATCCTTAAAGTATCTATTCAGGTGGGGTATGGCTCTGCCTGAGCTTGTCGAAGGCAGAGCCGGGCTTCGACAAGCTCAGCCCTGGAGGCCGTGTATAGTTACTTCTTAAATGGGTCTGGCTCTCAGGGCACCAGGTAAATAAGGGCCACAATGACGCCAATTGTGACAACAACACGGCGTAAGGTGACGGGTTGGATGCGCCCGGCTAAGCGGCCACCCAGCACCCCACCGAACAAGGCTCCCACAGCCATGACCGCGGCCGCAGGCCACACCACCTGTCTGGAGAAGAGGAAAAAGATTGCGGCCGCGACGTTCACACTAAAGGCCACCGCCTGTTTCAACGCATTCAGCCGGGTCAGGTTGTCATTCAGGGCCAACCCCAGCACCGCCAGCACAATCACACTCAGCCCCGCCCCGAAGTAACCCCCATACACCGAGGCTAACCCCACCGGCAACATGGCCCAGGCTTCGGACGCGGCCGCGTGTTCTCCCTGGCGTTTTTTGACCCAATTTTTTACCGGGTCTTGCACCGCTAACAACAACGAAGCCAACAAAATGAGGAAGGGAACGAGCGACTGAAACAGTTTTTCCCCGGATTTCAGGAGCAAGAACCCGCCCAGAATACCCCCGATGATGCTGGCGGGGACGAGAAACCAGAGCCGTCGCTCTTGCCCTTTGAGGTCTTGCCGTTGTGCCCAGGTGGCCCCCAGGTAGCCGGGGGTCAGGGCGACGGTGTTGGTAATGCTGGCGGCCACCGCCGGGATGCCCAGGGCATTGAGGGTAGGAAAGGTGATGAGGGTTCCCCCACCGGCGATGGCGTTGACGGCGCCTGCGGCCGCGGCCGCGAGGCCAATCAGTAAAAACTCAAACCAGGTCATTTCTTTTCCTCACCCGTCCACTCTTTATAAGCCATAATCTTCTGTTGTAGCCGGGCCGCCAAAAAGGGGCTGGCGGACCCTAATGCCTCAAGAATATCTCTCGCCTCATCCCCATAGGCAATGATTTTTTCGTCTGTCCAATGCGGGGGCGTGGGCCGGTGCAGGTTGGTGATGCGGTCAGCCAGTTTGATCATCCAGATGATGGGCGGTTGTTGTTGGATGCGGTGCAGGCTGTCGGCCATCTTTTCAGTTTTGGGCAATGCTTCGTTCTTGGTCAAGGCCAAAACACCATCGGCTACCGCTTGCCCAAATTCCCCTTTGATCTGCTCATAAGTGATGTTGGTATCTTCGATGACATCGTGGAGCAGGGCACATGACACGCCCAATTCTTCGTCGTGCCCTGGTTCAGCCCGGAAGGCGGCGATGAGTTCCATGCAGACGAAGGCCAGGTGCGTGGTGTAGGGAAGGGTAGTACCGGTGATGGTTTGGCTGTGATGGGCCGCGGCCGCGAACTTATACGCCTTGATATACCCTTCCTGTGACCAATTGGTTGCGGTCATCTGTTTACTCCTTCCCTTTTTCATCCTGACTGATCAACGCCAAGAATCTTTGGATTGTCATAACCGTAATGCCATGCTGTTGTAGATAAGACGCTACGTTGACATCACGGGTCATGTCTTCATCGCGGCTAACCAGATGCGTGGCCTGCCCTATAACGGCTGTTTCTAGCACCATGTTGTCATCAGGATCACGAGACAGTTCTAAAACACCGGGCAATTCCACCATGATTGCCAATTCGGAAATATGATGCAGGTAATGGGCCATCTCATCCGATGAATAGCGGTACTTGGTTTGAAGCCGCGGCCGCGCCAACACTTCAGCTAATTCGGCCAACAGTGGCAAGGAGATAACCACATCAAACAAATCGGCTCGCCAGTATTGTAACAGGCGAGCCGGGTGTCCTTGTGGGGTGATAAAAGCCGAAACCCAGATATTGGTATCAACCGTTATGATGTGGGCCATGACGCAAATCCCGTACTTCCTGGCGGGCGGCGAGGATGTCGGCTTCTATCTCATCGGGGGTAAACGCTTGTGTTCGTTGATGAACCTGAGCTAATAAAGTTTCTAACTCTTGCCACGTTGTTTCCCGTTCCGCTTGCTGGGCAGTGTGCCAACGAGTGTATTCCGCATATTTCAGGACAACGGCCACAGGTTGCCCATTTTTCTTTAGCACAATGGGTTTGTCCGACTGTTCTACCTCAGCCCATTGGAGTAAAACCCCTTCAGGTAAGACGGTTGCATTATTCATGGAAACACCTTTGTGATACTTCCCCCTCACAGCTCCCTTAAGTAGCTGGTTGAGGTTGTACTGAGGTCGTAAATCATCGTCTAAATCAGCCATTTCGCCTGTCATCATAGCCGATTATAACAGAAACGAGGCTTTC
The DNA here is from genome assembly GCA_018004935.1 of Chloroflexota bacterium. Classification (GTDB taxonomy): domain Bacteria; phylum Chloroflexota; class Anaerolineae; order Promineifilales; family Promineifilaceae; genus Trichofilum. Next base: position 32,000 of record JAGNBF010000012.1, on the reverse strand, counting down.
GTTGGGGCTAAACAAACACTGCTGACAGGGCGATTGCATATTCGGATTTCCCCCACCCCCAACCCCGCCCCCAGGGGCGGGGAGTTTTTTAAGGCGGGTAAAATCGGGGCTTCGCCCCGATTTTACCCGCCGAGTGGGTTCCCCCTTCCCGATTTCGGGAAGGGGGGTAGGGGGATGGGTTCATTCTGGTGAGTATGCAATCGCCCTAACACTGCTGATGGGGCACGAAACCAGTTTACTCTGAAACCACCGTCTCTTGTGCCAGCCCATCCAGCGTAACAACTAAATTATTCAACACATCCCGCCCTATGATGGGGGTCATGTTGGTGCCATAGGCTACAGCCCGAATGCCATGTACGGTATAAGGGCCAATTTGAATGGAAACGAGGTAAGTATCTACGTTTTCAGGAATGCCGGTAACGCCACGCATGACGCGGCCGCGAACATATCTGGCTCCCACCTGTTGCAAAACAGACAAAGGCAAAATCGTGGCATCGGCTCCTGAGTCAACCAGGGCTGTCACGACAGAGGCTGGATGTGATGTGCCCACGGCTCTGACTGACACTTCAACAATGGGCATGGTGGGATCAAACTGGCGTGAGTAATTGAAGGAAATAGACATCAGTGAATCAAGCGAGGGGAACGAACCATAATTTCAGGGGTAACTTCAGGTAATACATCGGTGATGAGCACCGTCTCATCGGGAAAATTTTCATTGATGCGTTGTGACAAAGCGACAACATCCTGGTCATGATCAACCAGTTTGCCCTGGAAAATAGCCACGAATTGGTAGGCATAGTGGGCCAATAGTTCGGGATGCATGGCCTGATAAGCCGTTTCTTCCCGCGCCATCAAATCACGGTTGGGATCAACAGGAAAATGTGGCGTATCAAAATGCGCCACAATCGTATCGGTCAAGACCTGAACGACATTTTGTTGGGTTTTCTGGGCCAGATCGTGAACAGTTTGATAAACCCGTTCCGGCAAAGTAATGGTTATGCTCTGGCTCATCGCTCTCTCCTCAGCAGAAGGATTTTCTCAGTAATGGCTGATTATAGCAGAAAGGCAGAACGGTTTGTGCTAAACAAACACCGCTGGCGACACATGAAACCGCTCTGCCAACGCCCGCACCTGCCGGATATTCAACTCCCGTTTGCCGTTCAATATCTCCGACACCACCCCTTGCGAGCCAATTTCAGGTAAATCAGATTGGGTAAGTTGATGTTCGGCCATGAAAAAACGGAGCATGTCGGCCCCGGTGCTGGTGGGCATGGGATAATGCGTGGCCTCATATTCCCGAATGACTGTGCCTAATATGTCTAATAAACCGTATAAAGGATGGTCTTCATCCGTGCCGATTTCATCGAGCAAACGGTTGAGGCGTTCAATCGCATGGTCATACTCGGGTTCATTCCGAATCGTGAAAAGTGGGGCGATGGGTTGCCAGTGGATTTCAATTTCTTTCGTTAAAGCGGTCATTTTTTCCACGCTCCTTTGTCATATTCACGATGTGTGAGGATATGCCGCACATAAACCTTGCCGCGATTAAAGTGGATGGAAGCAATGAGGCGATACTTGTTGCCCCCAATATTGAAAACGACCAAATCTCCCACTTTATCAGCCGATGGGAATGTCAAACGTAGCTCATCAAAACTGGTAAAGGTGGTTTGCTCGACAATTTTGAACCACCTGGATAATGGGCTTTCACTGTCAGGGTACTGTTCCCAAAAATCTTGCAGGGTTTTCCGTGAAATGACGTGCATAAGTAAAAGTGTATCTCGTTTTGAGATGATTGGCTATATCAATGCGGCCGCGTCCAACAATCGCCCCCTTTCCACCCAGTAACCGTACCCACCCTATGCTACAATCCGGGTAGATTATTTTCCCCACCGCACCGGAGTAGCTTCCATGAAACCCAAAACGATCTGGCTCTTTTTATTTTGCCTTTGGCTTGTGGCTTGTACTGATTCTGCTCCTGAACCGACGGCAACTTTAACGCCTCGACCTACGTTTACGGCAACGGCGTTACCGGCTACCGCCATTAGCCAGGTAACGGCCACCACCACGCCCCCACCAACCGCCACCTTGACCCCCGTTCCCACCTTCACCCCCACCAAAACCCCCATTCCTACCCGCAAACCCACCGCCACCCCCACACCCACCATCACCCCTTCACCAACTCCCGCCCCAACGGCCACCCCTTTGCCGCCGGTGCTGATTCCCGTCAATGTCTCTTTGCCGGGTAATGGCCAGGTGATTCAGCCGGGTAATGTGGGGCAGTTGCAGGAAGTGGCCCGGTTGGGGTTGGGCAAGGCCATCCAGGTGGAATACGCTCCGGATGGGAGCCGGGTAGCGGTGGCGACGCCGTTAGGGGTGTATTTTTATGACACGGCGACGTATCAGCAGGTGGGGTTCATCGCGGCCGCGAACCAACTCTACACCCTCGCCTTCTCCCCCGACTGGCAAACCCTGGCGATGGGTACAATACTCCCAACCCGCCAGATTCAAGTCGAATTACACCGCTTACCCAATGGAGAATTGCTTCACCAGTTAGCCATTGAGGAACCCTATGAATTGCGGGTGGAATTTTCTGCTGATGGGAGTCAATTGGCCGTAGGTTTACAAAGGTGGCAGGTAAGTGATGGAGCCAGATTGCCCGATGAGGTTGCCCCTTCTATGGCCGCCGATGAACGTTATGAGGCAATGGTTACATCCCCTGATGGTCAAACCAAGATAATTCTGACCGATCAACGAATTTATCAACTTCGGTTAAGCGATAACAGTATTATTCAAGAAGTTTTTCATGAGCCAGGACAAGGCGCCTGCGATCCAACTAATTTTTTCGTCTTTTCACCGGGTGGCTCCTTTGTCGCCGCTGGTGGGTGGGGCGACTGCCTCATGGTTTGGCGTGTTAGTAATTTGAGTTTTATGTATTACTTGTATGAAGGAACAACCCTCAATCAACGGGGCGCCAATGCACTGAATGCACCATCACACCTCAGCGGCCCTGGCCCATACCGAATTACTGGACTGGTTTTTTCGCCCGATGAGCAAACGCTCGCGGCCGCGTCTGGTTATGGCATTGTTCGCTTGTGGAATCTTCAGGATGGCTCACTACAGGGCCGACTCTCCACAATGGACAACCCCCAGGTCGCTTATTCCCCTGACGGTCATACCCTGGCCATGTGGAATGGTCCGATTCAATTCTGGCAACCCAACACCCAAACATTGTTTACCACTCTGGAAAACCACTTTCAGGCTAGTAACATTATTCTCTCACCAGATGCGCAACAGCTTCTTTTCCTCAGCAACCGGTACGTCCAACAATGGCTTATCGGTCAAAACCAGATGCGTCGCCTTTATGGCTTAACCAGTTTTGGCACAAGTTTGGCTTTGTCAGCCGATGGCGAAATGTTTGCGACTGGGGATGGTGATGGTGACATCTGGCTATGGCAAACAGAAACAGGCCAACCATTGCGGTTGTTGGGGAGACAGAGTTCCTCTTGGGGAATTCGGAGCCTTTTGTTTGCCGCTGATGGACAAACAGTAATCTCAGCCGCTTTTGATGATGGTGTTAAGCAGTGGCCCATAGACGGAGTTACTCAGAAATTGTCTTTAGGTGATAACACAACTGAGGCTCTTGCTCTTTCACCAACCGAACCGGTCTTTGCTTACGATAGCTATTGTTGTGATTATATAGGTGTAGCTCTGGCTCATATCGGCGAAACGGAACCGTTTTTAGGACTGGCGACGCCAAACGAAGCGTCCCCTGGTGCATTCGCTTTTTCAAGAGATGGGCGTCTTTTGGCGGTTGGTGCAGATGAGGTAGAAGGTCAGGTATGGTTGTACGATATTGGTACTGGTCAACTGCTCATGACCCTGTTTACACAAACAGATATGCTGAGTTATGTGGAAAGTGTGGCTTTTTCACCAGATGGGCAGATTTTGGTGGTAGCTTACTACGACAGAACCATCCGGTTGTGGCGGGTAAGCGACGGCACACTGTTGCACACCCTCACCCTGCCGCACGGCTATCCCACCACCATCCTTTTCTCCCCCGAGGGACAAAAGCTGTTTAGCTGTGGTGACGATGGGGTGATTCGTGTTTGGGGGATAACCAGCTAGACCTTGCCAGACCAGGTTTGACATGAACGGCGAAACCACTAAACTTTGCATAGGCATCAGCATTGATAGTTCACAAGGAATGGCGAAAATGACTCATACCGTTACCTTGACGATTCCCGATAGACTTTACTCCCCCATCGAACGACTGGCCAAAAGTGCTAACCAAAGCGTGGAAACGATGTTGCTCAACACGCTTCAGTCTTCGCTTCCTGCTTTAGATAGGTTGCCGCCAGACCTGGCTCAAGAATTATCCCGCCTGGAAATGTTGGATAATGACCGTTTGCGTCTGGTGATGGCTGAATGTGTTCCCACACAACAGCAGGCACAAATTGAGGCATTGTTAGCTAAAAATCAGGCGGGAATGTTGTCGGCAGAGGAACGCGGCCGCCTCGATCATCTCCAGCGTGAGGCGGATAAAGTAATGCTCCGCAAAGCACGAGCGGCTGTTTTATTGCGCTTTCGTGGCCAGCGGCTCCCTACCCTGGCCGAACTCAGTTTCTTAGATGATTGTGCCTGATGCCCCGCAAGAAACATATTTCTAAACAGTTGCGCTTGAAAGTCGCACAGGCGGCTAACCACCGTTGTGGCTATTGCCTGTTTCCGCAAAATTTAATGGGGATGCCGCTCACGATTGAACACATCCAGCCGGAAGCGGCCGGTGGGGCAACCAGTGAAGAAAATTTGTGGTTGGCTTGCCGCCGCTGTAACGACCGCAAAGGGACGCGCACGACGGGTATTGATCCACAAACGGGACAGGAACAACCTTTGTTCAATCCACGTGAACAAGATTGGTGGGAGCATTTTGCCTGGAGTGAAGATGGGACGGAGATAGTAGGCAGAACGACTTGCGGCCGCGTTACCATTGTCACCCTTCTTTTAAACAACCCGGAAATCGTCACTACCCGCGCCATGTGGGTAAGTGCCGGTTGGTGGCCCCCCCAATCGTAGCCCTACCTCTAAACAACTCAACAAACAGCGCGTCCAACAATCGCCCCCTTTCCACCCAGTAACCGTACCCACCCTATGCTACAATCCGGGCAGATTATTCCCCTGTCTGCCCTGGAGTAGCTTCCATGAAACCCAAAACGATCTGGCTCTTTTTATTTTGCCTTTGGCTTGTGGCTTGTACTGATTCTGCTCCTGAACCGACGGCAACATTAACGCCTCGGCCTACATTTACGGCAACGGCGTTACCGGCTACCGCCATTAGCCAGGCTACAGCCACCACCACGCCATCACCCACTGCTACTTTAACCCCTGTTCCCACCTTCACCCCCACCAAAACACCCATCCCCACCCGCCGACCCACGGCGACTGCCACGCCCACCATCACCCCATCCCCCACGTTGGCTCCAACCGCCACCCCTTTGCCGCCGGTACTGATCCCCGTCAATGTCTCTTTGCCGGGTAATGGCCAGGTGATTCAGCCGGGAAATGTGGGGCAGTTGCAGGAAGTGGCTCGTCTGGGGTTGGGTAAAGCCATCCAGGTGGCGTATGCCCCGGATGGGAGCCGGGTGGCGGTGGCGACGCCGTTAGGGGTGTATTTTTATGACACGGCGACGTATCAGCAGGTGGGGTTCATCGCGGCCGCGAATGAACTGGTTCGAGTCGCCTTCTCCCCCGACTGGCAAACGATGGCGATGGGTACGTTACGCTCTGGTTACGTTTACGTCGAATTACGCCAACTCCCCGAAGGTCAACTGTTACATCTCTTGCCCAGAGAAAGCCAGGGAGTCGGGGCAATTTGGTTCGTGGCGAATGGTAGCCAACTGGCTATTGGGGAAGAACGCTGGCAGGTGAGTGATGGCACAAGATTGCCAGATGTCTCCGACCCTACAAGACCACAACTTGATGGAGATGAAGATTTCGAGGCGATGGCAACCTCACCGGATGGGCAAACAGTTGTAGTTCTAACCAACCAACGTATCTTTCAGGTTCGGCTCAGCGATAATACAGTTGTCCAGGAAGTTTTTCATGACGAAGCGTACTGTGAGTTTACACCGATGGAGCATTTTCTGTTTTCGCCAAATGGAACGTTCCTTGCCGCTGGTGGTTGGGATGATTGTTTATGGGTCTGGCGGGCCAGTGATTTACAACCTCTCTATGGCCTGGATGATCGCGCCGTATTAAGTCAAAGAGGGGTCGGCACAATGGCCGCTCCACCACAATTTCAAGGTCCTGGCTGGCTTCGGATTACCGATTTGGCTTTTTCGCCGGATGGGCAAACGCTCGCGGCCGCGTCCGGCTATGGCATCATTCGTCTGTGGAATCTCCAAGATGGCACATTACAAGGTCGCCTCCCCACTATGCACCGTCCGAAAATTGCCTATTCTCCTGATGGTCATACACTAACCGCATGGAATGGCCTGGTACAATTTTGGCAACCCGATACCCAATCCTTGCTTTTCACCTTAGAAAACCACTTTGAAGCCAGTAACATGGTTCTCTCTCCAGACGGTCAACAACTTTTCTTTCTCAATAATCTGTATGTCCAGCAATGGTTTATTTTCCAAAACCAGATGCGTCGTCTCTATGGCCTGACTGATTTTGGCATGAGTCTAGCTCTCGCCCCAGGCGGGCAAACTTTTGCTACCGGTTTAGGGAATAGCGAAGTATGGCTATGGCAAACAGACATAGGCCAACCTACCCGTTTATTGGGAGATCATGAATCCCCCTGGGGAGCCGCAACTGTTTTGTTTTCTCCCGATGGTCAATCCGTCATCTCTTTATCTCATGATGATGGCATCAGGCAATGGCATATAGATGGCGCCAGTAGCTCTGAGTACTATGGTGATTGGAATACGGTTTTGGTGGCTGTTTCACCCACAGAACCCATCATTGCGTATGATGCTCCTCAGAGTGATTTTGAAGGGATAGAACTTATCCGTTTAGGGAAGACGGAACCATTTTTGGGCATGGCTGACCCTGGTGAAGGGTATGCAGGAGCTTTGCTCTTTTCCCCTGATGGACGCTTTTTGGCTGGCGGGGATCATGAAGGATCGGGAGATGTGTGGTTGTGGGACGTTAGCACGGGTCAACTACAGATGACTTTAACCGGCAGTCCAGAACCATTTTTCCGTGTGACCAACATGGCTTTTTCTCCTGATGGTCAACTTCTGGCTGTGCTTTATTCCAATGGCAGGCTCCTTCGTCTATGGCGTTTAAGTGATGGGATGTTGTTGCGCACTTTAGAAATGCCATATGGAGCTATAACAGCGTTACAGTTTTCCCCCGATGGGCAAAAGTTGTTTAGTTGTGGTGACGATGGGGTGATTCGTGTTTGGGGGATCAACGGTTAAGAAGGGGGAGTGAATCTGGCTTTGTTCGCGGCCGCGACCCACCACCCAGAATCTCACACCGACAAATCAGGAGACCGGCCACGCTAAGTTAAAAAGGTGACTATACAACCCCTTCTCATTCCACGCTCGGCGTCGTGTAGGACGCAGAGCGTCCCGGAGGGAATTCCCACGCCGAGCGTGGGAATAAGTTGTGACACCTGAATAGTTACCAAAAAAGAAATAAAGCCGACCCTGCCCTACCCAATGCATCCCAGCCAACGAAGTGCGTACGGCAAACTCTCAAACATGGGCACAAACCTCAAAATCATTAGCGACCAAAGGCATTTTCCGTATAATTGCCTCAGTTGACGTGACAGGCAACGATTAAGAGAGGTAAAGAGTGGCAATTCTGGAAACTCCACATAGTCAGACCCAAACCGTCACAGAGCAACAGTCCACCAACTATACCCAATACGACGACAAAGGGTTCGCTCGCAAATAACTTTTGAGTTTGCGGTGGCCAATCGCCTGAACATGCCACCCAACGTAATCTTGAGCGAACCCAAAGCAATCGCCACAGAGTGAAAAACCCTCAAATTATGCCCGTTGCCAATATAAAGCCAGCGGTAGACCAGAAAATCGCCAAAGTCGCGTAATTACTTATCCCGTAGTCCTAACTTCTGAGGAGCAGTTATGCCAGGTCAAGAACGTAAAAAAGCTTTGGTCCTTTCCGGCGGTGGCGGCCGCGGTGCCTACCATGTAGGGGTTTTACGCTTTCTGGAAGAACACGAATGGGTTCCCGACATCGTTGTCGGTACATCCATTGGCGCTGTCAACGGTGCCGCCATCGCTTCCGGGCATAATGCCTACTCCCTGTGGGCCTTATGGCGACGCCTGGAAACAAAAGATGTGCAGAGAGCCAACCTGAACCCACTCAACGGCAACTTCCTACTCAACACATCCCCCTTACGTCAAACCCTGGAGAAAGAAGGCTGGGTCAATTTCAGTCGAATCAACTCCCCCGAAGCGGCGGTGCACCTGCGTGTAACCGCCACGGAAGTTCATTCCGGCCACCTGCATGTTTTTGGTAACAGCACCGACCTCTACCCTAGCAAAATGCGTCAGGAACCCCTCACCCTGGATCACATCATCGCCAGTTGCTCCATTCCCATTGTTTATCCCGCTACCGAGTTACATGGCAACCTCTACTGGGATGGAGCCACCGTTGCCAATACCCCCCTGGGACCAGCTATTGATGCTGGGGCCGAAGAAATTGTGGTCGTGATCATGACCCCCTTTGGCGACGAAGAAAGTGATGGCAACCAGCATGCCCCCAAAAATTTGTTGGAAGCGGCCAGTACCACCCTGGAATGGGCCTTATTGGCATCCTTCCAGGCCGATATGAAACTATTCCGCCGGGTGAATGATTTGGTGCGCTTGCAGGTAGAAAATGCCCACCTACGGGCACAAAATGCGGTACTTGTAAGCCAGTTGCGCGGGGTGGGTTTGGGAAGTGAGTTCGTGGATGCCAATGGCAACGGCATTCCTGATATTCTGGAAAAAGAATTTAAACAGCTCCCCGACCCGGTAATCATTGCCCCCAAATTGCCCATACCCGTAGAACAGATCATTCAGTATGAACGGGATAAACATGAACAGGTATACCGGATGGGGTATGAAGATGCCCGGCGAGCCTGGAAAGACGCCGGACGGTTTGTTGAAGGGGAATAATGATCCTCACCAGTTTTCCGCCAATCGTGAATGATGCCGCCCATACCCTCATTTTAGGTTCAATGCCGGGTGAGTTATCGTTACAGATGAGTCAGTATTATGCCCATCCGCGCAATCTGTTTTGGCCTATCATGGGTGAACTAGGCGGCTTTGACCCAACGTTACCCTACCCTGAACGAATTGCCCATATCCAACGCGTTGGTTTTGCCCTGTGGGATGTATTACAACATTGTGAACGGGAAGGTAGCCTGGATACAGCCATCACCAATGAAGTTCCCAACAATTTTTTGACCTTCTTGACGCAATATCCAGCCATTCATACCATTGGCTTCAATGGGCAAAAAGCAAGGCAATCATTTCAGCGCCTTGTCTACCCCCATTTGCCAGACACCTTGACACAACGTCTCAAGTTACTCCCTTTACCCTCGACCAGCCCTGCCAACGCTCATATGAGTAGACTGATCAAAATTGCCCAATGGGCACAACTCCTTTCTAAAAATTCTTATGGAGTGGTGGCTCATTAAGATATCATTGCCCTTGACTATTTTCGTAGACCGGTTGACTCCACTTGTGAATTTTTTGGCAAACCCCCTGTAAACCAGTAAAATCCCCCTCCGTAGACCTGATGACGTGTTGCGTCATTTTTTACCCATCTACGCAATACGCCCTACGGATTTCACTCCATGCGCTGGCCCCCTTATCACCACATCTTTTTTGATTGCGACTCCACCCTGACCACTGTGGAAGGGATTGACATGCTGGCTGAAGCCAAGGGCAAAAAGTGGCGCGTGGAAGTCCTGACCAAAGCGGCCATGGATGGCGACCTGGATTTGCAAGAGGTGTATGGCAAACGGCTGGAAGCGGTTAGGCCAACCCGCCAGCAAATCCACGACATCCGCCAGGTGTATAAACATCACATCGTTGAGGACGCGGCCGCGCTCATAACCGCCCTCCAATTCCTCGGCCATCAGGTGTATATCATCAGTGGGGGGCTGGCCGAGCCGGTCATCGAGTTTGGGTTGTACCTGGGGGTTCCCCGCGAAAACATCCGCGCCGTGGGGGTGGCCTACAACCAGCTCACCGGTGACTGGTGGCAGGCCCTGCCCGATACCGCCCCCGGCGGGCGCTACCTGGATTACGAACATGGGGCACTGACCATCAGCGATGGTAAAGCCCAGGTGGTACAGGAACTGATGGCAGGAAAACGCGGCCGCGCCCTGCTCGTCGGCGACGGAACCAGTGATTTGCTGGCGGCCCGTGCCCTGGATTTGTTCGTCGGTTTTGGGGGCGTCGTGGCGCGGCCGCGAGTCCAACAAGAAGCCCCCGTTTTCATCCATAGTGCCAGCCTGGCCCCTCTCCTCGCCATCGCCGCCGGGCCAGAAGTTTTTTTGCGCCTACAAAATTCCCCCTATGAACCCCTGAGTCGCAAAGCCAACCAACTCATATCACAAGGAGCAATAGAATTTAATCATGAGCGACTTAGCACGAAATTCTACGCCGCATATCAAACTGTTTATCCCCGGCCCGACCGAAGTCCGGCCTGAGATTCTGGATGCCCAAACCCGCTGGATGATCGGCCATCGGATGCCCGAATGTGCCACCCTCTTCCACAGCATTCAGGAAAAAATCCGCCCCGTTTTTTACACCCAAAGCCGCGTTTACATCAATGCCGCCTCTGGCACTGGCCTGCAAGAAGCCGCCATCCGCAACTGCGTCAAGACCAAAGTACTCAACTGCGTCAACGGCGCGTTCAGCAAACGGTGGAAGGAAGTCACCGAAGCCAACGGCAAAGCCAACGAACTGCTCAACGTGGCCTGGGGCCAACCCATTCTGCCCGAACAGGTGGTAGAACGGCTGGCGACTGGCGAATTTGACGCCGTGACCATCGTCCATAACGAAACCAGCACTGGTGTCACCAGCGATGTAAAGGCCCTCTCTGAAGCCATCCGCGCCCTGCCCAACGGCCAGGACATCTCCATCCTCATTGACTCCGTGAGTGGCCTCTCTGGAGCGCGGATTGAGTTTGATGCCTGGGATTTGGATGTGGTGCTGACATCCAGCCAGAAAGCGTTTGCTCTACCCGCCGGTCTGTCCTTCTGTGCCGTCTCGGATCGGGCGCTGGCCAAGGCCAAAACGGTTCCGGCACGGGGCCTGTATTTTGACTTTGTAGACCTGGAAAAATATCTGGTCAAAGATCAAACTCCGGCTACCCCGGCCATCTCCCTCATGTACGCCCTGGACAAACAGTTAGAAGACATGATGAGCGAAGGGATGGAGAACCGGTTTGCCCGCCATCTGGCCCTGCGCGACCGCACCATCGCCTGGGCAAAGGGGCACGGCTTCAACGTTTTCGCCGCTCCTGGCTACGAATCCCCCACCATGACCTGCGTCGAGAACAATCTGGGCATCAGCGTTAGTGCCTTGAACAAATCCCTGCGTACCAAAGGCATGGTTATCTCCAGCGGCTACGGCGACCTCAAGGATTCCACCTTCCGCATTGCCCACATGGGTGACACGCAAATGAGCGACCTGGAAGAGTTGCTGGCAAACATGGATGAATTTTTAGCGAAAGGCTGATTGGTACACGGATTTCACGGATGGACACGGATTTCCCCTTTTTAATCCGTGCCATCCGTGTTCTAAACTTCTTGAGGATTTTATGTACAAAATACTTGTTTCGGACAAACTTGGTCAGGTGGGGCTGGACCGCCTGAAAGCGGCTGACGATGTGCAGGTGGATGTGAAATTGGGCCTGCCGAAAGATGAGCTATTACAAATCATTCCTGAATATGATGCCCTGATTGTGCGCAGTGAGACAAAGGTAGATGCGGATGTGCTCGCGGCCGCGACCAATCTCAAAGTGGTCGGGCGGGCGGGTATGGGGGTAGACAATATTGACGTGAAAGTCGCCACCCGGCGCGGCGTCATCGTCATGAACACCCCCGGCGCCAACAGCATCGCCACCGCCGAACAGACAATGGCGCTTATGCTGGCCGTCAGTCGCCACACCGCCCCAGCCCATGCGTCCCTCAAAGCCGGTGAATGGAACCGGAACAAATTTGTGGGCACAGAACTGTACGGCAAAACCCTGGGCGTCATCGGCTTTGGCCGGATTGGGCGGCTGGTCGCCAAACGAGCGCAATCGTTCGGCATGGAAATCCTGGCCTTCGACCCATTCGTCTCGGAAAGTGTGGCCCGTGACCTGGGGGTGACGCTGGTGGACCTGGATGATTTGTACGCCCAGGCCGATTACATTACCCTGCACACGGCCATGACCCCGGAAACGGCCAAGATGATCAACGCCGATGCTATCGCCCAGATGAAAAAAGGGGTGGTTATCGTCAACGTGGCGCGGGGTAAGCTGATTGACGAGGCGGCTCTGGCGGACGCGCTCAAGAGTGGTCAGGTGAAAGCGGCCGCGATTGACGTATTCAGCACCGAACCGCCCGCTCCTGACAACCCCATTTTGGGCCTGCCCAATGTGTTGCACACCCCCCACCTGGGAGCCAGTTCCGAAGAATCCCAACGCGCCGTCGCCACAGAAATCGCCGACCAGATTTTGAACGCCTTGCGGGGCAGTGATTTTCGCAACTCGGTGAATCTGGCCTTTGAAGAGGGGATAGATTTCGCGGCCGCGCGCCCCTACATGCAACTGGCGGAAAAACTGGGCACGATTCAGGCGGCGTTGGCCCCGTCCCCCCTGCGAAAGGTGGAGATGGAAGTGCGGGGTGAGGTAGATAAGTTGGTGCGCCCGATTGCGGCCGCGTTGCTCAAAGGCATCATCAGCTACCACAACAACGACACCGGCCCCGTCAACCTCATCAACGCCCCCCTGCTGGCCGAAGATCGTGGCCTCAGCATCACTCAGAGCCGTGGGTTCGCCATCACCGACTACAACAACCTCATCTCCTGTAAAGTTAGCTGGGACGGGGGCGAGCGCACCCTTTCTGGCGTCCTGTTCGGCGGTAGTGAACCCCGCATCGTCCAGGTAGACGGTTTCCTGCTAGAAGCCAAACCGCAAGGGGTCTTACTCGTCCTGGCCAACAACGATGTACCAGGTGTCATCGGTCAGGTAGGAACCATCCTCTCCGCTTACAGCGTCAACATCGGCGAATGGCGCATGGGGCGGTTGGCCCCCGGCAGTGGCGCGCTCTCCTTCATCAACCTGGACAGCATCCCCCCCCACCCGGTGCTAGATGCCCTGAGCAAAATTTCTGCTGTCACGCAGGTGACGTTGGTTGAGTTGAAGTAAACAGTTATCAGTCACCAGTAAACAGTGACCAGTGGCGGAGTGAGCACCCCCTGGTGCGAACCGGGCGGGCGATAAAGAAAAAATGAGGTGGCAGTCGTTAATGAGGCGACTGTCACCTTTTTTTGTAGCTGTTTGCTGGTATTACCGCGTCGCGGTATTATTGTATTATGATTCGTTCCTTCAAGGATAAGGAAACTGAACGGGTTTTTCAGCGGCAATTTTCACGTAAATTGCCCCAGAACATCCAATGTGCTGCACTTAAGCGATTGAGTTACTTACATTCCGCCAGAGATTTGATTGATCTGACGATCCCACCGTCTAATCGGTTAGAACGATTAAGTGGGGATCGACAGGGGCAGTACAGTATCCGCATTAATAACCAATGGCGAATCTGCTTTGAGTGGAGTGATAATGATGCCCATAATGTCGAAATTGTGGACTATCACTAGGAGTCGGATGATGAGCGAAGAAAAAATACCCCCAATACATCCCGGAGAGGTGTTATTAGAGGATTTTATGCAACCCCTGGGGTTGAGCCAATATGCTCTCGCCAAAGCACTGCATGTTTACCCGCGCCGCATCAATGAAATTGTCCAGGGGAAACGGGCAATTACGGCAGATACGGCTCTGCGTCTGGCCCGTTTCTTTGGCACATCGGCTGAGGTGTGGATGAATTTGCAGTCCCTTTACGACCTGGAAACGGCGAAAGACGCGTTAGAAAACCAGGTACTTGAGGAGATCATGCCTTACCACAATCAATTACCGGCATTGGTTTAGACTATGAGTGAATTACAGCCGTTTAAGAATTATTACAACGAGGAGATGGCCTGGCGGTTGGGGGGGATGGTGGCCCAGGTGTATCCGGCGTTTGACGTGCAGGCGTTTGTGGCGCAGGTGCGGCCGCAACTCCCCCCGCTCGAACTCAAAGAACGGGTCGCCGTGTTCAGCCAGGCCCTACACGACCACCTGCCTGCCGACTATCCCCAGGCGGTGGAGATTTTGCTGGCGATTCTTGGCCCGACCTTACATGAAGAAGAGGGGATGTTCAACGATGGTTGGTACATCATGCCCCTGGCCCATTTTGTTGAGGTGTATGGGCTGGAGCATTTTGACATTTCGGTGCGGGCGATGAAGGAGATTACCCAGCGCCACTCCTCAGAATTTACCATTCGCCCGTTCCTGGTGCGTTATCCGGACGCGATGTTGGCCGTGTTGCAGGAGTGGGCACACGACGAGAATTTCCATGTGCGACGGCTGGTGAGTGAAGGCACGCGGCCGCGACTCCCCTGGGGTATGCGTCTGCACCAATTCGTCAAAGACCCAACCCCCACCCTGGCTTTGTTGGAACAGATCAAAGATGATCCCTCGGAATATGTGCGCCGCTCGGTGGCCAATCACCTGAACGATATCACCAAAGATCACCCCGATATTGTGCTGACGACCCTGCGCCGCTGGCAAGAGGGAGCCAGCCCGGAACGGCTGTGGATCATTCGTCATGCCCTGCGCTCACTGGTGAAGGCGGGGCATCCGCAGGCGTTGGCGTTGTTGGGGTATGGGGAGGCCAGGGTGAGCCTGGTGGATTTCTGGCTGGAACCGGTGGTGGTGCGGCTGGGTGAGGCGGTGACGTTTACTTTTACGCTAAGGAATGACGCGGCCGCAACGCAATCCTTGCTCATTGATTACCTCGTCCATTACGTCAAAGCCAACGGCAACACCAGCCCCAAAGTGTTCAAACTCACCACCCGCCATCTGGCTCCTGGTGAAACCGTCACCATCACGAAAAAACACGCCTTGCGCCCTGTCACTACCCGCGTCCACTACCCCGGAACCCACACCCTGGAAATCCAGGTCAACGGCGTGAACCTGGGCGGCGGCTCCTTCCAACTTAATCTGGCCTAATCATCGCTCAACTTTACGAAAGTCAGACTTCGCAATTGGCGTTCCTTCATTCTCCTTGCCACCCCGGTTTCCGCTTTTCTAGAAAGGCGCTCATGCCTTCACGCCCTTCCTCACTGGCCCGACGCTGGGCGATGAGGGTGGCGGTGTTTTCACGCATGGTGGTCTTGGGCTGATAAGCTACGGTACGGATGAGGTTTTTCGCGGCCGCAATCGCCCCCGGAGCCGCCTGTAATAATTGCTCTATCCGCTCCTGCACCTTAGCATCGAGTTCCACTTCATCGGCTACCAGGTAATGCACCAGACCAAGACGTTGGGCATGATGGGCCGCAAACCGTTCCCCGGTCAGGAACAACTCCCGCCCCTGAGCCACGCCAATCTTAGCTAATACAAAGGGGGAAATGACCGCCGGGATGATACCCAACCGCACCTCGCTAAAGGCGAACGTAGCCCGTTCGACCGCCACCACGATGTCGCAACAGCTTACCAGCCCCACCCCCCCACCAATGGCGGCCCCATTGATCCGGCCAATAACCGGCTTAGGACAACTATCAACCACATTCATCAGGTCAAAGATGGCCTGACCGTCGCTCATATTTTGGGCAAAAGTGAAATCCGCGGCCGCACGCATAAAATTGACATCCGCACCGGCGCAAAAACTGCGGCCGCGGCCGGTCAACACCACCACCCGTACCGTCTCATCCTGGCTCACAGCCTGAAAAGCCAGTGTCAGTTCCCCAATTAATTCCGGGTTAAAGGCATTGTGGCTCTCTGGTCGGTTCAAAGCCAACGTTACTACAGGGCCAGCGTCAATCCGTTCAATCCATCGTGACATAAACACCTCCATCGGCTCGCACCAGATAACAACCACTGGCGAAAAAACCTCAGATTATGCCCATTGCCAGTATAGCATGACCTTTCCAGGCTGTGCACCCTCTGGTAAAAACAAAAAACGCCAAACTCCAGTTGAGAGGCAAGATACAATTCAAATAGAAAAAGGTGACTGTCATGGCCATTATGACAGTCACCTTTTTGTATCTATACAACCTCGTGGAGAAACCGGGTTTTTGTTGAGGCCAGCTTATGCCCTACAAGAGAAAAACCCGGTTTCTGACGTGTATAGGTAATCGTTCAGTGCCTCTGGAGAAACCGGGTTTTTAGAGTAGCGAGAGTGACTGTGGTGAGTATCAATAATCCCACGCTCACACCACTCTCCCTCTCACGCCATCACCGGTTGTGATCCTAATAACGCCGGGATTTCTTCATTCATTAACGATTCAAACCCTTCCCGATCTAGCGTTTCCACTTCAATCAGTTTATGCGCCAGCCGTTCCAGTTTTGCCCGATTCGCCTGAATCGTCTCTTTCGCCCGATCATACGCTTCATTCGTAATCCGGTTCACTTCTTCATCAATAATTGTAGCTGTGGCTTCGCTATAATTGCGGCCATAGCTCAAATCACGGCCCAGAAAGATACCCCCGGAGCTTTCATCAAAGGAGAGCAACCCGGCGCGTTCACTCATACCAAATTGCATAACCATCGCCCGGGCAATGCGGGTGGCCTGTTGCAAATCATTAGACGCCCCAGTAGTAATACGCCCAAAAACGATTTCCTCAGAGGCGCGTCCCGCTAATACAGTCGCAATCCGATCCTCAAAATGCTCACGGGTATGCAAAAGACGGTCTTGGGGCAGAGTCATAACAAACCCCCCGGCGCGGCCGCGGGGAATAATCGTAATTTTCTGCACCGGATCCGTATAGGGGAGTGTGAGTTGCACCAACGCGTGGCCTGCCTCATGGTAAGCCAATACTTCTTTATCCTCTTCACTCATCACAGCGCTCTTGCGCTCTGGTCCAATCACAATCCGGTCAAACGCATCCTGGAAATCTTGAGGGACAACCTGATTGCGGCCGCGACGGGCCGCAAAAATAGCGGCCTCATTCACCAGGTTAGCCAGGTCTGCCCCAGAGAAGCCAGCCGTGAGCCGGGAAATATCCGACAGACTGACATCTGGGGTAATAGGTTTACCCCGGGCATGAATTTTGAGGATAGCCTCGCGGCCGCGGACATCTGGCAAATCTACAATTACCTTGCGGTCAAATCGGCCGGGGCGCAACAACGCCGGATCCAACACATCCGCCCGGTTCGTCGCCGCAATCACAATAACATTCGTCTCATTCGAGAAACCATCCATCTCCACCAAAATCTGGTTGAGCGTTTGCTCCCGTTCATCATGACCACCGCCCAAACCCGCTCCCCGTTGCCGCCCCACGGCGTCAATCTCGTCCACAAAGACGATAGAAGGCGCATGTTGTTTAGCTTTGTCAAATAGATCCCGCACCCGGCTAGCACCTACACCCACAAACATTTCTACAAATTCCGAACCAGAAATGTGGAAGAAAGGCACACCAGCTTCCCCGGCAATCGCACGGGCCAGGAGCGTTTTCCCCGTTCCGGGCGGCCCCACCATCAACACACCCTTCGGAATACGGGCACCCACCTGGACAAATTTTTCCGGTTCCCGCAGAAACTGAACAATCTCCTGTACTTCCTCTTTGGCTTCATCTACCCCAGCCACATCACTAAATGTGACCGTCGGGCGGTCGCCATCATTAATAGACCGGGCACGACTTCGGCCAAAGCCGAAAATACTGTTACCTCCCCCCCCTTGTAACTGTCTGAACCCTCGCGTGAAGATCCAGATAAGGAGCAAAATCGGCAATATCGAAAGGATAACACTCAGAATCGTATTCCAGCCTTCCAGATTGTTGTACTGAATATTGACCTGATTGAACCGTTCGTCAGACAACCCGTACAATTCAAACAAATCTTTCAGGCTATCTGCTGGCCCTTTGGAGGCGGAAATAGATTGTCCCCCTTCAAATTCAGCAATGAGACGATCCCCCCGAACAATTATCTCATTGATTTCGCCACTCTTGACCCGATCCATGAACTCCGAAAGCGAGATTTCTTCAGGGCCATTAAAGCGACCACTCAACCACAACTGAATTCCCAGCACAATTGCTAACCCGGTAATAATCCATACCCAGGTTGGTACACCACCGCCACCATTCCCTTTTGGTTGTTCTTCCATAACATTTCACCTCACCACAATCAAAATGGGGGACAAAAGGCCACCCTTTTGGTTACAGTTTTAATCAGAATAATAGATTTAGTAATCGTCCGTATTTAACTTAGCGATTTGTTGTGGCCGGTCTCCCCACCCAGGTTATTTTTGGACGATTACTAAGGATTGACGATTAAATAACTTGAACATTTGCTGTGGCCGGTCTCCTGACCGTGCCACTTCCAGCGAACAAGTTATTTAGTTCTCATTCCTAAGGGGTTAACTTCTCACAAAACCACAAGTCACTATCCGCAAATTGCCTGATAATTTTTAGATTACACCAGTCTGAGAGAGGGATGCAATCTCAGAAACTTAATTGCAGACAATTACTAAGTTGCCACTCATCCCTTTACTCTATAAGAGCCAACTTGCCTCAAAAAGGTGACACAGGAAATTAAGTAATCGTTCGTAACTGCTGTGGGTCTGTAAAAGATTAAGTTCCGCCAAGACCTGACAGGGTTCTGAAAACCTGTCAGGTTTAAACCGGGAAGTTATATTTTTACGAATCCTAAGCCTGTTGCCTGAACTTGTCGAAGGCAAAACGGACTTCGACAAGCTCAGCCCTCAAGAGGCTTAGTAAGGGAAATCCGCGTAGGCAATCACCTTATCACAATTCTCTTCTTCCTTCCCTTCTAAAGTTGTGTAAAATAATAGACATAATGCATTCATCTCGTAATCGTGAACGCCGTACTGTCTCTTCTTCACCTGTTGTACGTTGGTTGAGTAACAATATACCCCTGGCAATTTTTTTTGTGTTCGCGGCCGCGGGCACATTCGCCGTTTACCTCTACTTCAACCCCGACGCTGGTGATGCCACAGATCTGGTCGCTGCCGTTCAGGGCCAACCTCCCCTCGCCACCCCTCTGCTCGGCAACGATGGTCTGCCCATCGCCACCCTTGCCCCGGGCCAACCCGCTTATCGCATTGGCCTTATTGCCGGTCATAAAGACAACGATAGTGGCGCTGTTTGTGCTGATGGTCTGACCGAAGCTGAAGTCAACCTGGATATTGCTCAAAAAGTCGCGGTAGCCCTGGCTACCCAAGGAGTTGCCAGCGATATTCTGGCCGAATTTGATGAACGTCTGCCTGGTTACAGTGGTAATGCCCTCATCTCCATCCATGCCGATTCTTGTGATGAGATTAACGAATTGGCTACCGGCTTCAAATTGGCCGCCACCCCGTTTAATGATTCCAGCCTTTTGGAACAATGTGTTTTACAACAATATTATCTCACCACCGGGCTGGCTTATCATGCCAATACCATCACCCCGCACATGACCGACTATCACGCCTTTCGGGAAATCAATGCCACTCTACCGGCTCTTATTATTGAAGTAGGGTTTATGAATTTAGACCGGCAGATCCTCACCGCCCAGGCTGATGTCCCTGCCGATGGATTGGTGCAGGGAATTATGTGCTTTTTGGAGAAACTCCCCTCATGACCACACCCGCCCTAAATCTGCTCCATCAGGCACAACAGGCATTAAAAAACGGCCGCAAACAAGAAGCTTACCAGTTACTCTTGCAAGCCGCCCGCCAGGACCCACGTGAATATCGTATCTGGTTGGGGCTGGCTGGCCTGGCCGAATCGCCAGAACTCAGTCTGAAGTTTATCGCCCAGGCAGAAAAGCTCCAGCCGGACGAGCCAAAGGTCATTCAGGCAAAAAGCTGGGCACAACAACGGCTCCGCGACCACGCGGCCGCATCACCGCCAACCCAACCCTTCCTGGTCCCCCGTCCGGCCCCCACAACAAAACCCATTATTGCCCCCAGCCCCCAGCCCATCATCGCACCGACACCCCCATCCGCCGGGCCAGCAACAATGATCACCCCGGCCACACCTGGGCCAGTAGATGAACCGGCCCGGCCTGCGGGCGAGAATAGACGACGCATCAGTATCGCGGCCGCAGTTATGCTTCTTGTCCTTCTTTTCCTCGCGGCCGCGGTCATCATCAACCAAAACCAACCGAGCCAGGTCGTCGTTGCCAACACACCTGTCAGCACCGCCACCCTTACTCCCACACCCGTCGGCACTACCAACAACGCCACCCGCGTCATCGCGGCCGCTACCCCCATCCTGGAAAATGGGGCCACACCCATCCGTATTCTGCCCAAAAACATCATCAGCCAGAACCAGCAACCTCGTGCTACCTGGACGGCCACCCCTATCCCCACCAATACATCTACCCCTACCAACACCCCTACACCAACCCCCACGCCCTACCCCACCTTTGTCGGTGAAGCCGACCCCATCAGCAAACCCTCAGGTCTGGCCCCCGGCGAACGTTGGATAGATGTCAATCTAACCACCCAAACGCTCACCGCCTGGGAAGGGGACACCCTGGCCCTGGAATCACTGGTTTCTACCGGGCGCTGGCAAACACCCACCGTCACCGGGCAATTCCGCATTTACCTGCGTTATGAAGCCCAAAATATGGATGGTCGCCCCCTGGGTTATGATTATTACCTGCCTAATGTACCCCATGTCATGTATTTTTATGGTGACTACGCCATACATGGTGCCTACTGGCACACTAATTTTGGCTCCGTTGCCAGCCACGGTTGCGTCAACGTCAACCTGAGTGACGCCGAGTTCCTCTTTGACTGGGCCACCATCGGCACAATTGTCTACGTCCACTATTGAGTCTACTGCAAAAAGCCCGGTTTCTGACTAATGTAACCGCCGCTTCCAGAGAAAAAGAAACCAGTTTTTTAACTGTTTTGACCTTTTTTTAGTGGACTCACTATTAAACGCCCCTATTTATACAGGTGTCCGAACTTATTCCCACGCAGTTGTCGTTTAAAAAATTAATCAGGTAATGGAATCCCCCCACCCCTAACCCCGCCCCCAGGGGCGGGGAACTTTTCTAAGGGGCATTTCCCCCTTCCCTCGGGAATCGGCAGGGGGGATGGGGTCAATGAAGGCGTTACTCGATTAAAAATTTAATGAACAAGAGCGTGGAACGAGTACCTGTATAGATACAAACGCCCTCAAAAAAGCCACAAATTCCATAAATTAATGTGTTATGGCGTAACCCGTTCAGCCTTGCGAAGGTTTGTACCACTGGTCAACATCTACACAGAAACCTTCACAAGGTTCATTTTCTCAGGGAACTGAACGCTTACGTTATGGCGAATCTCCTAAGCACAGCACCCAACTTAATTGTGCATAAACATCAAGGATCAACGTAACAGCTATCATTCTGAGGCATAGACAAGAGAGTTTATCGGTAATTACCTTTCGAAGGTTTATGTCAACTAACTGCTCAAAAGTACAAACCTTCGGAAGATTTCCAAAGGCTATTGCCGATAATGTCTAATTGCCCTGGAACTCCTATTGCTGAGGTCGCATGGCTACAAGATAATACTATTCTCGTGCGATTTGTCTTTAGGAGCGACCCCATTATGTCCGTAACTCACATGCGTGATGGTTTAAATGTCATTTATACCTTCATTGGTTTCTTAGATGAAGAGACGGTTCACCATTATTTCAATCTCAATTATCAGGATTATCATGAGGTTGGCGACGCTCTGGGGACAGTGCTTGATTTTCGCCAAATGCGTTTTCGGGTTAGTGGGTTATTGGCGGCCAGTCAACGCATGAAAGGGGTGGTTTTTGATACACCCGTAGCATTTGTGGGTAATCCGGGGACAGTCTTCTTCACTTTCTTGACCAGCCTGGAAGCCCTATCCAGTCGGGGGCCTAAACGATTTGCCTTTTTTAGCTCTGTAGAAGAAGCCGTGCGTTGGAATAATCACTGGTTTGTAGAACGAAAATTGGATCGTCAAAGTCTCATTGGTGTCATTACGGGCAACCCAACTCCCCCGGTTTGAATATAGACCCACGGGTTATGACTCACTTTTCGCCCAACCCTCAGCGCTCAATCCTTCATCTTCAGCCTTATCTTCACCGGAGTCCCCCATGGGCCTGCGGCCGCACCAAGAGGGATGAAAATCTGTAGGACGATTTTTTAAATCGTCCACTGGGCGATTTAAAAAATCGCCCTACATTTTCGTAGGAGTTCCCCATGTGCCTTTGGCACACCAGAAAATCTGTAGGACGATTTGGTAAATCGTCCGGGCGATTTGCCAAATCGCCCTACATTTACGCAGGAGAAATATCATGGCTTTAAATATTATTGTCGGAACCCAGTGGGGTGACGAAGGCAAAGGGCGGATAACGGATTTATTGGCCGCGCAGGCGAATGTCGTGGCTCGCTATAGTGGCGGCGATAATGCCGGACATACGTTGACGATCAACGGGGAGATTTTTAAACTACATCTCATCCCTTCAGGCATTATTCATGAGGGAGTGGTGTGCCTGATCGGGACAGGGGTGGTGCTCAACCCAAAGGTGTTATTGCAAGAAATAGATGCCCTGGCCGAGCGGGGCGTGGATGTCAGCCCGGCCCGGTTGAAAATTTGCGCCAATGCCCATCTGATCACTCCGGCTCATGTGGCCCTGGACAAAGCCAATGAAGCGATCCGCGGCCGCGAAGCCATCGGCACTACCCAGCGGGGCATCGGGCCAGCGTACACCGACAAAGCCAGCCGTTCCGGGTTACGCGTTGGCCTCTTTGCCGAACCTGAAGAATTAGCGGACGCCATGCAGACACACATCCAGGAAAAAAACCGGATACTAGAACGCATTTATGCCCAACCCACGCTTGATGCTGATGTTATCGCGGCCGAGTATGCCGCCTATGCCCAGCGGCTGGCCCCCTATCTGACCAATGGCCCCCTCCTATTAGATGAAGCGTTACATCAAGGGCAAACCGTGCTGGCCGAAGGGGCGCAAGGCACATTATTAGACATCAATCATGGAACCTACCCTTTTGTCACCAGCTCTTCGCCCACAGCCAGTGGGGCGCTGGTAGGGTTAGGGGTGGGGCCTGGGGTCGTGCAACAGGTGTTAGGCGTAGCCAAGGCGTTTACCAGCCGGGTGGGCAGTGGCCCCTTCCCCACCGAACTGGAGGGAGCTGAGGCGTTGCGGTTACGTGGCACAGGCAGTAACCCGTGGGATGAGTATGGCACTACCACGGGGCGGCCGCGACGTGTGGGGTGGTTGGATCTGGTCATTCTTAACCATGCCCGGCGCATCAATGGCCTCACCACCCTGGCTCTCACCAAACTAGACATTCTGAGTGGTCTGGCGGAAATTCCGGTATGCGTGGCCTATACATTGGACGGCCACCGTATTGATTATTTTCCTACTGACCTGCGTCAATTGGCCCGTTGCCAGCCAGTGTATGAAATTTTGCCCGGCTGGTCAGAGGATATAACGACCGCCCGCACCCTGGCCGAATTACCAGCCAACGCCCGGGCTTATATTACTTTTGTCGCCAATCAGACCCGACTTTCTGTGTCGTTGGTTTCGGTAGGGCCAAATCGGGATCAGGTGATTGTGGGAATATAAAGAAGAGGTGAACACGGGGATGATAAAGGTATGGATTCTTTGGGAAGTCAGGGGGTTGACACCAGATGTAGGGGCAACCCTTGTGGTTGCCCTCGACGGGGCAGGCACAAGGTCAGCCCCTACAGTACCGATCACCCCGCAAAATCCCATAGACCCAAGGTATGCTTACCACGACCATATTGGGTTCACTCGAAATTATACGGTCAAAGGTAATGACTAAGGCTCTCGAGGGCTGAGCTTGTCGAAACCTCGTATTGCCTTCGACAAGCTCAGGCAACGGCTTAGTAATTACTGCCAAAGAGCATAATCTAACATTTTCCCAGTGTGTGGTGATTCAGGTCGTTCAATAATCACCACACACTCAACCATCATAGCGAGAATGAGACCCTGGTTTTGTAACCCGTTTCAGGATTGGTTTGTCCAGGGCCACCCCTAACCTCGCCCCTGGGGGGAACTTTTCTCGGCACGGTTTGGGGACGTACGACCCAAACCGCGCCGGTGGGTTTCTCCCCTTCCCTTAAATTTCCCAGGCGAAGTGCACCAGGTAGGTCACGATGTAGCGACCCTCTATTTTTTCGATGCCGACGACCCAACTGCCCCAATCGAAGCCAATATCCGTCGCCGGGCGGTAGACAGAATAGTGGTTGATTTGATCATAACCATCAGGCAGGCGCACCATACCGGTGGTGTTACCGGCCAGAATCTGGTTGCAGGCGATCTCTGTCCCCAGGACTAGATCATTGTCGAGCAGGGGCAAAGCAACTTCGGCAAAAGAGCCGTTGATGTCCAAACCAGAACCATCTTCAATACCCCAGTAGTAGCTGGCGGAATCGCTGAAAACGTCGGTAATAGTTTCCGGGGGAATGTTGACGGCCGGGTTCCCCCAGTGCCAATGAATTGTGAGACCCCTTGTCGGGTGAACCAGGCCAGCCAAAACCGCGCCATTACGGTCATGTAAGGCTTTCTGCAAATCGGTGATAAGGGTGTTCGCGGCCGCGTCCTGGCAAAAATCAGTGGTTGTTATTATCTCGGTCAGATAAACAGTATTAACCCAGCCGCTTGTGCCATTGGCAGTAATGGGAACCCACAATGATCCTTCCACCATTTGGCCGTCGCCGGTAATCGTAATCCCGGTGGCATCTGGCGGTAGTTCACCGATAATATCATTACCCACACCAGGGCCACTACGCACATTCAAAACGTCATCGGGCGCTACATAAACCACCTGAAACTGGGCGGCATTATCCAACAGGGGCGTCGTTGGTTCTAGCTCTGGTGTGGGCAGTGGGGTAATGGTAGGGAATGGGGTAGGTGTTTCTAGGGTTACATCTTGAATCGGGGTTAGAGTCAGTTGGGTAGGGAGTAGAGGTGGGGCGGCTTGTTCATTGCTGGTCGGCTCTGGTGAACCGGCTGAACACGCGGCCGCGACGCCTACAATTATCATACCTGCTAACCAGTGTAACCATCGTCGTGTGATCATACGTTTTCTCCCGGTGAGCCGCACCCTGTTTTCTCAGCAATTCTCCGTTTGAACGATATACGCTCCATAATCCGCCCGGCGGTTTGACCACCGGGCTATCAATACCTGGCCCTACGGGCTAAGACAACAGGCCAACGGCCTTCGTAACCATAGCCCGCCCGTTTTTATTCATTAAATTTTTAATCGGGTAACGCATTCATTGACCCCATCCCCCCTGCCCCCCTGCCCACGGGAAGGGGGGAATTCCCATGGGGCATTTTTCGGGGCATTCGCCCCGAAAAATGCCCCTTAGAAAAGTTCCCCGCCCCTGGGGGCGGGGTTAGGGGTGGGGGGATGCCATTACCTGATTAATTTGGTTCTTTCGGAATTCGTGGGGTGCGGCTACATGTAGGGGCTGGCCTTGTGCCTGCCCCGCCGAGGGCAACCACAAGGGTTGCCCCTACAGATGGTGTCAACCCCCTGAAATCCCAAAGATACTAATTTTTTAAACTACAATTACGGTCGGGCGACCTCGGCATTTTTAGACATTCAGGCCAAATTGAGAATTGCTACTGTTTTCTGTCTTCCGTTGCCTTTCCCGGCGTGGTTCATAAGGCGGCAAACAGTGCTTAACCATTTGTAGGACGATTTGGTAAAGGGTTTCCTCTACAAATTAAACTTAATATGCACGATGTCACCATCTTGCACGATGTAGGTTTTGCCTTCCTGGCGCAGTTTACCTTGGGACCGGGCGTTTGCCATACTGCCGAGTTCAATCAGGTCAGCATAGGCTACCACTTCGGCACGGATAAACCCTTTAGCCAGGTCGGTGTGAATCGTTGCGGCCGCGTCCACCGCCGACGCCCCACGAGCTACTGTCCAGGCACGTACCTCATCCTCACCCACAGTGAAGAACGATTGCAGGCCCATCAGGTCATAACTTTCGTGAATAACCTTTGCCAACCCCAGTTCTGTCACCCCATATTCGGTCATAAACATTTCCAGATCATCGCCAGAGAGTTGGGCCAGTTCGGCTTCTAAGCGGCCGCGTAAATTCAGCACCCGGCTTTTGCCAAACGTATAAGTCAGCGGCACATCCGCCTGTTCATCTCCCACATTAATAAGCACCAATACCGGCTTAAGCGTCAGGAAACCAAAGCCACGCAAAGATTTTTCTTCTTCCTCAGTCAGGTCTAGCTCCCGCAGGGGACGCTCTTCGGAAAGTTTGGCATGGAGTTGTTCCATCAGGGCAATATCCCGCTGTGTCGCCACTTTATCCTTGGATTTATTCAGCCCTTCCTTCAGCCGGGTGAGACGGGTTTCCACCAGTACCAGGTCAGAAAGCAAAAACTCCGTATCCAGCGTCGCCAGATCCCGTGCCGGATCAATCGTATCTTCCAGATGGGCTACCTGATCATTGGCAAAGGCCCGCACTACATGGACAAAACCATCCAGGGCGGCCAGATGATTGAGTAAAGGGCCACTCATCCCCCCACTTTCACCGATCCCTTTTTTCAGGCCAGCAATATCAGTATAAATCACTTTGGCGTAGGCGGTCTTTTCGGGTTTGAACATGGCTGTGAGAATGCCAACTCGTTCATCCGGCACATCAACAACGGATGTTAATACATCAAAACGACCGCTTACGCTTTGCCCTACCGGAGCATCGCCCCGGGTAAGGGCGTTAAAAATGGTGGTTTTGCCACTACTGGGCAAACCAATAATGCCTAATTTCATTGTATCTCCTACGAAAATGTAGGGCGATTTGGTAAATCGCCCGGTGGACAATTTACAAAATTGTCCTACAAATTTTCATTCCCCTTGGTGCGCTGTAGGCCCATGGGGAACTCCTACGAAAATGTAGGGCGATTTGGTAAATCGCCCGGTGGACAATTTACAAAATTGTCCTACAAATTTTTATTCCCCTTGGTGCGCTGTAGGCCCATGGGGAACTCCTACGAAAATGTAGGGCGATTTGGTAAATCGCCCGGTGGACAATTTACAAAATTGTCCTACAAATTTTCATTCCCCTTGGTGCGCTGTAGGCCCATGGGGAACTCCTGCGAAAATGTAGGGCGATTTGGTAAATCGCCCGGTGGACAATTTACAAAATTGTCCTACAAATTTTCATTCCCCTTGGTGCGCCGTAGGCCCATGGGGAACTCCTGCGAAAATGTAGGGCGATTTGGTAAATCGCCCGGTGGACGATTTAAAAAATCGTCCTACAGATTTTCACCCCACTGGGTGTGCCGTAGGCCCATGGGGAATTCCAGAGAGAAAAAGCCGGGTTTTCAACCAGCAATTCACATTTTGAAGGGTAAGCGTTCCGTTAGTCCGCCCGGCGGTCAAACCGCCAGACTCTAAGTAATCGTCCAAGAATAAGTTCCGCGCAGACCTGACAGGTTTCCGAAAACCTGTCAGGTCTAAACCGGGAAGTTATTTTTAGATGTTCACTAAGTGTCGGTTATCGGGCGCGGCCGATAACCGACACTCCTCTAACCCGGACGTTTTACGACTCGGGTGGGCTGGCGAATAAATTGACACAACTGAACGGTGACTATATCCCGCAAACGGCGATTTAGTATAACGACTTTTGCGTACTGGGGCGAAAATGATTAGAATGCCTGCCATTGTTTTGCTGGAAAGAGGTTTAAGGGTGTCCCTCTCCGTTTTCCTTCCCATCCAACGCCTTTCCAACACTCATTCGCCATAATACAACAATCCCTGATAGAGGGCTGAGGACTGAGCAATCAGTTATCAGTGGTCGGTTATTGCTTGTATGCCCATCACGGTCACATATGGGTGGCTCGTCCCGGAGACGGGCCACAGCGTAAAAGCGCAATAACTGACCGCGCACCGTATAAGGCAATTGATGCAGTTGCCTGGAAGATAGCGATGTTAGTAGATTACCGTGTACGCCAACGCGAATATTTGCTGGCAATCAGCCGGGCGCTTTCGGCGGAGTTGGAACTGCAAGATGTTCTACGAATTATTTTGCAAGCAACGATAGATTTCATCTCCGGGCGGGCAGGTATTGTCGTGCTGGCGGATCCCACCGACCGCACATTTCATGTGGCTACCGGTTATGGTTTTCAGCGGGCCGTTTATCCCCAATTTGAAAACGTTTTGCACGGGTTGCCCTATGATGAGGGGGGAGAACGGGAAGTCATTCAGGAGATTAGCCTTGGCGTCAAACGGATTGCTCAGGCTACCAATCTGGGGCTGACCCAGGTGTTACCCTTGCCCTTGCTTAGTGGGGAATCGCTTATTGGCCTGATTTATGTGTTTCAGGTGGGGCGGTACCAGATCAACCCAGATGCGGCCAGTCTGCTCCAGAGTTTTGCCGACCAGGCGGCTATTGCTGTCAAAAATGCCCGTCTATATGAGCGCCTCATTGCCGAACGAAACCGGCTGGGGGCAATTTTAGAACAAAGTGCCGATGGGGTTATGATACTGGATCCATATTTGCGGATTACCGTGTTTAACCGGGCGCTGAGTGTCATGACGGGCTGGGACGCAACCGCAACGATTGGTCTACTCCATGATGATGTCATTCGCTGGAAACTCCTCAAAACAGACCTGGATTTACGGGTGGCCCTGGCCAATGGCTGGCCCTTGCCCGGTGCCGCTCATCTGACTGTGGAAGGTGAGCTATGGCGCAAAGATGACAAGTCTGTCAGTCTGAGTCTGACCTATGTGCCGATGCTGGATAACCGCGGCCGCATGACTGACATCATCGCCAATGTACGGGACCTCACCCGCTACCGGGAAGAGCAGGAATTGCAGAAAACTTTTGTTTCAGTGATCAGCCACGAGCTAAAAACCCCAGTCTCCATCATCAAAGGGTATGCGGGTACTCTCAAACGGTACGAGGCAAACTGGTCCCACGAGGTGCACCAGGAATACCTGGATGTGATCGAAGAAGAGGCTGACCACCTGACAGATCTGATTGATAATTTGTTGGAGGCCTCGCGCCTGCAATCAGGCACGTTTAAACTAGAGATGAGCGAGGTGTTACTGCCAGGGTTGGTCGCGGCCGCGACGCGTAAATTCGCCAGCCAGACCGAGAAACATACCTTCCAGGTCCATTTCTCACCCGATTTTCCCATCGTCCAGGGGGATGAACGACGGCTGACCCAGGTTCTCAACAATTTATTCAGCAATGCCATTAAATATTCCGCCGATGGTGGCCCTATTGAAATTAGCGGCAAAGTGCAAAATCAGTATGTCACCCTCAGTGTGCACGATCTAGGCATCGGCATTCCCGAACACCAACAACATCGTATCTTCCAAAAATTCAGCCGTCTGGACAACGCCCTCAGTCGTAAAACGGAGGGCACAGGCCTGGGGCTGTTTCTCACCAAAGCCATTATCGAAGCCCACGGCGGGCAAATCTGGTTTGAAAATAACCAGGATGGTCCGGGCACAACCTTTACTTTTTGCCTGCCCTTTGTCGCCAGTGAACAAAAGGGTAACTCGTAAAATACGAAATCCGAAACTCTAATTTTGAAGGAGATCTCATGCAAACTCAATTAACCTGTCCTCGTTGCCGCACGCCTTATCTGGCCGAAGTCTGGCAAATTGTGGACGTAGGCCGCGAGCCACAACTGAAACAACTACTACTATCCGGGCAACTGAACGTTGCCGTCTGCCCTAATTGTGGTGCGGCCGGGCAAATCGCCACTCCTCTCCTCTACCATGATCCTGCCCACCAGCTTTTTATGACCTATGTACCCCAGGAATTAAATATGCCCCGCCCAGAGCAGGAACGGCTGATTGGGCAGATGGTGCAACAGGTAATGAACAGCCTGCCCGCAGAACAACGTAAGGGGTATCTGCTTCAGCCGGAAACAGCCTTCACAATGAAAACCCTCATGGAGCGGGTCTGGGGGACGGAAGGTGTCACACCGGAAATGTTAGAACAACAACGCAAACAGCAGGAACTTCTGCGCACCCTCATGACGGCTGATAATGATGTGGTAGATGTGTTGCTTAAAGAACGGGGGCATGAAATTACCGATGAGATGATCAACGCCTTACGCCAATCTCTCTCGCGGGCAGAGCAGGCGCAGGCAGAACAGGAATTGGTGAAACTGTCTAACCTGTTGGCCCGTTTGATGCAGGAAACAGCCGCCGGGCACAGAATGCAAAAACAGCAGGCGGCCATGTACAAACTGCAAAAAGATGTAAAACAGGGGGGCGGACAACTGACGCCAGAACTGTTGTTGAAGCATGTGATTGCCAATGCCGATGATCCCCAGTTGGCGATGGCAATGGCCTTGACGGGTCAGGCGGCCCTCGATTATGAATTTTTTAACTTGCTGACCAAAGAGGTGGAAAAGCGGCAAAAATTAGGCGGTGAGATCGCGGCCGCGCCCATCATCCATCTCCGGGAGCAACTGTTGCAACTGTACCAAAACCTGCAACAACAATCGCGCCAGATTCTTGACCAGGCAGAGGCTACCTTGCAGGCCATTCTCGACGCCCCAGACAAAGAAATGGAAATCCAGAACCGCATTCAGGAAATTGACGATGCCTTCATGTATATCCTCAGCGGCCGCATCCAACAGGCGGAAGGGCGCGGGCAAACGATTGAAGCGGCCGCGCTTAAACATGTGCATGAAACCATCCTCAAAATGGCTGAAGAGCAGGTTCCCCCAGAACTACGTTTTGTTAATGACCTGATCGAAGCTGAATCTGATGAAGCGATGCGCCAGGTACTCAAAAACAATCCGCAAATGGTCAACCCGGAAATGGTGCAGATGTTGGAAATGATGAAACAGAGCGCGGCCACCCAAGAACCCGCCCTTGTGGATGTTCTGAGCAAAGCTCAGAACATGATCCAGACCCGGCTGATGCTGGCCCTGTAAGGGGACTTTCCCCCCTCACCCATGTTTACCTATACCACTCTGGCCCAGCAGATCATCTTTGCCCCAGGGGGTATCAACCAGATAGAAGCCGCTGTCACCTCGTTGGGGGTGCGGCGGCTTTTATTGATTACCAGTGCCTCATTAGTACGTGGGGGAGAAGTGGGGCGGCTCGCGGCCGCGCTCGGCACTACCCTCGTCGCCACCTTCAGCCGCACTGAGGCCCACGTACAAGATTACCAACTGGCTGAGGTATCCGCCCTGGCCCAAACCCAGGCGATAGATGGCCTCATCGGTTTGGGCGGGGGTAGCGTCATTGGTTTGGCTAAGGCCCTGAGCCAGACCGGCGCAGTGGCACTCCCAGTTATTGCCATTCCCAGCACCTACGCCGGGTCAGAGATGACCCCAGTTTATGGCATCACCCATCATCTGGCCGATGGCTCCAGCCGCAAAATCACCGTCCGCGACCCCAAGGTTGCCCCCCGGCTGATTCTTTACGACCCCGACATCACCCTCACCTTACCCGCCGCTGTGACGGCAGGCACGGGCATCAATGCCCTGGCTCACTGTTTTGAGGCGTTATACTCCGTCACCGCTAACCCCCTGGCAAGCGCGGCCGCACTCGCCGGTATTCGCGCCATTAACCAGGCCTTACCCCTTTGTCTGGCCGACGGACAAAACCGGGACGCCCGTGCGGAGATGCTCCTGGGGGCACACCTGGGGGGTACGGCTCTGGCAACAGTGGAGATGGCTTTACATCATGGGTTGTGTCATGTATTGGGGGGGACAGCGGGGGTAGCGCATGGGGTGGCAAATGCCATTATGTTGCCCCATGTTTTACAGTTTAAC
>JAGNBF010000087.1 GCA_018004935.1 Chloroflexota bacterium | reverse complement strand
TCGGGAAGGGGGAACCCACTCGGCGGGTAAAATCGGGGCTTCGCCCCGATTTTACCCGCCTTAAAAAACTCCCCGCCCCTGGGGGCGGGGTTGGGGGTGGGGGAAATCCGAATATGCAATCGCCCTGTATGGCAAGGTTACACCAGCAAATCGAAAAGGGAGCGGTGGTCAATGGGGTGCTGGGGTTTGGTCACAATGCTCGAATGGGCGTGGGGGTCGGTGCTGGTGATCGCGGCCGAGGGTAACGTCCGGTGTGAGGTCTGCGGCCGCGACGTAGTTACTGGCGTCTGCATGAGGTGGGGGAGGAGAGGGGGGCGGCGTTATTTTGCGAATGGGCTGGAGCAGGGAAGAGGTGGATGGCGGTTTGTGACCTTACGGGTTACCTGTAAACATATTTCAGGACTTGACCCTTCGTTCCTTCCTCAAATTCGTTGTTGTCACCCGGTGGCCCGATCAGGAGACCAGCTGTGGCGAGGTTTCTTCTTGAATAAGAACACCTCGCCACAGCCAGGTAACGACTTTAGCTGTCTAGCGTGGGACCGCTAAACTGGTGCTGAGCGCTGTCGAAGTAGCGATTACTACGAACCCTTATTGACTGAAGACGCGTGAACGACTCCGCAAAATCCAGGCTGTCAACACCAATAACCCAATCCCTATAACCAACACGAAAACCATATGGGCATCCGCAGAGGAAACCGCCAATTTCTGCAACTGGATGGCTGTGGGTGAACCGTCTGCTCTCAGAATAAACGGTGAAAACGATGACACATTGTCTGCCTGAGACCAACACGCTGTTCCACTTCCACTGATACAGGTTGCGCCCGTCTCGGAATATTGGTGGTTGTTCCCTACCAATCCCCACGCCAAACCATCCCAGTGCCATAACCTCGCCGCATTCGCGGGGGCGCTGTTCCGTTCCGCTTCGGTGAACCATAGACGCATCGTGACCGGTGTGGCTGTCGTTGGTGTTATGTCGAAACAACGGTTCATAACCCCGGACAAAACGGCACAACCGCCTGCCTGGTTACCCAGGATTTTGACAGTTGTGTTGCCCATCGCCACGCCCGCAGTGGTAATGTCCACACCATAATATTTGGCACTGGCTCCAGCGACATTGGTGATGTACAGGAAGCGCGTCGTAGCTGAAGCGACGACATCCTGGGTCTGTTGCAGAGTGCCATTATTGGTGATCGTTCCCTCGACTGAGAGGCCGTAAGTCGCCAGATTAAACTGTGCTCCGGCATTTACGTTCAGGTTGCCGTTGAAGTCTAACAACCCTCCGGCATTCGCCTGATATTGGGTGACGGTGATGTTGTCGTAACGGCCATTGAGTCCGCCGGGTAATGTTCCCGTGATAGACAACGTGCGATTCACTACAAACTCATCTGCGCCAATATCTGGCCGGGAGGCATCGCGTACATCTACTCCGTTCATATCACTGCTAAACCCAGGTACGGTTACACCCCGGTTAGAAGCGGGCGAAGCTGGGTCATACCCTGTGCCAACCACCACGCTCAAATCGCTCGTTGAGGTAAACAACGGGTCTGCTTCAACCGAACTACTATCATCACTGACGGCCGCTTGCCATAATGCCAACGTAGCATAATCGGTGCCTGTACCTGCCCCCAGCGACGCGGAACGGAACCCACCGTCATTCGCCCCTGTGGACCAGAAGATATTGTTGTTCGAGTCCAGGTTGACAAACGTGGTTGTCACCATGCCCAGGGCATAGCTCTTGGCATTGACCCCACCGCCGCTGGCCGTTTGGGTGGTGTAGAAGATGTTATTGCGCAAAATCACCGTCGGATCCGTACCAGTAACAGCCAAACCATAACTGGGCATTTGGGTGGCAACCGTCCCGCGATCCCCTGTCATGGAAACCGAGTTGTAGTAAAGGCGTGAGGTTGAGCCAGTTACGCCAGCCACGAAAATCCCAGCCACAAGATCGGGCGAAGTCGCGGGCGCGGTCACACCTGTGATCATGTTGTTGGCCAGGGTATTACTACCTGTCCCACCCGCCAGGGCAATCCCGACGGCCGAGAAACCGGTTGTGCTGATACTGGCAACACCATTGACTTTGTTGTTGGTAATCAGGGCATTGATAACGCCGCCACTGGTGGTGATGGTTGCGTCAATCCCTTGTATGCCTACCCCAATCCCAATGGCATCGGCCGATTCGTTTGTGTCTAATCCCCCAATACTATTTTCCGTGATTTGTATGCCATCCTCATTAAAGACGAGAATCCCGACGCGGCGTACCCGGTTGGTTCCTGTAGCGGTGAGATCATTCATGGTAATCACAGTACCGGTGTTGGGGTTGGTGGCGTTCTGCCCAGCCGCGTAAATCCCATAAATCGCTTTTTGTACAGTACAGTTTTCAATCCGGTTGCCATCGTTGTCTGTGCCTACTGTTCCTACCGTGTTGCCGCCCAGGGCAATACCAATCAGAGTTGTGGTGGGGTCTTGCCCGATGACGTTCACATTTTTAATCGTGTTGTTTTGTGCCCCATTGGTGCCGCTTTGCACAGCAATGACGGCGGCCGATGTACCGATATTGGTGTTTTGAATGGTGAGTTCGCGCAGGGCGGGTGTCCCGCCCACAACTTCCGTTAAGGTGGCCGCCGTTGAACCGTCAAGGCGTACCCGGTCAGCACCAAATAACCGAATTAAAGCCCCGTTAATACTCCCGGTGACAAGGCGCGGCCCACCGCTGGGTTTAATGAGAATGGTATAACCACCGACCCCATCTTCCGGCCACTGGTTCAGGGCATTTGTGCCCAGTTCACCACTCAGGTCTGACACGATGTTGATCACGACGTTGCCGGTTAAAGCACCGGCATTGATGGCTTCGAAAATGCCCCCGGCATTGGTCAGTGAGGTATAAGTTTGCCCGACGCCCACATCATAAGAGCCGTTGAAGGCGGCTACGATGAGATAGCTGTTGGGCGTGGTTGGGGGTGTTATGACGGTATTAACATCCGAAGCCACAACTCCCGCCGGGTTCGAGGCCAGGTTCCCCAGGGTATCTTGAGCAATCACATAGTAATAGATGGTGTCCGCGGCAGCAACACCACCCATATCGGCCGCCACAATGGTGAAATTCCAGGTTCCATTCGTGCCCGTGCCACTGGCAAGTACCCCTTGTGAGGAGAACCAGGCTCCCGCTAACCCCTTTTTATAATAGATGCGCGGTTGCAAACCACCGGAAGTGGGCACACCGGTCACGTCGGTGAGGGTGGCGACGAGGACCCGATCCGTTGTCAGGGCGGTATTGCCCAACGCGGTATAGCTGATCGTGGGTCCCAGAAGATCAAGGCCAATGAAGTTGCCCGCATCGCCCCCAATATCTACCGGGGTCAGGGTGCTACGGGTTTGACCATCATAATCATTCGTTACCCCCAGGTCTACACCATTCCCTTCGGCTACTGTGGGGTTGGTGGGATGCAGGTGTAGATCAGGAACCGCATTGGTGGGATCGTTGTACTGAGGATTGGCCTCAAAACTGCTCCCGTCCTGGCCGACTGCCACTTTCCAGGCCGCCAGGTTCGCCACATCCGCCCCGTTGAAGAAACCAAAAACCGCGCCGGTTCCGTTGGCAAAGTAGATGTTGTTATTGAGGGTCAAACCGGTTGGGTTGGGCGTTGTGCCGTTGATCTTGATGGCGTAATGTTTGCCCGTGGCTCCGCTGTTGGTGCGCCCATTGAAGAAAATGTTATCGCGGAACGAACGGGTATTGGTTGTCTGTACGCCGTTGAACGCATAGGAGCTACCCGTACCCGCTGTGGCCGTGCCCCCGATATACACGCTGTTGTGGAAAAACTGGTCGGTGCCTAAAAATTCGTTGATCCCCACAATCCCAACTGTTGAACTGTTGGTCGCGGCCGCGCCGATGGCATTGGCAATCCCCGCGCCCAGAGCAATCATGTTGTTCCGGTAGATGGTCGTACCACCTGCCACCCGGATGCCATTGACTTCCGCGGCCGCGCTGTTGGTCGCCACCGTCAGCCCATAAATCAGGTTTCTTTCCACCACATTAGCCGTACTTCCGGTGAACTGGATCCCCGTCACCACACTGGCGGCCGTGGCATTGGTGTTGCTCAAGTTATAGATGGTATTCTGCGATAACGTATGATTGGGCGTTGCCGTCGTAACGTTGATCCCAATCACCGAGGCCGTTGTTGTCGTGCCCGTACCGATGTTGGTGGTCAGGTTGCGGATAGTGTTGGCTGTAAACAGGGCCGGGGCATTTGAGGTATGCATCCCGATCACTTGCGAAGCAGTACCGGTGGCGGTAAGTTGAATGGAGTTGGCAACTGTGCCGCCAATGTTGTTCGAGGTCGCCGTAAAACTCACCGTCGTCCCGGTATTCGCTCGCAACCCGTAAATGATATACGTACCCGAAGCCGCGGCGTTGGTTACGGCAATGCCGCCAATGTTGTTGCCGGTAGCCGTCCAGGTGTTCAGGCTGAAGTTGTAGATGCCATGCACATCGGTCGTGGCGGTCGAATTGGTGGAGAAGGTCAAAGACCCTGTCGCCGATTGACTGCCAATCGTATTGTTGTTGGTATTAGCAACCCCATTTGTCACCAGAATACCCAGAAAGGGGCTGGATGTGCTTGTGCCGTTCGATGTCACCCCCGTCAGGCTCACAGAGGCAATGGTGTTGTTGCTGATGTCGGAAAGTGTGCCGCCGGTAATGCCGTTGAAGACGATCCCTTGAAACTTGCCGGTTGAGCCTGTCAGGGTGTACGTACCGGTCTGGGTGCTGGAAGCGTAACCGATGATGTTGCCAGTGATCGTAAAACCTTGGGCACCAGAAGTCGCCGACGTGTTGCCAATGTCAATCGCCCGGTGGCTCGCCCCTGTTGTCCAGGTGCGTGTGCCGGTTTGGTAGAGCCGGTTGTTGGTGATCGTCCAGGTGTTGCAACCGCCGTTGCTGGCAATGCCGGAACTGGTGACAGCGGCACCGAAGAAGTCGAAGATGTTATTGTTTGTAACCAGGACACCACTGTTGCCGATAGCCGTGGTAGTGGTTGAGCCGTTGCACAAGATGCCCTTAGTCGGCAAGTTCGCCCCCGCAGGGCCAATGTTGTTGTTGGAAATGGTATTGTTGTCGTTGCCGTTGGCTGTGAGAGCGTCGGTGCTGAAGAAGATGACCGCGCCGTTGGTGGCTACACTCATCGTGCCCGACCCTTGAATGTTGGCATTGGTGATGGTGTTGCTGGTGGCCCCACCGATGAAGCGGATGGTACTGGTGCCAGATGTCGCCGATACGGTGGTATTGGCAATTGTCAGCGTATTGCCGCCGGTGTTTAGACCATTGATGGTGACATTGTCGGCTCCGTTCAGGTCAATGAGCGGGCTACCGGCGACGATAGCGCCACTGATGGTACGGGCGGCGCCGCCCGAAGGTTGAACGAGAACCGAGGTGTAGGAAGCGGCTCCGGAGCCACTGGCATTGAGGACAGCGGGAGCTGTTTCGGTGGTATCGCCCGTGACATCCAATATGATGTCACCGGTTAAGAGACCGGCGTTGATGTCGTCGAAGGCGGCTTTGAGGGTGAGATAATCTCCGCCCCCGCCCCCATTGACCGTTCGTGTCACGTTGGGGGCCGCCAGGGCTTTTTGCCCCGACGAAAAAAGGACTAGGGAAAGGAACAACAAGAGTATCCAGGGCAAGGTGTGAGAGCGGCGAACCAACATTTTTCCTCCAATTTTGCTGACAAGGGTTAATCACGACGATGAACCTGACGCCAGGGAGCGGGACTGGATGACACGAAGCGTCTACCAATGCTACGAAGCGCAAGGTTTGTCGTCGTTAAAAAACGAGATGATATTGATCTAACCGACCGTAGCCCGGTGGGTTAAGAACTGTTTTGGGTGAATTACGAGTGAGATTTCCCGGCATGGTTCAGGTCAGCTTTACAAATTTGTAGGACGATTTTGTAAATCGTCTCGTGGGCGATTTACAAAATCGCCCTACAAACTGTTAAGCACCATTTGCCGACTTTTGAACCACGCCGATTTCCCCGAAACTGGCACTGACCATCCGCGGCCGCGACACCGTTAGTTGCTCCACCAATTCCTCAGTGGGCAATTCCCCTTAACGGGCGCATACCGCATTACCACAGGGCAAAGGTTTACCGCTTGCGGTTTTTGGTGCTGTTGGCGATGCGTGTCATGTTCCGTTGCGGCCGCAGAAGCTATTCCTTTGGCCTGTTACAACGGCACCGTGACCTATTGCCGACGCACATTCCTAAAGCGTTGGTTTTTGCCCCGAATTTCCGTGCTCATCCCCTGCAAACGGGACAGCAGACAGATTTGCACTATGAAATATTCCTTTTTAGTCAATGGGAATATTGTAACATGGTTTAATTTTTCGTCCCGTTTGTTGATGGGGAAAAAAGTTTGAGCTTGGTTAGAATAAAATTCTCTCATCAAGAGCCTTAGTCATCGTTCGGAAAATTGAGAATTGCTGAGGCGGGTTTAATCTATTAGACAAGGCAACCGTTCCTTTGTAGTATTGCGGCCGCAACCCAATCTCCCACTCTCTTCCTCCCCACAGGTGTCCCATGAACGTCCTGGAAATCGTCATCCAATGACCCGCGGCCGCGACGCCCACCCATTTCCCCGTCATCAGCGAATATAGCCAGTCCGGTAATTTCCTCGCCGCCATCCGTGATAGCTTTATGCAGGCCCGAGCGCAAAGCCAGGACAATTTGCGCCTGTTGCTGGTCATCGAGGACACCGATTTACGGGCGTTACGCTGGGAGCGGCTCTGCGTGCCCGATAGTGCCGGTGATGATTGGCATTTGCTGGCCCTGGATCAGCGCGTCCTCTACTCCCGCTACCTGCCCAGCCTCACTGACCGCCGCTTTCCCCCCATCGGTCGCCGTGACCTGCGTGCCCTGGTGGTCATCGCCAGCCCCGCCGAGGGCAACCGGTTCAACCTGACCCACTTCGACACCGAAGAGAACATGGCCGGTCTACACACCGCCCTGGCCGAGATTCCCCATGCGGAGTTGGTGGCGTTTAGTGATGACACGGGGCAACTGTTTCTGGTTGATACGACCCAAAAACAAATTGTGACCACCCTGACCCACGAGGCTCCTGTGGCCAAAATGGCGTTTAACCGGGAAGGGACGGCTCTGGCGGTGCTGACTCAGGCCAATGAGTTGGTGCTATGGGAACACAGTGGGGCAACGTGGTCGGTACGCGGCCGCGGCCAGGAAGACCCTGCCATCGCCACACTTACCAATGGGGTTGCCTGGGGGGTGAATGGGGAACCCGTGACCTTCCACGGGCGACAGGTCTATGAACCCTACACCCTCACCTGTCCCTCCCCCTGAGGTTAGTCATCCTGGTTTTGATAAATCAGCACCTTATCCACCCGGCGACCATCCATATCCACTACTTCTAAAGTAAAACTCCCCAGTTTGACTTTTTCACCTACCTTAGGCAGTTCCTTATGCAGTACGAGAATCAACCCCGCCAGGGTTGTAAAATTCTCTTCGTCAAGATGCGGTATTGTTGGCAGACCAAGACGCTCCTTTACTTTGTCATAGGCTTCTAGACCACTTACTAACCAACTCCCATCATCACGGCGCACAATGGGTTGCTCTTCGCCCTCATCATATTCATCCCGAATTTCGCCCACCAACTCTTCCAACAAATCTTCTAGAGTCACCAACCCGGCTGTCTGCCCATATTCATCCAGAACCAGGGCCATGTGTGTCGCCTTGCGGCGGAATATATTTAATACGTCATCTATGTGATCATTACTCAGAACATATTTAACCGGGCGGAGCAGATGACGAATGTTGACTGTTGCTTCTGGGTGGGTCAGATAACGCATCAAGTCCTTGGCATAGAGAAACCCCAGTACATTTTCCAGAGAGCCTTCAAAAACGGGCACACGGGAATAGCCACTTTCAATAAAGGTCTCGGCTATTTGTACGAGGGGGGAGGCAACCTCAATGGCGACAATTTCAGTACGGGGAACCATCGCCGTTTTTATGGGGCGATTGGTAAATTTGAACACTCGCTGAATCATTTGGGCCTCTCCAGCCTCAACGGCACCACTCTGGGTTCCCTCATGCACCATATAGACGATGTCTTCTGGGGTTATGTTGTTCTCGGTAACAGTTTGTTGTCCTAGCAGACGTAATACTAATTTGACGGAAAGAGAAAGCAGGGCGACCAGCGGCCGCGTTATTGCGGCTAATAAGGCCATGATGGGCGCTGTCCGCAGGGCAAACTCTTCAGCATGTTGTAGGGCAATCTGCTTGGGCACAAGTTCGCCAATGACCAATGACAAATAGGTAATACCCACAACCACTATGACCAGAGACACGCTTTCCGCATAGGGGAGCAGAATAGGTATCTGGGCTAACCAGACCGTGAGAATATCGCCAATGCGGGCACCACCAAAAGCCGCCGAAAATGTACCAATCAAGGTAATGCCAACTTGTACAGTAGCCATAAACCGGTCTGGGCGTTCACTCAGCCTGAGTGCTTGTTGTGCCCCGCGCGAGCCATTGGCGGCCCGTAGTTCCAGGCGATTGCGGCGTGCCGAAACGATGGCGATCTCTGAACCGGAAAAAAGGCCATTGGCCAGGGTAAGTATCAGAATAATGATTGATTCAAATAATAGATCAGATAACATGGAGACCTCAGAAGGCTTGATATGAATGGACAGTGGTCTGGCGAAGCAAGCAGGATGGGTGCGAAGAGGGATAGAGAGGGATGCGCGTTTCCCTGATTATGGGCGGCCACAGCCGGGGTAGGTTGGGGTTGAAGACCCATCCCCCCTCGATCCCAGAGGGATGGGGAGAAACCCACCGGCGCGATTTGGGGGTGTCTACCCCGAAACCGCGCCGAGAAAAATTTTCCACCCCTGGGGGCGGGGTTTGGGGGTACGAGAAGCACCAGCTTATGGGATACGTCAGTAGCCGGGAGCCGGGCCACAGATGAAACCTATACTCTCACACTACACAGGCTATGGTCAATACCTTTCTGGTTTTTTGGGAGATCAGGGGGTTGACAGCAGATATAGGGGCTGGCCTTGTGCCTGCCCCGTGGGGGGCAACCACAACGGTTGTCCGCCCCCCACGAAACCCCAAAGAACCACCTTTCTTTTCCTGAGTGCTATACTTACCATATTTCCTATGTTTCTTGTTTTGACCCTCATTCTGGCTGGTTGTGGCGGCAATAATGAACCGAACGCAACCAGCAATAACGTAAATAGTTCTAACAATGTGGACGAAGGCAATGCGGGGGATACCTCTGA
This sequence comes from Chloroflexota bacterium, assembly GCA_018004935.1. GTDB lineage: Bacteria > Chloroflexota > Anaerolineae > Promineifilales > Promineifilaceae > Trichofilum. Next base: position 24,998 of record JAGNBF010000087.1, on the reverse strand, counting down.
TGAGGTAGCTGATGCTGATTGTGGCACCGTGGAGTTGCAATATTGGAATCCCTTCACCGGCCCGGATGGCCCCTATATGGGCCAGATGGTGGATGAATTCAATGCGACGCACGACAACATTCAGGTGGTGATGACCACGCAGGGCGAATATTACACCCAACTCAGCACCGCGGCCGCGTCCGATACGTTACCTGATGTCGCCATTGTCCATGCGGACCAGGTGGCTACCCAGGCCTTCCGCAACATTATCCGCCCCATTGACAATATGGTCGCGCAAGTCGGTATTGATGGCAGTGACTTCCCCGCTGGTGTCTGGAATGCCGGTGAAGTGGCCGGACAGCGTTACTCCATTCCCCTCGATATTCACCCCATGACGATGTTCTACAATGCGGACCTGCTGGAAGCGGCCGGTCTGGATGGCCCACCCACGACGGGTGAAGAGTTTGCCGCGGCCGCGACCGCGATGACCCAGGATGGCAACAATGGGTTCATGCTCACCTCGGGTTTCCCCATCCGCCAGATTTTTGAAATGCTGCTTTACCAATATGGCGGTGCATCGTTCAACGAAGATGGTACCGAAGCCACCTGGAACAGTGAGGCCGGGGTGCAAGCGTTGCAGTGGTTGCAAGAGGCGCAGGCCAACTGGTCACAACCCAACCTGGAAGTAGATGCCGAACTAAATTCTTTTAAGGGTGGTACGGTGGGTATGATCTGGAATGGTATTTGGCAGACAACCAACGTGACCGGCGAAGGCGTTGAGTTTAATGGGCAGGCTACGGCTGTGCCGCAAATTGGACCAAATCCGGCGGTATGGGGTGGCTCGCACCAGTTGACCCTGCCGACCCATCAGAGTGGGGTGGATGAATGTAAGGACGCGGCCGCGGGCGTCTTCATCCAATACCTGCTTGACAACTCCATCACCTGGGCCAGTGCCGGGCAAATTCCCGCCAGTAACACGGTTCGTAGCAGTGCCGAGTTTCAAGACGTTATGCCCCAGGCCGCCATCGCCCCCTCCGTCGAATCAGTCTTCATTCCCCCCTCTGTTCCCGGCATCACCGATGCTTACGGCCCCCTCGATGAAGCCGTTGGCGCCATTATGGCGGGCACGGCCACCGATATTCAAGTTGCTTTAGACGACGCCGCCACCCGTGCTAACCAAATCCTGACTGAAAACCGGGACAATTACGGTGACGCACCCGCCGCTCCCTAGCTGAAACGTTTATTGGGTTGTGGTGAACCTGTTAAGTCGTCGTTTGTTGGTAAACTGCGATTTCAAGACCAGAGACTGGTATAAGTTCCCGGAAGTTCGTGGCATGTTTTTGGTTCGTAGTAACTGCTTTAGCAGTCCAGCGTGGGACGACTAAAGTCGTTACTACAAACCTGTAAATCTCCAGTCTCTCTCTTGACCGTTACGGACGCTGACTACATACAGGTTCGCCACTTCCCCCCAGAGAGGTGGCTCGAATGGCAACAACCACAACAATCAAGGAAGCCGTAACATCCGTTCCGGCTGTGGGTAAGAAGGGTAAGTTTAGTTGGACGCCCTATCTGTTTATCCTGCCGCACCTGATCTTTTTTGCTGTCTTCGTGGGGTATCCCTTCTTTTATGGCCTTTACACCAGTGCCTTTCAGTTTGATTTTTTGCGCCCGGCGGCCACCAAATTCGTCGGGCTGGATAATTACGTCAAGCTGTTTACCCCAGGGACAGTGCAATACCAGGAATTTTGGAATGCCCTGATTAACACCCTCGAATTTGCTGTCATCAGCGTTCCGCCGCTGGTGATTGTGCCGCTGTTATTGGCCGTTTTACTCAATACCAAAATCCCTGGCCGTAGCTTCTTTCGCACCATTTATTTTGCCCCCTGGGTGCTGTCTGCGGCGGTGGTGGGGCTTTTGGGGTTTTGGATTTTTCAGAGCCAGGGGGGATTGGTGAATTATTACCTGGCCGATTTGGGGTTGACGACGCCGCGCTGGCTCTCGTCTATGCCCTGGGCCTGGCTTTCCATTTTGCTCATCACCATCTGGTGGATCAGCGGCTTTAACATGATTATTCTGTTAGCCGCCCTGCAAGACATCCCCACGGATTTATATGAAGCCTCGTCTATGGATGGGGCGACGAACTGGCAAACGTTTTTTCGCATTACCCTGCCGCTCCTGCGACCGGTGCTCGTTTTTGTAATCACCATCACCATTATTGGCGCGTTTAACTTGTTTGCTCAGCCCTTTTTTATGACCAACGGGGGGCCAGCGCAGGCGGCCGGTGGCGGTGCTACCGAGCCGGTGGTGTTCCGGCTTTATCGGGAAGGATTTGAGAGGAATCGCCAGGGTAGCGCGGCCGCGATGTCTTTTGTTGTCGCCACCATCATGATTCTCTTCTCCTACCTGAATTTCCGCATTTTCCGTACCCGTGATTCTTAACCAGGACAAACCAGAAACAAATGAACACAGAGGACGCAGAGAAGACACAGAGATACACAGAGTTTTAAGAAAAGCCGGGTTTTTCTCTGTGAATCTCTGTGTCTTCACCTCTGTGCTCTCTGTGTAACTGTTTCTTGCTGACTGTAAAAGAAGTTGACTCGTAAGTGCCTAACGACAAGGAGAGCCGTTACCATGACCACTTTATCTCCCCCACCATCGGAAGAGAAAACCACCTTGCGCTGGGGCAACCGCAACCGCAAAATAGGCCAGCGTCTCATCCTTTACACCCTGCTCATCCTGATCGCCCTGTTGGTTTTGATGCCGATGGTCTGGATGTTATCCACCTCGTTCAAACCCAAGTCGCAATGGTTTTTGCCTGAGATTTATTGGATACCGAAAACGTTCACCCTGGACAACTACGAAAAAATCCTGAACAACCCCAGCCTGCCCATCATGCGCTGGTTTGTCAACAGTGCCGGAGTCGCTACCGTCGTGACGGTACTGGTGCTGATCGTAGACTCCTTAGCCGGTTACGCTTATGCCCGTCTGGAGTTCCGCGGCCGCCGATTCCTCTTTGCCATGCTCCTGGCGACCTTATTCCTGCCGGGCATTATGTTCCTCATCCCCAACTTCCTGACCATTGCCCGGTTAGATTTGCTCAACAACTACATGGGGGTCATTTTGCCCGCGATGGCCGGGGTGTTTGGCGTCTTTTTGATGCGCCAGTTTTTTGAGTCCATTCCCCGCGAGCTGGAAGAAGCGGCCCGCATAGATGGCGCGACGACGTTCCAGACCTTCTACTACATTGCCCTGCCTCTGGCGAAACCCGCCCTGGTGACATTGGGGGTCATCACCTTCCTGGGAAGCTGGAACGATTTTTTGTGGCCCCTGCTCATTCTGAAAGATCGGGTTTTGTTGACGTTGCCGCCCGGTTTGCGAACCTTGCAAGGCGCGTTTACCTCAGAATATGGGCAGATGATGGCCGGGGCGGCCATTACCGCTGTGCCCGTGCTGATTATCTACCTCGTCCTGCAACGCTACATTGTAGAAAGTGTGGCCACAAGTGGGTTGAAGGGGTAACAATGAGAGAACAGAATGGTTCCCCCTGGTACGCCTGTGAAAATAAGTTTCGAGTGGCGAGTTTGCGAGTAGCGAGTGAACGCCCACTCGCAAACTCGCTACTCGCCTACTCGCTACTCGCCTACTCGCTACTCGCCTACTCGCTGTTTTCATCCCTGGTGCGCCCTGGGTTTATGGGGTACTCCTCTCGAAACGGGCGTGGCTGGTCACGTTTGTTCGCGGCCGCGTTCCTTCTCCCCCTCCTTCTCATCAGTTGCCGTGCGGCCGCGCCAGATACCACCCCAGAACCGACCCTACCCGCTACGGTCATAGCCACCCCCACCACCAGCGGCATCCCCGAAGGCAGTTTCCAAAACCCGGTCCTACGCGCCGATTTCCCTGATCCCGGCCTTCTGTTTGCCGACGGCGTCTACTACGCCTATGCCACCAACGGCTCAGGCAAAAATGTGCAACTGGCCCATTCCACGGATCTGGTGGAGTGGGAACTGCTCACGGACGCCATGCCGTCCCTGCCTGCCTGGGCCAAACTGGGCGGCTCCTTCATCTGGGCACCGGAAGTCATGCAAATTGGGGAGCAATACGTCCTTTACTACACGGCGCGGGACAAAGCCGCCGACCGGCAATGTATTGGCGTAGCCACCAGCGACAAACCGGAAGGCAAGTTCAGGGATAACAACGAAGCCGCCCTGGTCTGCCAGGTGCAGGAAGGGGGTTCGATTGATCCCAGCCCGTTCCGTGATGCCGATGGCACGTTGTATCTCTACTGGAAAAACGATGGCAACTGCTGTTCGCTGGCGACTTATCTCTATGTGCAGGAATTGGCCCCGGATGGTTTGAGCCTGGTGGGGGAGCCAGTACGTCTGGTGCGTAATGATTCGGCCTGGGAAGGGCGGGTGGTAGAGGCCCCCACCATGTGGCTACAAGATGACAATTATTACCTCTTCTTCTCCGGGAACAACTACACGGGGGTTGAGTATGCAGTGGGTTACGCCACCTGTGAGACAGCCACCGGGCCATGCCAGGACGCGGCCGCGAACCCTATCCTCGCCAGCCTTATGACCCAAAACCCCCCGGTAGTTGGCCCCGGCCACCAGACAATTATCCGGGATGATGACGGGGAAATCTGGCTCGTTTATCACGCCTGGGAAGTCCTCTCTTCGGGCACGCGAGGGAGCCGCCGCTTTATGTGGCTTGATCGGCTGGTCTGGACGGATGGCGTGCCTGATGTGGTCGGGCCAACCCTGGAACCGCAGATCAAACCCTAACCTGGGTAAGCCAGAAGGAAAAAGAGGGAACACAGAGGGTCACAGAGAAGACACGGAGATACACAGAGGTTAGGACTTACGCGCTGTGGCCGGTGTCCCCACTGAGCTACGACGAGCGTGGTCAGGAGACCGGCTCGCGCAACCCCGTAAGCCCTTAGTTTTAAAGAGTTCTCTGTGACCCTCTGTGCCCCCTCTGTGCATCTCTGTGTAACCTCTTTCTTGCCAACTGTTCAAGAAGCTAACTCGTCAGGTCTTAAAGCAGTGCCCCTGTAAAACCATGAATCTACCCAATACACCAGCGGGAGTTCCCCATGAGCACATCGCGCACCAAGTTGGATGAAAATAACGCCACCATTTTCATCCCCATCCGTGTTTCTTCCTATCCGTGTTCCCGTCATCCGTGGCTATTTTCGTAGGAGTTCCCTATGACCCAACTTTTTTCACTTGACCCGGCCGGTTTTGGCTGGGCCACCGGCATCGAAAACACCTTCGTGCCCCATGTGCGCCCAGGACGGCGTGCCCTGGATGAATACCAACTGATCCAGCATTATCAATATTGGAAACAAGATTTGGACCTGGCCGCCGACCTGGGAATACAAGCCCTGCGCTGGGGCATTCCCTGGTACAAGGTTCAGCCTAAAGCCAATGTCTGGGATTGGCGCTGGACAGATGAAGTGATTGATTATCTGGTTAATGTCAAGGGCATCGTTCCCATCCTTGATTTGATTCATTACGGCACACCCCTCTGGTTAGACAACAGCTTCATCAATAGCCAATACCCCTACCGCGTGGCCGAATACGCCGGTGCAGTCGCCCAGCGTTATGGTTCCCTGGTGCGCCATTACACCCCCCTCAACGAGCCGATGATCAACGCCGATTTGTGCGGACGGCGGGGCGATTGGCCGCCGTATCTCGTGGGCGAAGATGGTTTTGTCAAAGTCGCCCTGGCGCTGGCCAAAGGGATGGTTTTGACAACCCAGGCCCTCAAGGCTGAACAACCCGACGCCATCACCGTGCAGGTCGAGGCCCTGTGGCACATCTGGAGCAAGGTGGAAGCCCTGGCCCCGCTGGTAGAAGAAGCGAACGCCACCCAATACCTCTGTTTTGATCTGGCGACTGGCCGGGTAGATGAAAATTATATTCTGGCCGCTTACCTGCAAGCGCATGGGGTCACGCCTCGTGAACTGGATTGGTTCCGCGCCCAGGCCGTAACCTTTGATTTTTTGGGGGTGAATTTTTACCCCTGGTCTTATGTGGAGTGGGCACAACGAACCAATGGTCTGCCCCGTCACATTTTGCGCTCCACGCATGGGTCAAAGCTGGGTGAGGTCATCGAGCGAGCCTACACCCGCTACCAGATGCCCTTGATCGTGACGGAAACATCGGCCAAACGAGATGTGGCGGGCCGTGCCCGTTGGATGGATCAGACGCTTGACTCCATCCGTGGTTTACGGGCGCAGGGTGTGCCAGTGGTGGGTTACACCTGGTTTCCCTTTTTGACGATGGTGGATTGGACTTATCGCCGCGGCCGCAAACCCCTCACTTCCTTTCTGGTTCATCTGGGCCTCTACGATGGCACCTTTGACGCCGAAGGCATTCTCCAACGCCACAAAACCCCGCTGGTGGCCCACTTCCAACAACAGATGACCCGGCCTATGCCCCCCGTATACCGGGCAGAAAATATCACCCCATGAACAAACACTCTTTGGCTGACAAAACACACCGGCCCCATCTTTCCCTGGATGGGCCATGGCAATTCTGCACCGACCCGGAAGGCCGTTTCACCCCCACCACCTTGCTCGACGAGCAGACTTTGCCGATAACGGTTCCGGCTCCCTGGCAAGCCCAGTCACCGGAGTGGCGTTTTTATGCCGGGGTGGCCTGGTATAGCCGCGACATTGACATCCCTGATGAATGGTTTGGCGACAGGGTTATCGTGCTGGGTTTTGGGGCGGTTGATTATCTGGCTGAGGTCTGGCTGAATGAGATCCCGGTGGGCGAACATGAAGGGGGGTATCTGCCGTTCACCCTGGATGTGACCGATGCCGCTCATCGCGGCCGCAACCGCCTCACCGTGCGCGTGAACGACCCCCTGGCTCTCTTCCCCGAACTTCCCCACGGCAAACAATCCTGGTACGGTCAACTATCCGGCCTCTGGCAATCCGTCTGGTTAGAGAGCCGACCCGTTTACCACCTGCGCCAACTCTTCATCACCCCGCTGGCAGAACAGGTAGAGGTGGTGGCAGTTCTGAACCACCCTTTACCCGCCGGTTATGGTCTCACCTTCGCCGTGTTGGCCCCCGATGGTCAACTGTGTGCCCAGGTTGAATCAGACCTGCCCACGGTGTCTATCCCCGTGCCTGCACCGCTCCTCTGGGACATTGATTCCCCCAACCTGTATACCTTGCGCGTGACGTTGCAGGGACCCGCGGCCGCGACCACCGATGTGTTAAGTGATACATTTGGCTTTCGCACAGTGGAGACACACAACGGGCAACTGCTTCTCAATGGGCGTCCCCTCTACCTGCGGGGCGCACTCGATCAGGATTATTATCCCGACCTGATCTGCACACCCCCCTCGGCCGACTATATCGAGGCGCAGTTCCGCCAGGCCCAAGCGATGGGGCTAAACTGCCTGCGCCTACACATAAAGATTGCCGATCCGCGCTACTACGCGGCCGCGGACCGGCTGGGCCTGCTCATCTGGGCCGAACTACCCAACTGGCAACTGCTCACCCCGGCCGCTCAACAGCGTGCCCATGATACCCTGGTGGGCATGGTGCAACGTGATTGGAATCATCCTTCCATTATTATCTGGACCATCATCAATGAAAGTTGGGGGGTTGATCTCAGCAACCCGGAGCACCGCGCCTGGCTGAACACCATGGGCCATACCCTCAAACAACTTGATCCCCACCGGCTCACCGTGGGCAACTCCGCCTGCGAAGGCAATTTCCACATCGTGGGCGACCTGGTAGATTTTCACAACTACTACGCCATGCCAGACCGGTACGACCGCTGGCGTGACTGGGTCGCCAACTTTGCAGATCGCCCGGCCTGGATGTGGGCACACCCTTACGAAACCTTCAAAGAGTGGCGGGCTTTCCTGAAAAAGCCGTGGCAACGGCGCACCCGCCCGCGCGCGGACGAAGTGCGGAGTCGTGGCGATGAGCCGTTGCTCGTCTCCGAATTTGGTAATTGGGGTTTGCCGGATGTGGCGCAACTGCGCCAGGCTTATGGGGGTGAACCCTGGTGGTTTGAAACGGGGCTGGATTGGGGGGAAGGGGTGGTTTATCCCCACGGCATCGAGACGCGGTTCCGGCAATTTCACCTGGACCGTATCTTCCCGACGCTGACAGACCTGGCGAAGGCCAGCCAACGTCTGCAACTGGCGGCCCTCAAATATGAAATTGAACAAATACGCCGCCATCCCACCATCACCGGCTACATCATCACCGAATTTACCGATGTCCATTGGGAGGCCAATGGCCTGCTTGACATGGCGCGTCACCCCAAACAAACCTATGAAGCCCTGGCCCAAATCAACAGCGATGATTTGATCCTGCCGGACTGGAAACGTCTGGCTTTTTGGGCCGGGGAACGGTGCGACATCCATCTACACCTCTCCCACTATTCGGCGGCTGATTTACAAGGTAGTTATCTGGTGTGGCAGTTGGAAGGGTTTCCTGAGCACAGGGGGACATTTGCCGAACTCACCGTGCCGCCCGCCTCAGTGACGGCCGTGGGCAAAGTCACCTTCCGGGTTCCGGCGGTGACGCAGGGGATGAAGACGCGCCTGCAATGCACTCTGTTTGACCGGCAGGGAAATCGGGTTAGCTACAATGAGCAAGAATTAACGTTTTTTGCCCCACCCGTACCGCCTACTTCCTGCCCCCCAATTTATGCCCCCACACTGGCTGAGCCACTGCGAAAATTAGGGTATACCCTGGCTGAGTCCCTGCCCGACGCCGGGTTAGCCGTGGTTGAAACCATGACGGATGAACTTCGGCTTCATCTGCATGAGGGTGGCTGTGTCCTCTGGTTAGCCGAATCAACCCGTGCCCTGCAAACCCATTTGGGGTCGCTGAAGATTAATCGGCGGCGGGGCAGTAGCTGGCAAGGGGATTGGGCCAGTACCTTTAGTTGGTTACGCCAGGACACCCTGTTTGGCGATATTCCCACGCAAAATCTGGTTGATTTCACCTTTGCGGGGCTGACGCCAGAACACATCATTCATGGCCTGCAACCCCATGAGTTTGCCACCGATGTGCACGCCGGGCTGTTTGCGGGTTGGCTCCATAAGACGGTCGCGCTCGTGGCGGAGCGGGGCATAGGCCGGGGGCAATTACTGGTTTCGACCTTTCGCCTGGCGCAAAACCTGAGCAGAAATCCGGTCGCGGCCGCGATGGTTAATGATATGGTGGCTCATTTGCTCAAAGCGTAAGGGCCTTGGTCTCCCGTCTCTTGGAAAATGTCAGATTATGCCCTTTGCCAATATAGATGCCGAGTTGCCTGTGAAGATGACATTCGTAAGGGTCGGGCTACTATACCAGTTATTGGACATCCCACCGCCAATGGTGGCCGAATTGCCGCTGAAGGTGACGTTCGTGAACGTCGGATTCGTGTCAGGCCAATTGAACATCCCGCCCCCATAATAGTCTGGGTAACCTCCATTTGCCTGCCCGGCAATGATCGTGAAACCGTCTAGTGGCACCGGTGGCATCGTCATTGACGTAACAGGTGCCCGCCGTCTGGACGGGTATAGCTCTCGCGGCACTGAAAATCAATACCAGGATCACCGAGAAAATAATGAACTGCGCTGTAAATTTAGGTTTCATGGTGTACTACATTGAATATCCTGTTGATTCAAGCCGGGGTTGAAAAATGAGGGCGAGTTTTTCGATGAGTGGTGGCTCGGTCAGGAGACCGGCCATAATAAACCTTTTTACGCCCCCGCTGGGGATTTTTGTTATGTTCGCGGCCGCGTGCCCCCTTCCTCATCCCCCCATTTTCAGATTCAGTAGCGTTAAATAACAACAATATTACAATTATTAAAGGCGTGTGTTCGGAACATAGTATGATTCACCCGTTACTTTTTTCACATTTCGCTTTTCTATAAGCATGGTAAACTACTAATATCAGTTACGTGCACTCAATATCCTTCCTACAACATCGTTTGGTCCTGCATCTTGACACTTTAGGAACAACACCTAGACCGGAACCACTCCCTGGCCCTTTTCCTCAGTCATCAGTAGTGCATCGGCCTCGGCTCGTAAAGCCTAAAGGAACACACCTGAGGAGAACTATGTATCATACAATTCCCGTGGACAATCGCATCCCTAAGTACGTTAACGCTATTCGCCAGATCAGCGCAGGCCAGCACATTGATTTGCTTCCTCTCACGCCAGCTGATGAAGTGGGACAATTAGGGCAGGCCCTGACTCGATTAGCACAAATTATTGAAACTCGCCAACGTGAAACAGAGAAAATCAGCCGGATTACCTCCCATATTAATGCGGGTTTATTATTAGATGAAATTTTGGAAAAGGTATATGCCGATTTTAGGGATTTGATCCCTTATAACCGAATTGGTTTCTCCGTAATTGACGACGATGGACAAACAGTCCGGGCGCGTTGGGCCAAGAGTGATCAGGCGTCCATGATTCTTACTAAGGGCTTCAGTGCCCCATTGCGTGGAAGTAGTCTGGAAAAAATTATGCAGACGCAAAAACCCCGCATTATCAACGACCTGGAAAAGTATGCCCGTCAGAAACCTTCTTCAGAATCTACCCAATTAATTCTTAGCGAAGGCATCCGTTCATCCCTCACCTGTCCTCTCATCGCCAATGGTGTACCTATTGGTTTCATGTTTTTTTCGAGCAGAGCGCCCAATACATATGCCAATGCTCATATTAAACTGTTCCAACAGATTTCTTCGCAATTGGCAATTACTTTGGAGAAAGGGCGGTTGGTCTCCAAAATCGTAGACCAACAGGCAGAAATTCACCAGCAAAATAAAGAATTGCAGACGCTCAATCAATTGAAGAATTCTTTTCTGGGGATGGCCGCCCATGATTTGCGAAATCCACTAAGCACGATTGTGATGGCCATGGAAATGTTAATGACCCCTGAAGATGAATTGTCACAACCCGAACGCCAGCAAATGTTGCACCTGGTTCAAGGACAGGCTCATTATATGGCTAACCTGTTGAATGATTTATTGGATGTGTCCCATATTGAATCGGGTAAGCTCCAGTTGAATCCGGAGTTGGTGGTTATGCAGGATTTTTTGACCGATGTCGTAGCACGACAATCACCCATTGCGGCAAAGAAAGGTACTTATCTGGTTTTAGAAAAAGTACCGGAAGGCTAGGCCCGTATTGATGTGACCCGTTTACATCAAGCCATTGATAATTTCATCAGCAATGCCGTGAAATATTCCCCTGCCGGGAGTACCGTAATAATTCGGGGATTGTGTGACGAGAAAGGTTGGCGTATAGAGGTCCAAGATCAAGGCCCGGGCATCAGCGAAGCGGATAAACAAAAGTTGTTTCAAGACTTTACCCGACTTTCGGCACAAGCAACGGGGGGAGAAAAAAGTACGGGGCTGGGATTGGCGATTGTTCGGCGTGTTATTCATGCCCATGGGGGAGATTTGGGCGTTGAATCAAGCGAGGGTCATGGATCCACCTTCTGGTTTAGTGTGCCCTGTGTCAATAGACATTATCGGCAATAGCATTTGGAAACCTTCCGAAGGTTTGTGCCTTTGAGTAGTTAGTTGACATAAACCTTCGGAAAGTTATTACCGATAAACTCTAATATGTAATCCGGCTGGAGGCAAAGCTATAAATCTGCACGTTCATAAAGTGACCTTTATTCTCTAGGCCGTTGTATCAATAACTTCTCTTTGCTCTTAAACTATATTGTTATAACATTATAACATTCTGTTGTCATTAAATATAAGGAATAAGGCTTTTGGGGTAACTACGAAGCCTCTCGAAGGCTGAGCCTGTCGAACCCCGTTTTGCCTTCGACAAATTCAGGCAACTGACTTATAGCTGTTCAGATAATCTTTTGGCATCTTGGTTTGTAGTGACCGCTTTAGCGGTCACTACAAACCAAATCTTATTTAGAAATTCCCTGCAAAGGCCGGTGGCGACTATGATCACATCTGAAAAACCTATTCTTATTGCCGGGGCCGGGCCGGTGGGCCTGTCATTGGCCCTGGCGTTGGCCCGGGCGGGCATTCCGGCCGAAGTTTTTGAGGCGGATGCCGAACTGAATACGCAAATTCGGGCCAGTACCTTCCACCCTAAGACGCTGGAATTGTTCCAGCAATGGGGGGTGGCCGATGCTCTTCTCCAGCATGGGTATCAGGTGAATCGTCTGCAATATTGGGAGCGGGAGCCGCGCCGCCTCATTGCCGATTTTGATTACAAGGCCATCGCTCAGGACACGGCCTACCCGTTTCGGCTCCAATGCCCCCAACATATTGCCACCCGCTTGCTGAAACCGGCGGTCGAAGCGGCCGCAACCGGGCGTGTTCACATGGGACACCGGCTGGTGGATTTCACTGATCAGGGGACGCATATTTCGGCCCGGTTTGTTACGGAGAAGGGCATTGTAGAACGAGAGGGAGCGTATCTGTGTGGGGCAGATGGCACGCACAGCACGGTGCGGAAACAATTGGGAATCGGGTTTCAGGGCAAAACGTATGAAGACCGATTTTTGCTGATTGGCAATGATCTGAAAACGAGTGATTTATTGCCGTCTGCGGCCCAGGTTTGTTACATTTTTGATCCGCAGGAGTGGGTCATTATTTTGAACCTGCCGGATATTGTGCGGATTGTGTTTCGGATGCAGAATGATGAGGATGAGACGGTGGCTTTGCGCGAGGAGAATTTACGCGGCCGCATCCACACCTTCTTCGGCGTTGTTCCCCCATTCACCATTAAAACCATCCAACTGTACCGGGTCCACCAGCGGGTCGCCGATACCTTCCGGGTGGGGCGGGCCGTGTTGGTGGGGGATGCGGCCCACAACAACAACCCCTCCGGGGGGATGGGGATGAACAGTGGGATTCACGACGCGGCCGCGCTCACCTCTGCCCTCGTCCGCATTCACCAGGGGGAGCCGGATAACCTGTTGGATGAATACACCAGGGTCAGGCGACAATATGCCATTGAGTCGGTGCAGTTGTACAGCGATCAGCAATACAAAAATATGGTGATGAACACGGCGGAAGAGCGGCAGAAACGGAATGAGGGTTTGAGGAACGCGGCCGCGGACCCGGCCCAGGCTCGTGCTTACCTGTTACGCGCCTCCATGCTAGAAGAAAGGATTTAGGCTCTTGGGGAATTCAGGAGGTGACACCCCGACCGAAATAAAACACACCCATTGTCTTAACCCCTGGAGTTTAGAGCAAGAGGAGAGAGCGAGAGGAATTTACTCTGGAAAACCCTCTAGCTTTGGCTCTGAACTCTAAACTCCAGTAACCATACCCATCAAGGAGGTAGCTATTCAGACCCTAAAGGTTTTGACCTCTGGTGATTCTGGCCTCATGTTAATCAAAACCTTTAGGGTCTCTCTGGCAAAAGTGCCACCTGAATAGTTACTCAAGGAGAACCTATATGGCAACTGAACGAAACGATTTTTTCAAACTGGGCGATAAATTTGTGACAGTCATTGGTGATGATGTGAAGGTGGGGGACGCGGCTCCTGAATTTACGTCATCGGCACTCAACTGGAAACCGGTGCAGCCAATCACCGAGGCGCGGGGCAAGGTGATTATCTTGTCCGCTGTGCCCTCGCTGGACACGGATGTTTGTGACCGTGAGACACGCCGCTTCAACGAAGAAGCCGCCCAACTCGGTGATGACATCATCATTTACACCATCAGCACCGATTTCCCGATGGCCCAAAAACGGTGGTGCGGGGCCGCCGGGGTGGACAAAGTGGTGGTTGTCTCTGATGTGTTGAATGCTGAATTTGGGGAGAAATATGGTCTGTTGATCAAAGAGCGGCGTTATCTGCGCCGGGCGGTCTTCATTGTGGGGCGCGATGGCTGTCTGACTTATGTCAACTACCTGCCCACATTAGGTGATGAGCCGGATTACGCGGAAGTGATTGCCGAGGCCAAAAGAGCACTCACCTGAACGGATTCTTTTTACACCAGGGCATCGTAGCTCTTGAAGCCTGACCCGCCCGGCCGTGAAACGACCGCTGGGCGGACTGGTCCCGGTTCGTAGTAACTGCTTTAGCAGTCCAACGCGGGACGACTAAAGTCGTTACTACGAACCCGAGATTTCTACTCAAGCAATGGTTTGGGTGGCGCGTAATGCTTGTATCGCCTCTGCGGCGTAACCCAACTCCAGCAAAATGGCCTCGGTGTGTTCGCCGTAGGTGGGCAGGGTGGCGTTTTCTGGCATAACCAACGAGTCCAGCCGGAACGGGAGCGCGGGCAAAACGGTCTGCTCGCCGTTGGGCAGGGTGGTGGGGATGAGACTGCCCCCCTGGTGTAGCTGTTCATCGGTAAACAAATCTTCGGGGTGGGCGATGGGGGAAAACGGGAGTTGGGCCTGTTCGCAACGGCGCAGAACCTCAGCCAGAGGGTACGCGGCCACCATGTCGCGCACGGCAGGCAAAAGCCATTCCCGTTCAGTGATGCGGTTGTTGTTCGTTTTGAGCCGGGGATCGTGGAGCCAATCCGCCCGGTCGAAGGTGTGGCAAAATTTCTCCCACTGCTTATCGCTCGTCACGCCGATAAACACCCGTTGCCCGTTGCTCGTCTCGAACTGGTGGTAGATGGCCCAGGCACTGACACGGGCGGGCATGGGCGGAACCGGCTCTTGAGCCACAGCGGCGTAAGCCAGATGATGCCCCATCAGGAAGGCGGCGGTTTCAAAGAGGGCGGAGCGCACGAGTTGCCCCTGACCGGTGCTGTCCCGCTCGCGCAAGGCCATCAGGATAGCCATCGCCCCCATCATACCGGTGGTCACATCAATGACGGAAGCCCCCGCCCGCAATGGCTGACCGACCGGCCCGGTCATGTAGGCCAGGCCGCTCATCATTTGCACCACTTCGTCCAGGGCGGTGCGGGTCTGGTAGGGGCCAGGCAGGAAACCTTTGAGCTGGCAGTAGATGAGGCGGGGAAAGTGGGGCGATAGGTCGTCATACCCCAGGTGGAGCCGCTCCATCGTACCGGGGGCGTAATTTTCGATGAGGATATCGGTGGTGTGGAGCAGGTGGGTGATGAGATCGCGGCCGCGAACATCCTTCAAATTCACGCCGATACTTTTTTTGTTCCGGTTGAAAAAGGGGAAATAGCCTAGACCAAACCCTTTCAGGGTGCGGGTGGGGTCGCCCCCCGGAACCGGCTCGACACGAATCACCTCGGCCCCCAGGTCGCTCAGGATGAGGCCGGTGGTGGGGCCAAGCACGGCGTGGGTGAACTCCAGCACCCGCAGACCGGTGAGTGGACGGTTCATCGGTAGCCCCCTTCTTGATTGAGAAAGTTGATCAGCCCCCCGGCATTGAGGATTTTGAGCATGACCTGGGGCATTTTGGTGGCCTGATAGGTGATGCCTTCGCTCTCCACCAGCCCGTTCACACTGTCAATCGTCACCTGAGCACCGTTATTAAGGGCATGATCCGGCAATTCGATGACGAGCAGGCCGATGTTGATGGCGTTGCGGAAGAAAATCCGGGCAAAGGAGTGGGCAATGACGGCGGAGACACCGGCCGCTTTGAGGGCGAGGGGGGCTTGTTCCCGGCTGGAGCCACACCCAAAATTGCGCCCCGCCACCAGGATGTCACCCGGTTGCACGCGCTGGCTGAAGGTGGGATCGAGGTCTTCCAGGACGTGCCCGGCCAGGTGGGTGAGGTCGAGGGTTTTGGTGTATTTGCCGGGGATGATCCGGTCGGTGTCTATGTTGTCAATGGGGTAGACGTGGGCTGTGCCGGTTAAGATGTGGGACATGGTGATGGGTGACAGGGTGACAGGGTGTAAACACGGATAAGAAGGAACACGGATAAGAGGATGGGTTCACAGAGTTCCTACGAGTTCCTATGAGTTCTCCTCAAACATCCTCAGGATCAACAATCTCCCCCGCGACGGCCGCGGCCGCAACCACTGCTGGTGACGCCAGGTAGATGTTACTCTTCGGGTTGCCCATACGTCCCTGGAAGTTGCGGTTGGTGGAAGAGATGACCGTCTCGCCATCGCCGGGTACGCCCAGGTGGGTGCCGACGCAGGGGCCACAGCCAGAGGTGATGAACACGGCTCCGGCAGTGGTGAGGGTGTGAACCGTGCCATCGTTAAGGGCGGCGTTGAATACGGCCTGGGACGCGGCCGCGATGAGGAGCCGTGCCTTGAGCTGATGACCACGCACGATGTCCGCGGCCGCGTGCAAATCTTCCAGGCGGCTGTTGGTACAGGAACCGATGAAGGCCGCGTCTATTTTTGTGCCCACCAGTTCATCCAGGGGGAGTACGTTGTCGGGAGAGTGCGGGCAGGCGATTTGCGGCCGCAGATCCGACAAATCCACTGTAAATCTGGCCCGGAAGGTAGCCCTTTCGTCAACCTGTTGGTGAACAAAGGGCGCATCCAGCACCAATCCCGTGGTGTCCACAAACCCCGTCTTGGCCCCCATTTCGGCCACCATGTTCGTCAGCACCATACGGCTCGCCAGCGTCATCCGTTCCACCGCCGGGCCGTTAAACTCAATCGCCTCGTACACCGCTCCTTCGACCCCCATTTTCTGCACCAGAAACAGGATCACATCTTTAGCCGTGACGCCTCGGGCCAGTTGGCCGTCCAGGGTGAACAAAACGGTGGACGGCACTTTGAGCCAGGTTTGCCCGGTGCGTAACACCCCGGCCAGGTCAGTCGAGCCGACCCCCACGGCCATTGCCCCCAACGCGCCGTAGGTTGGCGTGTGCGAATCGGCTCCCAGGAACAGATCACCGGGGCGGACATGCCCATTTTCGACCATCAGTTGGTGGCAAATGCCCGCGCCCACATCGTACAGCTTGATCTCCTGTTCGCGGGCGAAGTCGCGCATCAGTTTGTGCAAATTCGCCACTCGTTCATTGGGGGCCGGGGCGGCGTGGTCAATAACGAGGAAGGCTTTGTCCTTGTGCCATACCTTTTTGCCCCCCATCGCCCGGAACGCCTGGATGGCTAACGGGGCGGTGGCATCGGTCGCCATGACCCCATCCACCTCGACAATGGCGATGTCGCCAGCGGTGACAGGCTGTTGGGCGTGTTGGGAGATGATGCGTTCGGCGAGGGTTTGGGACATAGGCTTGGGCAGACCTGACAGGTTTCTGAAAACCTGTCAGGTCTCAAATAAGGTGGTGCATCTTGGCGGGTAGGGGTTTGCCGAGGTAGGTTTCTATTTCTCTGGAGAGGGCGGCGATTTGGGCGACGTTGAGGCCGGTGTGGATGCCCATTTCGTGTAGCATGTGGGCGGTGTCTTCGGTGGCGATGTTGCCTTTGGCGGTCTGGATAAACGGGCAACCGCCCAGGCCACCGAAAGAGGTGTCAAAATGGGTGACGCCCGATTTCAGGGCGGCGAGGAGATTGGCTAATCCCAGGCCACGGGTGTCGTGCAGGTGGAGCACTACCGGAACCGGCCCGGCCAGGGGTAAAATTTCCTGGACGAGGCGGCGAATCAGTTGCGGGTTGCCCAGCCCGGCGGAATCGGCCAGGGAGAGTTCGTCAATGCCCATGGCCAGAAAGCGGCGGGCCAGATTGACAACTTTGGCCGGTTCGATTTTGCCTTCGTAGGCGCAACCAAAGGCGACTTGCACCCCGGCGCGGACTTTCATGCCGTGTTGGCGGGCCTTTTGCACCATTTCGGCCATCTCCGCCATACCGGCCTCGATGGTGGTGTTGGCGTTTTTGCGGGCCAGGGTTTCGGAAGCGGGCACGCCCATGTCCACCTTGGGGATACCAGCCGCGGCCGCACGCTCCAGCCCTTTCATGTTGAGCACCAGCGCCGAGTAGACCACATCGTTACAAGGGGGCAATGCGGCCGCGAGCTGTTCCGCATCGGCCATCTGGGGCACAATCTTAGGGTTCACAAACGAGGTGACTTGAATCTCCTTCAGCCCGGCGTCAACCAATTTTTGTACAATCGCCAGTTTAACCTCGGTAGGGATGAACGCTTCTTCCCGTTGGATGCCATCGCGCAGACCCACTTCAATCAGGGTGGCCTCGACGGGCACGGTGGGCACATCCAACGCTTCGGAGCGTCGCCACAGCCGGTTGTGGTAGAGGAGTGGCGTATCCAGGTCGGAAACGGACAAATCTTGCACTTCGCCGACGAAAATGGTGTGGTCGCCGCCGTCGTACATGGCCCAGACGGTGCAATCTACCCAGGCCAGGGAATCGGGCAGGATGGGTGCGCCGGTGCTGGCCCGGTGGGTGGTTAAACCGGCGAAACGGTCGGGGAGTTGCGGCCGCATACCGGCAAAACGCATCCCCAGTTCTAACTGGTGGGCACTCAGCACGTTCACGGCAAAAAAGCCACTTTCGGCAATGGCGTTGTGCGTAAACAACTTCTTGCTCAGCGATACCAACACCAGGGGTGGCTCCAGGCTCAAACTGGTAAACGAACTGGCGGTAATGCCGATAGGCGTCTCACCATACCGGGTCGTGACCACCGTCACCCCCGAAGCAAATTGGGCCATCGCCCGCTTAAAATCTTGTGCTTCAAATCCCATGCAATCCTATCCTGGACAAACCTGAACCAAAGAGGTTTTTGCCACGAATTTCATGAATTCACACGAATGGGAAAATAAAAATTCGTGTCAATTCGTGAAATTCGTGGCTGATCTTCTTGCCATCTGGTCAAAAAGTTGACTCGTTGGGTACTACGATAAAGAACAGAGAGCACACAAAAAGATCAAAGCTTTGCTCTGTGAATCTCTGTGACACTTTCTAATCAAAAACGTTCCGTTTGCTAAAGGGAGCCGCCAGGAAGCGTAACAACAGTTTCCAGCGGGGCAGGAACTCAATCAGCTTACCATTCTTCTCGTTAGCCAGGATTTTCTCCGCCAGGACCGGAACCACATCTTCGAGGCGGCTGGCGATGATGTTGAAAATCGGTTTGACCTTGTCTAATTCGGCCGGGGTTTTATACTGCCCCACCACCATGTCGGTGATGACCATGCCCGGCTGAATCGTGCCGACTTTGACGTTGCTTCCTTTTACCTCTTGCGCCAATGATTTACCCAAAAAGGCGGTCCCCGCTTTGGTCATGCCATAGACCGAAATGCCCGCCCGCACCCGGCCATTAGAGCCAAACCCTTCCAGGTTATAGAGCCAGCCGCCCCCCTCTTGGGCTAACATCCCTTTGATAGCCACGCGGGAACCGTAAAGTGAACCCAGGACGTTGGCGTTGACCACCTCTTGTATCAATTCAACGGGCAATTCCCAGGTGTTCATCATGGGGTGGGCGATACCGGCGTTGTTGATCCAGATGTCTACGCGGCCAAAGGTTTTTTGGGCGAAGGCGAAGAGGGCCTCGTTGTCGGCCAGGCGGGTTACGTCGCACAGATGACCGGCGATAAGGTGGGGTGGGTACGCGGCCGCGAGCCTGGCGACAGCTTCATCAAGGGGGGATTGTTTGCGGCCGCTGATCACCACCTTATGCCCCCGCTTCAAAAACGCCTCAGCCAGCCCATACCCAATCCCCTTCGTCGAACCCGTAATCACAATCGTCTTACTCATATCGCTCCAATGTCCACATTAACAATTCATCTGTTCAACAATTCACTATTAATTATTTTCTTCCTCTTACCCTTCATTCCAATTCAGTACCCCAAACGTCGTATATAACATCTTATCCGACTTAAAAAATTGCCACACTACACTCAGAGTAAAATCATCATCAATCAGGAACTCCCGCCCCTTGATCTTCAACGCTTCCCCGTAAAAATGTTGTGACGTATACAACGCTCGACCATACCCCATGCTGTTGCCATACACATCCGGCCCCTCGAAATAATGTTTGGCCTGGTTACGATACCGCTTGAAGGTGTACTCTTTCTCCAACACCCCACTGATCCGCACCTGCATCTCCGCCCGGAGCAAATCCAGCGGCGTATAAACAATCTCCACCTGATTCACCCCCACCTGCTTTTGATCCGCCCCACAGACGATCATCTCCCCTGTCCAGGTTCCCTTCTTTTTGGATGGCAAAATGTGCGGCTTGCGCCCATTGATGCGCTCCGTTTCACAAAAAGCATCAATTCGTGTCTTTGTTGCCGGGTTGCTGTGATAATCAAACGCCACCTTGTAAATGCCGTTAAACACCGTAAACAATGTGGGGCCATCATAAATGAGGGATGAATAGACCTGTGTTTCCCCGTCCGGCAAAATATGCACCATTGTCCGCAAATCCCCCGTCCAGCCGGGCGAGTAGTAATGGGCATCTACCAGGGTGCCATACGGATGTCCCGCCCCAATAAAATCCGGCCCCAGATAAATCCGATCCTGATCGCTATCAATCACCCCAAACAGGAAAATGTCCGACACTTCCAGGCGGGGCAGAAGCTCCCCCAGCCCTTCTTGGATTTTTGTGTTCATCATGTAAGTGGTTTGCCCGTCCTGAAACGTAGACGAGCGGTACACCTTGTTATAACCACAATGATTGCCGTTCACATCAAAAATAGAAGGATACCCGTGCCATTCCCCTTCTATGCTTTTTTGCCAATTGGATGGTTGTTCGCTCATTGTTTACTCTACCGCCTGATTTCTCAAAATATGTCGCATCTTTTCGCTGGTTTCTTCCCCCACCAAACGAGCCACTTGTGCCCAAACCTTATCCACCGTGGGATCAAAGATGGCGTTACGGTTGAGTTGATCCCGCTGGGCGAAATCACCCGTTGGCATGGCCTCAGCCGGGATGCCGTTCTCTACCAGATTAAACCAATGTTCCAGGTACCCATGCACTGGCGTCTGAATCTGGGTGAAGGCGGATTCGTTGGCCCGGTAGGCCAACATCCAGGGGGACATCAGGGCGTACTGTTTGGGGCCAAGTTGGGCCGGTGTCAACCCTTCGATCTGTTTGGCGGCCTCGAAAATGGGGGTGAGGGGGTCAAAGATGGCGTTGAGATAAGCCAGATTGGCCCCCAGGTCGGCGCGGGGGATCAGGTCGAGGTGGAAGGCGAAGTGTGGCCCGGCCAAAACTGAGTCCAGGGTGAAGTGGGGGATGTGGCTCTCGGGTGGGGTGAAGGCGAAGATCATGTGGGAATCTAACCCAATGGGTGGCACGGTGAGGCTGATGTAGACCATTTTGTGAACTTTGTTGCCGCCGAACAGCCGGAGCGCCCCCACCGGAGCCGGACTCATGGGACTGGTGAGGCTCATATACGGCGCACCCACTTCGGTCATCCCAAACCGGGTTATGATTTTGGTCAATGTTTCTTGCGAAAGTTCTTGAGGTAAAGACATATTGTTTTCTCTGAAAATGTAGGGCGATTTTGTAAATCGCCCGGTGGACGATTTACAAAATCGTCCTACAAATTTCTGTTCCACACTTTGTTGCTGGGGAACTGCTGGGAAAATAGCCACGGATGAAAGAAACACGGATGAAAGAAACACGGATGGATAGGAACACGGATAGAAAGTAAGTTATCCATGTGGGGCGATTTGCCAAATCGCCCTACAAATTTTCGTTCATCCTGATGTGTTGCAGGTCTTGGGGAACCCCCCTGGGAAATAGCCACGGATGAAAGAAACACGGATGGAGAGGGAGTTCCTACGAGTTCCTAGAGTTCCTCTGAATTCCCCGAGTTCCCCCGCATCTTCACTTCGGTAGTCGGCACTTCCTTCAACACCCACGCCTGGGCCAGTTCGGGGACTTCGCGGCGGGCGGGTGAGGGGATAACGACGGCGTGTTGGCGACCGAACTCCTTTTTGATGCGGTGGATGTCAATTTGCCACCCCATGTCAATGTATTTTTGCCGCATCCGGCGATAGGCGATCTGGATGCCGTCTGATTTGACGGAGAGTTCAGCGCCGATGTCGTAGGGCAGGAGTTCGGGGCGTTGGGCCAGGACGATGGGGTAATCCTGGTTGAAGATTTTGAATACCCGCTTAACGGCGTCACCATCGGCCCAGTTGCCTTTGAAGAAGGTGCGGAGTTGGGTCCATTTGGTGATGGTTTTGAATTCATCTACCGGGAGATGGAAGTTGAACAGAACCATCAACCCCATGGGCAAGGTGACTTCGAGCAGGGTCATGCAGGGCATCCAGAAAGCGGCACGGGTGCGAACGCCTTTGGGTTCGGCTTCTTGTTTGTAGAGCCATTTCCAGAGGCCGGGAATGTTTTTGCGTTTGGGTTTGAGGGTGACGACCATCTCGCCACCGTAGGGGTAGTTGGTGACTTCGTAGTCGGGAATTTCGGGTTCGTCCCGGTTGCCGAAGGCCCCGCCATGCACGAAGGGGGCATGGGCGGCGTCGAGGCTGTTTTCCAGGGCGCGTTCGTAGTAGACGGGCCACTCGAAGGTGCCGCGCACCACTTTGAATTGGGGATCGTCAAAGTAGGGTAAGTCGGGGAGCGGGGGGCGTTCGGCTTCGGGCAGGTCGCCGAGGAAGGCCCAGATGTAGCCGTATTTTTCGACGGTGGGGTAGGCATCTACGCGGGCTTTTTTGGGTACGGCGACGCCGGGTTGGTTGGCGGGAATTTTGCTACACGCGCCATCGGCCTGGTATTCCCAACCGTGGTAGGGGCAGACGATGCAGTTGCCGCTCATCCAGCCATCGGAGAGGGCGCCGCCGCGATGGACACAGAGGTCGCTCAGGACGTGGGCGGAGCCATCGGGGGTGCGGTACAGGACGAATTCTTGTTCGAGTGCGGTTACGCGGATGGGTTTGTCTTTGACGACATGGGCAAATTCAAGCGGCCACCAAAAGTTTTTCAGCATGTTTGACTCCTCGGTTTTGGTACATGGATTAAGACGGATTTGGGGTGAGTGTGTGAGAGTAGGCGAGTGGCGAGTTGGCGAGTGGCGAGTGAACGCCTACTCGCATACTCGCTACTCGCATACTCGCTATCTTCATTTCTCTTGGTGTGTCGTAGGGTCATGGGAATTTTGGTGAGATTAGCCACGGATGGGGGGAACAGGGATAGAAGTGAGGTCCTCTTATTTGTGCCGGATGATGGTGTGGGGGGCGGTGAGTTCAAGGTTTTGGCCCCGGATGTGTTTGGTGATAAAGGTGGTGATCAAGGTCACGATGTCGGCGCGGATGTCGGCGTCGGGACGGGTGGTGGGCTGATCCAGGAAGGAGCGGCCGCTTGTCTCATCTAAAGGATACACGATGGAAAAGTGGTTCGCCCCTGTTATCAGGGCATCGTAGGCTGGGCTGTGATGGGGTTCCGGGTAGGCTTCGTCGAAGGTGCGGGCGACGGGGTCTTTGTCCTCGGTTTCGGGGCCATAGCGGCCGCGACTGGCCGCAATCACCCCATCTTGATCACCGCGTAGGAGCAGGGTAGGTTTGTCGGCAATGTTTAGCACCGTTCCGGGCGGGAAGCCGAGCATGGTAGAGGCCATCGTGTGTCCGGCGTAGGCGAAGACGGCTTTGACCGCCGGGAAGAAGAGGCCGTTGTGCAGGGCGATGGTTCCCCCGGCGGAGTGTCCCCCCAGGATGATCGTCTCCAGGTCAAGGGCGTTGTATAAGGGGCTGGACGGGTTGGTGTGGAGATGGTGCAGGGCGTCCAGGATGGGCTGGATGGCGGGGCAGGTGGGGCCACTGCCGTAGGTGTCGGGGCGGACGCGGGCCAGGTCAATGGCGGGGGTCAGCCCGATGACGTTGGGTAATGTTGGAGCGATGTGGTTGTAGAGGACGACGACGAGGTTGGCCGCGGCCGCGAGTTGCACCGCTAACCAGTGGTAACTTTCGGCCCCTACGTTGATGCCGTTGCAGAAGATGAGCACGGGCAACGGGGCGTGGCTGAGGTCGGCGGGGATGATGCCGCTCATGCGCTCGGCCTGGCTCCCGCTCGCGGCCGCAGGGTAATATACCTTAAGGTGCAGGCTATCATGCGGCCGCGAGGCTTCTGGAATGTGGGTGGCGTGGTAGAGGGAGCGGATCATGGGAGATTAAGAGACTAAGAGACTGAGAGACTGTTTACTGTTCACTGTTCACTGTTCACTGTTCACTGTTCACTGTCCACTGTTCACTGTTCACTGCGGCCGCGCGGTCAGTCTATCACCGCCCCAGAGGCCGCGTACCAGTTGGTCGGCCATTTCTTTGCCGAAGAGTTGTTCGCCGACGACGTTGGCGGGGTCGCGCTCGGCGACGGTGCGGCGGATGTGTAGGTCGCGGGCGGCCAGGGCGGGGCGTTCGTGTTCCGGGGTGGGGGGGGCGGTGTTGACGTTGTGCAGGAAACCATCGAACATCCAGTGAGCCAGGTCGCGGATTTCGGTAATGGCTTGCGCCGATGGTTTGACGAGGTAGACGAAGCCGGTTTGGGAGACCGCCTGGCGCATGTAGATGGTGCGGCTGACAAAGGGGCGATAATTCGGGTTGTCCTGAAATTCGCGCCATTTGGCACTCACCGGCTCGTAGTAACGGTCGAGATACTCTAAATCCACCATCAAATCTACACGGGGAACATAATCGAAGTAGAGGAAGATGTCGGGCATGGTTCCCAGGGCCATGCCAAAGTGGGGGGCATTGGTTTGGGGGCCGAGCCAGACGGTGAAGTGCATGTTGGTGAAGCTGTGTTTGGGGTTGCCGATGTGGGCATGGACGAGCCAATCAATTTCGGGGCCGGTGAAGGTGTTGAGTGAACCACGCGCATTGCCATCCCGCGAGGTGTAGCTGGCGAACTGGGCCGTGGAGCCGTCGGGGTGTACCTCGAAACGGGCGGTTAATTTTTGGCTCAACTCGCGGGTGATGTCCCACAGTTGGCCGAACCAGCCGGTGCTGTCAACATCGGGTTGGTCGGCAAGCAGTTCCATTAGGGATTGTGTTCCGGTCATAAGGTCTCCTACGAAAATAGCCACTGATAATGGAAACACGGATAGGAAAAAACACGGATGGGAATGAAAATGGTGGCGTCATTTTCATTCATCTTGGTGCACGACGTGTTCATGGGGAACTCCTACGAAAATAGCCACGGATAGTGGAAACACGGTAGGCTTCGCCGCGCCGCAGGCTAAGGAAGAAACACGGATGGGAATGAGAACTTGTGGCGTCATTTTCATTCATCTCTTCGG
>JAGNBF010000011.1:94549-105068 GCA_018004935.1 Chloroflexota bacterium | reverse complement strand
GGATGAAAATCTGTAGGACGATTTGGTAAATCGTCCGGGCGATTTGCCAAATCGCCCTACATTTTCGTAGGAGTTCCCCATGGGCCTACGGCGCACCAAGAGGAATGAAAATAACGCCACCATTTTCCATTCCTATCCGTGTTCCTTCCTATCCGTGTTTCCTTTATCAGTGGCTATTTTCGTAGGAGTTCCCATGTGCCTTTGGCACACCAAGATGGATGAAAATCTGTAGGACGATTTGGTAAATCGTCCGGGCGATTTGCCAAATCGCCTTACATTTTCGTAGGAGTTCCCCATGGGCCTACGGCACACCAAGAGGGATGAAAATCTGTAGGACGATTTGGTAAATCGTCCGGGCGATTTGCCAAATCGCCCTACATTTTCGTAGGAGTTCCCATGGGCCTACGGCGCACCAAGAGGAATGAAAATAACGCCACCATTTTCCATTCCTATCCGTGTTCCTTCCCATCCGTGTTTTTTAATCAGTGATTATTTTCGTAGGAGATATGATGAACGAAACAGTAATGCGGGAAACAATACGCACCTTTATAACGCATGAATTAATTCGGGATGCCCAGTATGATTTGCGTGACGACGAAGGCATTATTTCCGGCGGGTTGATGGATTCTTTTGCCCTGGCAGAGTTAGGGGTATTTGTAGAGCAACAATTTGGCGTGTACATCCCTGACCCAGATTTGACGGTGGCGAAGATGGATACGCTTAACCAGATTGTGGCCCGGGTTTGGCGGAGTTGAGGCGATGAACGATTCTGCGTATAGTTTGTTGGCCGCGCTCCAACCCTCGCCAACCCCCGCCCTCATCTACCTGGAAACAGGGCGGGACCCCATCACCCTCTCTCGTGCCGAGTTTAGCCAGAAAGTAGAGACCATCGCGGCCGCGTTCCACCACCTCGGTTTGCGCTCCGGTGATCTCATCATCATCGCCCACACCCAAAACCTGGAAAGTATCTTCGCCTTTTGGGGGGCCATCACCATGGGGGCCATTCCCTCAATGTTTCCCACCCTCACGGAAAAACTCGACCCCACCATTTACCAGCGCCAACTGGCCGAACTGGTGGCCCTGTCTGAGGTGAAAGCCATTGTGACGACGGCTGAATTCGCGGCCGCGCTTCGGCCCGTGGTGGGTTGTCCGGTGTGGGGGAGTGGGCAGTTAGCCGTGAAGAGTGAACAGTCAACAGTGAACAGTGAGCAGTTAGCCGTGAGCCGTGAGCAATCTTCAGTCTCTAGTCTCCAGTCTCCAATCTCTCAATCTCTTAGTCTCTCAGTCTCTCCTTCCTCAATTGCCTTTCTCCAACACTCCAGCGGCACGACGGGTCTGCAAAAAGGAGTGGCCCTCTCCCACCAGGCGGTGTTGAACCAGCTTGATAGCCTTCGCCAGGCGATTGGCTTGAATGAACGGGATGTGGTGGTGAGCTGGTTGCCGTTGTACCACGACATGGGGCTGATTGCCGGGTTTATTTTGCCGCTGGTGATGGGTGTGCCGTTGGTGCTGATGTCGCCCTTTGATTGGGCGCAACATCCGGCGTTGCTGTTTCGCGCCATTCATGAGTACCAGGGAACCCTCTGCTGGTTGCCCAATTTTGCCTATAACCATTGTGCCCGGCGCATCCGCCAGCGTGATGTGGATGGATTAGACCTTTCATCCATGCGGCTGTTCATCAATTGTTCTGAACCGGTGCGCCATGAAAGTCACCAGATGTTTCTGGAGCGGTTTGCCGCCCAGGGGGTCAGGCCAGAGATGTTGGCCGTGAGTTATGCGATGGCGGAGAATACGTTTGCCGTGACGCAGACGGAACCGGGCGCGGCCGCGACCCCCGACACCATTGATCGCCACGAACTCACGCAAAACCGGGCCATTCCCGTACCCGCCGACCATCCCCAGGCGTTGCCGTTGGTCAGTTGTGGCCGGGCTATCCGGGGGACAGAAGTGAAAGTGATGGGGGGGGAACGCGGCCGCGACCTGCCCGAACGTCAGGTGGGTGAAATCGCCATCCGGAGCGATTGTATGCTCACCGAATATTACCATCGCCCCGATTTACAACCGTTTCAGGATGGTTGGTATTACACGGGAGACATGGGCTACCTGGCGGATGGGGAGCTGTATGTGGTGGGGCGGCAGAAAGATTTGATCATTAACGCCGGGAAAAACATCTACCCCCAGGACATTGAAGCCATCATCAACACCGTTCCGGGTGTGTATCCGGGGCGGGCGGTGGCCTTTGGTGTGCCGGATGAACGGGAAGGGACGGAACTGTTGGCCGTCATTGCCGAAGTGACGACCGATGACCCGGATGAGCGTAAGCGGATCAACAAAACCATCCGCCAGGAAGTTGCCCGGCAAAGCCAGGTAACGGTGAGTTATGTGTATCTGGTGGGGGAGCGGTGGCTCATCAAAACATCCAGCGGCAAAATCGCCCGCTCTGCCAACCGGGATAAGTGGCTGGCGCAAGCGTTCAGTCGGATTACATCAACGGATTAGGAAATAATGGGGCTAATCAAACCGTCGAGATGTAACATTACGCGGTTGGTTAATCAATCAAGTCTAGTGGGTTGACGTTTTGTTGTAGTTGTTTATCAAAAATATTCAGATGGGTGTGGTAGCCACAATCCCGATTCCAACACAAATTCCCCTGCATATCCATCGTATAGCCGATATTGCTCTCCGTGCCCACGGGTTGCCCGGCACGCACCTTTTCCCCTTCCAGCACGGTGTAGAGGCCATGGAGTAATGTCACCACATAGGCGACGTTTTCCAGAATCAGGGTGGTGTTGCCGTATTGATCAATGGTGTTGCTGACAACGGCCCCGTTGATGGGGGAAAGGATCGTCGAACCTTCCCCTGCCGCCAGATCAATGGCCAGATGGCCGTAACTTTCGCCGTGTGGCCCCTGGGTGAGCCAATATTCGCTGTAGGGAGCCAGGACAAGCAAAGGATCATCGTCTGGGAGGGATGGACGGATGGGGAGAGGGGTGGGGGTAGGTGCGGCCGCGGCCGCTACGGTCATTGTGCGGCCGCGTTCTCTCCACAAACCAACCAACATCAGCACTACCAACAGGGCCGCCGCAATAGCGACTACATCTGTGGGTGTCTGCCATCCCGGTCGGGGCACCACCAGGGCAGGAAGATAGAGTACCCGCTCATCATCCTCGTCCCACTCCTCATCTCCCGTTTCATCCGGCCAAAATTCCTCGTCGGGCCACTCTTCTTCTTCGTAGAACATGCGTGCTATTTTATCTGATCTGGCTCCAAAAAGGAAGGATTTAAGATGAACAGTCTGAAAGGCTGTTCTACGACATCTTGCATTCTTCCCCCTTTTTCTGCAAGATCACTGTTCATTATGTTCTGTTCACTAATCACTGCGCCATGAACATCACCCTGATCACCCCTGGCGGGGTAGACAAAAGCGGCCGCGAACGAGTTGTCCCCGCCTTACTCTGGCTAATTGAACGGCTTACCCAGGAGCACAAAGTCCTGGTGATAGCTTTACACCAGTATCCGGAGTTTACCCGGTATCGGCTGTTGGGTGCGGATGTGGTTAATTTAGGCCTGATACGCGGCCGCGTTACCGAACTCAAGCTCCTCACCCGGTTGCGCCAACTGCGCCATGCCTTTCAACTCACCCATCACCAACCGGATCTCATTCACATCATTGGCCTGGGGGAATCTGGTCTTTTGGGGGCCATTGCCAGCCGGTTATGGCGGGTTCCCGCCCTGGGAAGTATCTGGAGCGGCGAAATGGTCTGGTTGCCGGATATTCAGTATGGGGGGCAGAAAAATTGGCGCACTCGCCTGCCCATCACCCTGACGCGCCAGTTCGTCAAAACAATCACTGGGGGCAGTCATTATGTGCTCCATCAATTACAGGGCGGCAACCATCCCTCCCCCGTGCCTGAGACACCTATGCCTCAAGCGGCAGACAACGATCAGTTAAGGGGTACATTTGGGAATGAAGTGCCATTGGCTCCCGCCTATTGGTTGCCTCTGGGGGTAGATACGGCCCAATTTACACCCCTTAACCGCCCCTTTGGTCCCCCGTGGCGTTTTGTCCATGTGGCCAACCTGAATCCGGTTAAAGATCAAAGCATGTTGCTCCGGGCCATGTGCCGGTTGATGGATGCCGGATTGGATTTTCATCTGGATGTGGTGGGTTTTGATACGCTCCGCGGCCGCGTCCAGATCGAGGCCCGCATCCTCAACCTTACCGACCGGGTTCACTTTTACGGGTACAAACCCGTCAAGCAACTCATCCCCTTTTACCAACGGGCGCACCTGTTTTTGCAAAGTTCCTTACATGAAAGCCAGGGAGTGGCTTTGCTAGAAGCGGCCGCGACCGGTGTTCCCACAGTGGGTACGGCTGTGGGGCTGGTGCCTGAACTGGCCCCCACAGCCGCCGTAGCTGTGCCCCCGGGGGATGACATGGCTCTGGCCACAGCGATTTTGGCCGTGGTACAAAATAAAAATTGGTGGAGTGAGTTGGGTGCGGCCGCGGCCGCGTTTGCTCACACCTACAACGCAGATTGGACGGCCCAGCAATTCCAACAACTCTATGCTCAAAAAAAGCAGGGCATCATTTAATTCTCAGAGAAGCAGTAACTACTAAGGTAATCGTTCGGAAATAAGATAGGTGGCGCGGTCAGGAAACCGGTCACAGCAAACCGCTTTGTAAAGCTGACCTGAACCTTGCCCGAATTTGTGAGACATTCCCTGTTATAAATTGAGTTGCCGGTTCGACAAAGGTTGAAGATAGCGCAAACAATATCATTTTGTCACCAAATTTCTGGTTTATCCAGGTTAGGAGTAACTGATCATGTTGAAAAAGTCGAATAGGTTTTTGTTCTTAATCATGCTTCTGCTGACATTGGCCCTGGCGGCCTGTGGTGCGCAGAATGAAGATGGTACGGAAACGGGCGCAACCCCGGTGACGACCATAGATAGTCCCGATGTTAATAATGGTGGTAGTGAGAATGGAGGCACTGCGGCCGCGACACCTACCACCGACACGGCTAACCTGCCCCCCCTTCCTGCCCTTAGCCCTGGTGGTGGCGGTAGCGGCGGCGGCATGGGTGGCGGTGGTGGCGACACATCGGCTATTGATCCTGAATCCCCGGCCCCCATGGAAGGTGGCGACGGCATGACCATGCCCATCTTCATTGAAAACCGGCTTGAAAATGCCCAATTCAATCTGAACACCACCTTACCCGGTGCACCGGCTCCCACCACCGTCTGGCAACAAAATCTGAACGAGATGGCCCCAGAACAGATGCGCGACATTGCTAACCGCCTTGGTTTTACCGGCCCCCTCTACACCGACTCCTGGTACGATCAATTCGTTCAGGATAACCCCGGAGTGTGGCCTGGCCCTCGTAGCTACTACATTTTTGAAGGTTCACGCATGTTGAGCTTCTATGGGGCCAATATCAGCGTCTACGACAGCAACGCCATGCCCAACAGCGCCAGTTGGACACTCATGCCCCAAGATCAGGCCCGTCCCATCGCCGAAGCCTACCTGAATGAACGAGGGTTATTAGATTTCCCCTACGAAGTCGTTCCTAACCCCTATGGCGGGCAAGAAATAGCCTTCTTCCGCCTCGTCAATGGCGTGCGTAACACCAGCGCCGAAATTTCTGTGGCCGTCGCCCCCAATGGCAATATCGTCTCCCTTTACATCCAACCCTTCAGCGCCTTCACCGCCGTAGGGGATTACCCCCTCATCTCAGCCGAAGAAGCGTGGCAACTGGCCCAGAACACACCTGATTACCTGCGCGTCTTCCATAATATCTACACCGACCCAGACACCGTGCCTCAGATCGTAGACGGACCATCCAGCGATTACCGTTATTGGGCACGTACTTACCAAAATGGTGAATCAGTTACCCTGTATTTCTACCCTACCGTCTACCTTTCGGCAGATGGCAGTAGCGCCCCCCTGGTGCGGGCGGGCGAATTTACCCTGATTGCCAGCGAAGCAGACCTTCAGACAATGGTAGCCAATTCCAATCAGAACATCCGCCTGATGGGTATCGTACAAGGAGATACACCCTATAACCAGTCCATTCAGGTAAATAGCCTTGAGATAAT
Source organism: Chloroflexota bacterium (assembly GCA_018004935.1). Taxonomy (GTDB): domain Bacteria; phylum Chloroflexota; class Anaerolineae; order Promineifilales; family Promineifilaceae; genus Trichofilum. The sequence goes on along the minus strand of JAGNBF010000011.1, from coordinate 98,969 downwards.
TGGCGACTACCAGGATTGGCAATCACGCCAGGGTTTCATTCGCCGGGCTGATGGCCTGACTTACCTGGACACAACCGAAGGGGAAACCATCATCATCCCCGGTGCGCCTGCCGACCTGCCCGATGGCACAGAGGTGTATGTGAATGGCCCCATTATCGAAGCGGGTGAACCGTATGGCTCCTTTGTCTGGAGTGGCATAGATAAGGTGATTGTGTACACAGAAGAACCTGTAGTTATGGACCCGGGTTTGTATCCTACCCCAGCGCCCATTAACCAGGTGAACATCGACAAAGTGGAATTGGTTTATAACTACAGTTACACCTATTTACCTGATAACTCTGGCCCCGGTCAGACCTGGATCCAACCGACCTGGCGTTTTACCGGTACGACAGAGACGGGGGAATTGGTGGAACTGTTAGTCCAGGCGGTTGCTCCAGAGTTCTTGCAACCTGCCGGTTGATCAAGGCCACCCTTTCCTATGTATATTGTCACTACTAAGGGTCTGTAAAAGTTCAAGTTCCGTCAAGACCTGACAGGTTTTCGGAAACCTGTCAGGTCTAAACCGGGAAGTTATACTTACCACGGTTATAAAGTGACATTTTGTTGGCGGCAACTGCTGAGTAAGCCTGGGCAGAAGACCCATCCTCCTACCCCTCCCCAAAGGGAAGAGGGGAAACCAATGGTGCGGTTTGGTGGGCGTCCGCCCGCCAAACCGCACCAGAAATAGTTCCCCGCCCCTGGGGGCGGGGTTAGGGGTGGGGGCCGCCTCGGACAAACCGATCATGAGACCGAGCACAAATCCATGGCCCCATTCCCCTCATGATGATCAAGCGTGAGGCGATTATTGGCGTGGTTCAAAAGTCGGCAAGCTGTGCTTAACAATTTGTAGGGCGATTTTGTAAATCGCCCAGTGGACGATTTACAAAATCGTCCTACAGATTTGTAAAGCTAACCTGAACTATGCCCGATTATTAAATGACCTGAACCACTTGAGTTGAGAGTTCAGAGCTAGAGCTAGAGCTAGAGCGGGAGCTAGAGGGTTTTCCAGAGTAATTTCCTCTCGCTCTCTCCTCTCGCTCTCTCCTCTCTCCTCTCTCCTCTCTCCTCTCGCTCTAAACTCCAGGAACCACCTCTCTCTGGGAAAATGTCAGATTATGCCCTTTGGCAGTATATTGGTTCTTTCGGAATTTGCGGGGTGTGGCTACATGTAGGGGCTGGCCTTGTGCCTGCCCCGTCGAGGGCAACCACAAGGGTTGCCCCTACAGATGGTGTCAACCCCCTGAATTCCCACCAAAGACCCAGTATGTTTTTACGAACCCTAAGCCATCGTCCAAAAATAACATGGGTGGCATGGTCAGGAGACCGGCCACAGCAAACCCCTAAGTTAAATACGAACGATGATTAAGCCGTTGCCTGAGCTTGTCGAAGCCCATCGCGGTCTTCGATAAGCTCAGTTTTTGCTTCCCCCAAAACATTGAGAACATATATTGCCTGTTATAAACCCGTCTTGCGTTTCGACAGGGTAAGTACAGACCCAAAGCAACCCTTTTGGGTGATGCTATCGAATAAGGAGTTCCCCATGAGCGGGGCACACCAAATGGAATGAAAATTTGTAGGACGATTTTTTAAATCGCCCTACATTTTCGTAGGAGACAATAATCATGTTGCGAACAACAAATTTGAACAAGCTGATTTTTCTGTTGACCACTCTGCTGATGCTGGTGGTCGTGGCCTGTTCTCCCCGGGAACCCAATGTTTCTGCGGTGAACGATACGACTGATAATAATGCGGCGGTTGTGGATCTGGCAGAAAACAACGCGGCCGCGCCCGATACCACCACTGACAATACCAACGCTAGTACCAACAGTGAGTACAACAACTTGCCCGCCTTACCGGCTATTGGTGCCGCAGGGGCGACAGAGTCACCAGTTACAGATATGAGCGTCAGTGAAGAATCTGTCGTTAATGCGGGGGTTAGTGTCCCCAATTATGGGATGGGTGGTGGTTCTGCCACTAGTAGCTCATTATATGGCCGTGGTGGTGGCGGTGGGTTTGGGGGTGGGTATTATGGCTTGCCTTTTCTAGACACAGACTTTGTTCTGCAAACAGAGCTACCTACTGAACCTGCGGCCGCGAATGTCTGGCAATCACAAGCCAATAGTACGCTCACCATTGAACAGGCTCGTGCTATCGCCCAACAATTCGGCTTCTCTACCGAGTTGTACCTGGACTACTACAGCGTCGTTAACCCCACTCCAGTGCCGTTACCGGCTGAAGACGGGGTTGTAAGCAGTGACATGTATATAGCCCCAACGGTTTACTATGCCTTTGATGACACGCGTATGTTGTCTATTTATGGCACTGATGTCAGTTATACGGACTTCACCGGCAGTAAGATGTATGGCTCCATCGAATACATGCCTTATGAACAATCCCTGCCCCTCGTCGAAGCGTTTCTAAAAGATAAGGGCTTATTGGACTTTGAATATGTGGCCCGCAAAAACTATTGGGGTGAGGATGTCCAGATCTTCCGCATTGTAGATGGACGTGAGGTGATAAACCCTGACTTTACGGTGACGGTAAATGTTGATGGCGTGATTGCGTACCTGTATTACAGCCGCATTAACGAGGTCACTACACCCGTCGAATATCCGCTCGTCAGCGCCGCGGCCGCGTGGGAACTGCTCCAACAAGGAGTAGATTACAACCGGGTTTTCTACAACCTCTACCCACAACTCGATGAAAACGGCTACGCCCTACCTACTGACGCTACCTCGTACATGCCTACCCAATCCGAAGTCTATCCTCGCCAATATGTAGATGGGGAGGCCATCGAACTCTACCCCTATCTCATGGGTTATCTCCCAGCCGAAGGTGAAGGTTCCCCCCGGATCCAGGGTGATCAATTCCGCCTTCTGGCCAGCGCTGAGGTTCTCCAAGAGATGGCGACCGCCATCGGCCAACAGACGCACATCATCGGCAACATCGTGCAAGTCGCTCCCAACGTTATGGCCGTGCAGGTTTCCAGTTGGGAAATCACCGCATCCTACCCCGAATACCGCTATGAAGCAGGCGTGTTGAACCGGGATGAATCCGGTCAGGCTATTTTCACAGCGGATGCCGGTTTTACCTGGATCATTCCCAATGCTCCAGTAGAAATCGAAGATGGCACACGCGTTTTTGTCAATGGTTGGTTACCGCCAGGGACGGACGCCACTGCGCCCCAGGCATTCAACTGGCAAACCATCGAAAAAATGCAATCCGGTATTCCTGGCATTGAGGAAATCACCATTACCAAAGTGGATATGGTGTACACCCTCAACTACGGCTCACCAGTCATTGCTGAAGATGGCTCCCAGATAACGATGAATATCCTGCAACCCGCCTGGCGCTTCAGCGGCAGTACTAGTCTCGGTGAAACAATCGAAATCTTTGTCCAGGCCGTAGATCCCGCCTTTATCACTCAATAACCCTACACGGCTCTAGCAATTCTCAATTTAGCCTGAGCTTCCCATGCGCGGACGCTCACCAAATGGAATGAAAATTTGTAGGGCGATTTACCAAAAGGTGTGTTTCATTTCAGTTGAGAGGAAGGAAATAATGAATCAGTGAATTCGTGAATTGGTGAAAGATTAACCAGGGGAACCCACTCGGCGGGCAAAATCGGGGGTTTTTGTCGTTTAAAAAATTAATCAGGTAATGGAATCTCCCCCACCCCTAACCCCGCCCCCAGGGGCGGGGAACTTTTCTAAGGGGCATTTTTCGGGGCATTCGCCCCGAAAAATGCCACATGGGAATTCCCCCCTTCCCTCGGGAATCGGCAGGGGGATGGGGTCAATGAAGGCGTTACCCGATTAAAAATTTAATGAACAACCCCCCCCGATTTTGCCCGCCTTAAAAAAACTCCCCGCCCCTGGGGGCGGGGTTGGGGTGGGGGAAGGCCACGTAGGCAATCGCCCTAGAGCGTCTACCGCTTCATGAACAGTTCAACAGTTCAACAATTAGTTATTCAACTCATTTGAAACACACCTTTACAAAATCGCCCTACATTTTCGCAGGAGTTCCCCATGGGCCTGCGGCACACCAAGAGGGATGAAAATCTGTAGGACGATTTGGTAAATCGTCCGGGCGATTTGCCAATTTGCCAAATCGCCCTACATTTTCGCAGGAGTTCCCCATGGGCCTGCGGCACACCAAGATGAATGAAAATCTGTAGGACGATTTTGTAAATCGTCCACTGGGCGATTTGCCAAATCGCCCTACATTTTCGCAGGAGTTCCCCATGGGCCTGCGGCACACCAAGATGAATGAAAATAACGCCACCATTTTCATCATCATCCGTGTTTCTTCCTATCCATGTTTCCATTATCAGTGGCTATTGTCGTAGGAAATGGGGCGTTAGATCAAATTCGCTTCTCCC
>JAGNBF010000011.1:12759-94449 GCA_018004935.1 Chloroflexota bacterium | reverse complement strand
GCACACCAAGATGAATGAAAATAACGCCACCATTTTCATCATCATCCGTGTTTCTTCCTATCCATGTTTCCATTATCAGTGGCTATTGTCGTAGGAAATGGGGCGTTAGATCAAATTCGCTTCTCCCCAGCAAAAGTGACAAAGCCGAAATTCTGAAGATCTGTTTTTGGGGTTAGGTACGGTTTATGTGTAAAATGCAACTGTAAACTGTTTGATTCGTAAAGGATTTGTTGCGTTTCTCTGTGTGCAGGGAGGTATCACATAAAAGGAAGAAATGATGGCACACGAAACAACTCTTAAACATGATCGTAATCAGGCTCAACCCGTTAATGTAGCGAATCTTATAACTATTGCTCGTTTCCCTTTACTATTTGTAGTTGTGTTACTTCTCTATGGAGAAGATAACTCAGGACATACCACCGCTGTGGCTTTGACCGCTTTACTTATCTTTATGGATACACTGGATGGGGTTGTGGCTCGGCGTCGTAACGAGATGACCCTTTTGGGGAGTGCCCTGGATATTGCCACCGACCGGGCTGTCGAGATTGTTTTGTGGGTGGTATATGCACATCTGGGCCTCATTTCCGTACTAATTCCGCTGGTGGTTATTGTTCGGGGCACACTGACTGATTCCATTCGCAGTGTGGCGGTGCAACATGGCATCTCCGCCCATGCTATGATGCACTCGCGTCTGGGCACATGGTTGGTGGCCTCATCGCCCATGCGCACCAGCTATTCTCTGGTTAAGCTTACCGCTTTTATGACCCTGGCGGCCACGATTGCCCTTAAATCTAATGGTGCGGTGTGGGCCGATGTGTACGAGGTGGGGACAGTGGCCAGTTGGGTAGCGATGGGCATCTGCCTTTTGCGCGGTTTACCAGTATTGGTTGAAGCGCCCGCCTTTTTCCGTTCTCTGGAAGGAAAAGCACACCCGGCCCACCGCTGAGATCGGTCATATGCGTCTGCAAGATTTTTTTAGTAGCCGGGCGGTTACAGAGAGTGGGATTCGGCTGGCGCAGGTAGCTCCTCGTTGGGCGGGGTATGGGTTGGCCCGGTTCGCGGCCGCGATCATCGCCCGCGCCCAACCTGAGCTGTATCACACTGTCCGGGCTAATCTGCACCAGATAGTTGGCCCCTCGGCCACGCCAAAGGTGTTGGCGGCCAAAACCCAGGCCGTCTTCGCCCATGCCGGGCAAACTTACTACGACTTTTTCCATGCCCTGGATTACGATGCGGATCAGATCGCTCGTGAAATCACCGTTCCCAGAGAAATGATCGCCTCCATCCGCGCCGAGATGGCCCAGGGACATGGCTGTCTCTTGTTGGGTGCTCATATCAGTAACTTTGATCTGGGGATTCTGGCTTTGGGGACGGTTGGTTTACCCATTCAAGCCCTCTCCCTGCCCAACCCCAACGAAGGCTTTACCATCTTTAACCGTCTGCGGGCCAAATGGGGGCTAGAAATTACCCCCATCACGCCGCAATCATTACGCCAGACTATCCGGCGGCTCAAAGACGGCGGGCTGGTGATGACCGCCTTTGATCGCCCCATCCCCGATGATCAACACCTCATTCCCTTCTTTGGTCGTCCGGCTTATTTTGCTCTGGGTCCGGCACGGTTAGCCGTGATGACCAAAGCGAAAGTCTTTATGGGCAGTTGTCATTATGAGGCGGGCAAGGGATACATCATGCACGCCCAACCCATTGAGATGGTTTACAGTGGCAACCGCCAGAGCGATATCGAAACGAATGCCTGCCGCATGGCTGAGGTGTTAGAAGGGTACGTGCGTCAATACCCAGAGCAGTGGCTGATGTTTCATCCGTTCTGGCCGTGTGGGGAAAGTGGAAAGTGGACAGTGGAAAGTGAACAGTGAACAGTGAACAGTGGAAAGTGGAAAGTGAACAGTGGAAAGTGAACAGTGGACAATACTGATGCTCGTTCCCCGCTCTGCGGGGAATGCTCCTGGCGACGCTCTGCGTCGCGTAGGACGCAGAGCGTAGGAATAAGATTGGAATTTTTCCCCATTGACCATTGACCATTGGCTATTCCCCATTCACCATTCCTAACCTCTCCCGGCATTCCTATGGGTTCCCTTTTATGGATAATTTTCTGACCATCTGGCACACCATCTGGATCAGCTTGCAACAGGGGGAGTTGCCGCAACTGGGGTATTGGACGTATCTGGTGTTGGCTCTGCTGATTGTGGTGCAGGGGCCGCTGATGACATTGTTGGGCGCGGCCGCGGCCGCAACCGGTCTGCTCCAACTTCACCTTGTTTTCCTGGCCGGGGCCATTGGCAACCTCACCGCCGACACCCTCTGGTATCTGGTGGGACGGGCTGGTAAACCCCACTGGTTTTTGCGCCTGACCCCTCCAGAGAAACGCCCCCTGGCCGCTCAACGCCTCGAGACGTTGCGGGCCGGAATGCAGGTCAATGCTACCCGTCTGGTGTTGGTGGCTAAACTATCGGTGGGGTTTGTCGTGCCGACGTTGATCGCCGTGGGGTTGGCCCGTGTGCCCTGGAAACGGTGGTTCCCCATGGCTTTCCTGGGGGAAACAGTCTGGACGGGGGGATTGGCGTTGGTGGGTTACTTCGCGGCCGCGACCCTGACCCAACTCAGTACCAACGTCCGTTTATTCAGCCTGGGCGTGTCTATCTTCTTCCTCATCGGGGCCATCTGGCTGGCCCGCCGCTACTGGCACCAAGAAATAATTGGATAAGGCCACCCAATAATCAACAACCGTTCCCCTGAGTTCCTACAAGTTCCCATCCGCCAACACGAACCCCGCCGCCACCTTGCCCGATAGCGTTACCATCGGCACGCCGCCACCGGGATGGGTGGTTCCCCCGGCAAAGTAGAGGCCAGTGACATCGGTGGCGCGGTTATGCGGCCGCAAAAAAGCCGCCCACCGACTATTCGATGATGCTCCGTACAACGCTCCACGCCAGGCCCCTGTCATCCGTTCCAGGTCTACGGGCGTAAACAGGTGTTGGCTGATGAGATGCGGCCGCACGTCTACCCCTTGTTCCGCCAGTTTCGCCAGGACATGATCCCGGTAACGCTCCTTCTCCCGCTCCCAATCAAACTGGGGGCCAACCGGGGGCGCATTTACCAGGACAAACCAGTTTTCGCTCCCCGGCGGGGCATGTTCCGGGTCGCTCTTACTGGTAATCGCCACATAAATCGTGGGATCGTCCGGCGGCACGCCCTGGCGAAAAATGGCCTCGAACTCGGCGGGGTAATCCCGGCTGAAGAAGATGTTGTGATGGGCCAGTTGGGGGTGCTGTTTATTGACCCCCAGAAGCAAAATGAAGCCGGAGCAGGACGGCTCTTGTGGCGGCCGCGCCTTCAACCCCGGCAACAACTGCCGGTAGGTAGCCGTCACATCCAGATTGCTGATCACCTGCCGTGCCGGGATGATCTCACCATCCACCAACTTCACGCCTGTCACACTATGTCGCCCCCTCGCCCGATCGCATAGAATTTCCGCCACCCCACACCCCGTCCGTATCTCCACCCCCAACTCACGCGCCAGACGTTCCAACGCGGCCGCGATGCTGTAAATGCCCCCCTGCGGATACCACACCCCGCCCGTCAACTCCACATGGGCAATCACATTCAGCGTAGCCGGGGCCAGGTAGGGGCTGGCTCCCACGTAGGTGGCAAACCGTCCCAGGAGTTGCCGCAAATGGGGTGAATGCACAAAACTCCGCGCCGCCTGATCCATCGTGCGTAGACCGTCTACCTTGAACCAGTCGCGGAACGGTACGCGCAAGAAACTGCGCCAGGTGGGGGGCTGATCGTAGATAAAAACCGGGCCGGTAATGCGGTGCAGGCGGGCGGAATAGCTCAGAAAAGCCATGTACCCTTCGACATCCCGTTCATCCAGCCGGGCGATCTGTTCGGCCATGTGGGGTAGGTCGCGGCTGGCCGACAGCACCGTGCCATCGGGGTAAAAGTAGCGGGTGAGGGGTTCGACCGGGTTCAGGGTGAGGTAGTCGTCGAGGTGACGATTCGCGGCCGCGAACAATTCCTCAAACACATGACGCATGGTAATGACCGAGGGGCCGGTATCCCAGGTGAACCCATCGGTCTGGAAGCGGCTCATTTTGCCCCCCACCTGGCCGTTTTTTTCTAGGAGCAGAACGGGCTGATGCGCGGCCGCGAGCCGAATCGCCGCATTCAGTCCCCCAATGCCCCCTCCAATCACCACCACTGGCTGTCGCGCCATAAAACTCCTACGAAAATGTAGGGCGATTTGGCAAATCGCCCGGTGGACGATTTAAAAAATCGTCCTACAGGTTTTCATCCCTCTTGGTGTGCCGCAGGCACATGGGAACTCCTACGAAAATGTAGGGCGATTTGGCAAATCGCCCGGACGATTTACAAAATCGTCCTACAGGTTTTCATCCCTCTTGGTGCGCCAAAGGCCCATGGGGAACTCCTGAGAAAATGTAGGGCGATTTGGCAAATCGCCCGGTGGACGATTTAAAAAATCGTCCTACAGGTTTTCATCCCTCTTGGTGCGCCAAAGGCCCATGGGGAACTCCTGAGAAAATGTAGGGCGATTTGGCAAATCGCCCGGACGATTTACAAAATCGTCCTACAGAATTTCGTCCCTCTTGGTGTGCCAAAGGCCCATGGGGAACTCCTGAGAAAATAGGTACACGGATTAACACGGATGGATACGGATTAAGAAAAAATCTGGGTCTTGGGGATTTCAGGGGGTTGACACCATCTGTAGGGGCAACCTTTGTGTTTGCCCTCGGCGGGGCAGGCACAAGGCCAGCCCCTCCATGTAGCCGCACCCCACGAATTCCGAAAGAACCAAAAATCTGTGTAAATCTGTGAAATCGGTGGATAAAATTTTCACTCCACTTGGTGAGCACCCGCTCATGGGAAACTCCTACCAATATGAGAGACTGCTAATCAATTAAAGTCAAGTTATTGCACAGAAAACGCAACTCAATAACATTGTTAGTACGTTATAAGTCCCTTTCAGGCTTTCCGGTTAACCCCAATTTCCCGCCGGTTTACCCTGTGAGGAACTTATGCCAAATATTGTAAGAGGTGCCAATTTGAAACGTGACTCTTTAGCCACGAAGATAGAGACGTTAATCCAACAACTCCCCCCCGACAAAGTGACGTTGGGTGAAATCCGGGATCGCATTGGGCAGGATGGGCTGTTGCTATTAGCCGCTTTCCTGTCACTGGTTTTTATGGTTCCGGTGATGATTCCCGGTGTCAGCACGGTGTTTGGAGGGGCGATCTTGATGGTTGGCCTCAGCCGCACCCTCAACCGTGCCCTATGGCTCCCCGCACGCTTTCAACAACGGGCCATCCCCACCGAAAAACTGCGTGCCAGCCTCAGCAAAGGACTGGTCTGGTTGCACCGCCTGGAACGGATCAGTCGGCCACAACGGCTCAGTGGCCTAACCCGCAACCGCCTCTTACACCTTGTCCACGACCTGGGAATTGTCCTCGCCGCTGTTTTGCTGATGGTTCCCATGGGGTTTGTGCCATTTAGCAACTCATTGCCGGGTCTGGCTCTACTTCTGCTCACGATTGGCATTTTGCAAAAGGATGGCCTATGCCTTTTGTTAGGCCATGCGGCAACGGTTGCCACCATTCTTTACTTTGCCAGCCTCATTACCGGCGGTGGGGCTACCATTCACAGCCTTCTGCGCCAAATGTAAACCATGATCCACCGATGACCCATCCGTTACTTTTTCTCTTCTCTCGCCTTTTGGTAAAACGCCTCAAACTGTGTCCGGTATTCGGCTTCCTCTTTGTACTCTGGCCCTGCAAACAAGGCGATAACTTCTTCGGTGGTGCGGTGTTGGACGGGCCATTCGGGCGCGTGGGCGATGCGTACCGCCAACCGGGCGGCAATCATGGCCGCTTCGCGCAGGTTGTTTAGCTTCACCTTGTCTAAAGTGTCATAACGGGTGTGGCCGTAGCCGCGGCCGCTAAATTCCGTCCCCTCTATTCCCCCCGTCGGCACCCCGGCCATCAGGAAGGGGAAATGGTCAGAGTGGGCATGGATGGATTGTTGGATGGGCAAGGGGTAGGCCATTTCTTCGGCCCAACCGCTGAACAATGGCTCCAGAGTGGGCCACTCATTCAGGGTGATGGCCTTGTTGGTGATGGCCCCGGCGGAGTCCATGTTGAGGTAAAAACGGATGTGGGGGAGATCGGTGGCGTGCGCGGCCGCGTACTGGCTCGACCCCAACAACCCAATCTCTTCCACCCCCCACAGGGCAAAACGCACCGTCACCGGCAAATCGGGCGCATATTTCGCCAACACCCGCGCCGCCTCTATCACCGCCACCGTCCCCGAAGCCGGGTCTTCCGCTCCCTGAGAAATGTCGTGTCCGTCGTAATGGCAACCCAACATGATGATCGTCTCCGGGTTCTGTTTCCCTGGCAGGTCGGCGATGACATTCCAGGAGACCATCGGCTCACTAGTGTCATTCGTCTCCAACCGGATACGCACCTGCCCGTGCCGTTTGATCAGCCGTTGCAGATACGCCCCATCTTCCCACCCCACCGAGATACCCGGGATTAGCGACTCCCCATCTTCATGCCCGATGCCCCCCGTCTCCGGGCCATAGGCCGGGTATTGGCTGACAAAAATGAACCCGGTCGCCCCAGCCATGATGCTCCGCCCCAACCGTTCGTTACGGTGAATCCACCGTCGCACCCCTTTCGGATTGGCACTGGTGGTCATGACAATATTGCCTTTGATCGCCTCTGCCCGTTTGTCAAAATCCTTTGGTGCGCCGTCGCCCATATCTACGAGTACCCCTTCCAAAGTCGCTGATGGCGAATGGGGCAGGGAGATGCAGGTGATCTCCTTCTCGATTGGCTCAAGAATGGTCAGTTTGGCCGGGCCACGCCGCCAACCCAGGTAATGAACCGGCTCGGTGTGGACATGGCTTAAGCCATATTCGCGCAGTTTGGCCTGCATAAACTCCATCGCCAGCCGCTCGCCTTCCGTACCGCCAAAGCGGGAGCCAAACTCATCGCACAAAACGGTCAGATTGTCCATCACCTCGGTGTGGGTGTAGATGTCGCCAAATAGTTGTTGATCCAGGGCCAAAAAGGGGTTGTTCATGGGGTTCTCCAGGGTGGGAAAGGGTAAATGATGAGCGAAATTGTACCCGGTTTTGTTGAATCGGCAGGGGGTGATGTGTGGGACGACAACAATTCTCAATTTGACCTGAGCCTCCCAAAATGGAGAGGCCGCCCGGTCGTAAAACGGGTTGGGCTATCAGTACATAGGCCGTTGGCCGGTTGTTTTAGCCCGTAGGGCCTGGTACTGATAGCCCGGCGGTCAACTGAGCGTAGCACAGCCTTTCCAGGCAGTGCGCTTTATATAGGCGGAGCCGGGCTTCGGCAAAGCTCAGCCCTCGAGGATGTGTAGGGGGAACAGCCTGAAAGGCTGTTCTACGGGTTAGGCCATTTTTCGAGCGTGCTTTTGGCGGGCAACGGTTTTAACCATTGGTTAAATGGAGAATTGCTGGTGGGACGGGCACGGCTTTGCCAAAGTTTAGGATTTACGGGGTTGCTCGAGCCGGTCTCCTGACCATGCTCGCTGTGGCTCGGTGGGGACACGGGCCACAGCGCGTAAGTCTTAAGTTAATTGGATATGGTCGCTAATCGGAAACGGGGCATGGTTCAGGTCAGCTTTACAAATTTGTAGGACGATTTGGTAAATCGTCTCGTGGGCGATTTACCAAATCGCCCTACAAAGTGTTAAACACCGGTTGCCGACTTTTGAACCACGCCGGAAACGGTAATCCCCTTAACACCGTGGTAAATGTAGCATCTTCGCGGAAATCTTCGGAAAGGTTTTCTTCAGGGAACTGAACGCTTACGAAAGAACTTGTGATGTTTTGCGTGGGAAATTATTACATTGATCTCTATCTCAAAAATGGTGTCACGGAAATAATAAGGTGAACCATTAAATAAATTAAGAGGGTGTCCAGTAGTTATATCCATTGTGGGTAACTACTAAACCCGTTGCCTGAGTTTATCGAAGGCAAACGGGCTGAGGCAAGCTCAGCCCTCGAGAGGGTTAGTCGTTATTCGCGAACGGTATATGTTCTGAGAGTTTTGACCCATGCAATCCGTTTCCTTGAGTGAAAGCATCGAGATGTATTTAAAATCGCTGGCTGAGTTGCAGGCGGATGAGCCGGTAGCGATTGCTCGGCTGGCCGAGCGGGTGGGGGTAACACAGGTTTCGGCCAATGAGATGGTGCGACGATTGGTAGAGCAGGCGTTTGTGACCCATTTGCCCTACAAGGGAGTGGTGCTTACCACCACAGGAAAGCAAGTAGCTTATAGTGTGATTCGGCGACAGAAGTTGTGGGAATGTTTTTTGTATGAGCATTTGCACATGGAGTGGCCCCGACTGTATGAACTGGCCTGTGATCTGGAACATGCGACCGCTCCGGATGTGACGGAAGCCCTGGAACTGTTTTTGGGACAACCCCGAACCTGCCCGCATGGGCACCCCATACCGGCGGCGGATGGTTCGTTTACCCCGTTGGCGGGTGTGGCGTTGAGTGGCTTGCGGGTGGGAGACCGCGGCCGCGTCCTCGCCATCCTCACTTCTGACACCGAACTATTCCGTTATTTCTATCACCATGATCTCCTACCGGGCACAGAACTCACCTTGTTAGAAATCGCCCCTCTGCATGGCCCGCTCACTTTACAGGTGAACAGCCAGGAAACCATTATTGGGCGACAAATCGCCGAGTTGGTTTTGGTGCAGATAATCTGAAAGGGGTTCACCAGAGGCAAGGAAAACCCGAGGGGGCAACGAGGCAACACGGCGAGGGGGTCCCCATAAGCGGGTGCTCACCAAATGGAATGAAAATTTGTAGGACGATTTGGTAAAGGGTGGGTTTCAAATGAGTTGAATAATTAATTGTTGAACTGTTGAACTGTTGAATTGTTGAACGGTTAATGAAGCGGTAGACATTCCCCTCGTTAATCATTCAACAATTCACAAATTCACCGATTAATTATTTTCTTCCTCTCAACCGAAATGAAACACACCCTTTGGTAAATCGTCCGGGCGATTTACCAAATCGCCCTACATTTTCGCAGGAGTTTTATGGCAGATAGCACTTACTTGCATCAACTTCGACCTGGTCAACGGGCTATCATTATACGCATTGGCGGCAATGGGGCTTTGCGGCGGCGGTTTGCCGAAATGGGCATCATCAAAGGGGAATCCATTCTGGTGGAGCGCATTGCTCCACTGGGTGATCCCGTGGCTTATCTCATCAAGGGCTATCACCTCTCCCTCCGCAAAGAAGAAGCCGCCCAAATCGAAGTTACCCTGAATGGAAGTCGCCATGAGTGAATTTACCATTGCTCTGGCCGGTAATCCGAATGCCGGTAAAAGCACCATTTTTAACGCCCTGACCGGTTTGCATCAGCATGTAGGCAATTGGCCCGGCAAAACGGTGGAAAGAAAAGAAGGGGAATGCCGTTTTGAGACTGTCACCCTGAAGGTAGTAGATCTGCCCGGTACTTACAGCCTGACCGCCTATTCCCCTGAAGAGTTAATCGCCCGTCAGTTCCTCATTATGGAACACCCAGATGTTGTGGTAAATGTCATTGATGCAACGAATCTGGAACGGAATCTTTACCTTACGGTGCAAATTTTGGAGATGGGTATACCGGTGTTGTTGGCGTTGAATATGGCTGATGATTTGAATCGTCAGGGTACGCATATTGACGTGCCCGCCCTGGCCAAGATGTTGGGCCATATTCCTGTTGTGACTACCACCGCCAATCAGGGCCAGGGGATTGCTGAATTATTGAGTCGCACGGTGCAGGTTGCGCGTAGTCAGAAAAAGGGGTCATTTTCCTCACGGATTCCAACTCCACATAAGGTTGATTATGGTCGAGAAATGGAAGAATCTATTTCCCGGCTAGAAGCATGTTTTGTGGCCGAAAATTTTGATACGGGGCGCTATCTGCCGCGCTGGCTGGCCGTGAAACTGCTGGAAAACGACCAGGACATTAGCCACCAGGTCAAGCAGATGCCCCATAGTGAAAAAGTGCTGGCACTGGCAGGTGAGCAGGCGGGGTATTTGCAAAATTTTCATGGTGATGAGGTGGATTTATTGACAGCGGATCGGCGCTACGGCTTTATTAATGGGATAGTGCGCCAGGTTGTGCACCGTCCGCTGGTGGATAGACTCTCCCTGACGGATAAGGTAGATAATATCGTTACCCATAAGTGGCTGGGTCTACCCTTCTTTTTCCTGATTATGTATCTGGTATTCCGGTTGGTGATTGATGTATCAGCGCCATTTTTGGATTGGATGGACGCCCTGATTAATGTGTATATTGCCGGATGGTTTTCGGCTTTGTTGACCCTGGTGGGAATGCCTGCCTGGGTGCATTCGCTCCTCATCGAAGGGGTTGTAGCTGGGGTAGGGGGGGTGCTGGTTTTCGTGCCGGGTTTGCTTATTTTGTACTTTTTTTTGGCTCTGCTAGAGGATTCCGGTTATATGGCCAGAGCCGCTTTTGTGATGGATCGGTTTATGCGGGTGGTGGGGTTGCATGGTAAATCATTTATTCCCATGATTTTGGGGTTTGGCTGTGCTGTACCGGCAGTGTATGCCACCCGTACTATCACCAGTCGGCGCGACCGGATTCTTACGGCGTTGCTCATCCCCCTGATGTCTTGTTCTGCTCGTTTGCCGGTGTATGTGGTGTTTGGTCTGGCCTTTTTTGGTAGTCGGGCGGGTACGGTGATCTGGGTGTTGTATGCGCTGGGTATTGTGGTGGCGATGGTGGCGGGTATGGTGTTTACCCGTACCTTGCTGAAACCGGATGTCTCGTCGGCGTTTGTGTTGGAATTACCGCCGTACCGCCAGCCTTCGCGTAAAAGTGTGCTGATTCATATGTGGGAAAACACGCGCGAATTTGTTAAAAAGGCCGGTACGGCGATTTTTGCCTTTTCGATGTTGATGTGGTTTTTGTTGCATTTGCCGTGGGGGGTGGCTGAGCAACGGGATTCTTATTTTGGGCGGGTGAGCGCGGCCGCGTCGCCTCTTTTTGCCCCCCTGGGTTTTGCCGACTGGGAAACGACTGGTTCGTTGGTCACCGGGTTCATTGCCAAGGAGATTGTCATCAGTACGATGAGTCAAATTTATGCCAATGATGGCCCCCAGGAAGCCGCGCCCCAGACATTATTGGAGGATTGGGCCGATATTGTGAAAGGATTGGGTACGGCATTGGTTGATTCGGGCAAAATTCTGGTGAGTATTGTGCCAGGGGTGAATGTGGTAGATGACGCGGCCGCGGCTGAGGATACCGTACTCAGTCTCAGCTTACGCCAAAAATTCACCCCCCTCAGCGCTGTGGCTTTTCTGGTGTTTGTTCTGCTCTATGTCCCCTGTATCGCCACCCTGGGTGCGATCAAACATGAGTTTGGCCTTTCCTGGGCTATCACCTCAGCTATTTATCAGACGACTGTTGCCTGGGTAGTGGCTCTGATGGTTTATCAGGGGGGGCGATGGCTGGGGTTAGGGTGAGGGGTTATGGATCGATTCGCTTTTGGGTCTTTGGGAATTCAGGGGGTTGACACTAGATGTACGGGCTGGCCTTGTGCCTGCCCCGTGTAGGGCAACCACAAGGGTTGCCCGTACCCCACGAAACCCCAAAGAACCTCGTTTTTTTTATTAAAAGCGTAAGCGTTCAGTTACCCCGCCCGGCGGTCAAACCGCCGGGCTAAACCTACGGAGCTTTGCGGACTAAATGCCCAGGCCAGCGGCCTTTGTCACCATAGCCCGGTCGTTTACGACCGGGCGGGTCTGGCGGATGAATATATATGACTGAGTCCACTGAAAAAAGGTCAAAACAGTTAAAAGCCCGGTTTCTTTTTCTCTGGAAGCGGCGGTTATACTTACCACGGTCATAAAGTGACATTTTGTTAGCGGCAACAGATTGGTAAGTTTGGACTGAAGACCCATCCCCCTTCGATCCCAGAGGGAAGGGGGGAAACCCAACGGCGTGGTTTGGCGAGCGTCCGCTCGCCAAACCACGCCGAAAATAGTTCCCCGCCCCTGGGGGCGGGGTTAGGGGTGGGGGTGGCCTTGGATAAACCCCACACGACGATAAAGGGAGACGGCGACAGGACGAAAAAATGTCAGATTATGCCCTTTGACAGTATAAATTAGTCAGAAACCGGGCTTTTTGCAGTAGACTCATGACTGGATGCTTACTTAAAAGCTGTACGAAGGCCACACTTTATGTTACCGCACTTACTTCAACTCCTCTCTCAGGCTGATAATGGGTTGAGTCTGGCAGAAATCAGCCGGACATTGGGCGCACAGCCCTCGGCGGTTTTGGCGATGGTGGAGATGTTGGTACAGAAAGGGCGCATCCTGGAGATTGGCCCGGATGGTAGGTGTTGCACTACCTGTGGGGTAGAGGCGCAATGTAATTTATTGGCTCTGCGGGGAAAACGGTATGTATTGCGGCCGCGGGGCACAGGTGTCGCGAGCAATGGGGCGTAAACAGGGGTGTTTATCTATGGGTTATAGACTGCAAAATGTAACAATGAAGCCGTTGCCTGAGCTTGTCGAAGGCAACGGCTTCATTGTGACAAAAACGCTGTGAATCTGCGTGTTTTGGTTCTGGCTCGTCCCGGTTAGGGGGTTAACAACCGTTCCATAAAGGGTTGAAGTTGGTTGAAATCGAACGTCATAGCGTTTTTCTCGAAGCGCATTTCGGTGACGGCCATACCGGGGATAGAGGCGGGCTGGAGCCGGTTAAGCACGAAGGTTCCCGTCTCCTGGGCCAGTTCGTCATGTCGTTTGTTCAGCGTTTCGGCGTCGCCGCGAAAGTAGAGGTGGAAAAAGTTGACGTGGGGTGGGTTGGGTAGGACGGTGATGCGGTCAAATTGGGAGAGGATCGCGGCCGCGTGCCGTGCCTTCTCTACCCATTGATCAATCTGCGGCTCCACCGTTTTTAGACCCAACCGGGCCGAACCCCAGAACGGCCCCTGCGTGCGCAAATTGCCGCCGTGCCGACGTAGCCACACCCGCGCTTCCTTGATGAACTCCGCCGTCCCCAGCAACGCCGAACCACACAATCCCCCCAAATCTTTGTAAAACGACACATACACGCTATCAAACAGGGCGGCCATCTCCTGGTACGACTTCTGATAAAACGGGCGACATTGCCACAGTCTGGCCCCATCCATGTGCAGAGGAATCTGGTGCGTCTTGGCCCACTCATGAATGGCGACCAGTTCATCCCAGGTGGGCAGTTGCCCCCCCAACTCCCGGTAAGGCAACTCCAGCAGAATCGCCCCCGGCTTCTGCCCCAACCCCTCAAAATCCTTCACCGTCAATAGCCGGTGACGCAAAAACTCCGGGCCACCAAACTGCAAGCGGCGCAGGCCATGTAAAAACTGGTACCCCAGATGTTCGGCGAACTCCGGGTGGGCGGTGGGGTGCATGGCGACGGTCATATTGTGGTTCCGTTCGCACCAGATACGCAGGGCGATTTGTTGGGCCATGGTGCCACTGGGCATAAAAACGGCTGCTTCCTTGCCCAACAACGCCGCCAACTCCCCCTCAAACCGGGCCAACGATTCCCCGTTGCCATACATATCGGGCAATTCATCGTCGTCCAGGGCGTTGGCCAGGTCGAGAAGTTGTTGTTTGAGGGTGCGGCCGCTCATTCGGGTGGGTAGAATGTTCGTACATTGATCCAGCAAGGCATCAAGCGGATTCATAGGGGGTTAACTCCTTACCAGGATAATGGTTTGCCAAACGAACCCTGTTTGTCTGTCAACGTTGCCGGAAACCGACTGTTTTTTAAAGCACCGGGGCGGATATTTTTGACAAAGTTAGCCACTCCGATCAGGCTTTTGCTGGGATGCTTCTGAGGGTTCAAGATGCCAATCTTCTTGCCTAATTCTTTTTTCACAAACTGGATAGGCGACAATAAATCTGAATCATTGGAGATGATGACAGCCAGATCATACCCGTTTTTATAGCCATCACTCAAAAGATGAAGAGCCAGATTGACATCGGACCCTTTTTCCTCAGTTTTGACGACTTTAGCATAACCAGTCTGGGGCGGTGCCAGAGGCATCAAAATTTCGTGAGTGAGAAAGTGACCGTAAATGATTTCCAGGCCAGGCGTTGTTTGCAAAGCACGAAGATAGGTTTGTTGGCGTGTGAGTTGATCGGGGTCTTTAGGACGAGGTGTGACCAATGCCGTAAAATATTTGATCTGATGAATTGAATCTTGCGGCAACATGATGCGACACAATTTGTAAATATCTAACCAACGGTAGGGCGTTCCCTTCAAAGCTCCATAATAGAGGTTGAAACCGTCAACATAAATATTCGTTTTCAAGACAAACTCTCCATAAAACACAGAAGCCGCCCTTACGGACGGCCTCGCACCCTTTCGCCGAAGCTACCGGGGGGGATATGTTGATTATTATAGCATGACGAGGTAACAAAGAAAATTAGGGTCTCTCGGAATTCGTTGGGTATGACTAAATGAAGGGGCCTTGTGCCTGCCCCGTCGAGGGCAACCACAAGGGTTGCCCCTACAGATGGTGTCAACCCCCTGAAATCCCGAAGACTCGAAAAGTTTCAATTTTCGATTATTGTACAGCGTTGAACCAATCACCCACCTGCGTTAAACTACCCCCACGCCCCAACCTTTTGCACCACCCATCTCGCGGGCTATTGATAACCAATACACTAATACACCAATATACCGATATGCCCATGCCCCCAGAACACGAACGCCTGATCCAGATACGCGACCTAATCCACCGCCATTTCAATTTAGAAGAGTTTCGCACCCTCTGTTTTGAGCTGGCGATTGGTTATGATGATTTAGCCGGTGAAGGGTTGTCGGCCCGAATACGGGAACTGGTTGCCTTCTGTGAACGAACCGGACGGGTGGAACATTTATTGGCGTTGTGTCGCCAACGTCGCCCCCTGGCCCATTGGCCTGAGCCAAACACCCCCTTATATCAGCCGACGGCTATTTCTTCGTTGGCCCCACTGGTACAAAACCCACGCCAGATTTTTGTCAGTCATGCCCATCAGGACGCCGCTTTTGCCCAACGGCTGGCGGCCGATCTGCGCCGACAGGGTTGGGACATCTGGATTGCACCGCAGAGCATCTACCCCGGTGAACAATGGGTCACGGCAGTGAATCGGGGGCTGGAAGAAAGTCGCATCTTTTTGCTGGTCTTAACCCCTTCTGCGGCCCAATCTTCTTGGGTACGCCGCGAGACTGATGCCGCCATACACCTGGAACAGCAAGGCGAAATTCAGTTTATCCCCCTGGACGTACAACCGACGCGCCGCCCACCCCTGTGGCAAACCTATCACTGGATTTCCTTCCAGAATGATTATGGAACAGGGCTGGCCCAACTGACACAAACCTTGCGCGGAGAACCGGCTAAATCAGTGACACCAAAGGCGGGGGAGACGCAGGTGTGGGAGAAGGATGGCAAGGTGATGGTGTATGTGCCTGCCGGGGAATTTTTGTATGGGGAGAAGAAAGAGAAAATTTACCTGGATGGTTACTGGATAGATAAAACCCCCGTGACCAATGCCGAGTACAAACGATTTCTGGATGCCAACCCCAAACACCCGGTTCCACTGGTTAATGAGGGTTGGGCCAAACCGTATAACTGGGATGAGAAAAAGCGCACCTTTCCCGCAGGCAAGGAAAACCATCCGGTGGTGCTGATTAGTTGGCACGATGCAAAGGCGTATGCGGATTGGGCGGGAAAGGAGCTGCCAACGGAGCAGGAGTGGGAAAAAGCAGCGCGGGGCACGGATGGGCGGGAATATCCCTGGGGTGAGTGGCAGGAGGGATATGCCAACACATACGAAGCCGGGTTGGGGGAAACCTCACCGGTAGGGCAATTCTCGCCGCGAGGGGATAGCCCTTATGGGTGTGTGGATATGGCAGGGAATGTGTGGGAGTGGACGGCTACCCCGCATGAAGGGGATGCTAACCGGCGCGTGGTGCGCGGCGGGTCGTGGAACTTCAGTCAGGACTTCGCGCGCGCGGCCTGCCGTAATCGCTCCCCCCTTGTTAATCGTAACGTCAATCTCGGCTGTCGGGTGGTGCGTCGTCCCCCATCTCAATGATCTCTGGCCTCTGTTCTTTGCTGGCGCAGCGGTAGCGAAGCCAGCACTCCCCTCGCGCGTAGCGCGATCAAATTTTTTGGCTTTTTCAGACCTGACAGGTTTTCCGAAAACCTGTCAGGTCTGGCCCGCCATCACATTATCGTAGGGGCGGGGCAGGTGGGGTTGACCTCGTCATTTCACCATGATCTGGTCTCCCACCTGCCTCGCCCCGGTGATGGGCCGCCAGGGTGTTGTTGGGTAAACCGGGGTGAGGCAACCGGGAACCAATGTCACCCGTTGTACCAATGATCCCCCCGGTTGCCCCACCCCTACGCCGCGTGATGGGTAATGCGTAGGGGCGGGGCAGCGGTTCAATTTGCATCCCACCTGCCTCGCCCCGGTGGTGGGCGGGTTGTTGGTCGGGTCAACCGGGGTGAGGCAACCGGGAGAAGAAGTTATAGTGCTATGTCCATGTTTCCCCCGGTTGCCCCACCCCTACCATAAAAAAACGCCCGTTGGTTGTGCCAACGGGCGTTTTTCGTTATTGGTTATTGGTTATTGGTTATTGGGCAGAACGACGACGGGCCAGGTACGCGGCCACACTACTCCCCGGCCAGTCGCAAAACCTGCCGATAGACCTTGTCGCTCAAATAAAACCCAGCCGATTGTCGTAAAGCGTCCAATTGCGGCCGCAACTCCCCCACCAGGTTCTTTTTCTTTGCTTCCAACAAAACACCCAGCACGCCCACCATGTTCAAGCCAAAACGTTGCGCCATCTGGCGACCATCTTTTTCATCCAGGAGAACAAGATTTGCTTGTAACTCAACCGCCAGGGCAATGGTCTCCGATTCCCCCCTGTCCAAATCACGTTGCAGAGAAGTGACCAGCGCGTGATTTTGCACCGTTTGGCGTATTACCCAGGGTGACGAAGCAACCTGTTGACTGCCAGGCCAGGCGCGGCCGCGAGCATTTAACTCCGCCCACACCCCATCGGCAATGTGAATTTGACCATACAGTTCTTGTAACAGGTGGAACTGACCAATGGCGGCTAAATTGGTCAGCGGTGAGGTGTTGCTGACAACGATCACAGGCGACCTAATCTTTCCAAAGTGTCCAATTCATCCAGCACATCTTCTTCATCCAGGTGAACCGGAATCAGCCGTGAAGCTAACAGTTGGCGGAATTGCCACAGCGACATTCCCGCCAGTTCACGCGCCTTACCCACCGAAAGACGGTTTTGCTGGTACAACAAAACGGCCATCTCCTGCTTTAATTCATCCATCGTTAAGCGGGAAGATGTGAGAATATCTTGGGGTATTTCAATCGTGAGTGCCATGTCACCATCTTAGCGGGGCAAAAATGGTTCGTCAATAGCTGGTTATGGTTCATCTCATACCTGGCACGGGTTAGGGGGTGGTGGTTGGGTCAACCGGGGTGAGGCAACCGGGAGAAGAAGTTATAGTGCTATGTCCATGTTTCCCCCGGTTGCCCCACCCCTACCATAAAAAAACGCCCGTTGGTTGTGCCAACGGGCGTTTTTCGTTATTGGTTATTGGTTATTGGGCAGAACGGCGACGGGCCAGGTACGCGGCCGCGCCGCCCAGCGCTACCGCTCCTACCCCCAACCCAACCAGCAGGCCAGTCGAGTTCGATTCCGGTTCTGGTTCCTCAACCGTTTCTACCGCTTCGGTTTCGGGAGTCACTTCCGTGACCGGTTCCTCAACGGTGGCCTCGGTGGGTTCTGCCGCCGGTTCTTGGGTCGGTTCCGCGGCCGCTTCCTCAGTGGGTTCCGCAACAACCGGTACATCCGCTTCCGCCAGGACAAACACGGCGGTGGTGCGGGCGGGTACGGTGAAGGCGGCATTGGCGGCGTTGTAGCTGGCCGTCTGCACCACCGGATCAGAGGAGTTCTGCTGGACGGGGTGCAAGCTGAACGTCAACCCGGCCACATCGGCCAGCGTGAACGATTGTGTCTCCGGGGTGGCGTTGAACAGCACCACAATCATGCCATAGTTCGGGTCCAGATTCGCGCCCACCATGTCCGACAGGCTCATCACGATGAGGCCGGGGATTTGATCCGGGCCGGTGTTGTAGAAGACGAGCCGGTTCTGCACATCTTCGGCGGTTTGCAGGCGGAACAGGGGAGAACTAGCGCGGATTTGCAAGAGTTCACGGAAGACCGTCACCGCCTGCATGATGTCCGCTGCGCCGGGGGTCAACCCTTCTGTGCCCAGCAACATTTCCATCACCGGCCACATCCCCTGGTTGTCACCTGAGGGCGGCAGACCCACACCCCAGTTGTTCGTCTGGTAGCTGAAATCCAGCCGGTTGAACCAGTCGCCGGAGTTGTAGCTGTTGCGATCCAACGATTTGGAGCGGAGCATGTCGTCGCCCGCCTGGAAGAATGGCACCCCCTGGCTGAACATGACAATCGAGTTACCCAGATTTTGTATCCGCACCCGGTCGGCCATACTCGTTTCCAGCGGGGCTTTGTACTGGATGATGTCGAACAGGGTTTCGTTGTCGTGTTTGGAGATGTAGACAATGTTTTCCTGCGGGTCGCTGGTGTATCCGGCGGGGTTGCCGTTGTAATCCACCCCCAGGCCGGTCGTCAACGTGCCGTCGGCGTTGATGAACTCATAATCCATCAAGTTCCCGGCCAGACCAACCCGTACCAGATCGGCGAAGTGGAGCAGTTGGTTGAGTTGAATGGCCGGTGAACCCTGGTCGGTGGCGTTGGGGTCGGTGTAGAGGCCATTGATGAACCCTTGCTCTTGCTGACCCCCGAACGGGCTACCCCCACGAGCGGCGTCGCGCAGGCGGTCGTTGAACGTGCCGATACCGGTTCCGGCCATGTTGCGTTGGGTGGCGTTGATGCCCCGGTTGTTGCCGCCCACTTCGCCGAAGTCCCAGCCTTCGCCGTAGATGTAGATGCTCGAACCGTCTACGCCGTTTTCTTCAAGCGTGAGGCTGTGCAGGGCGTCTTGCAGGGCGATCATGTCGTCGCGCATGTGGTGGCCCATCAGGTCGAAGCGGAAGGCGTCAATTTTGTAGACGGTGGCCCAGAGCACGGCCGAGTCAATCATGAGTTTCCGCATCATGTTGTGTTCGCTGGCGGTGTTCTGGCAACAAGTGCTGGTTTCGACGCGGCCGCTACTGTTCAACCGATGATAATAACCGGGCACAATCCGGTCCAGCACCGAGCGGTCACTCTGGCCGCTGGCGTTGGTGTGGTTGTACACCACATCGGCCACCACGCGCAGGCCGTTCTGGTTGAGCGATTGCACCATCTGGCGATATTCCAAAATGCGGGTCGCGCCGTTGGGGTCGGTGGCGTAACTGCCTTCGGGCACATTGTAATGGTACGGGTCATACCCCCAGTTGAAGCCATCGGTGTCACGCAGGGGGGCGAGGATGGCCTGTTGCTCCTCGGAGTTGGCGGGCAGGGCGGCTAATTCTGCGGGATCCGCTTCCACCCACAGCGAACTATCTTCTTCAATGGTGGCGATGTCGAACGAGGGGAGCAGGTGCAGATGGGTCAGACCGGCCTGGGCCAGACTGATCAGATGTTGCATCCCATTGGATTCAACGTCGGTGAAGGCCAGATATTTGCCCTGATGCTCGGCGGGCACGGTGGGATCATTGGCACTGAAATCGCGGATGTGCAGTTCATACACCACAATGTCTTCCGGGGCGGCCAATGGGGGTTTTTCCAGCGTTGTCCAGCCTTCGGGCATGAGGGCGGGGTCGTTCAGGTTGACGATCTGGCTCCGAGTGCTGTTGGTAGACAGGCTAATGGAGTACGGGTCGGTGACGAGGTTGGTCTCGACAGCCCCGGTGGACGGAACAAATACCTGCACTTCGTAGAGGTAGAACAGGCCGTTCCAGCCCGGTTCACCGGTAACGCTCCAGACGCCGGTATCCGGGTCAATCCGCATGGGGACAACGTCGCTGGATTCGGTGTTGGCGTCCGTAAACAGGTGCAATTTGACTCCCCGCGCCGTGGGTGCCCAGACGCGCAAGGTGGGCACATCCCCCTCGTAGGTCACGCCCAATGGCCCATCGTAGGTGTATAGATCATCCAACACGCCGGGAATTTGCAGGCCGGTGGCATCGAGCAGTTCCCCATCGCTATTGTAAGCGGAGACGGCCACTTGCCCCTTCAAAGCGATACGCACCTGATCCAGGTCATCGGGATTGAAGGTCAGGGCGGTGTAATCGTCCAGATGGGGGAATTTGGCTTTGATGGCGTCGCTCAGGCCGTTGGGATCCACGGTGAGGGGCAGGCTGGCCCCACCCGTTACCCCATCGAGTGCCAGACTCAATGCGCCGCCGGTGGGGGTGTAATGGAATTTGTAGGTGTTGCCGGGAGCGGGTTCGATCTCCCAGGCGATGGTGTTGGCCGAGACCCAATGGGCCTTGGGTTGTTTGATGTTACCCTGGGCCGCCCCTTCACTCAGGGCGCGGATGGTCAGGAGATGGGAAGCGGAATCGTAGTTAAAGACCATAGGCGTATTGTTTTCGGGCACGGAGAATGGGATATTGGCCCCCCCGGCAGACCCCCCTTCGCCATAATTTTCACCCCAATCCTGGTTGATGGCGACTTTGGCTTCGTATTCACCGGCGGGGATTTTGTCGGTCATGTAGGTGAAGGTGCCGTCGCCGTCAGGGTCCTGGAGCCAGGAGCGCAGGCAGGCGGGCATCCAATCTTCGGGGCAACCGATGGCGGCCTGGAAACTGCCGGGCACGTTGGCGACCAGGTTGTTGACGCTGTCGGCAACCCAGCCGGTGTACGGGTCAAAGAAGAAGGTGACGGCGGTCTCTTCGGCCAGGGAGAGGGGGATGTTGGGGCCGCCGGGTTCGGCGTTGAGGCCAAAGTTGATGTCCCAGGTGTCGTTGATGGCGGCTTTGTATTCGTAATCTCCGGCGGGAATGGTGAAGGTGGCCGTCCACAGCTGATCTTCTTCGTCGAAGACCAGGTAGGTGAGGTCACAGTCGGGTAACCAGTCACCGGGACAGCCGAGCACGCTCTGGATGGTTCCGGGGATGGTGACGGTGTTGGGGGTGGCGGTGGCGGGGGCGGGGAGACCGGTGGGCGCGGCCGCGACCGTGATCATCTCCGCCGCATTACCAATCGTCGTTTCCAGGGTTCCGTCTGCCGGGTTGTAGGTGAACAGGATGGCCTGCCCCTCGGTCAGCGTGAAGGGAAGGGCCTGCTCCGCGCCGGGCAGGATACCGGTCACTTCATAATCGCCGGGCGGGATACTGCCGGTGACGAAGGTGTAGATGCCATCACCGTTGGGGTCTTGCAGGAGTGATTGGTAACAATCGGCCAGTCCATCTTCAGCACAGCCTAACTCTGATTGGAAGTTACCAGCCACGATGACAAACAGACTGTTGACGCTGTCGCTAACCCAACGGGTTTTGTGGTCGTACCAGAAGGTGACGGTGGTATCTTCGGCCAGTTCCAGGGGGATGTTGGGGCCGTAATATTCGGCGTTGAGGCCGTAATTGTCTTCCCAGGAGCCATTAAGAGCGGCTTTGTATTCGTAGTAACCGGCGGGTAGCTCCCACGTCGCCAGCCAGAGATCATCTTCGGCGTCGTAGGTGAGCGAACTTTCTTCGCAGGTGGTGTTCCAGACGCCGGAACAGCCGACTTCGGGCTGGAGTGTTCCGGCGATGGTGACGGATTCCGGCGGGGGGAGCGAGGCCGGGTCTTCACTTTGGGTGGGGGGCGTCGCGGCCGCGGTTCCGGCCAAACCTAACAGGAACAGTAAAAGCCAGCCACGTAAAAAAAGAGGCCAGCGAATAAGGGGTTTGGGTTTCATACGAGATTCTCCTATGGTGGGGGAAGTGAACAGTAATCAGTAACCAGTGTGGTGCGTTCACCATTCACGATTCACCATTTACAATTTGCCTAGCAAACTGGCCTGATTATGGCTTCTTTTGCCTGTCTCGTCGAACTGACGGCGCGGCCGCAGTTTAGGCAGAATTTGCTTTTTCTCGTTAAACTCTGATAGAATTAACAGTATTCTTTGCACTTCTTTTAAATGCTGTAATCAACTGAATAAAGGATAAAAACCATGCGTCAACGTTTTCTTTGGTTCCTGAATGGTGGCACGATTGTTTTTACGGCGATTGTTTTGTTGGCTTATGTGGCTATCCTTCCCACCAACCTCATCTCCAATCAAGCTATTATCCCCGGGCCAGCCACGCCATAGGCGTGGCTGGCCTCTCATCTGGCTTTTGCCACCTATCCCGGTTTAACCACAGACCAGGGGGGAGTGCCTTCCAGCGAACTGCCGGTAAACCTTTTGGCTTACCCTTTAACCCCCGATGGAGCACTGGCAGAAAGTTTTTCTCCCCTTGCCTTTTTCAGCCAGCCCGATCCCGCCAGTTGCCTCACTGATAGCCTGACAGCTTCCCCTCATGGACGTTATGTGGCCGTGCAATATAATTGTGAAGCCGATCTCTTTGTGCGTATTTTTGATTGGCATAATCCGGGAGCGGAACCCGCCACCGGCACACGAGGTTATTTTATGGACTGGTCACCGGGTGGAAACTGGTTTTTGTTTCGCCAGACAGATGAACAACAGGTGTGGTTGGTCGCGGCCGCGGGCACAGCCCAAACCTTACTCCCCTTACCCGCCGGAACGTATGAAGCCACCCGCCATCCTGTGTGGCTTGTTGCCCCTACTCCTTAAAGCCGTATCCATACAACTTAAGGGCTGTGGCCGGTGTCCTCGCCGGGCCATACCGAGGTGAACCATGAAACGGACATCACTTGTTTTGACTTTGTTGCTGATCCTGGTGTTAGTAAGCTGTACGGCCACGCCAGCCCCTACGGCCACTTCCTCTATACCGGCAACGGAAACCACGACGCCAACTTTAACCCCTACAGAGATCGTTGCCGTTATCGAAACCGCAACTTCCCCGGCGACAATCCCTTCCCCGCCGACAGATGTACCTACGCTTACACCGACCACTATCTTGCCGACCGCCCCCCCTAGTCTTAACCCTATGCCAACCGGGCAAATTATTTTCTTTTGGGACCCAACAATATTAGAAAGACCTGGTGAACCAGGCTCAGAACCCAAAGAGAACTTATTTGTTATTACCCCTGCAAACGGCTCGGTTGAAACGGTCTTGGATGAATGGCTTGACCTGTCCTATGAAGCACCAAGTTTTCCGTCAGTGGCTCTTTCTCCTGACCAAACGATGTTAGCTTTTACCGTGCAAAAAGATTCGGATGGCGATAGTTTCTGGGATCGCAATTCCATTTATGTATACAACTTAGTAACCCAAGATTTTCAAGTTTTGGTTGCCGATCATTATTTTGGTATTGGTGGATTAAGTTGGGTACCTGATAACGAGGCTCTAATTTATGGGGTTGATAAAACGGTATGGAAAGTTTCGCTAACAGACTTGGCTCCTACACCATTAATGGATGAATTTCCTAAACATATAGGTTTCCTGAATTGGTCACCTGATGGTAATTTTTTAGCTATTCATCTAAATGACTCCTCTGGAAGAATTGTTTTTTTTGATACTAGTACTGACTTAATGAAAGAAGTCATGACGGATCAATTAACCAGTCCTACCAGTATGTTCTGGTCTCCAGACAGCAAATGGTTTGTGTCAAATAAGTTGGTTGATCGAGGCATTCTAGTCGTTAGTTTAGATGAATATGAAATTGTATTCCTGGACGATTATGCATTTAACAAACCTTCCTGGTCGCCTGACAGTTCTCATCTAGCTTACCTACATCGCACTGAGCAACAAACAAGTTTGTTCATGTTGGAAACTAGCACAATGACAACAACCCTTCTTTTCGAAGGAGAGCATATTGGTAATCCTATTTGGTCGGTTAATGGACAAGACTTAGCTGTTACGTGTGTATGTAATAATCTGAATACTTTGTCCTTGATAGATACAACCACACTAAATGTTACCCAATTACTGACCGGAAAAGATTTACAAGCTAATGAGTTACTTGCGTGGTCACCCGATGGTGAATGGTTGTTGTTTTGGGGTATCCAGGATGGTTTGTCAGGTCTTTATATCGTTCATAGAGACGGGAATGAGACCCAGTTGTTACTGGAGATGCCCGTTAATACTCGCTCGCCAGAACAAATTTTATGGTTAGCTGATCAATGAAAAAACGCCGTAATTTGAGGGAAATTGAGATGAACAAAAAGAATACTCTCTGGACCGTAATCATACAAACAACCTCTTGGGTAGTCATTATTTGGTTATTTACAAGAGGGGGGGGCGAAAGGATTCCTGCATATGCACTTTTTCAAGGTCAAGAACCTCCAGTGCCATTTCTCGGGCCGATTTATTACGGGCAAAAAGTTGTTACCAATGTTTTTGATCATGACTTGCCATGTGCAATCGTTTGTAGTGACACCAATAATTGGGTTTTGCACCATGATGGTGTGCAACACGATCCTGTTACTGTAACACCTGTTGCTACACCATTGCCTAGTGTGGTACCTACTGCGGCTCCTACCTATTATCCTGATAACTATGGATATGATGAACATGCTGGTATAGACATTATCATGAAATATGAACCTGTGCTTGCGGCCGCGGATGGTAAAGTCACTGTGGCTAACTGGCACCATCCTTCTAATCATTATTTAGGTTTTGGCCTTTATGTGCAGTTATTGCATGAAGAACATGATTCTTATTCTACACTTGGCGAATTATGGCTGGCCGGAGCGCAAGGTGAACCCGCCGTGCGCCTGGACGAAGTAGATGCCGGGCATGGCTACCCACCCGTCTGGTCGCCCGATGGGGCGACACTTACCTACATCAAACGGGAAAACCCCAACTCGACACGCGCCACGTATTACGCCGAACTCCTGCACAGCAACATTTATCAGGTAGACATCCACACCGGCACGGTCATCCCCCTGACCCAATTCAGCGCAACGCTGGTGTATGATCCGGTCTGGTCGCTGGATGGTCAACAACTGGCCTTTACCGCCGGTGATGCCGTCTGGCTTCTCCAACCTGGAGAGAGTCCTGTTGCCATCAGCCCACCAGGATTGATCACCCGCCATCCCGTGTGGCTCGTTGCCCCCGCTTCTTAAAGTCGTATCCCTACAACTCAGATGCTGTGGCCGGTGTCCCCGCCGGGCCATACCGAGGTGAACCATGAAACGGACATCACTTGTTTTGACTTTGTTGCTGACTCTCATTCTTGTTGGTTGCACGGCAACGCCTTTACCCACCCTGGTTGCCACAGTTTCCACCGAGGACTTGCCTACCCCACTTGTGACAAACACTCCGGTAGAGACACTTTTACCGACGCC
Source organism: Chloroflexota bacterium (assembly GCA_018004935.1). GTDB lineage: Bacteria > Chloroflexota > Anaerolineae > Promineifilales > Promineifilaceae > Trichofilum. The sequence continues at coordinate 68,975 of JAGNBF010000011.1, read as the reverse complement.
TACGCTGACGGTACCTGTGCCCACTGCTACTTTAACCATATCACCACTTCCTTCACTGCCTACAGAAACGCCAACGATTGTTTCTACTCGTACAATTCCTTTTGCCCCCGGTTCGGTCATTTTTACCCAAACCCCTAAGTCAAAGTCATCAGAACCAGGACCGGGATTAGAGATAGTGGATAACTTATTTTGGGCTATTCCGGGAAGTCAACCCGATGCCTGGACTATTACGCCGTTGCCTGTCGGTTTAGTATGGGAAATTCACCCTTCTCCTGATGAAACGACTTTAGCCATGAGGTATATTGACAACTTCCAGGTAGAACAATTAGCTCTGTATTTTTTATTGAATAAACAATTGATACCCGTTCCTGACACGGAAAAATTTTCTGATCTTTCCTGGTGGCCCGATGGTCAAACCGTTCTATACGCTAAGTCAGCTAACCTGTTCTCAGTTGATACCAGTGATCTTTTAGTAGAAGCTCTAACTGATAACCCATCCCCCATTGATGGTGAACCTTACACTTATTTTACTGATTTAGAAGTGTCCCCCGATGGATTGTGGATAGCTACAAAGGTAATGCGTGGCATAGGTTTACCTGATAACGGATTTCTGCCCACATCCAGGGACCTGGGACTATTCGACATAGAGCAACATCAACATGTTATCGTCGCTGATAATGTTGGCAGTTACTTTGTTGATCTTCAGTGGGCGGTGGATAGTGAATTATTTGTTTTTACCCACGAGCACAATAAAGGTCTATATGTTTTTGATGTCAATCGCTTGGAAGTTTTGACATTAGGTGATGATTTAGTTGCCCCCTATTTTAGTAATTGGTCACCAAATGGGCAGTTACTTGCTTATGCACATCATACAACTTTATCACTATGGGACAAACAGAGTCGCATGAGTCGAGAGCTTACTCAAGGGGAGCATATCAGCAAGCCATATTGGTCTCCAGACGGGAATTATATAGCCATTGGTTTCAGAGTAGAGGAACGAGCAGGGATTATGCTCCTTGATCCAGCAACAGGTGAGCAACAAGAGTATTTATTAGGTTTTTCCGTAGATTGGCTTCGTTGGTCCCCAGATAATCAATGGCTTGTTTATCCGGCAGGAACAGCTTTACAGGTTCTTTCAATTGCAGATGGCATCAGTTATCTGTTGTTGCCGTCCAATGAAGAGATGAACCCACCTCAGTCCGTATTCTGGCTTCATTCTACCATTCAAGAGTAACCCTATACATTAAGCAGGAAAGTATTACCTGCTCGCTCCCTGCTCATTCCACGTTCTACGTGGAATGCTCCCCCAGACGCTTTGCGTCCTTGCCTACCTCGTTGTTATTCGGACAAGGTGAATCATGAAACGGACATCGTTTATTCTGATCTTGCTGACGACACTGATTCTTGTTGGTTGCACGGCAACGCCTTTACCCACTCTGGTTGCCACCGCTTCTACCGAGGAGTTGCCTACTCCAGTTATGACAGGCACTCCGGTAGAGACACTTTTACCGACGCCTACGCTGACGGTATCTGTGCCTACGGCTACTTTAACCGTATCACCACTTCCTTCACTGCCTGTGGAAACGCCGACAATTGTTTCTACTCATACAGTTCCTTTTGCCCCCGGTTCGGTTATTTTTACCCAAACTCCTAAGTCAGATTCATCAGAACCAGGACCGGGGTTAGAGATAGTTAATAACTTATTTTTGGCTCTTCCAGGCAGTCAGCCAGATGACTGGACGATTCAACCACTTCCTATAGGTCTAGTATCCAAAATTTACCCTTCGTCAAGTGGTGGTGTTTTCGCTATGCGGGTTTCTGAGAGCGAATTTGTCCATAAAATGTATCTTTTTAACCTGCAAGATCACTTGTTAACCCCAGTGAACGGTAGCGAAAAATTTAACGATCTTTCCTGGCTCCCAGACCAACAAGGAATTATATATGCTGATGATACTAACTTGCTTCTGATTAACACCGATGGTCTCTTTTTAGAAGCTTTAACAAATAATCCGCCAAATCCAATTGAAGGTGAACCCTACAACTATATATCCCATGTTCAAGTATCACCGGATGGCCAATCAATAGCTTTGATTGTCATACAAAGTGTTGGCTTACCTGATAATCGCTTTATGGAAGTATCTACTGATGTGATGTTGTTCGACTTAAATCAACGCCAGTTTGTTAAGCTTGCAGAAAATGTTGGCCGCAATTTTGTTAATTTTAAATGGTCTTTTGACGGTCAATCTTTGGTTTTTAGTCGTGAAAATTACAAGGGCTTGTTTGTACTTGATGTCAACACGCTTGACCTTATTACATTGGGTTCTGAACAGCAATTTTACTTTAGCAATTGGTCACCAGATGGCTACTCCTTAGCCTATACACAAAATACTTCACTATTTATTTGGGATACTGAGACAAGAACAGAGAAAGAACTTTTTAACGCTGACTATATTTCTGAACCATTTTGGTCACCAGACGGAAAATATGTAGCCGCTGGCTATAGAGTGGGGGAGTACGCCGGTATTTTGATGATTGCTCCAGCTTCTACTGAACAACGTGACTACCAGTTGGGATTTTCTGTTGATTGGGTACGCTGGTCACCAGATAGTAATTGGTTGATCTATCCAAGTGGAACTGCGTTAAATGTCTTATCTATAGAAGATGGTGGTACTCACTTGCTATTACCTCCAAATGAGGGAATGACACCACCTAATTCTGTGTTTTGGCTTCCCGTATCTAAGGATTAATAAGAGAGCGTAAACAAGGATATACCATGAAAAAGAAATACCTTCTCATTACAATCATCAATCATCTTATCTGTGTCACTACTCTTCTGTTGATTTATTCTTCAGCCGTAGAGAATACACAAGCGATTAGTGACCCATTGCCTTTTCTTGGGCCAATTTATTACGGTGATGTAAGTGTGCTTAAGGTTTTCGATCACGAACTTCCCCTTTGGCGACTACAAGCGAATAGTGATGAAGATGGTAACGATATTACGAGACATTATGATGGATCTTCGACAAACGATGATAGCAGTTCCTATGGTTATGATCAGCATACAGGGATAGATTATAACCTTCACTACCAACCTGTTTTGGCGGCATACCCCGGCGAAGTCATTTATGCTGACTGGTCTGATAGAGATAACCACCGCGCAGGTTATGGACTTTATGTCAAACTAGAGCATAAAGAGGGGCAGGCAGATTATGAGACCATTTACGGGCACCTTAGTTCACTAACCGTGCAATTCGGGCAAGATATTCTAGTTGATCCGGAGAACAGAGAAGGGATTTTAGGTATTAGTGGTAATACAGGTGCGGTAACCGGTACTTGCCCAGATGTTGAGAACAATCCATTATGTGCCGCCCATTTGCACTTTGAGCTTCGCTACCTGGGCAAGCCCGTTAACCCTTATGGCTGGATAAATGGCATTATGTCTGATCCCTGGGCTGTTTATAATGTGACACTCACACCATATGCCACACCAGGGGGATCGCCAACACCTACACCGCGAACACTTACCGGCGCAACCAGTTATGATATATGGCTTGATTACCCCGCCAATCCCAATGCTAATGCTCAATACCCCGGCGGTACACCTATCGCTGAACCATCTGCACCAGTTGCGGCAAGAACGATAGATGATGCTGATCCGGAATTTGGTACATTTGAGCCGGTACCCTGTGTCGAAGAAAGTGCCACAGGGGGACTTTATGGTGGGTTTCATTATGCCGTGGCTCATGTACCGTCCATTTGCGAAGCATTCTGGCAGATTACACCGAATGAATTAACGGAAGCGGGCTGGTATGATGTGTATGTGCATATCCCCGAAATTACCTGGACCAACCAGATTTCCCTGACGCGAGGAGCAGAATACACAATCATCTCAGACCTGATGCCACCCCAAACTGCTATTGTGGTACAGGCCGCTTATCCCAATGAATCCCACCAGGATCGTTGGGTTTATATTGGTCGTTACCAGTTTTCTTTTGAAAGCGATAGCGAATACATTCGGGTCAGTAACCAGACCCTTGACGATGATGGCGTAGGTTTTATTGTTGCGGCCGATGCAGTTCAATTGGCACGAGTAAACCCGGGCCAACCCATCACACCCACTGCTACTCCCCTGCCAGCAACCATGACATCTACCCCTACCACGACGGCGACCCCCATACCGACATTGACACCTGTGGCTGTAACATCCACATCAAGTTCAAGAGCAACCCCCACGCCCACCGCAACGCCCACCCGTACCTCAACCCCTACCCCCACCGCCACACCGGTTTATTATCTGGCTCCGGCAACAGCCAGCCAAATTGTTGAGATTATCCAACCAGATGGGTCTACTGTTACCTGCACTCTCTCAAGTACTGTGCTTTCTTGTAGCGGCAACGTGCATTCGCCTAATTCCACACTTGACCATGGAGCCGTGATTGCCTTTCAGCCCTATACGGGACGCGGTGCTGTCGTAGGCTTTGCCGTTACCCAACTGTCTGCTGGCGGCAGTTCTAAGTACAAGACCGGTGAGATGTTAGGACGCAATGGGACGCTCAAAACAGATCCGTTTGTTGGGTGGCAACGATGTTATGGGACAACAACGACCCTGCCTTCGGGGTGGAGTTTTGGCTGTGATCAATATTACAATAAGTTTGATGGCACAACGCTGAACGCTTCTCTGGTGTGGGACGATGGCAGTAGTGGGGAGTTCTCTTTTTCCTTCGGTGTCTTTAACTGGATCATAAGGCAACCCTGACATGGATCACCATGTTTTGGTGTCGCCGCACAAAGGACAAACCGTTCAAATGGAAAGCGACGTAAGCCGTAGAACAGCCTGAAAGGCTGTTCTACGGCTTACGAAAATGTAGGGCGATTTGGTAAAGGGTGTGTTTTAAATGAGTTGAATAATGAGTCTTTGGGAATTCAGGGGGTTGACAGCCGATGTACGGGCAGGCCTTGTGCCTGGCCCGTGTGGGGCAACCACAAGGGTTGCCCGTACCCACGAAACCCCTCAACCGAAATGAAACACACCCTTTGGTAAATCGCCCGGTGGACAATTTACCAAATTGTCCTACAGATTTTCATCCCTTTTGGTGCGCCATAGGCCCGTGGGGAACTCTTGTGAAAACAAAAACAGTAAAAGCCAGGAGCAAACTAGATTGAATATTGCTGGTACATATACTTACCACAGTCATCAAGTGACATTTTGTTAGCGGCAACAGATTGGTAGGTTTGGACTGAAGACCCATCCCCCTTCGATCCCAGAGGGAAGGGGGGAAACCCCACGGCGCGGTTTGGCGAGCGTCCGCTCGCCAAACCGCGCCGAAAATAGTTCCCCGCCCCTGGGGGCAGGGTTAGGGGTGGGGGTGGCCTTGGATAAACCCAACACGACGATAAAGGGAGACGGCGACAGGGGGAAAAAATGTCAGATTATGCCCTTTGACAGTATAGTTGCCCCGCTTTCTAAAGCCATATCCCTACAACTCAGGTGCTGTAGCCGGTGTCCCCGCCGGGCCACAACAAGCACGGTCAGGAGACCGGCCACAGCAAAACGGGAAGTTATTTTTAGATGGTTACTAAGTTTACGATTCTCGTAACACCGCGGCCGCGTTCGCCAACACAATCTCATCTCGTTCTTGCACGCGCACCTGGAACAAAACCTGGTTGGCCTCATCCTGCCACATCTCCGTAACCAGGGTTTCACCCGGAAACAGATGACGAGTAAAACGACAACCAATTCGCTGGATACGACTTGGATCATTATCAGCAAAATGTTTTAGCACGGCCCGGCCAGCAAAGCCAAAGGTGCAAAGCCCGTGCAGAATGGGGCGGGGAAAACCACCCCAGGCCGCCATAGCCGGGTCGGCGTGTAAGGGGTTGGGATCTCCGGCCAGGCGGTAGAGCAAAGCCTGATTGGGCAATGTTTTTTGGATGTGTACGACATCGGGGGCGCGGTCTGGAGCCTGGTTTTTTACCCCGGCGGGGCCACGGTCGCCACCAAAACCACCCAGTCCGCGAATAAAAATAGAAGAGCGATTAATGGCGAGTGTCTCACCTGCCGCATTTTTGCTGGCGGCTTCAATGATAATCAAAGCCCCACTGCCTTTGTCAAAAACATCGGTGATTTTGGCTTCATTGGTAAGGGTAGCCTGGGTAGGAAGCGGCCGCAACAACTCTAATTGCTGTTCTCCGTGTAAAAGCATCATCGGGTTGAAGCGCATCCCTGGCACCGAGGTGATATTGCCAATGGCATCAAACGGAAACGTAACAGCCATCGTGGGCAAAGGGATAAACTGGGGGCTAAGTTCGTAAACGAATTTTAATTCGGTGAGGTCGAGGGGGTCTGCGGCCGCGCCCACACCTAACGCATACAACGAAACATCCTTTGCTGTGTAATGAAAGGACAGGGGCGGGAAGTTATAACCAAGTACCTGATTGACATCAATGTAGTTTTCCATCGGTGTGTTCCTTAGAGTAATAACCGAAGCAAATGTGCGCATGCCCGGGTCAGAGTAAGAATGGGGAAATATACTGTCAAAGGGCATAATCTGACATTTTTTCCCCCTGTCGCCGTCTCACTTTAGTGTCGTGTTGGGTTTATCCAAGGCTACCCCCACCCCTAACCCCGCCCCAGGGGCGGGGAACTATTTTCGGCGCGGTTTGGCGAGCGTCCGCTCGCCAAACCGCGCCGGTAGGTTTCTTCCCCCTTCCCTCTGGGATCGAAGGGGGATGGGTCTTCAGTCCAAACCTACCAATCTGTTGCCGCTAACAAAATGTCACTTTATAACCGTGGTAAGTATAATAAAACAGGGTGGTTCACGTTTCGGCGCGCGAACCACCCTGTTGAGTCAATAAAAGCAAGGGTTAGCTGTTTGGTTAGGCGTTACGGCATCGCTCGAGCCGGTCTCCTGACCGTGCTCGTCGTACTGCGCGTAACGCTTATGGTATTACGCGGCCGCAGGCGGTTTATCACCCACCCGTTCCACCATAATCGAGCAATCTGTCACCAGGGCGGCAATGAGAGCAATGGCCGACCACCAGGGGAAAAAGGCAATCCCGGCGACACCTAACACGATAGGAATTTCCAGCAGAACACGCTTTTCTTCATTTTTGAGGATGATACGGCGTACATTCACTTCATGGAAAAGACTCTTTACCGTGTTCCATAAATCTTGCCCGGCTACCTTGAACTCTTCAGTCCAGGTTACTTGTTCTTCGTGATTGGTTTCTGCTTTGTAACTTTCTTCTTGGAAGTTTTCTTCGTTCATGATGTTTCTCCTTAAGAGGTTGTTGTTTTTAGGCTACAGTGGCCCTTTTGCCCTGGCCCTTTTCCCCTGTTGGAGAAAAGGCTGAGGCAAGAGGACATTAAGCGTGGCGACTGCGGGCGAAAAGGTAAAGACCCCAGACAATCAAGACTACCGGCCACCAGGGTCCGAGTGTCGAGAAGGCCAGTAGTTCCATGATCAGCCCCAAAGCCAGGAAAACGATAAGACTGCCGCGCACAAATTTGCGGCCGCTGACATGAATCGGGTGGTTGGGATCATGTCGGTTCATCAACATTACCCCAGCAACCACCGAAGCGGGCATGAGGGTCCAACCATAACTCCAAATTTCCCCATGACCAAAGTTGGTCGCCACTAAAAACACGCCGATCAGCGTAAGGAAGGCCCCTGGCACAGCCAGGAAACTCCAGGCGCTCGGTTGTGGCGCGGTGGCACGGTAGGCAGGTAACAGCATCACCAGCCCCGGCACCAGAATAAACAACGGCCAGATAATATTCATCAGGCTGATGTGGAACAGGTTCAAGGCCAACAATGTGATCCCACCACCGATGAGTAACCACGGTCCCCAACTGCGTACATCTTGCATCATTTCTTTTTCAACTTCTACTTTCAAAATCGTTTCATCAGACATCGTTTCACCTCATGTTTGTGGGTTGTGCCTGACATTACGCAGGCCTTTCGGCAAGGTTGCATGAGTGTGTGATGAGCAAAGCGAGGGCGGTGCTTCTTGGGGAATTCAGGAGATGTAAGGGCGGGCCTTGTACCTGCCCTCTCTATTGAGTTTTCCGTAAACGTTCAGTCTGGTTACATCAACGGATTTTCCAGAGGTCGTCTTTAGTCCGTTTCATTCTAAATCCGTTGAAGTAACCAAAACGGCCTAAAATCGTCTCTGAACTGAACGGTTATCGGCTCTTTCGGAATTCGTGGGGTGCGGCTAGATGTAGGGGCTGGCCTTGTGCCTGCCCCGCCGAGGGCAACCACAACGGTTGCCCCTACAGATGGTGTCAACCCCCTGAAATCCCCAAGACCCCGGTTATCAAAATGTTAAGCACCGTTTGCCGACTTTTGCACCACGTCGGATTAAATAACCTACGGAACTGAGACGACAGGCTGGCTTCGACAAGCTCAGGCAACGGCGATTCTCTGGGCATCCACAGATTTGACGTACACCCCATTTTTGTTTGACCGTTGACAAAGTGTTTCTTTTACACTAAACTGTATTCGTGTCTTGTATACACCAATTGGTGGATAGCAGTACAAAACAACACTTCTCAATTTGAACATTTCGTGATGAATATAGCGGGAATATCACGCTATCCTTGGCTTATGCTTACTCATGCTACCCTCATTGGACGCCAACACCGGCTGGTACAACTAAACGGGCAAGATTTTGCCCTGAGTGATAAGTTGCCGCATGGTGGCTGTTTTGGTCTGGTATTGGATGGTTGTGGGAGTAAGTGGCGTGCTCCGGGAGAAACGGCTCTTTCTTCTAGCAATGAAGTGGGAGCCAAACTATTAGGCACATTCGCGGCCGCAACCCTCCCCCAACTCACGCTCACCACACCTTTACCTGACCTGCCCCACACCCTGGCACAGCACTGTCTGGCTTTTTTGCACCGTTTTGTACACAGCATTCCTTTCTCTGGCGAAGCGGATCTGATCCGTTTCGTCCATACCCAACTACTTTGTACGCTGGTGGGATTTGTGCACACCCCTGCGGCCGCGATCTTTTTCTGGATGGGGGATGGCTATCTCCTCCACAATGAGACGGTTATCTACCTGGAAAGTGGCAACCAGCCCGATTATCTGGCTTATCGCTTATTACACGGCCGCGGCCACCATACACCCCTCATCCACAGCCACACCTTAACCGACCCGGCCCACCTCAACTGCCTGGCGGTAGCCACTGATGGCTGGAGTGAACCGTTACTACATGAGGTCGCGGCCGCGCCCCATTCTCCGCTTTCCCTACAAAGGTGGCTCAACCAAAAAGCCCAACAACGAGGTAACTTTGAAGACGATGGCGCGATTGCCTTGTGGCAAACCGAGGCCGTTGGCCTGGCAGTTTAGTTCGTAGGGTTTTATCCATTGAGCCTGGCGGTTTGACTGCCTTAAAAAACTTCCCGCCCCTGGGGGCGGAGTTGGGGTTGGGGAAACTCCGAGTATGCAATCGCCTCAAGCGAACAAGGTATTTATAGTTTTCAAGGTATCTTCTCAATAACTTGGGGTGGATCGGGCCGGTCTCCTGACCGTGACCGCTGGTGGCTCGGTCAGGAGACCGGCCACAGCCCCGAAATATTGAGATGTTACTTTTCAAGAAAAAGATTTTGGCTGTACGGGCAACCCTCGTGATTGCCCTCTCGTGGCAGGGCAGGCACAAGGCCAGCCCATACCCAAAATCATTATCTTAAGCCCTATAGTTCTCATTCCTAAACCAGATCCGCCCATGAAAACCATCTACATTCAGCATCAGCCCGTCTCCCTCGACCCCGCCGATCTTATCCAGTCTGGGGGGGAAGGGATGGTGTTTGCCTCTGGCGCAACGGCTATCAAGTTATACCACCAGCCAGAAGCACACCATGCCGCCAAACTAAATCACTTTCTCCAGATAGGCCTGAATCGGCGCTTGCCACCCCAGGTTCTGGGGCCACAGGCATTAGTGACCGATCAAAAGGGAGATGTTTTGGGTTTCCAGATGGCGAAATTGGCACCGGGCACGCGGCCGCTAAAACTCCTGAGCAACCCGGCGTTCTGCCAGAAAGAAGGGATTCACCTGGGTCACATTCTGCCCCTTTTCCAGGCCATACACCAAACCCTGACTGCCCTACACCGGCAAAAAGTCATTGTCGGCGACCTCAATGATCAGAATGTTTTTTGGCAGAATACACCCCCGAACGCCCCTGCCGATTTCTGGATTGACGTAGATAGTTACCAATTCGAGCAATTTCCTTGCCCGGTAGCCTTACAAACCTTCCTCGATCCCACATTGTATGGTGTTGCTGATTTTCGTTTACGCCCGGTGTTCACCCCGCTGAGCGATTGGTACGCCTATACCACCCTGCTGGTGAAAAGCCTGCTCCAGGTGCATCCCTATGGTGGAACGCACCCTCAACATAAAACCCTGGCCAGCCGCGCGGCCGCGCACCTTAGCCTACTCCATCCCACTGTCACCTATCCGCGCCGGGCCAACCCCCCGGAAACGCTCCCCGACGATCTACTACACCTGATGCACCGGGTTTATGAGCAAGGGGAACGGCTGGTTTTTCCTGTAGATCTATTGGCCCAGATGGCGCAACGGCTGATTACCTGTACTGGTTGTGGTCTTACCTATAGTACCGAACGGCGCGATTGCCCGGCCTGTCGCCACCAGACACCGGTTATGATGCCTCTGACACAGGCGGGTCAACTGCAATTCCGTTGCCTGCTACGGGTTGATGGCCTCATCTTGCATGTGGTCGTCCAACCCACCGGCCGCATCCTGGTCGTTTATCGCTCCGGCGATAGTTATCATCTGGTTCAAACCGGGGTGGGGGGAATGGTGCAAGAGTTACTGCAATTTAGCGGCCGCGAAGGGTATCGTTTTGCCTGGTTTGATTCCTGCCTGGTATTAAACCCCCCCGGTAGTCAACAACTTTTACTGTTAGACGTGAACCAGGGTTCACCACGCCGCCTGGCCATGCTGGAGACAGCTCTATTCCGGCAGGAAGCGGTATTTGCCAGCACAGCTACCTCATTATTTCGTATCGCTGGCAATAGCATTCTCCGTGGCCGCCTTCAAGAAGGTCTTTTTGTGGAAGAAATCATTGGCACGGCCTATCACAACCAGACCAACCTGTGGAGCAGTGCCGGATTAATAGGGGGGGTGAATCGGGTCTTTGGTGATTATCACCTCTTTTTGTTGACGGAACGCGGCCGCAGTCACGAATTACCCCCTCTCACCCTCCCGCCAGGAGAAAGTGTGGGCGAGATGGCCTTTTATGCCCATGAAGGCGCGGCCGCATTCTTGCTCCAACGACAACGGCACGGGCAACTTTTTACTCAGACAATCGTGGTGGACGCTCAAGGCCAACGTCTCCGGCAGTGGGAACAACCCGCCACTCCCCCACATGACCTGCTCACCGGCAAAGCCTTCATCGGCACAACTCTGCTCCATGCCACCGATAATGGCATTCTTAAGGAGACGAGCAAGGGGGAAATATTGTTATCCGACGCGGCCGCGATTAGTTCTTATGGTGATTGGCTCTATCCCCATCCGGCTGGCCTGCTCATCCAACAGCCCCACGCCCTCTACCTGGCCCAGGCCTGAGAAAGGCGGAAGCGGGTAGTTCAGGCCAGATTCTTCACTTCCCAACAAACGGGCAATCCCTGCAACCCCCGGAACAGCACCCCAGAGCGCCACAACAATTGTTCTGGGGGAACAGCCAGTTGTAAGGTGGGAAAATAGTGGAAGAGAGTGTGAAAAGCAATTTCCCCTTCCAGGCGGGCCAGAGGCGCACCCAGGCAATAATGAATACCCAGGCCAAAGGCGAGATGTTTGTTATCTGGGCGGGTAATGTCCAGGGTGTTGGGGTGATCAAACGCGGCCGCGTCCCGGTTCGCCGACGTAAAAACCAGCCGCACCACATCTCCCCGGTTCAGCGTAAACCCCTTGTAAGTGAAGGTCTGCCCTACCCAACGCGTTGTCGAGCTTTCCACGGGGCCATCAAACCGTAATAACTCTTCAATGGCCTGAGCCAGCAAAGCCGGATTCTCCTGGACAAGCGCCCGCTGTGCCGGATGGGTCAGCAAAGCCAACGCCCCATTGCCGATGAGATTCACCGTTGTTTCGTGTCCGGTCACGATGAGCAAAGCCACCATGCTAGAGAGTTCCGCCTCGCTCAGTTTGTCCCCGGCCATTTCGGCCTGCACTAAAGCGGTGATGAGATCATCTTGCGGCCGCGCCCCCCGTTCTTTGAACAATTCGCGCAAATAAGTCACCAGCGCCCGAACCTTGTGCTTGCGGGCCTTGTAGGTGTGCCCCCGACTTCCCGGCGAAATAATCGCCTGCGACCAATCGGCGACAGCGGTGCGATCCGCTTCAGGAATGCCCAACAGGTCGGCAATAATGACGACGGGCAAAGGTAAGGCATAATCGGCGATCAAATCCATGTGGCCGAGAGGGGCCACTTGCTCTAATAATACCTGGGCTAATTGGTGCAAACGCGGCCGCAGGTTTTCAATGCGCCGGGGCGTAAATGCCTGACTCACCAACGCCCGCAACCGCGTGTGATCCGGCGGGTCAGCAAAGAGCATGTTTTCGTTGATCAGTTGGTGCATGGTAGTACGCCGGGCGGGCGTCAACTGCTCCGGTGGCAGAGCCTGACGAATATCTTTGACAAAATGCTCATTGTCGCGCAGGCAGGCTATCACATCTTCGTACCGGGTTATGTACCAGATAGTTGTGCCATTGGGGGCCAGATGGGGATAGATGGGATCCGCCTCGCGCATAATAGCAAAGGTAGGAAAAGGGTTTGCCTTAAAAGCACGGCTGAACAGATCGTAAGGAGGCGTAGACATAGACAAAAGAGGCATGGTTCAGGCCAACTTTACAAATTTGTAGGACGATTTGCCAAATCATCCTACAAAATGTTAAGCACAGTTTGCCGACTTTTGCACCATGCCACAAAAGAGGTTTAACAAGGGTCAAATGAAACAGGGCAGTATATCACCCCCCGCCCATTTGCAAAGAGAGCGACAAGCACCACCAGCAATTCTCAATTTAGCCAACGGCTAAAACCGTTGGACTCCAGGAGCACGCTCGAAAAATGGCCCAACCCGTAGAACAGCCTTTCCGGCTGTTCGCCCTCTCGTGAAAACAAAAAATGGGCGTAACGATACACGTCCGCGAGGGCTGAGCTTGCCGAAGCCCGGCTCTGCCTGTATAGAGAGTGCACAGCCTTTCCAGGCTGTGCTATGCTCAGTTAAACCGCCGGGCGACTTCTCCATTTTTAGAGACACAGATTGGGCCGTTTTTCGCGGGCATTCGCCCGCGAAAAACGGCCCTTAAAAAGTTCCCCGCCCCGGGGGGCGGGGTTAGGGGTGGGGAAAATTCGACTAAGGGTTCACTTGGAATTAAGTTGGGTGGCGCGGTCAGGAGACCGGCCACAGCAAACTCCAAAGTTGTTTACGAGCGAACCCTAAGCAATGCCCTACAAGCACTATTAGGGTGATGGGGTGGTGTCATGGCTCAACCAGGGGGCCAGAAAGGCCAGCAGGCTGGCTCCGAAAAGGGGATGGAAGGGGGGAAGGGCGACCTGGGGAAAAGGGGAGTAGGTCAGGCTGGTAGGGGTGATCCAGAAAAGAGCCAGAAGGGGTAAACAAGAGAGGCCCATAACCAAAAAATCGTTTTGTTGCCAGGATGTAGCCTGATAACGGGTGAAAGGGACATCACGTCCAGCCTGCCACAGTAACCAGAGCAACAGGAGTACCCCGGCCAGCAGTAACAGGCTTCCCCACAAGGGTTGGGCAAAAAACAGGAGCCAGCCAACAAACGCGGCCGCAAGTCCTATCACCATTACCCCTTGCCGCACCACCGGTTGACCTTGATTCGCCGTGGCCCCATAACCCCGAGCCACCATCGCTTCAGCCACTTCCATCGCCCGCTCCAGGCCACTCACCAGCAACGGCAGGAGCAGAGGCCGCCAGCCGCGCCACCCTTTAGGCACATAGCCACGAATAGCCTGTGCTTCACGAATCCGTTGCCATTGGTTCAGAGTTTCGGGCACATAAGTCAGCGCAATCAAAACCACAATGCCCAAATGGTGCAAAGCCCGGGGGGTCAGGCGGATAAGATCAGTAGAGGGCACGGCCCGGTTGAAAGTAGCAAATAAGACCAGCAAGGTGAGCAGGTGCAAACCATTGCTGGCCCCCAAGATCATGGCTTCCCCTGTAATTGGCCCACCCACCAGCGGCCATGAACCCGGCAGGCGAAACAAAACGGTGTCGCCGCTATGCAGAGAAAGACCATATAACACGGTAGAAATGGTCAACATGATCACACCCAGGCGTAGCCAACGGAAAGGAATGGTAGCTCCCCGCGGCCGCGTGCCCAGATACACCATTCGCCCCACCAGCAGGAGGAGCAGGCTGTACAGCGGGTTGTGAGCCATAATCGCCACACTGGCTGAAGTCATCAGCCAGACCAACCAGGTCTGCGGCAGAAGAAATGAAGAAGGCATCGTGTAAGGAATGGCGTTAGGGGTGGGGATTTCCCGTGACAAACCGCTCCCCCTCCTGCTCAAACTGAAACCGATCCCGAAAGCGGCGAAGGGCCTTGAGGACGGGTTGACCAAGAAGCAGAATGAGGGCCACATTACCCAGAGCGGCCATTACATCCCACCACAGAGAGGTGAGGGTGTAGTAGGTGAGGTAATGATGCACCATTGTTGCCAGAGTACTCCCCGGTTGCCAACTCAGGGTTGCCTCGCCTATCCAAAACGGCCAGGCATACAGGTTGATGATGACACCAAAGAGAAACCCCCAACCTAGCCCGAATAGGGCCAGTAAAAAGAGGGCCACCCGCGGCCGCGTTGTCTGCGGTAGCCACCCCGCCGTCAAACCCACCCAGCCTGTCGTAAACATCTGATACGGTAACCAGGGGCCAACCCCACCGGTAATCAGGGCCGATACCAGCAATGTCATCACCCCCATCAGGAACCCAAAACGAGGGCCAAAGACGTAACCGGCCATGATAATGGGCGCAAAAATGGGGCTGAAACCACCGGGAATGGGTACGGCATTATCCACAAAACGTAAAATGGCTGTCACCGCCACCAACAGACCCAAGGCCGCTACCAACTTGGCACTGATGACCTGCCCCTGTATTTCTAACAACAGAACCAGGAGACAAAGCATGAGCAAACCAGTTGTCAGTACTAGAGTTGAGCCGCTATTGTATACCTGCCCCTGTGCCCGTAAGAAAAAGGGATAGAGAAACGCGGCCGCGCCAATTACACCACTCAAGGCATAAATAGCCCCGGAAAGCCAGCGCGTTACCCGTAAACGCACCGACCAGGGAAAGGGGGAAAATCGCGTGTAAAGAGCCGCAAAAGTTGAATTCATATCACCCCTATCGCTTGCGCCGCCACAGTCCCAGCCCTATCAACCCCACCAACAACGCCACAAAGAACATGTATGTCCAGGCCGTTGCGGCCGCGGTTGAAGGATGTGGGTTCTGCTGTGGCGTGAGCGGTGCGGCCGCGGTTGCCGTTCCCTGGGCGCTGGCTAAAGCCGTTGCCGGAGGCCAGGTAGCGGTGGGAGGAAGCACCGTAGGCTCCAGACACAACCCATCCAGCGTCACAGCCGGTGGCTCAGGCGCCGAGCCAGACGCTCCTGGCCCCCACACCCAGCCATCAATTGCCCCATCTTCTACCGGATACAGGCTGGCTCCTGCCTGCGAATATTGCCATTGCCCATCCACCTGATGCCAGTAAGACCAGTACACACAATCATCACCCCCCTGACATTGGCAGAGGCAATCCGTGGCCGGGCAACCGCTTTCACCAATACGGCAAACCAGATCCCCTATCCCGGTGGCATCTCGTTCCACCGACAAAACGGCTCGATTCAACAACTCGCCACCCGTAATGTTATCCTCATAAAAAGTGACACAGGCCGTCTCCACCAGACCATCTTCATGCACAATCACTACCCCCGCCCGATGCGCTTCTTGCGCCAATACCGCAGTCGGCAGGGTCAACCAAATGACAAGCCAGATAATCCCCATAGATTGTTTCATAATAACGATACACATCCTCAAGCGTTGAGCGTGGTAAGGCAACTGTTCAGTTGAATCAATGGGTCTTCGGGATTTCGTGGGGTACGGGCAACCCTTGTGGTTGCCCCACACCGGGCAGGCACAAGGTCAGCCCGTACATATGGTGTCAACCCCCTGAATTCCCAAAGAGCCGAATCAATAACTATTCAGGTGTCACAACTTATTCCTACACCGGGTAAGCGTTTAGTCATGACTCCACTGAAAAAAGATCAAAGCAGTTAAAACCCCGGTTTCTTTCTCTCGGGAAGCGACGGTTAGATTAGTCAGAAACCGGGCTTTTTGCCGTAGACTCAGTCATATATATGGTTCTTTCGGAATTCGCGGGGTGTAGCTACCTGTAGGGGCTGGCCTTGTGCCTGCCCGCCGAGGGCAACCACAAGGGTTGCCCATACCCCCTGAAATCCCCAAGAACCCTTTATTCGTCTCTTCTCAATATTGCGGGGGAAACGTAGCCTGGGCCTGTCGCAGGCGGTTGGTGGCGACAAACTCAACCATCTTCACCACACTTTATTGGTAAGCGTTCAGCCTTCCGAAAGTTGTAACGATATAACCCCTCACCCTAACCCTCTCCCCAGGGAGAGGGAACCAACTCTCCTCTCCCACTTTGGGACAGGGGCTGGGGGTGAGGGATAGTTACCAGAGAAAAGCTCAATTTCATGAGTAAACGGTTACCTTTATTGAGAAGATACAGAAGATGCCTTTATTAGAATTTATCGGTAAATAACCTTCTGAAGGTTTATGTCAACTAACCGCTCAAAGGTACAAACCTTTGGAAGGCTGAATGGTTACACAAATTTGTAGGACGATTTACCAAATCGTCCTACAAAATGTTAAGCACAGCTTGCGAACCATGCCCCAATTTCTTTTCCTAACGGCGGCGCAGGGTAAAGAATACCCCTAGTCCGGCTACCACCAGCACTAAAACGATTGCGTACACCCAGATACTCCCACCATTTGTGGCCGTGGGTGACGCGATAACTTCGCCAATAGGGGTAGGCGTATCTCGTATGCCTGGATAACCCGTTGTGGGGGCCACTGTAGGCAGAACCACCACTGTTGTGGGGGCGATATATTCAAGGGGGGGCGTTGTTGGTTGAGGGGCAGATGGCGCGGCCGCGCTATAAGCCGTTGGTTCAGGCGTAGCCAGAGGCTCAACTGGGGGTATCGTTTCGGTGCTGGTTTCGGTGCTGGCAAACCCCGTTTCCCCCCAGTGCGAGGGGTGCGCCGCTAACAACAAAATAGCATCCGTTGTGGTCAGAGGATCATCTCCTGGGCCATATAGATTAGGCCAACAACCATTTTCTCCCTGGGTAGACAGCACCACCTCAACCGGGCCGATTAAGGAACCACTGATAACTACACTCCAAACCGGATTAAACGGGTTTACGTCTACCGCCACCAATCCCCGCACCACTTCGGAGGTGGTATTGGGATTACTAACATCGAATCCCCAGCCCCCATCCCCTAATTGACTGTGGCGTAAAGGGGCGACCATCTCCGGTGACGACAAGGCTAACGGGCCTAACACCTGTAGGGCTAAACCATTCACATCGGGACTGCCCCACTCATTATCCGCGGCCGCGGCCAACAGAAAATCTAAGCCGGGGGTCAATTCGGCCATGCCGTAGCCTGCCTGCACCGCCCCCAGCAAGGCCCGGCTGTGTCCAAAAACACCAAAACTGGTGTCATCCAACGCGCCCGTCGGCGAATAATGGCTGGTCAGGGTGACAAATAAATCTTGTCCGGCGAAATCAGTAACATTGCCGCCCGCGGCCGCGACCCCTTGCATTACCGTCCCTACCCGGCCACCCCGCCCCTCGTCTAGATAAGCCGGGGTCAGATTTTCTAATGCCTGTACGGCATTGATCCCATTCACCGTCCACCGTCCGCTGGTTGGATCTTCACCGGCGGCGACCAGAGCCTGGATGGCCCGTGCTGTTCCCCCGGCATCTACGCCAAAGCCAGCAAAATTTTCCCAGCCACCGGTAGCCGGGTCTTGTAACGTTTGCAGGCAAGAGATGGCCTGTTGCATGGCAGTTACCCGGCTGGCCAGGGGCCAGCTTTTACCTGCCAGAGCGGGTAAGGCCTGGACGGTAGCGTAAAAATCCTCTACCAGGCCATTCCCCAGGTCAGTTTGATAGGCCCCATTTTCGGCCTGATTTTGTAAAAGATAAGCCAGGGGCGTCGCGGCCGCGGGTATCCAGGGGCTATTAGGGCTTTCATAATCTTCGCCCAATGCTTTTAACGCCTGTACTACAAGAGCCGTGCTATTGATATTTGCGCCAAAGCCGGAGCCATACTCCCAACCCCCGCTTTCTGTTTGTGTCTGGGCCAGAAAACCACGTGCCGCTACCACCGCCCGATCCGTGGTGGGATTACCGGCGGCCAGAAGCGCCATGATGCTCAGGGCGGTGGCATCCGCGTTGCCATTGGTGCCGAAGCCGTCATCCCAGGAACCGGCTATATCCCCCTCGGTGGCCTGCCGGTTGATGAGCCAGGCCGGGGCGGAGGGGGGAATGGGTTCCGCGGCCGCGCTTAACCCCAGCATGGCCAACGCTTGTTGATAGGGCGAACTACTTGTGTAATCTCCCTCGGTGGTAAGCAGACCGGCCAATACAGACACATAATCTTGTCCACCAAAAGCACGGGGGTCTTGTTGGGCGGCCAGTAGCCCCAGCACCAGCTTACCAGCGGAGCCACCATCCTGCTGAGCAAAAGCCAGTAAGGCATCGGCATTAGCGGTGAGATAATCAACCGGCCCGGCATTTTTGCCCGGATAAGTGGGGCGTACATCATAACCCGCACTGCTGAGGGCGAGGATGACATCTAACGTTCCGCCTATATCGGATGGGGCTATATCGGCTCCCGCGCTAAAACTGGTGTAACCACCATCGCTATTTTGATGCGTGGTGATGAGCCAGTTTGCGGCCGCGATGACCGCCTGTTGCTGGTTGGTTGCGGCCGCGGCCGCCTCGGCCCGCCCCAGGGCCAAAAACAAACCCAATACGAAAACCAACCCACTAATTCTTATTAACATTGTTTATTTTCCCCTTGCTGATCATTGGCCTTGTTAATGGTCACTGACTATTGGTACTGACAAGATGATGCTGAAATGAGGGAGGGGACAAAAAAACCCGATGCCGTATTAGCATCGGGTTGAGGAAACGTCAGAGGAATAGCCTGTTGAGCGTTCCCAACCCTTACCCACGAGAGCTAGAAAACCATAAGGGTGGTGGGCGACCTGACTCGTGGACGGTTCCACTTACAGTTGCGGGGACAGTACCGGACTTACACCGGTTTCGCCATTATGTCCTGCCATCCGGGGCAAAGGACACCACCAATATGCAATATATAATTAGATTGTAGTGTAGCAAAAGCTCATCAGAGCGTCCAGCAATTCTCAATTTGGCCTGAACGTCTAAAAATGGTGCGGCCGCCCGGTGGTCAACTGAGCGTAGCACAGCCTTTCCAGGCTGTGCGCTCTCTATATAGGCGGAGCCGGGCTTCGGTAAAGCTCAGCCCCCATCCAGGATGTGTAGGGCGAACAGCCTGAAAGGCTGTGCTACGGGGTGGGCTATTTTTCGAGTGTGCTTTTGGCGGGCAACGGTTTTAACCGTTGGTTAAATTGAGGATTACGGCAATTTGGCCTGCCCCATTCGTGTCATTTTTCGCGGGCGGATGCCCGCGAAAAATGACACAAAAAAAAGTTCCCCGCCCCTGGGGGCGGGGTTAGGGGCGGGGGAAAGCAATCACTGGTATAAGCCAAGGCTAAGAAATCGGACTTTGGAGAGGCACTGTCGGGGGGCGCGGCCTTTTTATGCCAGAGCATAACCTTTTTCAAGGGTAGTTACAATTTCAACAATGATCTGGAGAACGGTGCGGTCTTTACCTTTGATGGATGTATCCATGAATACGGGCTGAAAAAGGAGTTCCTTATTTTCCTGCAATAGATATTTACGTGCCGTTACCAACGCCTTGAGAGCCTGATTCACCGCCATCGCACCAATGGCCTGGATTTCCACTCGACCATCTTCTCGCAAAATACCAGCAATAGCCCCGGCGACAGAGGGCGTGCGAGATTTGGCCGCAACCTTGATGATCTTGAGTTCAGTTTCTTTGGGCATAGATTTCTCTCCTTAACTAAGACGAAATATAACGGCAGACTGATTTCCCAATATTGGACGGATGCTTTGCCCGGTATTGGTTATAAATACATTTATGGCTATGCTGGTGTGTTTTCTTACAACGAGTTTTCTCATTTGTCAGAATTCACTATCTGGGGGCAAAATGGGAGACATTGTTGATTAAAAAACAGTGGTTCTTTGGGGTTTCGTGGGGGGCAACCCTTGTGGTTGCACACACGGGGCAGGCACAAGGCCAGCCCCTCCAGTGTCAGCCCCCTGAACCAAAACAGACGGGTAATATGGTTTCCCCCACTCCTAAGCCCGCCCCCAGGGGTGGGGAGCTTTCTCATGTGCGGGTTATCGAGCGCGGCCGCGCTCGATAACCCGCACGCCTGGTGTTTCTCCCTTCCCGCCGGAAAGCGCCGTGGGAGGGCGAATCAACTCATCCCCCTGACGATTTTCGATTTCGGGAACGTGGAACTCCCTCGGTGGGCAAAATCGGGGGGTGAAGCCCTCGATTTTGCCCACCTTAAAAAACCCCCCGACCCTGGGGGCGGGGTTAGGGGTGGGGGGATTCCATTACCTGATTAATTTTTTAAACTACAAAAGCAGTTACTACGAACCAAAAACATGCTACGAACTTCCGGGAACTTGTATTAGGGTTAGCGCCCTCTGTTTTGTCCCAACATGGGGCGCTGGGTATAATGACTTTGGTTCTTTGGGAGTTCAGGGGGTTGACACCCCATGCAGGGGCAACCCTTGTGGTTGTCCTCGCCACCCAACTTAATTTTGAGCGAACCCTAAGCCTGTTGCCTGAGCTTGCCGAAGGCACAGGCTTAGGGTTCGACAAGTTCAGCCCTCGAGAGCCTTAGTCGTTACAAGTAACCATTCAGCCTTCCGAAGGTTTGTACCACTGGTCAACATCTTTGCAGAAACCTTCGGAAGGCTCTTTTTCTCAGGGAACTGAACGCCTACCGTTACAAATACTTTACTTATTGAGGTTCACTATTAACACAGAACAACCTTTATCCCGACGGTATCTTTTTTTGACGGTGTTTGTGGGGGGAATGAGTTCGCTGGCGATAGAATTTACCACCAGCCGGATGCTTCAGACGGTTTATGGCACATCAAATATTGTGTGGGCCAATGTTATTGGGCTGGTGTTGTTTTTCTTGACGCTGGGCTATTTTCTTGGTGGCCGCCTGGCTGATCGTTATCCTTCCCCCCGCCTGTTTTACCAGCTTGTCACCGTGGCTGGTTTTAGTGCGGCCTTTTTTCTTCTGCTGACAAGTGTGATCTTGAAAGCGGCCGCGGACGCCTTCGCTTTTATCAATGTCGGTGCCCTGGTTAGCTCCTTTTTCGGGGTTATTTTTGCCCTGGCTGTACCCATCACCTTATTGGGATGTATCTCTCCCTTTGCTATTCGCCTGGGGATGCGTGATGTAAAAGAAGCTGGCAGTATCAGCGGTCAGATGTATGCTATTTCTACCTGGGGTAGCCTGTTGGGGACATATCTGCCGGTCCTGATCGTTATTCCTCAGGCCGGATCACGCTTGACGGCTCTTATCTTTGGGGTGATTTTGTTGTTGGTGGGGATTGGTGGTCTGTGGCAGGTGAATCGCGCCAGCGGAATACGTAGTTTGCTTCTGGTGTTGCTCTTGCTTCCTTTTGCCTGGCTCTGGACGCAGGGTACGGTGAAAGAATACCCAGGTCAGATTTTTGAGACGGAATCAGCATACAATTATATTCAGGTGATTCGGGAGGGGGATTGTAATTATCTATTGCTAAATGAGGGACAGGCATACCATTCTTTTTATTGTGATGGCGGCCGCGTGCCTTCGATTTCTGTGTGGAGTATTATGCTTGCGGCACCGTATTTTAATGATCCGGCTCAGCCTATACGCCTGGAGCGAATGGCCGTGGTTGGGTTGGCGGCGGGGACGATTCCTAAACAGTTTTCGCAGGTATTTCCCGCATTGATGATTGATGGTATTGAGTTGGATCCGGCAATTGTGCAAGCAGGACGAGATTATTTTGCCCTGCATGAACCCAATATCCAGGTGATTGTGGGTGATGGGCGTTATGAATTAAATCGGCTGACGGGACCCTATGACATTATTACGATTGATGCTTATAAAGTTCCCTATATCCCCTGGCACTTGACGACACAACAATATTTTCAGGAAGTGCGGGCACATCTGGCCGAAAATGGTGTGGTGGCGATTAATGTGGGCCGTGCCCCGCATGATCGGAGCCTGGTGGAAGCGATGACCAACACGTTGCTCACCGTCTTTCCCACGGTTCATACGATTGATATTCCCAATTCGTTGAACTCTATTCTGGTAGCTACCGCACAACCTACTGATCCGGCGAATGTGGCTTTGGGTTTGGCACAACTATCGGTAGATAGCGATCCTTTATTGCGGGCATCATTACAAACGGCGGTACAAAATCTGGTGCCTACTGTTAGTTCGGCGATTCTCTTTACGGATGAACGTGCTCCGGTAGAAACACTCATTGATTCGCTGGTTTTGCGTTACTTGTTGGAAGAAGGGCCATCTGGGTTGCCGGGCCTTGGTGGCTGATCGGGTGTCTTGGGCCTGGGGCGCACCAAGAGGGATGAAAATCTGTAGGACGATTTTGTAAATCGTCCACCAGGCGATTTACAAAATCGCCCTACATTTTCGTAGGAGTTAGCCTTGAACACGACCGTTCGTTTTATTATCCGGCTGGCGATTGTCATTGCCATGCCTTTTTTTCTCGGTCTGACCAATATTCGTCTGATTATCAGCCCGGCGTACCCTCGTATGGAATACGCCAAAGCCAGTTTCCCTGAAGATTCGTTTGGGTTTAGCCAGGAGCAACGGTTAGATCTGGCGTTGGTGGCGGTGGATTATTTGGGGCGTAGGGAGGCGGCAGAAGAGGTAATTTATTTGTTGGAAGAGCAGGTGATCCCGGGTACTGAGGAGCCGCTGTATAATGAGCGGGAGATTGGGCATATGGTAGATGTGAAGCATGTGACCGATGGTATCAAGCAAGTGGGCGCGGCCGCGGCCGCAATCGTTTTCCTCGGTCTTGCCCTACTTCTCTGGCAACCGGCTACCCGCCGGGAAGGTTACCGGGCCATCCTCAATGGAGGTATTGCTACCACAACCATTCTGTTCGCCCTGGCCCTTTTTATCCTGGTGGCCTGGAGCGTTTTCTTTACCCAATTCCACGAGCTTCTGTTCCCCCCCGGAACCTGGACCTTTTATTTTAGCGATTCCCTTATTCGGCTTTTCCCAGAGAAATTTTGGTTTGATCTGGGGGTTATTTTGAGTGTGGGGACTTTAGTAGAAGGGGTTATTGTCGCGGCTCTGGGGTATTGGCTCTTACGCCGCGATCTGCTTAGGATCGAAGATTAAATAACCTACGAAACTGCTGTGGCCGGTCTCCTGACCGTGCCACTCTTAGCCAGCAGGTTATTTAATTCTCATTCCTTAGTGCATCTTTAACAAAGAGTTTGTGATAAACCTGACAGGTTTCTGAAAACCTGTCAGGTCTGTGCCCCACGATTTATGGGTATACTCTCTATGCTTCCGCAAATGCTTGAGCTTGTTCCGGCCAGGTAGTGGGGTCAAGCAGGCGATAGCGGGTTCCTGCTTTGTCTAAGATAGCCTGAATCTGGCTAACAGGGGTCTGAGCCAGTTGGGCAAAAGTGTGAATACCACTCTCTTGAAGCAAACTGGCAACTTTCGGCCCAATACCGTTAATGCGCGTGAGATCATCAGATGTCGCGGCCGCGGACAGTACCACCTCTCCTTCTTCATCCCTTTCCGGTTCATCCATTTCAATGACAACCGGCTCCTCTTTTGCTAGAACGAGTTTGCTGGTTTGTTTTAACCCCTTGTGCCGCCGTTCCACCACAATCGAACATTCAAATACCAGGGCTGTAATCACTGGAATTGGCATCCAGGCCCAAAATAACAGGGTTCCGGCTACCCCCGCTACCAGGGGAATATCCAGAATTTTATGGCCATCACGCCGCTTCACAATAACCCGCCGGACGGTAACATCATCCAGTAAGCCCTTGATCGTATCTAGAACCTGTTCGCCCCGTACGATCAGAGTATCAAACCGGCTTTCACTTTCCATCTGCTCTTCTTCAACAATTTCAATGGTATGTTCACTCATTCTGGTTCACCTTTAAGGACTGCTTAGGGATGAGAACTAAATAACTTGTTCGCTGGGAGGGGCACGGTCAGGAGACCGGCTACAGCAAATGTTCAAGTTATTTAATCGTCAGCCCTTAACTCCTTGTCATATTTACCACGGTCATAAAGTGACATTTTGTTGGCGGCAACAGTTTGGGTAGGTTTGGGTTGAAGACCCATCCCCCAGCGATCCCAGAGGGAAGGGGAGAAACCCACTGGCACGGTTAGGGAGTGTCCATCCCAAAACCGTGCCGAGAAAAGGTCCCCGCTCCCAGGGGCGGGGTTAGGGGTGAGGGGGTTCCATGCCTATACGTAGAGACGCAAAATTTTGCGTCTCTACATATGGACAAGTGCGCTTAGTTTTGGCGAGAGCGACGAGAAAGAATCACACTTACCAACAAAATCGCCGCCGTCAAACCGGCCAGTAATCCACTTAGCGTATTAGCCTGACCACTTACCGTTGTCAACTCTACACCCGTCGGTGGGATGGTTGGGGTGATGGTTGGAGTTTCGGTGGGCAGGTTGGTGGGCGTGGCTGTAGCCGTACTGGTAGCTGTGCCCGTAGGCGTAACCGTAACAGTACTGGTTGGTGTGCTAGTCGGCGTACTCGTTGGCGTACTGGTAGGTGTACTTGTGGGTGTACTCGTTGGTGTACTCGTTGGTGTACTTGTGGGTGTGGCTGTAGGCGTAGGTGTAGGTGTAGGTGTGGCTCCCAGGAGTGACAACCCTACGACAACCGGATTATGGTCTGAAGTGCGATAGGGATCAGCATTGTAGAGGCTGGTAATTTGCCCGGCTGATTTAAATTCCACATTGTAATCCAACACAATAGGCTCATCGCCGTTGATGTGCCAATGGGTGACACCCGTCACGAGGGGAGTCAGGCTGGCCGACGTGAGGGCATGATCCAGATAACCTACCTGTCCATCAAACACATAAGAATAAGCCGCATCGCCCTCAAAGCTGTTGATGATGTTGGTTAGACCTGCTCCTGTCAAAACTGTTACCGGGTCTTCCTGGGCATAAGCATTGAGATCGCCCATTACCAATACATCGGGATCACCGCTGGTGGGAATAACGACGGTGTTGATGAAGGTCATTAACTGATTGGCCTGCTGGACACGGGTGGCATTAAAACAGCCTTGACCATCTCCGGTATCTGCATCGCCACCAGTGGCCCCACTACAACTTTTGGATTTGAAATGGTTGACAAGTAGCGTGAACTGTTCACCCGTAGAGACAAGTTGGAAGGTTTGGGCCAGGGGCGGACGGCTGAAAACGGGTGAGGCATCGCTCATTGCCGCTCCCACGGGTGTTACATTGGCGGGTTGGTAGATGATGGCCACCTTAATGGCATCTGTGCCCAAGGGGAAAGCGGAGACATGGGCATAACTGCCTGGTCCGGCAACCGCATTCAGGGCATTCACCAGGGTTGTCATCGCTGTATCACTGGCATGGTTTTCTATTTCGATTAGCCCTAAGACATCGGCGTCCAGGGTGAGGATGGCCTGCACCAGTTTGTCTTGTTGCCGGGTGAGTTCCAGGGCGGAGTCTGCTCCACGGCATTCCTGATTAGATGATGGACCGCAGATATAACCAGATGCCCCAGTATTAGGGTCTACCGTGCTGAAATAGTTCAGTACATTGAAGCTGGCCACGGTAACATTTCCACCTACGATGTCGGGTGTTACTGGGCGTGCATTAGAATGGGTGAACATAACGGTTCCGACCGGTTGAATGCGGTATTCATCAAAACGCTGATCTACAATACCTACCAACGAAGTGACGGTATCGCTGATGCGTAAGCTGTTGAGAGCGGTGAGACCAGGATTCGGGTAAACGATGGGGTCTTTGTTTTGTTGGGCATTGGCATCATCGAGAATGATGGTGCGTAGTGCGACCTGACTTTGGTAGGTGGTATTTCCCGTCGCATTGGGTGGATTGAAATGGGTATATTGATAGACCACACCACCCTGAGAAAGTAACACTTCGCCAAAGCGACCCAGCGTAAAGACTTCGGTAACAGAGAGGGTTTGGGGTAGTTGCACCAACATGCCTTCGTACTGTTCCCAGGTAGCCAACGCGGCAATGGGTAGAGTGATGCTGGTGGCGCCAGGTAGGGTATTGCCACTACTACAGATAACCAGGGTAGTGACACTGGTGATTTCTGTAACGGTAACACTGGATGAGGCAAATTCGGTGACGGTTCCTTGTAACCGGACGATGTCACCTACGCTGACGGCATTGGTACTATCAAAGACATAGACGCCTTCAGAAGTGGCGGGATTGGCGTCGGTATCGGCATTTTCTTCCTGGATGAAGAAACCACCATATTGGGTAGGTGTGTTTTGGTAATCGGCTGTCACAACACCTTCCATAATGGGGGTTGTACCGACGACGGGACTACTGTTGCCGCTACCCTGAATGTCATGGATGAGTGATTCGTTGTTATCACCACAACTACCAAAAACGACACCGACGGTTGTGAAGCTAAAGATGTGATCGGCGGTCATGGTATCTGGGGGGTCAATTACATCTACGTCGTGGACAGAAACATCGTCAATGGTGACGGTGCAGAGTTCGTTGACGGTGAAATCGGTGGTGGGGTTAATGGTCCAGGTTTGGGGGCCACCGGTAACAGCGCCGGGGTGTGCGCCGCTGTTGGCGCAATTGATGGTGTACCAACTGGAATCCAGGGTGACATCTTCGTTGAAATTGACGGTGATATCGCTGGTCAGGGCGATATTGGTAGCCCCATTGGTGGGGGTATTACTGGAAACGGCGGGTGCGGTATCGGAAGGCCCACCGCCAGCGGTGACGGTGAGATCGTCAATAGACAGGCCATGGTCATTGCCGCCATCGTTGGTGTCATACCAGCGGATCATGATTTCTTGACCGTTGGGAATGTTGACGGTGACAGCCTGGGAGAGGAGAACCCGGTTCGCGGCCGCGTTGCCATTTAATGCGGCCGCGGTAGCTGTCGCAATCGGCCCCGTAAAGTCCATCGTATCCACATCTGTCCATGTCCCCGTGTTGAGAACGGTGACGGTGGCTCCAACCTGGTAACTAAAATCTAGTTTTTGGGCGGTGATATTGCCCCCATTGCGCCACTGTTCGCCAGTGTAACTGATTGTCAGGCTGGTGACGGCGGCCCCCGTATCATTCACAAACCGAACCCCATAAATAAAGTTTCCTGGTGTTCCAGATGCGACTGAGCCTAAAGCCCGTTCGGTGGCTCCTGTTGTACCAAAACTATAGAGAGCCCCATTCGTGGTTGAGCCATCACCCGCCCGATAGGTGTTGAGGGTGTTAATGGTTTGCATGGCATACCAGCCACTGATGGTTGTATCGTCCGCCCAGGTATTGGTGGTACCCGTATTGGACAGGGTGTCAAAATTTTGACTATAAGGAGAACTGAGAGATATAGCGGCCGTGGGGGCGACCGGTGCGGCGGAACCGGTTATCTGGGTGCCTAACAAGGCCAGTAACACGATTGCCAGGGCAAAGAAAAGGGGCAAGGGGGATTTTTTGTTGTTCATTGGGTAAGACTCCAGCAACAGAGCAGGGCTTATAGACATTGTTGCCAACAGGGATGTGATATGAACCACCCTGACCTGGCAATTTCATAAGCCGTATAAAGATTGGGCACAATCGGCAAAACCATGGGCAACAGGAACTTCGGCAGAGCAACCAGATTGTGATGGTAAAGGCAGGTAATTGATAACCGGGGCATCAGGTGAAGGATCCCGTTAGCGTGCTCATTATAACTCAACTCTCTTACCATAAAAATCAAACAGTTGGGCCACGCAGGGCGATTGCATATTCGGATTTCCCCCACCCCCAACCCCGCCCCCAGGGGCAGGGAGTTTTTTAAGGCGGGTAAAATCGGGGCTTCGCCCCGATTTTACCCGCCGAGTGGGTTCCCCCTTCCCGATTTCGGGAAGGGGGGTAGGGGGATGGGTTCATTCTGGTGAGTATGCAATCGCCCTATTGGGCCACGATGCCCCCTTGTCCCGGGGAAGTCGTCAGTGAAGGCATGTTAATCGTTTAGCCAGGGCGCGGAAAACGTTGTGACTCGGCATAAGGAATAATACTAATAATTTCTCCTGCCCGAATACGCGCCTGGGTTTCCTGCCAGTAATCTACCTCAAGCAAATCGCCATGATGAGCGACAAAGAGTTGTTGCAGAACGGGTGGCAGTCCCATAAAGCGCAAAAACTCTTCTGGGAAAATGTCATCATCCCCAATGGGGAACCAAGGTTCGGCTGACAATTCATCTTCATAGCGCGAGGATTGGGGCATAGCCCGGAAACGGCAATCCGTCAGCGGCCGCAATTCGTCATAATCATAAAATACCAGCCGACCATGCCGCGTTACGCCAAAATTTTTCAACAACATATCCCCGGTGAAAATATTCGTGGCGGCCAGGTCTTTAATCGTCTGACCATAATCGAGTACCGCCGCGGCCGCGGCCGCGGGCGTTGCCTGTTGCAAATACAAATCCAACGGCGTCACCCGGCGTTCCACATAAGCATGATTCACCACTACATACTCACCTGATACCCACACCGTCCGTGCCGCAATTTGCAGTAGTTCCTCTAGCAATCCCTCAGAAAACCGCGTCCGATTAAACTGTAAATGCTCAAAAGTCTGAGCATCAATCAATCGTCCGGCCCGATCATGGTGAAACACCAGCTCATATTGGGCCATCACCTCTTGCCGGGTGGTTCGTTTGGGATAACTAAATCGATCCTTAATCACCTTAAACACCAGATCATAATCCGGTAAGGTGAATACCGTCATCACCATACCTTTTTGCCCGGGTGTAATATGAAACTGCTCCTGTGAATGGGCCAGATGAGCCAGTAAGTCCCGGTATAACTCCGTTTTCCCATGTTTGTTATAACCCAAAGAAATATAAATTTCGGCAAACCGTTTCTGCGGAATGAGTGAACGAATAAAATGCACCAGATCGAACGGACGATCCGTTTCCACATGAAAATAAGAACGGGCAAAACTAAACAAAATACTAATACTACTCTCGTCCAGAAGGGCACAATCAACATATATACCATTTTCTTCATGCAAAAGCGCAAGAGTCAGGGGAACCATCCCGGTGGTGGTAAAAATGCGCCCCACCAAATAAGCGCCCTTGCCCCGGTAAAAAGGCTGTTTAACCATATCCACCTGAGTAATATGTGCACCTCGTTCATCCAGACAGGCCCTGATACGCCCCGCTACCTGCTGGCAATCCCATTCCAGGTGAGCAAAGGGAACCTGATAACCAAAATCTTGAATAACCTGACGCACCAAGTCCACCATTTCCCCCTTTGGCTGGTAAATGCGATATACATCTACATATGAAGGGGTGGGGGGCATATCAAAATCGGTTGCCACAAACTCGATCTGTGGATCCACACCTACCGTAGCAAAAATACGCCGTGTTACTGAGTTGAAAAATGTTTCAGCTAATTCCCAATCATTATGCTGGGCAATCCGGCTAGAGTACACCGCTTTTAAACTGGCCCATACCAGCTTGTTTTTTAGCCGGTCGGCCAACAAGCTACAAATTTGGGTCACAACATGGCTAATCACCTGGCGGTATAACTCTAGCCGTTGGCGTGCATCGCCACGGTGTCCATGCCAGTCGCGTGCGGCAAAACGTTCATAGGCACGATGAGTAATAGTGGCAAAACTGTTGCTATAAGCAATATAGGCATCATGGATGATCGTAGCGCCCATATTGGCCAGGCGACTATCGGTCAGATGGTGGGGGGGGGCAGGTCGTGGATTCATGGGGGCATTGTACTCCTACAAATAACGGGTTGAAAAGATCAGAAAAAGGTGGAAGAAGGTACAAACTGTCGTTTATGCAACAAGTTGCGTGAAACACTCTTGACAGTGCAACCGGTTGCATTTATAATCCCGATTGTGCAAACGGTTGCATAAACACCTGAAAGCACGACTCCTTGACCCATCAAACTTGAGCTATGTCTACGATCCGAGACGTTGCGGCCGCGGCCCATGTACATCCCAGCACTGTTAGCCGTGTCTTTTCCGGTAAAGCCCGGATTAGCGAAGAAACGCGGCAACGTGTTTTTTCCGCCGCCGAGCAATTGGGATTCCAACAGCCCAACGCCATCGCTCGTTCCCTCAGTATCCAACGTACCAACACCCTCGGCATCATCGTCCCTCACGTATTTGATGGCTATTTTGAAGATAGTTTCTTCCCCCAAATCATGCGCGGCTTACTCCATGCCGCTTATAATAATCAGTTTCGTATTCTGGTAGGTGGTAGTAATAGCCACCAGGATGAAATTACCCAAGCCCTGGAAATGCTCGGGTCGCATCAGGTAGATGGTTTCATCGTCCTCAGTAGCCACCTGGACGTAGATGAGGCTATGGTAACCGCCCTACAAGAACAAGACGCACCCTTTGTGTTCATAGGTCAATTACCGGATGATTGTTCTCATGGCAATCTGTTGTGGGTAGATGCTGATCATGAACAAGCCACCGCTCAGGCTATCGAATATTTGTTACACCTGGGGCATCGCCGTATCGCTTATGTGGGTGGTGATCCAGAAATGTTAGTGACCAAACAACGGCTCATCGGGTACCAGCAGAGTTTGCAAAAAGCGGGCATTTCCCTGGATGAACGCCTTATTGATTATGCTTATTTTGCCGAGGATGGTGGTTACCAATCCGTTTACCGGATGCGTCACCTCGGTCAAGAAGCACCAACTGCCTTCTACGCCGCCAATGACCTCATGGCAATTGGTGTATTACGGGCTTTACGTGAATTGGATATACCTGTACCAGAACAAGTTTCGGTTATGGGTACCAATGGTTCGCCCGAATCGGGTCATGTTGTCCCAACCTTAACAACGTTGTATGTTCCATATGCAGAAATGGCAAAGCATGCCGCCGAAATCTTGATACAATTGATAGCGAACGATACCGTCGCCCCAAGCCAGCGGCTGGTTGCCTGCGAAATCATCTCCAGAGACTCAACTGCTCAAGTTAGTAAACAACTTGTTGTTTACCCTTAATGTAGCCTGGTCTCTCCGAGGGAGCACATGAAGGAGGTGAGAGAAGTTCCCCAATCAAAAACATCACACCCTTAACTACTTTACTGTTTTAACCATTTAATTTAAACCTACTCTGGAGGAGTATCTATCATGAAGAAGAACCTGTGGCTCATCGTGAGCCTGATATTAGTGGTTATGCTGGTTTTAACTGCCTGTGGGGGCAATTCTGGCACGAACAACGCTGGTAATGAAACCAATGTCACCAACAATGGTGGCGAAAATGCAGTAGAAGAACCAACCGAAGAACCAGCCGCGGAACCGACTGAAGAACCGGCTGAAGAACCAGCGGAAGAACCGACCGAAGAACCGGCCGCGGAGCCAACCGAAGAAGTCGTCGTCGAAGAACCGACTGAAGAACCGGCCGCCGAATTTGAAACCACAATCACCGTCTGGTCTGACGACCTCCTGACCCCCGTACTGAATGAACTGGTCCCCACCTTCCAGGAACAATACGGCATCGGCCTGGTCATCGAAAACGTCCCCGACCGTAACGACCAATTCCCCATCGCCGCTCCGGCTGGTGAAGGTCCCGACATCGTCATGCTTCCCCATGACCGTCTGGGTGGTTTCGTGGAAAGCGGTTTGCTGGCCCCCATTGACCTGGGCGACAAAGCCGACCTGTTTGACCCAGCCGCTCTGAATGCCTACACCCTGAATGGTGAACTGGTGGGTGTCCCCTACACCATTGAGAACATGGCGTTCTTCTACAATACCGACCTGGTCGAAACAGCTCCCGCCACCTGGGACGAACTCATTACGATGGGTCAAGCTCTTGTGGAAGCGGGCGAAACCACCTATGCGTTGGCCCTCACCGGCACCACCTATGATGCGTTCCCGCTCATGACCGCCTTTGGTGGTTATGTCTTCGGTCTGAACGAAGACGGAACCTACAATCCTTCTGACCTGGGTGTTGATGGCGAAGGCATGATCGCCGCTGGTAATTTCATCAAAACCAACGTTGAAGCTGGTTTGATCAGCAATAGCACCGACTGGGACACTGCCCACGTGCAATTTGAAACCGGTGAAGTGCCCTTCCTGATGGCTGGCCCCTGGGCTTTGGAGCGCATCCGCACCTCTGGTGTACCTTACGCCATTACCACCTTCCCTGCCGCTACCCAACAAGGGACCCCGTTCCTGGGTGTCTGGGGCTTCGCTGTGAACGCTCTGAGTGACAACGTTCTCCTGGCGCAAACCTTCCTGACTGAGTTCGTGGCGACCGAAGAAGTGATGCAAGTTTTGGCCGATGGCAGTAACCGTCCTTCCGCCTTTGTGTCTATTGAAAGCACCGACCCCGACCTGGCGTCCTTCGGTTTAGCCGCTGAAGGGGCGAATTTTATGCCCGCCATTCCTGAAATGGGTTCTGTGTGGGGTAGCTGGGCTGACGCCTTCACCCTGATCATCAACGGCGAACAAACCCCCGAAGATGCTCTGGCCAATGCGGCGACCCAAATCCGTGACCTGATCGGCGGCGCGGCCGCGGGCATGGTCAACGCCCCCGGCTCCTGGCAACTGGCTTCCGGCGCTTGCGAAGGCGACTGGGACCCCGCTTGTGAAGGCTCCGCCCTGACCGACAATGGCGATGGCACCTACTCCGGTACCTTCACCATCCCCGCTGGTGACTACGAAGCCAAAGCCGCTCTGGATGGCAGTTGGACCCTGAACTACGGTGTTGACGGCGCGCAAGACGGTGCCAACATCGCCTTCACTGTCCCCGCTGACGGCCCCGTCACCTTCACCTGGGACTCCGCTACCAAGATTCTCACCATCACCATCGGCGAGTAATCCCGTTCATCAATTACATTGACCCAAAGATCAAACATCTTTGGGTCAGTACCCCCTTTAGGCAGTGAAGGCTTATTAACCAAAGCCTTCACTGCCTAAGCCCATACCCCCGAATGTTTTGAGGAAGAGACAAGAGAAAAAGAAAACGCCAGGGAATAATTCAGGCGACATAGCTGGGTCAATACGACACGCTCATCAGGACCACAAGAAGGTGGCTCAGTCCAGAGACCGGCCACAGCACCAAACCGCGAATAGTATAAAACCCACAGACCGAAATAAAATACAAAAGAGCTGGTAGTTATTCTTTGACAATTGCTAGAGGAGGGCCATCTGATGACCGTAAAAAGTCTGAACCGCCCAAAACCAGATGACCAAAGTGCCACCCTATTTAACGTTGTGACACGGCTGGTTCTGCTTTTGGCTATTGACTCGTTTTTGTTCTGGTTCATCTTTCGTGCCTTTGGCGAAGGCTTTGTACCCCTAGGAACCATCATTACGGTGATTGCCGCCGGGGTCAACTTCATCATCCTTAAACGAGATATGTACCCCCTGCGTTGGATGTTGCTAGGGTTAGTCCTTTTGGTCATGTTCTCCATATGGCCCATTCTCCTCACGGTATTTGTTGCTTTTACCAACTATGGCGAGGGTCATTTACTAACCAAAACCCAATCTATTAACCAAATCTTAGTGGAACGCTATTTGCCAGAAGGCGGCTCCGCTTATTCCTGGACAGGGTATCGCAACGAAGCCGGAGAATATGCCCTCTGGCTACAAAACGAGGCAGGCGAAAGTTACCTGGCTTACCCCGGCGTCCCCCTCATCCCGGGTGCTGAAGCCGAAGGCTTAGGCGAACTCGATGACAAGGGCATCCCCACATCCGTCGGCGAGTACGAACGTTTGAATGCCTTGCTCGTTGCCAGTGACAAAACGATTCCCACCATCCTCTTTGGCACAGAAACCGATGGGGTGCAAATTCGCTCCGCCCGTGAAGCCTCCCAACTACAGCCCAAATTTGAATACGACGAAGAAAACGATGTCATTGTTGACAAAGAAACAGGCGCAGAATATCACCCGGTTGACGGTCGTTGGACAACCAACAACGGTCTGGAATTAACATCCGGTTTCAGTGCCAATATTGGCTTTGATAACTTCAATCGGTTTTTTGCCAGTTCTGCTCTGCGCGGGCCATTGGTGCGAATTATCACCTGGAACTTTATCTTTGCCTTCATGAGCGTCTTCTTGACGTTCTCTCTGGGCCTCGGTATTGCTTATATTTTTAATGATCGCACCCTGCCAGGGCGCAAGATAATACAATCCTTTTTACTTATTCCCTACACCGTTCCCAGCCTGATTACCATCATCATCTGGCGCGGTATGTTTAACAATGATGTAGGAGTAATCAATCGTACTTTGGAAAGCCTTTTTGGCATTGCTCCCGCCTGGACTGTGGATGCTACCCTGGCTAAACTTGCCATCCTTATTGTCAACCTATGGCTTGGTTATCCCTACTTCATGTTAATCTGTAGTGGCGCATTGCAAGCCATCCCTTCTGACCTGTACGAAGCGGCTGAAGTGGATGGGGCCAATGCCTTCCAACGCTTCTTCCAGATTACCCTGCCCCTGTTATTGGTAGCCGTAGGGCCGTTGTTGTTGGCATCGTTTACCTACAACTTCAACAACTTCAACCTCATTTTCCTGTTTATTGAAGGAGGGCCGCCCATCGCGGGATCACCGACCAGGGCCGGACATACGGATATTTTGATCAGCTATGTCTACAACCTGGCCTTTGCCGGTGGTCGAACAAAAGAGTACGGCTTGGGCGCGGCTATTACGATTTTGATCTTCTTTATCGTGGCCGCCATTACCCTGTTCCAATTCCGTTATACCAAGATGTGGGAGGAGGTAGGAGAAGGTGTCTAACTTAACATTTCGCCAACGCAAACTGCGGGATCATGCCACTCGTTGGCTGATTGCTTTAATTTTGATCGTGTTTGCCATCTTCCCCGTGGTGTGGATGTTGTCCGCCTCTTTCAACCAGGCCAATTCATTGGCATCGGCGACCTTAATTCCCCGCCAACTCACGCTGGATAACTACCGGACGTTATTTAACACACCAGAGACCCCGTTTTTACGCTGGATGTGGAATTCGGTGAAGATTTCTTCTATCACCACCGTTCTCTCCGTCTCTATTACAACCCTGGCGGCCTATGCGTTTTCCCGCTTCCGCTTTGGGGCGCGGCAGAATATGCTCAAAGGCATCCTGCTCATCCAGGTTTTCCCTGGTTTGTTAGCCATTGTGGCCGTGTTTACCCTGATCACTCAGTTTGGCACGATTGTGCCTGCGTTGGGGTTGGATACCCATGCCGGGTTGATTCTGGTTTACCTGGGTGGGGCAATGGGGGTCAATATCTGGTTAATGAAAGGGTTCTTTGACACCATTCCACGGGCAATTGACGAGAGCGCAATGGTAGATGGGGCCACCCATTGGCAAATCTTTAGCCAATTGTTGCTGCCGCTGATGCGTCCCATCTTGATTGTGGTGGCAATTTTGTCCTTCATCGGCACATATGGCGACTTTATTCTGGCCCGCGTTCTGCTCAAAACTACCGACGAATACCCGTTGATGGTGGGGCTGTTCATCTTTACCAGTGGTGAGTTTTCCCAGAAATGGGGGCCATTTGCCGCCGGTGCTCTGATTGGGGCGTTGCCCATCATGATTATTTACCTGATTTTGCAGGATAAGATTGTGGGTGGGTTGACTCAGGGGGCTGTGAAGGGTTAAACAGGAACAGGGTGGTGCGACTTCGTAAATTTTCTGGGTGGCTCGGTCAGGAGACCGGCCACAGCCCCGAAAGATTGGGAAGTGCGACATCAGAAGTGTAAAGCTATCCCTGTTAGTGGTGTTGTATTTGCCGATGTCTATCGGCAAATACAACACCTGAGAAAGTTTCCCGCCAGGGAGACCGGTTTTTGATGAGGTAATGTGGGATAGTGTGCAAAGGCCAGGACAACGAATCCCATGTTACGCAAAAGATACTCCCCTCAGGTTATACAGAATTTCCTCTATGCCAGCCTGGACTGGATAAGTCAGGATCAAATATCTCGCGCCCGGACGCAAAGGCGGGAAGAAAAGACAAGCAACAGGAGAAGGGATAATTGGGGACGTGGCGTGAGGGAGAAACAGCCTGGAAAGGCTGTTTTACAGGGGTGGGGATGGCTGTTGCTGGTGGTGGGGTGGGGGTTACTGGCGCAGAGTGGGCTGGCGCAAGAAGCACCATCCAGTGTGGAACGGATGAAGTTTGAAACGGGCGAAGCATACCTTGTTGTAGAAATTTTGGATGATGATCTGGTGCATTTTGAGGCCGGATTGGGGGCAGGGCCAGAGACGGGAACACCGCTTTACACCACACCGATGGTGGCAAAAACGGATTATGCGGGGCCGACCGTGTTTACGGATGATGGCGCGGGGCAGTTAGCCACGGCCACATTGACCATTGCCGTAGATACAGAGAGTCTGTGTGCCACCGTCACCGATCAGACCTATGCGCCGCCTCTCACGCTGAGTACCTTTTGCCCGGAAAATCTGGATAAAACCCGCCGTGACCTGACCATCAGCGCGGAAACGATGACCCATGTGTACGGGCTGGGCGAAGCGTTCCGCACGCCGGGGGAGACGGATGGGGATTGGGTAGGGGATGAACGGAGCCAGATTGGGCTGGGGAACAACATGGGTGGTTTTAGTGGTGGGGCAGTGGGCAATGCCATGTTCCCGGTGATGGTTGCGCTGGGGGAGCAGAGCCAAAATTATGCCTTGTTTGTGGATGGGTTGAATAAACAGACCTGGGAATTTGTGGGGGATCGCTGGACGGTAACGACGACAGCGGAGCCGTTGCGCTGGTATGTGCTGGCGGGACCCAATTTGCCCGATTTGCGGAGTGATTATCTGGAGTTGACGGGGCGGCCGCCCGTGCCACCGAAGGCACTGTTTGGTTTGTGGGTGTCGGAGTATGGGTATGATGATTGGGCGGAACTGGAGGAAAAACGGCAGACGTTAGACGAAAACGGGTTCCCGCAAGATGGGTTTGTGCTGGATTTGCAATGGTTTGGCGGGATTGAACTGGGTCACAGTCAGATGGGGGGATTGCGTTGGGATGAGGCGAATTTCCCTGACCCGGAAACAAAAATCGCCCAGTTAGCCAGCGAAGAGGGGTTGGGTATCGTTGTTATTGAAGAGTCGTATGTGGATAGAAACCTGAGCAATTATGGCCTGATGGCCAGCCAGGGGTATCTGGTGCGGGAGTGTGATGGGTGCGGGCCAACGACGATGCGGGCCTGGTGGGGGTTGGGAGGCATGGTGGATTGGACGAACGGTGCGGGGGCCGATTTGTGGCATGATATGAACCGGCAACCGTTGATCGAAGCGGGGGTGATGGGGCATTGGACGGATTTGGGGGAGCCGGAGATGTTTGCCCCGGAGAGCTGGTACGCCGGACTGCCCGGTTTGGAATTACATGATCAGGTGTCTAATCATAATTATTACAACCTGGCCTGGGCGCAAAGCATCTGGCGGGGGTATGAACGGAATGGGGTAGATCAGCGGCCGGTTATTTTGTCCCGCTCTGGTACATCCGGCATTCAACGGTATGGGGTGGCGATGTGGTCGGCTGATATTGGCTCCAACTTTGAGAGCCTGGCGGCACACATGAATGCCCAGATGCACATGGCTTTCTCCGGCGTGGATTATTTTGGTTCCGATATTGGCGGGTTTCACCGGGGGGGGATCACCGGCGAAGCGTTGGACGAACTGTACACGGTCTGGTTTGCCAATAGCAGTTTGTTGGATGTGCCAGTGCGGCCGCATACCGAAAACCTCTCTAACGCCAAAGAAACCGCCCCCGACCGGGTGGGTGATTTAGCCAGCAACCTGGCCAACATCCGTCTGCGTTATGCCCTGTCCCCTTATCTCTATTCCCTGGCCTATGAGGCGTACCTGACGGGTGCGCCGGTCGTGCCGCCGTTGGTTTTTTATCACCAGGCGGATCAAAACACGCGGCCGCTGGGCAACCACAAACTGCTCGGTCAAAATCTGCTGGTACGGACGGTCACGGAGCCGGGCATGACCGGTGTGGATGTGTATCTGCCTGCCGGGCAATGGGTCAATTTTTACAGCGGGGCATGGTTCGATAGTGCGGGAGGTTGGTTGGAAGCTGTGCCAGTGCAAACCGATGGCCTGTTCCGCCTGCCGCTGTTTCTGCGGGCGGGGGCGATTGTGCCGCTGATGGCGGTGGACGAGCAGACGATGAACCTGTACGGACTGCGCCGGGATGGTTCGGTACGGGATGAATTGATCGTGCGGGTGGTGCCATCCACGGAAGCGACGACGTTCACCTTGTATGAGGATGACGGGTACACGATGGCTTACCAGCGTGGGGTGTACCGGACGACCCTCTTGAGCCAGCAGTGGGTGGATGATGAAGTGCGGGTGACGATTGCCGCGGCCGCAAACGATTACCCCTCTGCCGTCTCCCAACGTAACAACATCCTGCAACTGGATTGGCCGGGCCAACCGGTGGCCGGAGTGATGCTTGGGGATGAACCGTTGGCGCAGATGGCGACGAAAGAGGCGTGGGACGCGGCCGCGACTGGTTACTTCCTGGATACGACAACGCTGTGGGTGAAATCCGGGGTGTTGCCGGTCACAGAAGAAAAGCAGTTTCTTATCCAGTTGGCGCAGACCAACGATGAACCCTCAGCCACACCGGAACCCGTGATCGCCAGTACGCCCGTTGAGGCGGATGCACCAACCCCCACAGAGGCCACGCCTTCGACCGGTCTGATTGTGTTGGGGGTAGTGCAGGTGGTGCTGGTGGCGGTGATTGGCTGGTGGTTGTGGCGACGGAAGGATTAGACACGGATAAACAGAGCATCCTGTCTAGCCGTTGTTCTTGTGGGAGAGAGAAGAAATGACACATTTACCCTGCCGCTTGGGCAGATTAGTTCCCTGGTTGTTATTGATTTTGATGTTGGCCGCCTGTACCCCTTCTCCCGTGGAGACGGATCAGGTGACGCCGGTGGCGACGGTGACGGTGGCTGGGGTTGAGCCTACTTCCGCAATGTGGCTGGGACGACCCCTCGCGGCCGCGTCCCCCAGTACCTCACCCACCCTGTTTACCAATGTGAACGGGACGGCAGGCATCGCGGCCGCGCGTCAGGACACCACCGAAAAGTTGATTGGACAGGCGTGGGGGGATTATGACCGGGACGGCTGGCTCGATTTGTACGTCACCGATAGCGGCGGCCCCAACACCCTGTTCCGCAACAACGGCGACGGCACGTTTGCCGTTTCCCCCCTGTCGGCCAATGTGAGTTTGCCAGAGGCGGTCAGCAGTGGTGTCACCTTCGCCGATTACGACAACGATGGCTGGCCTGACCTGTACGTGTTGAATTGGGGTGAGAATACGCTGTATCACAATGATGGCGGCGCGGGTTTTACCGATGTGACGGCCAGTGCGGGTGTGGGTGACATCGGCCAGGGAAAAAGTGCGGCTTGGGGGGATTATGACGAGGACGGTTTCCTTGACCTGTACGTGGCGAACTGGGCCTGTTATCCTGATTGCGGCCGCCCCTCCAGCGGCGACCGAGATCGCCTTTACCACAACAACGGCGACGGCACTTTCACCGACATCAGCAGTGCCCTGAGCGGTAAAATGATGGGGGCCGGATTTGCCGTCAGCTTCACTGATTACGATAACGATGGCGACCTGGATATTTATCTGGTCAATGATGAGTTCATCAACCCGGTGGGCAACGCTCTATGGCGCAACGATGGCCCTGGCTGTGAGGCCTGGTGCTTCACCGATGTCTCGACAGAATCGGGCACGAATACGACGGTGATGGGGATGGGGTTAGCCACCGCCGATTATGACAACGATGGGGATATGGATTTTTATTTCTCCAATGCTGGCCCCATGACCCTGTTGCAAAATGTGGGGGATGGCACGTTTGTGAACGCGGCCGCGGCCGCGGGTGTAGACCTCAGCACCAATGTCATCGCCTGGGGCGTTACCTTCTTCGATTACGATAACGATGGCTGGAGCGATTTGTATGTCGCCGTTTCGGATCGGGCCGCCGGAGAAGCCCCGCGTGATGTACTGTTCCACAACAACGGCGATGGCACATTCAGCGAACTGCCCAATGCCGGGCTGGATGAGGGGGGTGGCACGTTGGGGGTTGCCTATGGCGATTATG
The DNA here is from genome assembly GCA_018004935.1 of Chloroflexota bacterium. Classification (GTDB taxonomy): domain Bacteria; phylum Chloroflexota; class Anaerolineae; order Promineifilales; family Promineifilaceae; genus Trichofilum. Next base: position 28,442 of record JAGNBF010000011.1, on the reverse strand, counting down.
ACCGGGATGGTTGGGTGGATTTGGTGGTGGGTAATTTTGATCAGGGGTATGTGCTGTATCGCAACGCGGCCGCGAACTCCGGTAACAACCGGCTGGTGTTTGATCTGGTGGGGGGTGGGCCGGTGAACCGGGATGCGGTGGGGACAAAGGTAGCCATTCGCACGCCGGATGGCCGGACGCAGTTGCAGGAACTCCACAACGGCTCCAGCCTGGGCGCGGGGAATATGCTGACGCTGAATTTTGGGCTGGGCGCGGCCGCGTATGCCAGCGTCACCATCACCTGGCCCGATGGCACGGTACAAACCTACCCCGCCGTCCCCGCCAACTACCACTACACCTTCACCTACCCCACAACCCCCTGACGAATAGGCTCTTACGCCGCAACATCGCCAATTTTTTTGGCGATGTTCTTAAAAAATGGAAATCTTGTAAACACGGATAGGAAGAAACATGGATGGTTTTAGCTTTTATCTGTGTTCATCCTATCCATGTTTACACCTTTTTTCCCAGGCGAAGTCTTGGAAAAGACGTAGACCCTAAAGGTTTCCGAAAGCCTTTAGGGTCTCTAACTCAAGGGAGTGAGATATGAGACATGTCCGTTTGTTCCTACTGCTGGCCTTGCTTCTGGTGAGTTGTCAGGACACCGCCAATAACACCGAGCCAACGGCTACGACCGTCCCGGCTACAACCGCCCCGGCTACCGTCGCCAGCGAACCAACCGCCACACCCGCTCCACCCACCGTTACCCCTATTCCCCCCACACCCTCTCCTACTCCCGATTTGTTTTATGGCGGGACCGACGGTAATCCCTGGTGGAACGATACCGTCTTCTACGAAATTTTTGTCCGCAGTTTTTATGACAGCGATGGGAACGGCATCGGCGACCTGAACGGGGTGATCGAAAAGCTGGATTACCTGAACGATGGCGATCCCACTACAACCGAGGACCTGGGCGTTACCGGCATCTGGCTCATGCCCATCATGGTTTCCCCCAGCTATCACGGCTACGATGTGGTGGATTATTTCCAGGTTGATCCCGATTATGGCACGAACGAAGATTTCCTGCGCCTGATGGATGAAGCCCATGCCCGTGGCATTCACGTCATCGTTGATCTGGTGATGAACCATACATCCAATTCACACCCCTGGTTTATCGAATCCCAAAACCCCGATTCCGACAAACGGGAGTGGTACATCTGGGCGGATGAGAACCCTGGCTACCGGGGGCCGGATGGGCAGGTGGTGTGGCATAACAACCCCAGTGGTTACTACTACGGCATTTTCTGGAGTGGAATGCCCGATCTGAATTATGAAAACCCGGATGTGACCGCCGCTATGTTTGAAGCGGCGCAATTCTGGTTGGAAGAGATGAATGTAGATGGATTCCGTCTGGACGCCATCAAACACATCGTTGAGGAAGATCAAGGCCAGCAAAACACGCGCAGTACCCACAACTGGTTGCAAACGTTTTACACCTTCTACAAAGGGATTGACCCCAACGCCTTGACGGTAGGTGAGGCGTGGACAGGCACACAGCAGGTGGTAGATTACACCGGAGATGAGGTAGACATCGCCTTCCAATTTGATCTGGCCCTGGACATCATCAATAGTGCCAGGGCGGGGCTGGCTCCCATCTATGTAAAAACGTATCAGATGGTGTATGACGCTTTTCCGGCTCACCAATACGCCACCTTCATCACCAACCATGATCAGAACCGGGTAATGACTCAATTGCAGGGAGATGAGGCGCAGGCGCGGGTCGCCGCTTCTCTTTTGCTCACCGGAACAGGCGTGCCCTTCATCTACTACGGGGAAGAAATCGGCATGACGGGCATGAAACCGGATGAGGATATCCGGTTGCCGCTGGCCTGGACGGGTCAGGCTCCCGATGTCGGGTTTACCACCGGGACACCCTGGCGTATGCCCGCCAATGATTTTTCCCAGCACAACATCGCTGTGCAAACCAGCGATCCGGAGTCGTTATTGAGCCATTACCGGGCGTTGATCCACCTGCGCAATGAACATGAGGCCTTGCGGGTGGGGGATTGGATGTTGGTTGAGGCCAATTCGGGGCGGTTGTACACCTTTTTGCGCTACACCGGGAATGAGGTGGTGCTGGTCATCATCAACCTGAACCGGAATGAGGTGACGGCGGAGAATTACAGCCTGGAACTGGCTGAAGGGCCGCTGACCGGGGCGGTGACAGCAGTTTCGCTGTTGGGGGGAGCCGTGCAGGGTGATCCGGAAGTGAATGGGGCCGGTGGCTTTGCCGGTTATGTGCCACTGGCGGAAATTCCAGCGCAGTCGGTGCATGTGATTCAGTTGGTGGCGGAGTAGCCCTCACCCCCGGCCCCTCTCCCGCATCGGAAGAGGGGAGCAGTTCCCTCTCCCTGGGGAAAGGGTCAGGGTGAGGGGTTGGAACAGGAATAAAAGAACTCGCATTTGCAGTTATTCACCCTCACCCCCGGCCCCTCTCCCGCACCGGGAGAGGGGGGGTTATTCCCTCTCCCTGGGGAGAGGGTCAGGGTGAGGGGTTGGAACAAGGGAAGAAGAACGATGGAAGAATTTGTTTTTGGCACGGTAGCGACGGTGGAACGGCGGGTGGCGCGGATGCAGGCGCAGGCAAGTGGGGTATGGCATCGGAACCGGTTGCGGCCGCGTGCCCCCCTTCCGCTTGATCACCCCACTATTACCGTCACCACCCAACTGCCTGTCCGGGTGGAGCGTGTGACCTGTTTTATCACCGCTCCGCAACTCTACTTCTTTGACCTGGAATGTGTGGACACACAATGGGATTTGCTCAACTGGAGCTACACCCAGGTATGGCAGACAACCTTACTTCCCCACCCTGAAGGCACAATTGTCCGTTATCATCTGGAAGCCTATCCGGTGCAGGGGGACCCCATTCCGGCAGACAACGGGCAAAGATTCTCTTACCGTGTAGGCGACCCGGCACAACCAGATTGGGCACGATCAGCCGTTGTGTACCAGATTTTTCCCGATAGATTTAGTCCGGGTCGCGGCCGCGAGTGGAACCCCGTGCAATCCCTCAGCGACATCTACGGCGGAACCCTGCGCGGCATCATTGACCACCTCGATTACATTGCCGACCTGGGGTTCAACGCCATCTGGCTCAACCCCATCTTCCCGGATACCACCCATCACGGCTACCACGCCAGCGATTACCTGAGCGTCAATCCCCGCCTGGGTACACTCGAGGACCTCAAGGAACTCATCAGCCAGGGGCAGGCCAGGGGCATCCGCTTCATCCTTGATTTTGTCGCCAACCATTGGGGCAGTGATCACCCCACGTTCCAATCGGCCCAGGCGGACAAGTGCAGTCCGTACCACGATTGGTACACCTGGCACAACTGGCCCGATGCGTATGAGACGTTTTTTGGGGTGCGCGAACTGCCGCAGATCAACACCAACAACCCGGACGCCCGCGCCCACCTGCTCGAAAGTATGCAGTTTTGGCTGGGTTTGGGGTTTGATGGCTTGCGGCTGGATTACGCCATTGGCCCGCCGCATGATTTTTGGACGGATTTTGGCGCGGCCGCACTGCAAGCCAACCCCCACGTCTGGATATTCGGTGAGGCGGTCGAGCCCCCGGATGTACAACTCAGCTACGAAGGGCGTTTCCACGGTTGTCTCGACTTTCTCCTGGCCCAGATGCTCCGCAGTACCTTTGCGATGGAGTCACGCGATTTCGTCGCCCTGGATGCTTTTTTGTACCAGCACGACGCCTTCTTCCCTGACAGCTTCAGCCGCCCCAGCTTTCTGGACAACCACGACCTGGATCGGTTTTTGTTTTTGGCACAGGGGGACAAGCGGAAGCTCAAACTGGCGGCGTTGTGCCAGTTCACCCTGCCCGGTGCGCCCATCGTTTACAACGGTAGTGAGGTGGGCATTTCCCAGGGGATGCACATTCATGGGCCAGGTGGGTGGGGCATGGAAGCGTGCCGGGAGCCGATGCGCTGGGGTGATGAACAGGACGGCGATTTACGTGACTATTTCCGCTGGCTGATCCAGTTCCGCCGGGCACACCCCGTCATCTGGCAGGGGGAGCGACGCACCCTGCACGTCACCCCCAACACCTGGGTCTACAGTATCGCTGATGCCCAGGAAACCATCCTCGTAGCCCTCAACCGCAGTGACAGCGAACAGATCATCACACTGGATGACCCGGTTCCCACCTTTACCCTGCCACCTTATGGGGGTGAGGTTCTGGTGTTGCCCAACCCATAACAACAAGAGGGGAAAAACACGGATAGGATAGGACACGGATAAAAAAAATCTGCGTTAATCCCCAGAATCTGCGGATAATACTCTTTATGACCAAAACTGCTTTGAACCCACCGCAACTGTTCAACAGCCGCCAGTATGGTTTTTCACAAATCGTGGTGGCGGAGGGTCGGCGCACGCTTTATTTTTCCGGGCAGGTGGCCTGGGATGAAAACCAGCAAATTGCCGGAAAAGATGATTTTGCCGCCCAGACCAATTACGCCTTCAAGAACCTGGAAACGGCGGTCACATTGGCTGGAGCGACAATGGCGGATGTGGTCTCGCTGCGGATTTACATCGTGCAACAATATCTGGCCGCATCCAAACCCGTCAGCGACAACCTGAAACAGTTTTTCCCCGGCGACTCACCCCCCGCCGCCACCTGGATCGGCGTCTACGGCCTCGCCAACCCGGATTTTTTGATTGAGATTGAAGCGGTAGCGGTATTGGATTGACATCTCACCTTGAGAGGATAGCAAGATGTTAGAGGACGATTATATTCATGATAACAAAAGCGTTTAGGGCGGATAAGAAACGCACCGACGTGAAATCATAGCGAAACCGGTCGCATGATTTAATAAATAAGCAAGGATTTTGCTGAAGTATCACTTGCTTTGACACACTGTATGTTTGCCAGTATTATTTTCTCTACTCGTGGCATTCAATTTGCAATGAATACCTTAATAAAATAAACCACTATCAGGCAAAGCCTACTCTTAAGGAGATACCCCCATGTCAATCTTAGATGTCTTCAAACTCAATGAAATTAAATCAGAACTGGCAAGTACACAAAGAGAACTTCAATTGTTACAAAAAACAATGTCAGAGACAGGGCACATGGATATAGTAGCAATCAAAAAAGCCATTGCTCAGGTTGAAGAACAGAAAAACAAAGCCAATTTGGATTTTCAGGCAGTTCTAGACAATATCACCCGTACCCGACGTGGGTTAGAGCAAGAAGTAGCAGAGCTAAACCAGCAAGTTGCCGCCAAGAAAAGAGATTTGATCGTATTGGATGATGAAATACTCCTGCAATCATTTGCTATCTATACGCCCAAATACGATCTGGAAAATTCGGAAGCGTACAAAAAAAAGTTGGATCAAATACGCCAGCAACAGGCTGCAATGGTTAAAGAGAACAAAGCTGCTTACGCCACCCAAAATTGGACAATTAACAATAATGCAAAGGAAGGGGAGCGGATGGTAAAGGATTATATTAAGCTGATATTGCGTTCCTTTAATAACGAATGTGATGCGAGTATTATCAATGTCAAGTTCAACAATGTGGATTCTATTGAAAAGAAAATTCGCAAAGCCTTTGAAACACTTAACAAATTAGGGCAACGTATGACGATTACCATTGCGACTGGTTATCTCAATCTGAAACTTCAAGAACTGTATCTCTGTCACGAGTACCAGGTGAAAAAACAACAGGAGAAAGAAGAACAAAAGCGGCTTCGTGAGCAGATGCGGGAAGAAGCTAAGCTGTTGCGAGAAATCGAAGAACAGAAGTTGAAGTTAGAGAAAGAGGAAAAACATTTCAATAAAGCATTTAAGTTGGTTCAGGTTCAACTCGAAAGAGCTGAATCGGATGCCGAGAAGGATGCATTACAGCGAGAACTAGCAACGATCCGGCAGAAATTAGCGGAACTCGAAAAGAATAAATTAACCGTACAGTACCGAGAACAAAATACCCGCGCCGGTTATGTGTATGTCATTTCTAATTTAGGAGCGTTTGGGGAGAATGTTTATAAAATTGGGGTGACACGACGTTTAGATCCCCTGGAGCGTGTAGATGAATTAGGTGATGCGTCCGTGCCCTTTGATTTTGATGTTCATGCGTTGATTTTTAGTGATGATGCACCTGCTTTGGAGAATGCTTTGCATAAAGCATTTGAGAGTCGAAGACTGAATTTAATTAATCGCCGCCGTGAGTTTTTTCATGTATCTCTGAATGAAATCGCCCAAGTTGTCAAAAATAATTTCAGTAAACCCGTTGAATTCACTTTGTTGGCGGATGCCGCAGAGTACCGACAATCATTGGTTCTAAAAGGTGTGTCCGTACCCACTATCTAAGCGCGGACAAAAATATTGAGCGTCCTCTTTTTACGTTATAATACCAACGTAACCAAAGGCAGGTAGACCCATGACCACAACCGCCATTTCTCCTCAGGTAATCCGTCCGGTACGCCCCATGCCAATTCCTCCACTGGCGAATGGCGACCATCTGACGCGTACCGAATTTGAACGGCGTTACGCGGCTCATCCCCACATTAAAAAAGCTGAACTCATCGAAGGAGTCGTTTATAGGCCATCGCCGGTTCATCTGGAAAAACATAGCAAACCACACAGCCGCATTATGGGTTGGCTTTTCAACTATGTCGCCGCCACACCTGGGACTGATTTCGGCGATAACGCAACCGTCCGGCTCGACCTGGAGAATGAAGTCCAGCCTGATGCATTTCTGCGCCTTTTGCCGGAAGCGGGCGGACAAACGCGACGTAGTGACGATGATTATTTGGATGGATCGCCGGAGTTGATAGTCGAGGTAGCCGCCAGCAGTGCGTCGTATGATTTGTATGAAAAGTTGCGCGTTTACCGGCGTAATGGTGTGCAAGAGTATCTGGTGTTGCTCACCCATGAGCAGGAAATCCGCTGGTTCTATCTGGTTGAGGGGGAATACCAACGCTTGCGACCAGACGAAGCCGGAGTGTTACAAAGCCGTCGCTTTCCTGGTTTACATCTACGGGCGGATCTGTTTTGGGCTGACGATCTGGTAGGTTTGCTGAAACTGTTACAGGCGGGAGTGGCGACGGCAGAACATGAAGCATTTGCGGCCGCATTACAGGCGTTCAGATAATGACCTGGGGTACGGGCTGGCCTTGTGCCTGCCCATCACACAAGCTGACAACCCATGCCCCCTTTTACCCAACAAGTCACTTTTCTCTACACCCCTGATTTAGCCACAACCGCCCGGTTTTATGAGCAGGTTTTGGGGCTGGAACTGGTGCTGGATCAGGGGGTGTGCCGGATTTACCGATTGAGCCGGGATGGGTTTGTGGGGTTTTGCCAGAAGGATGGGGTGGAACCGCGGCCGCAAACCGTCATCATCACCTTTGTCACTCCCGATGTTGAGGCATGGTACACCCGGCTCTCCGCTCAAGGCGTCCCGTTCGAGAACCCCCCCACCTTCAACCCCCAGTACAACATCTTCCACTGCTTCCTGCGCGACCCCAACGGCTACTTGCTCGAAATTCAGCGGTTTCTTGATCCTACCTGGCCCACGGGGGAAAATTAAATCATCATTTGAGGATTGGTTAGAAAGGAAGGGCGATTGCATACTCGGATTTCCCCTACCCCTGGCCCCGCCCCAGGGACGGGGAACTTTTTAAGGGCCGTTTTTCGCGGGCGAATGCCTGCGAAAAACGGCCCCAATTGTTTTTTCTTTCCTGCCGGGAGTCGTTAGGGCGGGTGCTCACCAAGAGGGATGAAAATTTGTAGGAGAAACTATGATCTATCGAGAAAAATTGCGGGCGGCACAACAGCAGAACAATTCCTGGCTCTGTGTGGGGTTAGACCCTGTGCCGGAGAAGTTGCCGATTTCGCTTACGAGCCAATATGATGAGCCGGTTTTGCCGTTTAACCGCGACATTATTGATGCTACTGCCGATCTGGTGTGTGCTTATAAGCCCAATTTGGGCTTTTACCTGCAATGGGGTGCCGCCGGTATGATTGCCCTGGAGCGCACCATTGCCTACATCCCTCGACACATTCCCATTATTGTGGATTGCAAAACAGGTGATATTGGTAGTACGCAGGCGGCCTGGGCCAGAGGGTTGTTGGATGAGTGGGGTGCGGATGCGATTACGCTGAATCCATATGTGGGCGCGGATGCGGTTTTACCGGTGCTGGGTTCGCGGCCGCAAAAAGCCGCTTATCTCCTTGCCCGCACTTCCAATCATTCTGCTACCCAATTTCAGGGGGATATGCGTCAGCCGGGTAACCTGTCGGTAGACGTACTTCGCCAGAGTCAGACCTGGACGGTGCAGGGATCCCTCGGCTATGTGATGGGGGCCACCTATCCCGAAGAGTTAGCTATTGCCCGCGAATTGGCCCCACAGGCGAACTTTCTCATTCCGGGTATTGGTGCTCAGGGGGGAGACCTGGCCGCCGCGGTGCGTTATGGGGCTGATGATATGGCTGGCCCGGTTATCAGTGCCAGTCGTACGATTATTTTTGCCGGGTTAGGGCCAGATTTTGCCGACAAAGCACGTGCGGCCGCCTTAGAATTGCGCTCACAAATTAACCAGTTTAGGCAATTGCCGAGCGTATAAGTTTTTGAGTAACTATATACGTTCTCCAGGGCTGAGCTTGTCGCAGACCGTTTGTTGCGACAAGCTCAACCAACATCACTCCGCTTTATCGAGAAGATACCTTTTGGAGATCGCTGGTTGTAGCGATAAGACGATCCCGGCACGCGGCCGCGTCTACCCCTGCCAGCCTCATACCCAACAGGACGCCCCCGGTCACGGGGGGCGCATTTAGCCGTACCAGCCGCGCCTGGGGGGCAACGGTATGAATGGTCTGGCGCATCGTCTCGATGAGGTGAGAACTGCCGTTGTAGAAACTGCCCGATAGGACAACATCAAATCCCAAATCGTCGATCTGAAGCTGGCGGATAACCCCATTGGCCAGGCCACCGAGTTCCTGTCCCGCCCAGGTAATGAGACTCTGGGCTACCTCATCCCCTTCGGCCGCAATCCGGAAGATCAACCGGGCGTGTTCGGCGGAGAGGTGGTAGCGGCCGCGCATGATCCCGGCCAGCAAATCTACCACATCCGTAGCCCCCACCAGCCGGATGAACGCCTCGGTGAGGTGGGTGGCGGGGCCACGGCACGACCAGGCCAGAGCAACGGCCTGCACGGCTTTCGTAACCAGTTCACCTGCCCCGGCATATTCGCCAAATGCTGAGCTACCCGTCATTCGCCCTTCACGCCCATTGGGGGCGCGGCCGCGGCAATTATTACTTGTTCCGGCGACAACTACGACGCCCCAGCCCTCTCTGGCCCCGGCCACCAACCCTACCAGGGTGTCATTACCAAATTCATAGGGAGCCGAAAACCCCAGTGAGTCAATCATTTGCCGATGTGGTTCGCGGTCTTCGGGCCAGTCGTACCCGGCCAGACCAAAACCGGCTCCGGCGATGTGTATGGGTTGAATCTCGGCCGCGGTACAAGCCTGTTGCACAATGTCCTGCAAAACCTGGTGTGCCCCATCCCAGCCCACAATCTCCCAGTTGCCTGGCCCACTGGCTCCCAACCCCAATGCCTGACCCGTCTCGTCAGCAATCAAAGCGTGGCTTTTAGTGCCACCGACATCTACACCTAAAAAATATTGTTTTTGCATTTTTACATTAGAAGTCAAAGCCCTGATGGCTTTTTCGGAATTCGGAAGGTAGACACCCTAATACTCTCTTAACAAGGTTGTTGTGCTTACAAACCTGACAGGGGGTGTGTTTCATTTCGGTTGCCTCGCCCACCTGCCCCACCAAGGCCTTGTCTGCTACCAGGGTGAGCCAGGTGGGAGATGAGGCCAGGGTGAAAAGATGGGGCCAATCCCACCTGTCCCACCCCTACCCATTGTGACAATTGAGCATAGCTGTTATTCAACTCATTTGAAACACACCCCCTGACAGGTTTCTGAAAACCTGTCCGGTTTATCACAAACTCTTTGTTAAAGTTACCCTAACCTGGGCAAGCCAGAATCGTAACCGTTGAGTTCAGAGATAATTTTAGGCCATTTTGGATTACTTCAGCGGATTTAGAAAGGAACGGATTAAAGACGACCTCTGGAAAATCCGTTTATTTCTTAATCCGTTGGAGTAACTCGACTGAACGCTTACCTCTAGAAAATCCGTTTATTTCTTAATCCGTTGATGTAACCCGACTGAACGCTTACGCCCGAGTGAGTTCCCCATGGGCGAGACGCGCACCAAGAGGGATGAAAATCTGTAGGACAATTTTGTAAATTGTCCACCGGGCAATTTACAAAATTGCCCTACATTTTCGTAGAAGAGTAACCGTTCAGCCTTCCGAAAGTTGTAACGATACAACCCCTCACCCTAACCCTCTCCCCAGGGAGAGGGAACCAACCCCCCTCTCCCAAAGCGGGAGAGGGGCTGGGGGTGAGGGTCAGTTCAGCCTTCCGAAAGTTGTAACGATACAACCCCTCACCCTAACCCTCTCCCCAGGGAGAGGAAACCAACCCCCCTCTCCCAAAGCGGGAGAGGGGCTGGGGGTGAGGGTCAGTTCAGCCTTCCGAAAGTTGTAACGATACAACCCCTCACCCTAACCCTCTCCCCAGGGAGAGGGAACCAACCCCCCTCTCCCAAAGCGGGAGAGGGGCTGGGGGTGAGGGTCAGTTACCAGAGAAAAGTTCAATTTCATGAGTGAACGGTTACGAATGAGAAAAAGATAATCCGTGGCTCTACTGAAAAAAGGTCAAAACAGTTAAAAGTCTGGTTTCTTTCTCTCTGGAAGCAATGGTTAAATGAGTCAGAAATCGGACTTTTTGCCGTAGACTCATCCGTGTACTAAAACTTGAACTTTCAACTTAACCAGGCAGTACATTATGGGGATAAAAACGGCAAATCCTGCCACCGAATCACGTGTATACCAGACGCTTGCACGGCCGTGCGCCAGGCCTCGCTGGTGAATAGTTCATAATCAGCCACGCGGCAACGCCAGTCAGGGGCCATTGCCCGTAACTCTGGTGTGTCTTTAACGGGATGAATAAGGAAATAGGTGAGGCCTGGGGGTAGATTGTTCAGCCGGGTCTGGGCGTCGGCTAAGCGGTTTTCAGGGGTTTGTAAGGACATTACTTCAAAATGGTCCATCAGTGGTAACCCTTCGGCCTCGGCCTGTTGAAGTAGATGAGTGGAAGGATGGTCCTCGTCGTACCATTCGCGCCATTGCTCCGCTTGCGGCCGCAACGCAAACGCCGGTAACTGAAACTGGCGCGACGCTTCCAGGTACAACGGTAGAAAACGTGGTTCAAAGAGGCAAAACATGTGGGTGTCTATGTGCGTGGCGCGAATGCCTGCCCGTAACCCCTGGGCGATCTGGCCTGCTATTTCCCGGCGCACTGCTTCCGCTGTGGCTTTTTGATGCGTCTTATGCGCCAGGTCGAAAAAGTAACCCATCTCATCTATCAGCCCCGACTGGGGGTCACGGGTAGAAACAGGCCCCCAACGGTAGACGGACCATTCGCTGTTGAGGGCCAGATGAATCCCCATATCTAACCGGGGGTGATCGGTTAGTTCCCGGCAAAGGGCCGCGGCCGCGGGAAACCACGGGCAGGGCACCATCGCGGCCGCAGATGAGAGTACACCAAATTCCAGTAGATCACGGTAAGCACTGACCGCCCCTTCGCACATGCCAATATCATCCGCATGAAAAATAACGGCGCGATCGGTAGCGGTTAAACCAAGTTTTTTGAGCAGAGGATTAGGTGTCATAGGCATTGTGTTAAGGGAATGGATTGCGGCTAATATCGTTTTGGCTCTTTGGGAATTCAGAGGATTGCCACCTTAAGTAAGGGCAACCCTTGTGATTGCCCTCGATCAAGGCCAGGTATATCCACGTTTGGTGGGAGACCTGACAGGTTTTAGGTAACCGTTCAGTCATATAAATTCATCCACCAGACCCGCCTGGCCGTAAAACGACCGGGCTATCCTTGCAAAGGCCGTTGGCCTGGGGTTTTAGCCCGTAAAGCTCTGGTACATTTAGCCCGGTGGTTTGACCACCCGACGGGATAACTGAACGCATACGGTTTTAGAAACCGGCCAGGTCTGTGCTCCACGATTTATGGGTATACTCATCAAGGCCTGACAGGTTTTCACAGCAATTCTCCCTTTGGTTTGCTCCTGCCGTTTGCCGTTTTCTCGAGAGAGTGAATAGCCTGATTGTTCATTAAATTTTTAATTGGGTAACGCCTTCATTGACCCCATCCCCCCTGCCGATTCCCGAGGGAAGGGGGGAATTCCAATGGGGCATTTTTCGGGGCATTCGCCCCGAAAAATGCCCCTTAGAAAAGTTCCCCGCCCCTGGGGGCGGGGTTAGGGGTGGGGGATACTTTCTTATGCTCTGGCCGGTCTCCTGACCGAGCCACCCAACTTAATTTTGAACGATCCCCTTAGTGCCCGGCGGTTTGGCCGCAGACGGATTAACGAAATGCTTACCGTTCAAAATGAGTATAGCTGGCACCTTGTTTGACGGATTCTCTTCTTTCCGGTAAAAATGTAAGCGTTTACATTTTAACTAAAGCTACAAAAAACGCAAATTTCTTATGCCCAAAAATCAAGAACCCCACCGTATACGCATTGAAGAGGTCGCCGCCCTGGCCGGTGTGTCTACCGCAACGGTCAGCCGGGTGCTAAACAAAAAGGGCATTGTGGCCCCAGAGACAGCCGAACGGGTATTTGCCTCGGTGACAGAATTGGGTTATGTGCCGCACGCGGCCGCGCGTGGCCTCGCCAGCCGTAAAACGAATACCCTGGGCATCCTCTTCCCAGAAATAAGTGGCGTGTTTTTCTCTGCCCTCCTGCGGGGCATTGAAACTTACGTGGCCGCCAATGGGTATAGCCTGCTCCTTTACGCCACCCAGGGGCGCATTCTGGACCCGCATGATCCTCCACCTTTAAACGAAAGTAATTGTGATGGCCTGATCATCTTTACCGATAGCCTGAGTGAAGCCCATATCCGCCACCTGCATGGGCGAGGGTTCCCGCTGGTCATTTTGCACCGCACCCCACCCGAAGGAGTCGCCATTCCCTGCATCACCTTTGAAAATAAAAATGGTGCCCGGCAGATGGTAGAGCATCTTTTGAGCGTGCATGGGTATCGGCGGATTGCTTACCTGGCGGCCGCCGGGGTAGAAGATTCCCACTGGCGCGAGATGGGATATCGGGAGGCATTGGCGGCTCACAGTATTCCCTTTGATCCCGTGCTGGTAGGGATGGGGCAATTTGATGCTCATCTGGCTGAGGTAGTCGTTCAGCAATGGCTGGCTGAGGGGGTGGCGTTGGATGCCATTTTTGCCGGAGATGATGAGTCCGCACGAGGTGCGATTCGGGCTATCCAACAGGCAGGGCAACGGGTTCCTGAGGATGTGGCGGTTGTGGGTTTTGATGACTCGCTCCTGTCGCAATACCTGACCCCCCCGTTGACGACGGTTCGTGCGCCGATTGAGGAAGCTGGTCAGGGCGCGGCCGCGCACCTCATCCGCCTCATTCGTACCGGCCAGACAGATATGCTCACCTTGCTCCCCACGGAATTAGTGATCCGGCGTTCTTGTGGTTGTGAGGTGAGAGATTAGAGAAAGAAGGTATCTATACATGTCACCCCGCGAACCTCATGCTCCACAAAGTTTGTATGATGCACAAATGGTGCACTTTTTCGACTGTATTTGGGAAGAGCGACAATCACTTTTTAGCGGCCGCGAAGGATTAATCAACATGCAAATCGTAGACGCCACCTACGAAAGCGGCCGCACCAAGAGGAATGAAAATCTGTAGGACGATTTGGTAAATCGTCCACCGGGCGATTTACCAAATCGCCCTACATTTTCGTAGGAGTTCCCCATGGATGGAACACACACCAAGATGAATGAAAATAACGCCACCATTTTCATCCCCATCCCTGTTTCTTCCTATTCGTGTTTCCACTATCCGTGGCTATTTTCGCAGGAGATACACCATGAAAGTTGCAGTTATTGGCGGGGGGTCTAGTTACACCCCTGAACTCATCAACGGTTTTTTGGAACGAGTCAGCCATTTTCCCCTGACGGAGCTATGGCTGATGGATGTTTTGCCGGAACGGCTAGAAATCGTGGGCCAGTTTGCCCAGCGCATGGTTCAGGCCAAAGGATCACCGTTCCAGGTTCACCTGACCACCAACCAACGGGAAGCGGTGGCCGGAGCCAGCTATGTCACCACCCAGTTGCGCGTGGGTTGGATGCAGGCCCGGCGCGAGGATGAATATCTGGGGCGACGGCATGGGCTGGTAGGTCAGGAAACCACCGGCATCGGTGGCATGGCTAAGGCGTTACGCACCATTCCCGTCATCCTGAAACTGGCTGAAGATATGCGTGAGCTGGCTCCGGGGGCGTTGCTGGTCAATTTCACCAACCCCGCCGGGCTGGTAACGCAGGCTCTCTCCCAACTGGCCCCGGATGTGCCCTCAGTGGGGGTGTGTAATGCCCCCATCGGCATGAAGTTGAATGTGTTGCGTGAGCTAAAAGAGATGGGGATTGAGGTGGAAGAGGGTCGGGCGCAGTTGGACACGTTAGGATTGAATCACCTAAGCTGGCATCGTGGGTTTACTGTGGATGGTGAAGACGTGTGGCCTCGCGTGTTAGAGCAGACCATCACCCAGTTACAAAACGACCCGAACCCGGAGTGGGATTGGCGCACCATCGAAGCGTTGCGCATGATTCCGAACTATTATTTGCACTATTTCTACCATACAGCCCATAAGCTGGCGGAGCAGGAGCAGTGGCCGCCATCACGGGCGGAAGCGGTGATGAAAATTGAAGAGGGGTTATTCGCTCAATATGCTGAACCAGAGCGCACCGAACCGCCAGAAGGGTTAATGCAACGGGGTGGAGCGTATTATTCCACGGTGGCGACTCAGTTATTGAATGCCCATTACAACGATTTGGGTGAGACGCATGTGGTGAATGTGGCCCACCGGGGGGCGGTTCCTGGTTGGCCGGGTGAGTGGGTGTTGGAGTTGCCTTGTAAAGTGAGCCGGGGCGGAATTGAGCCGATTCCGACGCGGCCGCTACCCCCGGCCTGTTTTGGTCTGTTGGCACAAATCAAAATGTTTGAACTATTGACGGTGGACGCGGCCGCGACCGGCAACCGTCAAGCCGCCTATCAAGCCCTGCTCACCCATCCCCTCGGCCCCAGTGCGGACAAAGTGCAAACCGTTTTGGATGATCTATTGGCGACCCATCGCCCTTATCTGCCCCAGTTTTGGGGATAAGTAAGCGTCCAAAAATAATCTGGGTGGCACGGTCAGGAGACCGGCCACAGCAAAACGGGAAGTTTAGGATTTACGTGCTGTGGCCGGTGTCCCCACCGAGCCACATTGAGGTTTCTCCCCTTCTCTCTTGTTGTGTAAAAAAATAGGGGTCTTCGGGATTGTAGGGGCAACCCTTGTGGTTGCCCTCGGCGGGGCAGGCACAAGGCCAGCCCCTACAGGTAGCTACACCCCGCGAATTCCGAAAGAACCAAAAGGAATAGGGTTTCCCCCACCCCTAACCCCGCCCCCGGGGGCGGGGAACTTTTCTCGGCGCGGTTTGGGGGCGTCTGCCCCCAAACCGCGCCGGTAGGTTGC
>JAGNBF010000011.1:0-12659 GCA_018004935.1 Chloroflexota bacterium | reverse complement strand
CGTGGTAACTTTGGCCCGGTGGAACATTCACCATTCATAATGAGGATGGCTGTTTTTATTGCATCAAGGTTGCCCCACGCGCTTGAACAAGATGCAAAAAGTTGAGTAATTTTTGTTTAGGGTTGTCCACGCCTACCAGTTCCGCGTAAGGTAAGACAGCCCCTTTCCAACCGGTGGGGTTCCAGTAGGCTCCCTCACTGAGTAGGGAGCCTACGAACCCATCTGGGGTAGGGTAAGCGGTGATGTAAAAGTAACCATCTGGAATTGCCCCATCGCCGGTAGAAAAGCCGAAGTTCATCTGTTCATCGGCATTTTCGCGGTCATTGGGATTTGTGTTGGGCACCTGTCGCCCACTAAACCACAACATCGCCAGATCAAAGTGATGGGGCCACAGTTGCACCGGTCCGGTTTCTCCCGCCAGCCCGGCTTTAAACTGGTGCAGGATAGAGTCTATCTGTTTGAGGGCTTGCCAATAGGCGGTAATCGCGGCCGCGTCATATACCCCCGGCGTATCATCGGCAAATAAGCTGTGGTCAAGCTCCACTTCTACCCCCAACGTTTTTAAGCCCTCCATCACTGCGCCATGAAACGCCTGCAACGATTGCCCGGTAAGGGGGATTTCTAGTTGCAGACGGCGACTGGAATTGATGCTGAGTTTATGGGACATAAAATCCAGAAGCATCTCAAAAGTATCATCGGCATAAAAGGAATCTTCGCCGTAGGGGATGGTGGTGGTAGTAAGACCGGCGGCCCCTACGCGCAGGCTGGCATGGTACCAATGTTCCTCAAATGGAGTCAGGGCGCGGCGAATTTTGCCCAGCAGTTGGCAATACCTTTGAACCGTATCACGGGTGGTTTGCCAGTCAGATAATTTCAGCGCGGGGAAGGTCATGACGTGCTCCTTGGAGAATAGGGGTGAGAGGAGATGAGATGAAAGGGGTTGATACCAGGTAAAGGGGTAAGCGTTCAGTTCCCTGAGAAAATGAACCTTGCGAAGGTTTCTGTGTAGATGTTGACCAGTGGTACAAACCTTCGCAAGGCTGAACGGTTACGTAAAGGGCAAGATCTCTGTGCCTGTACCACCATCATTTTCTGAAGGTTATAAAGGTCTTCCCACTTATCCGGCCTGCTTTTGTTGGCTCAGGTAAACCAGCCGTAGGATGTGCAATTCGTCGAAGGGGATAGTTTCCTGGAAATGGTCAAAGATGGGGCGCAGAAAATCGGCCCCCAGGGTGGCGAAGGCTTGCAGGACGGCTTCTTGATACTCTGGGGGAAGCTGACTGTATTGGCGTAATCCTTCGGTGCGGAGTTGGTAGCCCGCTTCGTACCCTTTGAACAGGTGATTGATGACGGTACGCGAGGTGACGTTAAACGCGGCCGCGATCTCTTCTATTGTTTTGCCTTGATGCAACAGATCGACTACCTGCACCGTCCGCTCACCCACTTTTGCTTGTCCTCGGGCTGAGGGCGCGGCCGCGACAGGAACCTTCTCTTTCAGTCCTTTACTCTGACAATATGCCCGAATCGTGTGGAGAAAGGCCGCGCCATATTTGGCTAATTTGGCCTGCCCCACGCCATAAATCGTCAACAAAGCGGTTTCTGATTGGGGGAAATAAGTCGCCATCTCCTGAAGGGTTTGATCAGGAAAAATAACATAAGGAGGCAGGCTGGCTGTATCGGCCATCTTCTTGCGCTGTTGGTGCAAATGAGCAAATAGTTCCGAATCATAAGCGGGGGGTTCCTGGCGTGAACGGAGCCATTCGCGTTGTTCCCCAGCCATAAATGTGCCCCACACCGTTTGTCCCTTCAGTACCGCATACCCTTCTGGGGTCATTTTCAGACTGCCATACTGAGCATCCTGCTGTAATAACCCCAGGCGAAGGAACTGCTGGGCCAGATGTAGCCACTGTTTTTTACTAAATTCACGGCCAATGCCATAGGTGGAAAGCTGATCATGCTGACGCTCGATCACCTCTTTGGCTTTGGAGCCGCGCAACACATCAATAATGTGGTTGAGACCAAAGATTTCCCCAGTGCGTTTGACACAGGAAAGGAATTTTTGGGCCTGTTGGGTGAGATCAACTTGTTCGGTGGGGGTCGCGGCCGCGCAGTTGTCACAACCACCACATGTTTCCGTCTCACTTTCTTCGCCAAAATAAGCCAGCAAAGGCACCCGTCGGCACTTCGTTGTCTCGGCAAAATTAGCCATCGTTTCCAACCGATGCCACGCCCCTGTTTGTTCATGGGCGGCTTTTTCGCGAATGAAGTGGCCGATTTTGCTCATATCACTCCGGCTGAAGAGCAAAAGACAGTCCGAGGGCTGGCCATCACGTCCGGCACGGCCAACCTGTTGGTAATACCCTTCCAGATTTTCCGGCAAATCATAATGCAGGATAAAGCGGATGTTGGGTTTGTCAATCCCCAATCCAAAAGCGATGGTTGCCACCATCAGGGGCACATCATCACGGCTGAAGGCTGTTTGATTGGCCTCACGTTCCGCCGCGGACAAACCGGCATGGTATGGGCGGACGTTGTACCCTTTGCTGGCTAGAAAGCCAGTTAATTCATCTACTTGCCGCCGGGAGAAGCAATATATGATGCCTGACTGCCCCTGATGGGCTTCCAGAAAATCGAGGGTTTGTTGCAGGGGGTTGGTTTTGGGGGTCACGGCCAAAAACAGGTTTTCCCGATTGAAGCTGGCAATAAATGACTGTCCCTCACGTAGCCCCAATGTCTCCTTGATGTCGTGTTGGACGCGGGGGGTGGCGGTGGCGGTAAGGGCCAGGGTGACGGCATGGGGAAAGTGGCGGCGCACCGCCAGAATTTGTCGGTATTCGGGGCGGAAATCGTGCCCCCATTGGCTGATACAATGAGCTTCATCTACGACAAAAGCGGCGACCGGCACGCGTGTCAGCAATTCGATCATGTCGCTTTTAACCAATGTTTCCGGGGCCAGGTAGAGGAGTTTAAGCTGGCGACGATGAACTTGCCCTACAATGTTGTTGTATTCCTGACGGGGAAGGGAGCTATTGAGGTACGCGGCCGCGACGCCAGCCTCACGTAGTTGATCCACCTGATCTTTCATAAGCGCAATGAGGGGGGAAACGACAACACTCAGGCCATTAAAAATAAGGCCGGGTATCTGGTAACACAGAGATTTGCCGCCGCCGGTAGGCATAATCACCAGCGTATCCTGTCCAGACAACACCTGACGAATAATTTGGGCCTGCAAGGGGCGGAAACTATCATATCCGAAGATGGTTTTGAGGTGCTGATGGGACAAATCCTCTACCTGGCTCTGGTCAACAGGGGGGGGTGAGGGTGTGAGAGCCGGGGATAAAGCCGGAGGGGGTGAGGGTGCGGACAGGGTCGCGGCCGCGTCTCCCGTCCACACGTCCAGCATCTGTGACCAATCATCACCAAAGGGATCATCCGGGAGCAGGTCTGTATTCAAGATTTCCACTGGCGTCGGTTCCATCCCTGCGGCCGCGTTGTTTCCCTGAGTCAATTTCATCGTGGTGACTTTGGCCGGTTCTGCTCCTGTTCGCGTGGGTGACTCTGCTCCAGTCCCCTGCATGGTTGCGGTACTTCCCTGAGTTTCCTCAATGAACCATCCCGATAATTGCATATAACAGCGTGGTTCACATGTATGATCTGGGGGTTCCCACCAGCGGGCCAGGGATAGTCGTAACAATGTGCCTGCCGGGATTGTGGGTAATGAAGGGGCAAAACCTATGTAGGGGAAGGTGTGACTGCGGCCGCGATCATCGGTGTAGAGATACCGGGTTTTGCGCCCGTCAATCTGGCGCTGTAGAGGTTTATCAGCCAACCAGAAGCCAACGCTCATAGGAGGTAGACCACTGCTTTGAGCAATATAGGTACTGCCATTGGCGGCGGTTTGTAGGTAGCCAGCAAAAAGAGTGGTGAGGCCACCTTGCCAGGGGTGGGCCAGTTTGCGGATGCGGGTGAGAAGGTTGTCGGCGGTGTAAAGTTTGCGGCCGCGAAGCACCACAACATCTTCTCCATGGGGTAATTTAATCGCTGGGGCTGGTCCCAATTCCAACTCCCACACATCACCAACGGCATAGGGGGTATTAGCCGGATGGGGAGCAAAGGTGCCAGGTAGGAGCAGGCGCACATTTTGTCCGGTAATCGTTACCCCCCCAATACAAGCTCCCTGACTCATATGCGCTTTGGCCACGATTAATGTTTTCATAGTGGTTGGTACGTTAATCCGGAACTCCTTTAGGAATTTTGGCAGTAACTATACACGTCCTCGAGATCTGAGCTTGCCGAAGCCCGGTGTGCCTTCGACAGGCTCAGGCCCCACCTGTATAGATACCCTATTTAATCGTCAACCCTGAGTATATCAGAGGATGCGTTTTACGGGTGCGGGTGCCACACCCGCCTGCATAGGCCGAGGCAACAGCCCGGCTTCGTGCACAATTTCAGCCACCAATTCCTCTTGCCGGTAGGCCATGATATGTACGCCCGCCACCCCACGATTTCACGCACCTGCTGGATGATCTCCACACAGATCCGTTTGCCTTCTTCACGTTGTCGGTTTTTGGGTGTCTGGCGCAACCGGGTCACAATCTCATCTGGGATGTAGACGCCCGGCACTTTGGTGCACATGAATTCGGCTACTTTTTCGGAGCGGAGAGGGCCAACTCCCATGTACTGTAGCTTTTGGCTAAATGAGCGTCTAAAAATAAGTCGGGTGGTGCGGTCAGGAGACCAGCCACAGGAAAAAGGGAAATATTCTTGACTCTACTGAAAAAAGGTCAAAACAGTTTGGCGATTTAGCGGTGGCTGAATCAGGTGTATATCGCTTCCATAAAGGGGCATTTGTTGTGACTGTTCATCTGTTTCTACCCAGATACATTTCATTGTGGGAATCACTTCACATTTGTGCCCTACTTGCTGGTGCCTGATCACTTATCTTAACCGGCCATATGCATAATGGGGATAACGCGGCCGCAACCAGGCCTTTAAATTTGCGGCCCATAATTGTCGGTAGGGGGAGATCTGTACCCCCATTGCCTGCAATTCCGCCTGGTCGTGGCTATCTAAATAACCCTTTGTGGGGTGCAAAAACAGGTCTGTTCCATATTCCTGGCGGTAATTTTTTGTTGCCGTGGCTACCGCCTGGGCCTTACTGCGAGGATCCCGGTAAAGGGCCAGACCTGTGAGAAGAAGGGAGCCGCCAGGAGCCAACCTGGCTTGAGCCTGGGTAACATAGGCGGCGGCATTGGCAAAAAAGGCCAGACAGCGGTTCAGAATAATGACATCAAAAACAGCCGGTAGGGGGGACAGATCGGTCAAATCCATCTGGATAGAGCGCCAGGTACGGCGGTAGAAGCGGTTTGCTCCCAGACCGTCATAGGGGTCGGTGAAATAGTCAATGGCTGTGACTTCGTGGCCGAGTTGGGTGAGGCGGTGACTCAGCCAACCATTCCAGGCGCCAATATCGAGGATTCGCCGCGGCCGCGTGCCCACCCATTGTTGCACGACGGCCCAATCATATTGCCGGAGCCGCCACTCAAAGTTAGAGCGCACGGCGGCCGAGAAGGGTAATTCCTCATACACTGCCGGATCTAACAGCCGTCGGCCGGTATTTTGGCGAAACCGTTGTAAAACGGTGTTGAAATGCCCCAGGCGTTGGGCAAAAGATGCAGTAACCAGAGAGAGTACCCCATTTGCCAGGGTAAAGCGGTGCCCCTGGGCACAGGTAACCCCATCAGAAAGGAGGGGGTGATGGCAGATCGGGCAAAGGAGAATCATTGGGTGTTCGTAAGGCGCGGCCGCGGTACCAGTAAAAGAGGAGCGTCAGCCAACTGGTTAGCATTGTGGATAACAAGGCCCCCATGAGACCCAGGTGAGGTATCCACCAAATGTTCAATAATATATCCAATAAGATATTAACCAGATTCACGTAAAAAACCTGTTTTTGCTGATCTGATTTGTATAAGGCATAGATGATAGGTAGGGTGAAGTAAAGGGGCAACACATGCAAACCACCCACCAGCAACAACCAGGGGGATACGGTGAAGTGGTAGACATGCACTAATAGCCAATAAATGATCCCCATGGCCGGGGGTACGAGGAGTAACCCCAGGCCAAATAATCGCCGGGAAATTTTGCGGATGATCTCATATTGTAGCCGGTACAAACTTTTGACAAAGGGTGTGAGGATGAAGTTGGCTAAAGCCTGGAGATAGAGCAGGAACCCGGTTAATACCTGATATTGGCCGACTTCTTCCCGGCTGAGAAAATAACTCACGCTGTAAAGGTCTATGCGTGACTGTAACATGCCGGTGAAACCAAGCAGGAAGAAGGGTAGGGCCAGCAGGAAGTAATGGGAATCTACGCGGCCGCGAACGCCATTCAGGGTTTGGCGGCGAAAATGGATGATCAACGCGGCCGCTTTACCTGCTTGCGCCGCACAAAACAGGGCCAATAGTCGCGTCATTGTCAGCCCATCTCCCAGCCCGGCAATACTCCCCAGCAAAAAAAGAACACTGGTCAGCTCTACCAGCACGGCAAACACAAACGCCCGCCGATAAACCACCAGAACTTCGGCCGCCTGAGCCACCATCAGCCCCAACCCCCACACCCAAATGATGATCAGCCATGACAGAGGCCACCCCCCCAGGCTCATCACCACCATGAACCCCAAATACAGGAGCAACCGGGTCAAAAAAGCAGTCTGCCAGGGGCGCGTGATATCACTGGGGTTAAAACTAAACGCCCGGAGCAGATATTCTTTGTTGCCCCAACTGATCACATGCGCCCCTAACTGGACTGTCAGCAACACATTAACAAACTCCCCCCACAGTGTCACTGAGGCTAGCCGAATCACCAGCAAAGAAACCCCTACATTAAAAATGGGCAGGAGGAGATTATTCAGCGAGTTTGTTGCCACCAGCAGGATACGACGCCGTTGTTTGCTCAATTGCATTAACATAATGACTCTTTAGGCAACTACTAAGCCGTTGCCTGAGCTTGTCGAAGGTAACACGAGGCTTTGACAAGCTCAGCCCTCGAGAGCCTTAGTGAGCGTCTAAAAATAAGTTGGGTGGCACGGTTAGGAGACCAGCCACCGCAAAAAGGGAAGTCAGGGTTTTCGGGATTTCGTGGGGTACGGGCAACCCTTGTGGTTGCCCACCCTGGGTAGGCACAAAGCCAGCCCGTACATCTGGTGTCAACCCCCTGAATTCCCAAAGAGCCAGAAGTTATTCTTACCACGGTCATGAAATGACATTTTGTTGGCGGCAACAGATTGGGTAAGCCCAGGCTGAACACCCATCCCCCTTCGATCCCAGAGGGAAGGGGAAAACCCAACCGCGCTGAGAAAAGTTCCCCGCCCCTGGGGGTGAGGTTAGGGGTGAGGGAACGATTTACCCCAGATACCCCAAATCACGTAAACGTTCGGCGACAATAGCCTGTTCCTGTTGGCTCAGGCTGGTGCTTTCTTTGGTGAGGGGTGTTACGGCTAGAGTCTGTACCGGATGGCTGTCCTGGTATGCTGGCTCAATGGCCGCCAACAGAACCTGACCATCCATGTCATCGGGTATGGGCACGCCTAACAGGTAAAGAATGGTTGGGGCCAGATCGGTGATGTGGGCAGGGGTGAGGGTGTGGCCGGAGCGGATGGCGGGGCCGCTGGCAATGAAAATCCCCTCGGCGCGATGGTCGCCGGAGTTGCCGTGACGTTGTTCGGTGACTATCTGTCCATCGGCGGCAAACATGGGATAGGCGACAGCCTGGTAGCCATTCATCACTACATGTAAATCGGGGCCTTGATTCTGATAGGGGCCGGTCGCGGCCGTGTCGCCGGGAATAATCTTCTCGACCAGGGGTTGTTGTGTGACCGGGTGGCGTAACTGGTGTAATTGTGTGACTACCTGCTCCCGTGCGGCCGCGTACTCTTGTGGCGCAACAATGCCATAGGGTTGCCGTCCGGCCACATTGAGGTAGATCTGCCCCATGTGCCCCAGCGAATAGGCCACCGTCTGGCTCCAATCTACATCGGCAAACGCCAGCGGCCGCAACCATCGGGCCACCCAGGGCCACAACCAGGGCTGTCCGAACGCCCATTGGCGGGCACGCACCCGCCAGCCTCGCTGTAACACCATCAGCCCGGTGTGGATAAAAAACTGATTAAGGTTGACAATCTGGTGGTGGGGGCCAAAGCCATGATCGCTCATCACAAACACTGTTGTTTCTGGGGGCATGAGAGCGATGAGGGCGGCGATGCTTTGGTCGAGGCGTACGTACAAATCACGCAAGGCGGAGCCATATGGAGTCGCGGCGGTGTACCAGGGGTGTGTTGGGTCATGGTAACGCCATAGCTTGTGTTGAGCGATATCGGGGGCCAAAAAATGGACAATTTGCAAGTCGGCGGGGTGGTCGGCGATGAGCCGTTGGGCGTAGTGGCTTTGTGTATCAATGAGGGCGTGCAGGTCGGCAATGAACGCGGCCGCGTTATCTGGTTTATAGAGCAAATCTGGTGTCAGACGGTATGGTCCCAGTTCAGCCTGATAAGGCTGTAATAACCCGGGGGGATAACAGGTCTGCCCCTGATCCGGGCTAAGTAGCCCCGGCACGATGTAACCATTCACCGGGCGAGGCGGATGAGTGACAGGTATATTGAGAATACCCACCCGTAATGATTTTTCCGGCAGGTATTCCCAGAACAGGCGCGACCGGATGTGGCTGGCGTTCACCATCTCAAACCGATCCAGGTTTGCCGCGTGGGGGCGAAAAAAATCAAAAATGCCGTGTTGACCGGGGTTTTTGCCCGTCATAAAACTGACCCAGGCGGGGGCTGTAACTGGGGGGAGTGTGGAGAGGAGTTCGCCTGTTGTGCCGGTGGCGCTCAGACGTGCCAATGTGGGTAAAGTGCCATCGGCTAGCCAGGGTTGTAAAACGGCAAAGGTGGCTCCATCAAGACCAATGATGAGTATGGGCATGAGAAGAATACTTTCTTAGGAATGGGAATTAAAAAAGCGGTAAAAATTGTACTCGATGCCAACTCCCTAAAATCCTGAAGCCCCTACGTTATACTTCATTACCGACTGGAATGGCGAGTTTTTGGTGGCGGGGTTCTCGTACGGATATGACTAAAAGGAGTGTGCCCAATAAGGCGGCCAGGGTGCTGAAGGCGAACAGGTTGGGGTAACTGAAGTTAGCCAGCAGAGTGCCGAATAAGGGCGCGGCCGCGCTGACAACCCCTACCCCCGTATTGGCCAGGCCACTGTATGTTGGTCGCCGATGTGGCGGGCTAAACTCTAACACCATCATCATCCCTGAAACCAGGATACCGCCGGAAGAAACCCCTTGCAAGGCGAATATGGCAAAATACCATGAAGGGTCTGGTGCCAGCCAGGCCAGGGCAAAACTCAGTAAGGCCGCCACACCACTAAGCACCAATGATACTTTATGCCCATAGCGGTCAGACAGAAAACCGAAGAACAGGTTGCTGATGGTTTGCCCTAACAGGGTGGCGGCGGTGTACCAACCGACGGTACTATCAGTAACATGCCAGCGGTGAATGGCCGCCAGGGTGAGGAAGCCGGTGCCCATGTTGCTGAAGGCCAGGAATAACCGGGCCAGTAAAAAACGGCTAAAATTTTTATCCTGGCGTAATAAAATGGGTAATTCGGCCAGGTATTGCCGGGTTTCGGGGCGTTTGTGGGTGGGGGCAGGTTGCACTGGCTCACGGGTGAGGGACAGGAAGACCCAGCTAATGTTGATGAACGCGGCCGCGATGAAGAAACAGATAATAAAATTTTGCGGGAATGGGTAGTTTTTGAGGAGCCAGGCACTGAGACTGGCCCCCGCCGTACCTAACCCCGCTCCCAGAAAAATGGTGGTGCCAAAGAAGCGGCCGCGCCGGTTGACAGGGAACACACGGGCCAACATATCTTGCCAGGCGGTGGCGATTACTCCCGCGCCCAAACCATGCCAGGTGTAACCGATAAAAAATAGGGCCAGGGCCAGGGGGGGAGAAATGAGCGCAAACGCGGCCGCGAGCACAATGAGCCACATCGGCAGGCGTTCCGTAAAAAAGCCCAGATTTACCACCACCGGTTTTTTACGCGCCAGTTGTTCCACCAGATTGGCCGTAAACAATTGAGGTAAAAACCACCCCCCCTGGGCAATCACTGCCGCCAACCCTATCGGGAGAGGGTTATCAGTTAGTTTGCTCAGGAATAAAGGCACAATTGTTGTGGCCGAGATGAAACTAACCCCCAGCGTAAAACTACTGCCATCGAGCACATTGACCAGAAAATTCCAGCGCAAATTCTCCTGCATTTCGGCCTGAATCTCGGCCTCGGAACGTTGAGGGACCGGCTCATCTAGCCGAAGCAACCAGCGCAAAGAACGTTGCCAAAAAAGGGGTGTAATCATAAAAGAGTTGTCGCGTACAAGGTCTGAGATGTCCACAATTTATTGCCTTTCTCCAGGCAAACCCATCCATTTTACTCCTGTTTTGAAGTCTGTCTATTGCCCATTGGTACAGGTTGCGCTGTGACATGCTTCCATCTGATTCTGTGACATTTGACACTCCCTGACCAGAGGGTCTCGCCATAAACTAAACCTGACCGGTTCATGTGGTTCAGTTCCCATTTGGCGAAGAGAAGAGGATAGTAATGGAAACAATACGGGTCATGATAATTGATGAGCACCCTGCAGTTCGCCGGGCATTGAAGGTTCGGTTAGACTCTACACCCGATATTGACGTTATTGCTGTAGCCGCAGGAATTGCCGAAGGTGAGCGATTGGCTTACCTGACGCGCCCGAATGTGATACTTTTGGGGTTAAAGAGTCGGCCTAACAACGCGGCCGCGACCTTAAGCCCGGCGGTTACTTCTCTCAATAAACTGGGGAGTGTTGTCTTGATCTTATCTACTTATCCTGATGACGTGGAACAAGAAATGTTTGTTCGCGCTGGAGCCAGTGGTTATTTGCTCAAAGACATCAACTCACCCCAACTGATCGCCACCATCCGGAAAGCACTTTCATCACCTGAGGCAAATATCAATGGCTAAAAAAAATCCTGGCAAAAATACAACAAAATCCCATGAGCGAGAGACCAACTGGGTTCTGATCGGGGGGATTATGGCGGGGGGAATTCTTATCCTGGTCGCTCTACTCATTCTGGCAACACAAAGTAGCGATGTCCAATCAATCGCCGATTATTGTGAAGAAAACCCGGAATCTTGTTTTGTTCTGGGCCGTGAAGATGCGCCTGTAACGATTGTCGAAGTCGCTGATTTTGGCTGTAGCCATTGTCGTGATTTTCATATCGAAACCTTTGGTGCGTTGGAAGCTGAATATGTAACGATGGGGCAGGTCAAAATTGTCATGTTGCCTTTTGCCCTGAGTGATGCCACCTTACCAGCGAGCAATGCCGCGGTTTGTGCCGGACAACAGGATCAATATTTCCCGTTCGCGGCCGCGCTGTTTAACCAATACAATGATCCCACAACCCTTACTCGTGATGGTTTCATCCGTATTGCCGGTCAATTGGAGCTGGAGATGGAAAGCTTTGAGGAATGTGTGAGCGAAGCCCGTTATGCCTCTATGATCCGTGATAACATAGAAGTTGCGGGTCGTAATGGTGTTTCTAGCACCCCATCCTTTTTCCTCAATGGTTCATTGATCAAAGGAGCTTATCCTCTGGCAACCTTCCAACAACGTATTGATGCCTTATTGGGATCATAAAACAGCCCCTCCACCCCTCACCGCCAAAACTGACCGGGAACGCCAATCTTCAGATGGGCCTTCCCGGTTTATCCGGCAGTTGACTGAAAAAGGCACCATCGAAGCCTGACAATGGAAGAAGCAAGGGAAGGGGGAAACCCAACGGTATGGCGTGGGGCAAACGCCCCCAAAGCCGCACCGAGAAAAGTCCCCCGTCTCTGGGGCGGGGTTAGGAGTAGGGTATTTCCACAACGGAATATCTTGGTGGAGATATATGAAATTACGTTCTGACTGGCCGGTAAAACTGATACAACTTCTGGCAATTCCAGGGCTGATGGTAGCCTATTATTTGTGGCTTTTCCATGATGGTAGCCTGATAGCCGGATGCACCGGGAGTGGGTGGGATGATTGCGGCCGCGTCAGCGGCCCTGATGCACCTTATTCAGCTATTGGCCCCATCCCCGTGGCCCTCATCGGTCTCATGGGCTACATCGGTATCTTCCTGCTCATCTGGTTAAAAGAGAGTGTGCCCTGGTTAGAAGATAACCTGCCCGAATTACTGGTTGGCATGACTGGTTTAGGTTTCCTCTTCTCTTTGGGACTAACCGGTTTAGAACTTCTGGTTATCCATGCCTTTTGCCGCTATTGTGTTATCTCTGCGGTCATCATGACCATTATGTTTGCGTTGGCTCTTTTCTATTTACGTCGTCGAGAATAACTGAGAATTGCTGGAACTCCGTCTGATCTGTAGGAGTTCCCCATGAGCCTACGGCACACCAAGATGGATGAAAATTTGTAGGACGATTTGGTAAATCGTCCACTGGGCGATTTACAAAATCGCCCTACATTTTCGTAGGAGACAACATGAACAGGGTTCACCAGAGGCAATGAAAATTTATCCACCGATTTCGCCGATTGTTTTCATTCCTAATCCGTGACCCTTTATA
>JAGNBF010000184.1 GCA_018004935.1 Chloroflexota bacterium | reverse complement strand
GAATAATTAATTGTTGAACAGTGGAATTGTTGAAGGGTTAATGAAGTGGTAGACGCTTCCCTCGTTAATCATTCAACAATTCACAAATTCACCGATTCATTATTTTCTTCCTCTCAACCGAAATGAAACACACCTTTTTGTTATTTAGTGTAACAACTAAATCTCTCGAGGGCTGAGTTTGTCGAAGCCCGTGTTGCCTTCGACAAGCTCAGGCAACGGCTTAGTTGTTACATTTAGGACGATTATTTATACCTACAGAGGGTTCACTTAGGAATGAGAATTAAATAACTTGTTCGTTGAGAGTGGCAGGGTCAGGAGACCGGCCATAGCAGTCCGTAGGTTATTTGATCCGCGTTCCTGAGTAATCGTCCCCAAATGGCTGTTTGGGAATTCAGGGAATTGACACCCTATGTAGGGGCTGGCCTTGTGCCTGCCCAGTGTGGGTAACCACAAGGGTTGCCCGTACCCCACGAAATCCCGAAGACCCAGTTATTTTTAGAGGCTCACTCATCATCAAAGGCAGACAACCAAGTGAAGGCAGGGTCACGCCTGGAGCATAAGAATTAAATAAGAAATGATTATTGCTACTTGTACCATCAAACTCAGTCTGGAAGGTGTTTTTTCGTTGAAGGATAAACGACGGATTGTGAAATCTATTCTGGCACGATTGCCGCAACATTTCAATGTCGCGGCCGCGGAAGTTGATTATCACGATGCCTGGCACACCGCCGGGCTTGGCCTTGTTACCGTTGGCACAGATGCCGCCTATCTCCACGGCCTGCTGGAAAAAGCGGTGGCCTGGATTGAAGAAACCAGGCCGGATGTTCCCATTGAGATGTATGAGATTGAACTTTGGTAACAAATACAATTGCCGACCAGTTATGAGCCACAGGTTAACGGCCACCCTCATCCCAATAGAAGCAAACCATCCCAGGGCAATTGCCTATTCCCCAAAATGAACCCACCCCCCTGACGATTCCCCCTGAGGCAGGGCCAGGGGTGGGGAAAACTCGCGTAGGCCACCGCTCTGCAAACCGTCTGGGTTTCGTCTAACAACAAAAGGATTGCCGGGTATAATCTTCTATGGGGCAGAAACTGAAGCGGAACTTTTGCGGGCTGTCTGGCGTATTACAAACAATACTCGTAATAACTAAGTCATCGTTCAGAAATAACGTGGGTGGCACGGTCAGGAGACCAGCCACAGCAAACTCAAAAGTTATTTGCGGGCAAACCCTTAGTAATCGTCCAAAAATAAGTTCCGCACAGACCTGACAGGTTTTCGGAAACCTGTCAGGTCTAAATCGGGAAGTTATTTTTAGATGTTCACTTAGTAGTTACCAATACTCAACCTGAAATGAGAAACTGTTTATGAAACGAACCTCTTTTACTTTCCCACTTTTGCTCCTCATGGGGTTGATATTGGCGCTGGTTCCGCCTGCGGCCGCGCAAGGTGACGACGGCACGGAAGCCGCTGAAGGGAGCAACGGCATCCACATGGAAGTGGAAGCCGGAATGGATAATTACTACAAAACGGGCTTCTGGATTCCGGTGCATGTTACTGTAGCCAATGACGGCCCCCCTCTGGAAGGCCTAATAGTTATCCAGTTGTCAGACTCCGGTAATGAGCAGATCTTCACCGCCCCCGTCTCTTTGCCCACTCAATCAAACAAACGAGTCACTCTCTATGTAACTCTCGATAACTTTACCTCACGCCTGACGGTGGAACTACAGGATGAAAATGGAGATTTGATCACCACCGCCCGTACCAAAGCCTTAGTCGGAATGGAAATGACTGATCTGTTGTATGGAGTTATTAGCGCCAACGGTGGCGAATTTGGCTTTTTGGAAGATGTGCTCGGCGGCCGCACCAGTGCCAAAGTTGCCTTGTTAGACCTGAACGATTTGCCCATCGCGGCCGCGGGTTGGGATATGCTCGATGTTCTTGTGGTTCATGACACTGATATGAGCCAACTGACAACCGAACAACAAGAGGCACTTAATGTCTGGATCGGCCTGGGCGGGAAATTGGTCGTGACCGGGGGTACGGGTTGGCAAAAAACCACCACGGGTCTGGCTGATTACCTGCCCGTAACCGTAACGGGCAGTGAATCAATAGCCGATTTGCCTGCCTTACGCAATCGGGTTGGCCTGCCCTTCCCCGAAACTGGCCCCTACCTTATTACCATGAGTACCTTACGCAATGGGGAACTACTACTCCATGAAAATGGTTTACCCTTGCTGGCAGAACGGGAATGGGGTCGCGGCCGCGTTTACTTTCTCGCCCTCGATCCTACCCTATCACCCCTGGCCGATTGGGATGGCAACGCCCTACTTTGGGGCCAGGTTGTGAATAGCGTCCCCCGTACCCCTTTTTGGGGCCAAAAATTCTCCAATTTTTTCGCCGCCAGTGAAGCTATTAAAAACATCCCCTCATTAACCTTACCTTCAGCCATTTTGCTCTTCTGTTTTATGGGTTTTTATGTGCTTCTCATTGGCCCGGCAAATTACCTCATCCTCAGGCGGCTCAAACGGCGTGAATGGGCCTGGGTCACTATTCCCGGCATCATCATCTTCTTTACTGCCTGCGCTTACCTCACTGGTTTTGGCCTCAAGGGCAATGATCTGATTCTCCACCAGATGAATGTGGCTTATGGTCAGACCAATAGTCCCGCTTTACGTGTTAACTCCCTCGTAGCCCTCTATTCCCCTACACGGGCAACCTATGACTTCATCCTACCCAGTGAAGCCATGGCGCTACCCTTTAGCCAGGGTGCCAATTATGGCCCGGTTACAGCAGGGGATGTGGAAACCATAGAACGGGGCACACAACTCATTATGCGAGATGTACGAGTGGATGTGAGCGACAGTCAAACCTTTGTTGTCGAGAGTTACGCCCCTGCTCCCCCTATTAGCAGTGAGGTGCGTTTGATTCTACAAAACAGTCGGTATGAGTTAAACGTCAGCTTACGCAACGAAAGCGAATTAACCCTGACCCATGCGATTTTGCTCTATGGTTCTACGGTACAACCATTGGGATCAATTGCCCCAGGCGAGGAAAAAACCTGGTCGCAGAGTGTCTCTGCCTCCGTTGCCACGGGATCTAGTAGTAGTACTTATAGCTATGGAGGATACACATCCCCCTTACTAACCAATGACACGTATTTGTTGGGCACGGCTTCTTATTATGATGACCCAGTGGCCTATTCCCGACGACAGCTCTTGGAAGCCCTGCATGCGGATTTGTACTATAGCACCAGTTCCAGCAGTTTATATGCACCAGCCGGTGTTGTAACCCTCATAGCCTGGGCAGAGACCCCGTTACTGGAGTTGAATGTGGATTCACGCCGGGGACAGGAACAGGTTGCCACCACACTGTATTTTCTAGAATTACCGATGACCGAGACACAAATCAGCGGCCGCGATCTCACCGTTCCTGAATCTATGCTTACCTGGGAAGTTCGAGAAAATAGCGGCCAATACAGTGGCATAGGTATACGTGACTTTACCCTGTACAACGGCTCCATCGAGTACGAATTCCTGCCCAACCCAGAATTCGACGCCATGACAGTCAATTCCTTGCAACTGACGATCAACCGGCAAACCTATTCTTCTTCCCCCTTACCCGAAGTCAGCATCTGGAACTGGCAAACCGAAAACTGGCTGGCTGTCACCCTGGATGGCTGGGGAACCTTCAACATTCCTGATCCGAGCGGTTTTCTTGGCCCTGGCAACCGGGTCCGTTTTCTGTTGGAGAACAACACGCCAGCCAGTATTGACATTCAGAGTTTTTATCCCATTTTTAAGGGCAATGTAGAATAATAGCTCTGCCAAACTTCGCTGTTCGATCCGGTAGCGCCACTATTTTTAGACATTGATGAAGCAGACAAGAATGAGGCATTATGGCCACTATCATTGAGATAAAAGGGTTGACCAAACAATACGGCAAATTAACCGCTCTCAATAATTTGAATTTGACGGTGGAAGAGGGGGCGGTTGTTGGTTTCATCGGCCCCAATGGGGCGGGCAAAACCACAACCATGCGTATTTTGACCACACTACTCCGCCCCACCAGCGGTGAAGCGTATGTGGGGGGGCATTCCGTAGCCACAGAACCCGATCAGGTACGCCGCATGATTGGCTATATGCCTGACTATTTTGGTGTGTATGAAGATATGAAGGTGTGGGAATACCTTGATTTCTTCGCCGCCTGTTACGGCGTGCCCGCCAGCCAACGCATTGGCATGATTGATGATTTGCTCTCACTGGTAGATTTGAACCACAAAAAAGATGATTTTGTGGAAAACCTGAGCCGGGGTATGAAACAACGCCTCTGTCTGGCCCGAACCCTGGCCCATGATCCGCAGGTGTTGATTCTGGATGAACCGGCCAGCGGCCTGGACCCACGTGCCCGTATTGAGATGCGTGAACTCTTGCGCGAACTAAAATCTCTGGGCAAAACCATCTTCTTTTCGTCCCACATTCTTTCTGAAGTGGCCGATGTGTGTACCAGTATTGCCATTCTGGAAGCGGGTAAGCTGATTGCTCATGGCAATATTGACGAGATGAAAAAACGGCTCCGCAGTCATCAGCTGATTCAGCTAAAGGTGTTGGGCGAAACCGCGGCCGCACAAAAAATTTTGCTAGAGTCAGGACTGGTCTTGCAGATGATGGTGGGCGCGGAGTACGATTTACCAGCGGGCACGGTACGCTTTGATTTTTCCGGCAACGACCAGGAGCTAAGCCAACTCCTGGCGCAGATGATGAAGGCTGATATTCCCATTATTAGTTTCAGTGAGGAAACGGGTAATCTGGAAGATGTATTCTTGCATGTCACCCAGGGTATTGTGCAATAGACGGGGTATCACCCTGAATAAAACATAGGGTTCGCTCAAAATTAAGTTGGGTGGCGCGGTCAGGAGACCGGCCACCGCAAACTCAAAAGTTATTTGTGGGCGAACCCATACCAGATGGGGAAAACCATTATGGCTGAACTGACGACACAGAGAATGAATGAGGTCCGCGGCCGCGTGAACCGTTTTCTGCAAAACCCCATCATGCTCAAAGAGCTACGGAGCCACATGCGAGGCAACCGGGCCTTTGTCGTTCTGACCACCTATCTGCTTTTCATGGTCGCCCTCATTACCCTCATTTATGTGCCCATCACCCTCACCAGCCGCCAAAGTGGGGGCATAGACCAGGCCAGCACCGGTAAATTTGTTTTTGGCATGATTCTGCTCGTCCAGATTTTCCTCGTCGCTTTCATCGCTCCGGCCTTTACCGCCGGGGCCATCAGTAGCGAAAAACAAAATCAAAGCTACGATTTGCTCCGCACAACCTTGCTGACCCCACACCAATTGGTAACGGGCAAGATTTTCTCTGCCTTAAGTTACATCTTTTTACTTGTTTTTGCCTCGATGCCTTTACAAAGCCTGGCTTTTCTGTTGGGAGGAGTGGCTCTATCAGAGTTACTCATTGCGGGCTTGCTTATCCTGATATCGGCCATTACCTATGCCCTGATAGGTCTTTACTTCTCTACCAGGATGCACACCACGATTGCTTCAACCGTAGCCACCTACGCGGCCGCGGCCATTCTCCTCATCGGCATCCCTTTTAGCCTGCTATTTCTCTTCTGGATAGATGAAGTCTTCTTAAACCGCATCACCCTGTTCGGTAGTGGCCCCTGGCAATTGCAGGCTCTCTTGCAATACCTGTTAATGATGTTGAGTTCGTTCAACCTGCCAATGACCGTCGTTATCAGTGAAATGTCCATTTTGGAACATAGTTCTTACTGGGGCTTTACCACAACCGTTCATGGTTATCCTTACAGTAGCATGGCCCATACCATCTGGCTTCCCGCTCCCTGGTATTTTTATCTCATGTGGTATTTTCTCATGGCCATAATCCTTTACCTGGCCTGCGTTCGGCGCATCAGCCGCATACCCAACTAAAGAATACCCGACTCTCAAGCGAATTTTGCTCCTATGTCTGATCATCCCACCACACTCCCAGCCCCCCCTGTAACTGGCTCACCATTGGCCTGGCGTCTCTGGCTGAACCGGTTTTTCCAGAACCCTATGACCATGAAGGAGCTACGGGCACGGATGCGCGGCCGCAGAGCCTTCGTCATTCTCACCTTCTATTTACTACTCATGTGCGCCTTCGTCGCTATTCTCTATGCCGGTTTCGCTCTGGGGGGCAATAACCGCAGTACCGAAACCGCCGTCGCGGGCAAAACCATTTTCACCGCCATCCTCTCGATACAAGCCTTCCTGGCCGTCTTCCTGAGTCCGGCCTTCACCGCCGCCAGCATCACGGGCGAAAAAGAGCGGCAAACATATGACTTGCTCCGCACCACCCTGCTCTCTGCCCGTGCTCTCGTCACCGGCAAACTTATCTCCGCCCTCAGCTACATTTTACTTCTCATCCTGGCCGCCATTCCCATGGAAAGTATCGCCTTTTTCCTGGGTGGGGTCTCCTTCGTTGAGTTATTCGTTTCCCAACTTCTGATGATCGTCTCAGCCATCACCTTTGGCCTGTTAGGGCTGTTTGTCTCCAGCCTCTTACGCACCACCATTGCTTCCACAGTCAGCACCTATGCTGTGGTTCTACTCCTTACCATCGGGTTACCAATCCTGGTGCTCATCACTATTCCTTTTTTATCCGTGTTCATGCTACCCGGAAGCAGTTCACTGCCAGATTGGTTCCCTGTCGTACTAATCTATCTGGCCTTAGCCGTAGGTTCTCTCAACTTACCTACCACCCTCATTGCCAGCGATGTCTTCTTGACGCAATATGATGCAATTTTTTACTATACAGATACGATAGATAAATACAGAGTGGTGATTTTTTCGCCCTGGTGGATTTATCTGATCGCCTATTCTCTCCTGGCCATTTTGCTCTTTTGGGCCACAATTCGCCGGGTGAAACAAATACCAAATATCTAGTATGGAACACCAACTTTTACACCTGCACCAACAATTACGCCGCTGGGATAGTCGGCGTCGCCTGGCTGAAGGGTTGATCTGGGGGCCACGGGGACTGTTAGCCGGATTACTGCTGGCGGTTGTGTTGGCGGGATTGGCCCGCCTGCGCCCCTTGCTTACCAATGAGGAAGTAGGGCTGGTGGCTCTTGGTTTAGGCGCGTTAGGCCTCGCGGCCGCGATCCTTTACTTCCTCCTGCAACGTCCTTCCCTACTTGAGCAGGCCCGCTTTGCCGATACCCAATTTGTTCTGCAAGAACGCGCCAGCACCGCCATCGAAATCCAGGCCGGGCAATTTGCCCCTCCCCCCGAAATCGCCACCCGGCAATTACAAGATACCATCCAGGCCATTGGTCGCATCAACACCCAAACCGCCCTGCCCTTACGCCTCAACCGGCAAGAGTGGCTCATTATCTTAAGTGCCATCATCCTGCTCTTTCTGGCCGTCTGGCTCCCCAATGCTCAATCTGATCTACTCAAAGGGCAACGCGCCATTCAGGAAACGATTGCCGAGCAAATCCAGGCTCTAGAAGCTCTGCAAGAGGAAATCACGCAGAACCCAGAACTCACCGAAGAGCAAAAGGAAGAAATTCTAGAGCCGATAGAAGGAGCAATTGAACAGTTAGAGGCAGGAGAACTAAGCCAGGAAGAAGCGGTTGCCGTTCTTTCAGAAACAGAAGCCGACCTGCAAACATTGGCCGCCAGTAACAACACGGAACAGCTACAGGCGGCCCTGGAAACAGCCGGACAACCCCTGGCCGAAAACGAAAACGCCCAATCGTTGGGCGAATCCTTACAAAATGGTGATTTTTCTCAGGCCAGTGCCGCGGCCGCACAGTTGGCCGACACACTCCCCTCCCTCACCCCAGCCGAACAGGCCGAACTGGCCGAGGATTTAGCCGCCACGGCTGAGGCCCTGGCCCAAACAGACCCAGAACTGGCCGCAGAGTTGAACGCGGCCGCAGAAGCCTTAGAAAATGGAGATGTCGCGGCCGCACAACAAGCCCTCCGTGAAGCCAGTGGCACCCTCCAAGAACGTGCCCAACAGCAAGCGGCCGCCCAACAGGCCGCGGCCGCGGCCGGACAAGTCGGCGAAGGTCGTCAGGAAGTCGCCCAGGCAGGCGAAACCGGCCAGCCGGGTGAAGGTCAGGGTGAAGGACAAGGTCAGGGTGAAGGGCAAGGTGAAGGGCAAGGTCAAGGCCAGGGTGAGGGTCAGGGCGAAGGCAACGGCAATGGGCAAGGCCAGGGTCAGGGGCAACCCGGGGGGCAAGGAACCGGACAGGGGGGCACAGGACAGGGCGGCGGCCATAGCGAAAACATTTACGTCCCCCCCTACGAACCACTCACCGGCGAAGGGGTAGACATCGAACTACCGGCTGAATGCATCAGCAACCCGGCCAATTGCGGTGGGTTACTCAGTGAAACCCCAAGCGAATTCGGCAACGAAACCAGCACTGTCCCCTACGACCAGGTTTATGGCGACTACCGCAACGCCGCCAACGAAGCCCTATCCAGCGATTACATCCCCCTGGGGTACAAAGGATACATTCGGGATTATTTTTCATCACTAGAACCCTGATTAATAGCTCGATATTGGCGTTTTTTGTTTCCACCAGAGAACGCACAGCCTGGAAAGGCTGTGCTACATCCAGATGTCGCGCCCAAATTCACCATTCACCATTCACCATTCACCACTCACCATTCACCATTCACCATTCACCATTCACCATTCACCACTCACCATTCACCATTCACCACTCACCACTCACCGTTCACCACTCACCATTCACCATTCACCATTCACCACTCACCACTCACCATTCACCATTCACCATTCACCATTCACCATTCACCACTCACCATTCACCACTCACCAGTCACCATTCACCACTCACCATTCACCATTCACCATTCACCACTATGACAGATACCCAGCCCTCTCTCCTCACCGTAGACGTGTCGCGCAGAAATGCGTCGTCCATCGCAG
>JAGNBF010000086.1:3423-34963 GCA_018004935.1 Chloroflexota bacterium | reverse complement strand
CTGGCGTTGGCGGATACGGCGTTTGGAAGCGCGGCCGCGTTCTACAGCTATACCTTCTGGCAATTGTTGTGGCTGGGGGGGGTGTTGGTCGTGGCGGGGGTTTTGTTGAGTAAGCAGTCAGCAGTGAGCAGTCAGCAGTCGAATCGTACCATGCTCACTGCTCACTGGTCACTGCTCACTTTGCTGTTACTGACAGGGGCAGACCTGGCCCTGGCGACGGGGGGATTTAACGCGGCCGCGGACCCGGCTCTGCTCGAAACAAAACCGCAACTGGCGCAATGGCTGGAGGCCCAACCGGGGCTGTGGCGGTTCACCAGCTTTAATCCGCATGGGGACAAACCGTTTAACGCCAATGCCGGTTGGTTTTACGATTTGCAGGACGTGCGCGGCTACGATTCCATCATCGCCCGGCAGTACACCGATTACATGGGCCTCATCGAACCACAAAACGAGTTGCCCTTCAACCGGGTGCAACCCATCGCCAACTGGGAGTCACTCAACTCGCCGTTGTTGGATATTTTGGGGGTCAAGTACATCATCACCGCCGAAACCATCGAATTACCCAAGCTGAAATTGGCCTGGGAAGGGGAAGGTCTGCGCGTGTATGAGAATCTGGCGGTTGTGCCCCGCGCCATCACCCTGCCTACTACCACCACCCGTGTCACCCCTGACCCATTGGCCGAGCTACAAAGCCACGATCCGCGCCAGTATGTCATCATCAACGAAACCGATTGGCCGTACCATCAGGCCATCGCTTCGCAACCAACCCCATTTACCGAAGCGACGGTGATTCAGGCCAGCAATAATCAGGTGACGGTAGAGAGTACGGTGAGTGAGGGATCGTGGCTGGTGTTGCATGACAGTTATGAGGCGGGGTGGCGGGCCTGGGCGCGGCCGCGAGGCAGTGACGAGTCGCAAGAAAACGAAATCCCGGTTTATCGGGTCAATGGCAACTTCCGGGGGGTTATGCTGGAAGCGGGCGATTGGACAGTGCGTTTCCGCTATAGCCCGTTGAGCTTCCGGCTGGGTGGGCTGATCAGCTTCATCGGCGGCATCATCCTGGCCTTTACGACGTTGGTGTGGGGGTGGCGGCAGGCTGTCAATCCCCAGGCCGAATTGACTAATACGCGCAGTATCGCCAAAAACAGCATCGCCCCGACGGTGTTGAACCTGTTTAACCGGGGCATTGATTTTGTTTTTGCCGCCTTTTATCTGCGTTACCTGGGGCCAGCCGAGGCCGGGGGATATGCCACGGCGATCACCATCGCCGGGTTGTTTGAGATTATCGCCAACTTTGGCCTGAACACCCTGCTCATCCGCGAGGTGTCGCAAGACAAAAGCCAGGCCAGCCGCTACCTGCTCAATACGACAGTGCTGAGGTTGGGGACGGGGGTCGCGGCCGCGATTCCGATCCTCATTTATGTGTTTAGCCGTGCGGCCGCGGGCAACCCGTTGGGCAATGATGTATTGTTGGCGGTGGGGCTGATCATGGTGGGTATGCTCTTCTCGGGGATGGGGCAGGGGCTGGCCAGTTTGTATTATGCCTACGAACAGGCCGAATTCCCGGCGGCGATTACCACCGTCACGACCATCTTCAAGGTTGGTTTTGGCGTCGTGGTACTTCTGGCGGGTTATGGCTTCGTCGGTCTGGCCGGGGTGTCTATCCTGGTCAACATCATCACCCTGAGTATTCTGGTCGTTTCGGCTGTGCGCCGTTTTCATCTGCCTGGCCCCTGGCGCATTGATCTGACCCTGCAACGGCGAATGCTCTACTTGAGTTACCCGTTGATGATCAACCACCTGTTTGCGGTGATTTTTTTCCAGGTGGATGTGCTGGTATTACAACAAATCAAGGGGGATGAGGTTGTGGGCTGGTACAACAGTGCCTACAAATATGTCAACGCCCTGAATGTGATTCCGTCCTTCTTCACCTTTGCCCTGTTTCCGGTCATCTCCCGGCAGGTAAAAAGTTCGTTGGATGATGCCCGGCGCAGTTTCCAGATGGCCATCAAGATTATGGCGTTGATCAGCCTGCCGCTGGCGGTGACGATTACCTTACTGGCTCCGGTGCTCATTAACCTGTTAGGAGGGGCGGCCTTTTTGCCCCATGGGGCGATTGCCCTACAAATTGTGGTCTGGTCTATCCCTATTGGCTGGCTGAACAGTGTGACCAACTATGTGCTGATTGCCCTGGGACAGGAACGACTCCAGACACGGGCGTTTTTGATTGGGGTGGGGTTTAACCTGATCAGTAATTTGCTCCTGGTGCCGCGTTATAGTTATGCGGCCGCGGGGGTCATCACCATCCTCTCCGAAATTGTTTTGCTCTATGTGTTTAACTGGTTTCTGGTGGAACGGATGCCGGGGGTGGGCTGGGTGCGCCTGCTGAGTCGCCCGGTGGCAGTAGCTCTGCTGATGGGGGTGGCCGGTTTCCTGGGGGCACAGATTCACCCGTTGGTAGGCGCAGTGGTGGCCGTGGCGGTGCATCCCGTGGGGTTGTGGGGGTTGCGGGTGTTTGGGGAGGAGGAGAGGCGGATTGCGGCCGCGATTTTGCCGGGACGGGTGGCAAAAGTAATGAGGTTAAAGGGTTGAGTAATGGTGAATGGTGAATGGTGAATGGTGAATGGTGAATGGTAAATGGTGAATGGTGAATGGTGAATGGTAAATGGTGAATGGTAAATGGTGAGTTCACTGAAAAAAGGAACCGCCAAGACGCCAAGAACGGATGAACTCCAGAGAAAATCTTTGCGACCTTTGCGTCTTGGCGGTGAAAACTCCCCTTTCTTCAGTCGTCTCAATGGGGAATGGTGAATGGGGAATGAATAGAGCACACACTCAGTACTCACTACTCAGTACTCAGCGCTCTCATCTGTGGCTGATGACGGCTTTGTTGCTCGTTGCGGCCGCGTTGCGGCTTGTTGGCCTTAACAATGTGTCGCCGCCGGGGCTGGAGCATGATGAGGTGGCCCATTGGCTCATCAATGAGCAGATTTTGGCAGGACAGCACGCCGTTTACTTCACCGACGCCTACGGCCACGAGGCGGGGTATCACTATTTCCAAACCATTTTTCAAGTTTTGTTAGGGGACAATGCCTTTGCTCTGCGCCTGCCGTCGGTGGTGTTGGGGCTGTTGGGCATTGCCGTGAGCTTTGCCCTGGTGCGGCGGCTATTTGGCAGAGATGTGGCGTTGATCGCGGCCGCGTACCTCACCATCCTCTTCTTCCCCATCTTCTACAGCCGCCTCGCCCTCCGCGCCATCGCCCTGCCCGTCATGTCCGGGCTGTCAGCGTATTTTTGGTGGCAGGCCTGGGGAAGTGAACAGTTAGAAGTGAACAGTGAACAGTCCCCCATTCCCCATTCCCCATTCCCCATTCCCCATTCACAATTTTCTTTCGCCCTCTCCGGCCTCTTTACCGGCCTCTCCCTCTACACCTACCTGGCCGCCCGTGCCGTGCCCATTTTCTACGCCCTGTTCATCGGCTATCTGGCCCTGTTTCATTGGCGTGAGTTTAAGCAGAGGTGGAAGGGGGTGGTACTGTTTGGGGTGGTGATGGGGATCGCGGCCGCGCCCCTGTTCTTTTACCTGCGCAACAACCCTGGCGCTGAATTCCGGGTCAGCGAAGTAGACGCGCCACTCCGTGCCCTGCTGGCCGGGGATTTTCGCCCCGTGTTAACCAATGGCTGGGCCATTGTGCGCTCCTTCCTCGGCCCCGGCGACCCGTTGTGGCGACAAAACGTGGCCTTCCGCGCCGTGTTCGAGCCAGTTTCCGCCCTGCTGTTTTATGCCGGGGTTGGCCTGACTGTGTGGCGGTGGCGTGATAGCCGTTACGCCTTCCTGTTGTTGTGGTTAAGTACGGCCATAATCCCCAGTTTACTGACTATAGATGCCCCCAGTTTTATCCGTATGATCAATATTTTGCCCATTTTGGGACTGTTTCCGGCCCTGGTTATGCACAGTTTGATAAAGTTATCCACAGAAAAGGCCGACTTATCCACAGATCGGGTGCATATAGGCTATAGAATGGGGTTACTGCTATTGTTCGTAGCAAACGTGGGCTGGACAGTGCGGGATACCTTTATTACCTGGCCGCAAAACGAGCCAGAAGTGGCTTTTGTGTGGCAAAAAGCATTGACCGATGGGGCATATTTTCTGGATAACAACCCCTCTATAACCTCTGCGGCTATTGCGGGCTGGACGCCGGAGAGTATGGATGCGCCGACGATGGCGCTTACTTTGAAAAGGGAAGACATTGGCCTACGCTACTTCAATCCCACACGCACCTTGATTATCCCCTCGGCTATGCCTGCGGTGATTGTGCGACCGGCCATTTTGCCCCTGGCCCCGGAGTTAGAGGCGCAATTGTTAAACTGGGGGGTGATGCCGGTCGCGGCCGCAACCTTCACCCACTACCCCCTCACGCAACAACCCCTTCCCACCCCCACCATCCCCGCTGACACCGCTTTCGGGGGGGAATTCCGTTTCCTCGGTCTCTCAACACTCAGCCCTCGGCCCTCAGCCCTGATTACTTACTGGCAAGTTGTTGCAACACCCCCCGCCGCTCGCCGGGTTTTTGTGCATCTGCTAGATGAGGGAGGGGAAATTGTGGCCCAGGATGATGGATTGGCCGCGGCCGCGACCTCACTCCAGCCCGGTGATCTCAT
Organism: Chloroflexota bacterium; assembly: GCA_018004935.1. Taxonomy (GTDB): domain Bacteria; phylum Chloroflexota; class Anaerolineae; order Promineifilales; family Promineifilaceae; genus Trichofilum. Next base: position 30,301 of record JAGNBF010000086.1, on the reverse strand, counting down.
CGTTTTAGTGCATCCCATTCCCCTGCCCGAAACATACACCTTACGGTTGGGTGTCTACGATCCGGCCACGAGCTATCAGTTACCCATGCCCGGTGGGGAATCGTTTCTCATTTTGGAGCAGAAATAAAAAAACGCGGCCGCAATGGGGATTGCGGCCGCGTTTTAAAAATATCCATTGCTAGTTCTTCTACTCAATCTTCTGCACAATAAACGTCACACCACCGCCAGGTGTCTCAAACTTCACCTTATTCCCCGTCTTTGCCCCCAATAATGCCCGCCCCAGCGGTGATTCATTCGAGATAAACCCTTTCGAGGGATCCGCTTCGTGGACACCCACAATGCGGTACGTTTCCGGTTCATCGTAATCTTCTTCAACCACTGTGACGGTACTGCCTACCGAAACCACGCCCTTTTTTGTGTGATTGCTGATGATGCGGGCGCGGCGGAGAGAATCATCCAACTCTAGAATCCGCCCTTCCATAAAGGCCTGTTCCTGTTTGGCATAAATGTAATCAGCATTCTCGCTCAAATCACCCATCGCAATCGCTTCCTGTAATTTCTTGGCGATTTCATCTCGTTTGGATATTTTGAGGTACTCCAACTCTTCTTTGATTTTTTGATGTCCTTCTTCGGTTAGATAGACGATATTATCCTCGCTCATCATGTTGTCTCCACTCTTTTCTAGTATGCACGCAAGGAATATTGCTGGTGAAAATAAGAACCCCGCAACTGCGGGGTTCGTCAATATTGTTGGGCGAAAAGATGGGCAAAGTATACCCCAGAGTGCCGCTATTGTCTAACCTCGTCCGGCTTTCGTCTGGCAGTAATGGGTCAAACGTGGGGTGTCATTAAAGTAGCGTTCAGCATTTCAGCATTTCAGCATTTCAGCATTTCAGCATTTCAGCACTTCAGCATTTCAGCATTTCAGCATTTCAGCTTTTAAGCTTTTAAGCTGACAAGCTGACAAGCTGACTGGCTGACTGGCTGACAAGCTGACTGGCTGACTGGCTGACAAGCTGACTGGCTGACTGGCTGACAAGCTGACCGGCTGACCGGCTGACAAGCTGACCGGCTGACCGCTCTACAGTTGGCCTGATGTGGCGTCCCATTGGGCGAGTTGGGCCAGGTAGGTGGGGTCCTGGTAGCGGTTGGGGTGGAACGCGGCCGCGTACTCTGGCAACGCTCCCCCCGTGATATGACAGGCCAACAGGTCTGCGGCCGCTGGCGAGGCCATAATCCCATACCCCGATAACGCCCCAATCAGGTACGCCCCCTCCACCGGTAACGGCCCCACCAGCAGGCGGTTCTCCCGCGTTTTGCAGTAATACCCGCCATCCACATACGGTTTGCGCCCCTTCTCCAGATAGACCGACAACGCCGGAACCATGCGCGTCAGGCCGCGCAAAACCACTTCCGGCAACATCGGATCAAACGTGGGCGGCCAGATGGGTGGTTTGGGGTCCAGTTCGTAAGTCCAGAGCACCAGCAGGGTACTGGCTCCCCCTGCCCCTTCACTGCGAAAATGCACCCCAGCGGGCAGTTCATTCAGCAACCAGCGCATCTCCGCCTCTTGCTCTAGCTCGTGCCTCTCCGCTTCACTCCAGGGCAGGCGCACCGGATCGCTCCAGATCATCAGCGGCAGGTTGCGCGGCAAGAGGTTGAGGTAATCCTCGACGGCGATTTTGCCGTGTAGTTCGTTGAAAACGGGGATGTCTACGCCCAAAAGCTGGCCCACTTCGCGCACATATGGCCCGGCGGCGTTGACAAAAATAGGGGTGTGGATGATATCCACATCGGCCCCGCTGAGGCAGACGGCTTGCACCTGATTGTTGACAACGTTGATGCCGGTGACGCGGCCGCGTACCAGCTTCACCCCCCGCTCCTTCACCTTGCCCAATAAGTACATGCCTAACTGCTGGGCACTCAGGGAACCGCAGCGTCGGGGGATAATCGCCGCCACGACATCTGGATTGAGATACGGGTAATGTTGGAGAATCAGGTCACGGTCAAGGAACAGGTCGGCCCCATCGGGTTGGCCCAGGTAGCCCTCGGTGGGTGGGGGAGAGAAGGGGGGATCGTCGTTGCGGCCGCGGTGAATCCGCAGTTTGCCGCCACCGTGTTGCTCCGTTTCCCGCCCCTGTTGCTCATATTCGCGGGCGGTTTCCGGGTTGGCAGTGAAGAAAGCATAACCGCGCCGGTTCAGGTGGAAGAAGTTATCGCTGGCTTCGGCCAACTCTTCCAAAATGTCAATGCTCCGGTTCATAAACTGAACCATCGGCCCATCCGGCCACCAGTTGCGGTAACACTCGGTAGATTTATCGCTGGTGAGGGTGAGCGGGGGGCGTTCGTCTACGATGACGATATTTTTGACTCCGTGGCGCACGGCCAGGTGATAGGCCGCGCTGATTCCGGCAATGCCTGCTCCACAAATGACCACATCGGCTTGCATAGTGAACTCCTGACTACGACGATTGTTCCAGTGATTCCAAAAAAGTCAGGAATCGTTTAAGGGCAATAAGATACAGAGGCTGTAAGGCCAGAGCCGCATCTACCACAATTTGCAGATGGCGACTGTCCAGACGAATACCATACGCCGAGCGAAACAGATGACGGAAACGGCGTAATTCATCTAACTGCTCCGATATAGCCGTATCAATCACAGCAGGACGGATGGGCGTTAAATCGAGAGCCATACGTTGCAATAACTGAACATGCCAGCGTGATTCATCGCTAACATGGTTTTCAAAAGTAACCGCAATGCGCTGGAAAATATTCTCAAAAGCCGTATACAGATTATGGAGACGGTAGGCCAAAACAATCAACTGTTCTTCGCCGGTTGTTGCGGTGAGTTGAGGTGTCCCTATCGCTTGATAAATCTGTTCAATGGTTATCAAATCGCTTTCAATACTACGGGATAGAATGATTGCTTTCTCGTACATAGGCACAGATACCTTCTCGATAAACAGTTGCCTGAATGGGGTCAAGGCAAGGACGAACGTCTATATTCCAGTGCAATTGTTGTTCTAAAAGCCGCCAGAATTGGGTATGAATGGCTGGTTCCCCCCCCACGACAGCCACATCAATGTCGGAATGACGGGTAAAGCGGCCGCACTGCACAATAGATCCAAAGAGGTAAACACGTTCCAGGGCTGGAAATTGCGGGGCCAGGGCAGAGATGGCGATTTGCGCGGCCGCGAGTTTTTCCTGCCGTAGCGCTTCTCGTCTGGCAAGTTGGGCTACTTCCCGTTGCCGATGATATTCACGATAAGGCTGGCTGGCTGATTTATTCCACATGCATTCATTTTAGACCCAATGGGGAGTCTACGGCAAAAAGCCCGGTTTCTGACGGTGTGGTTCAGGTGAGTTTTACAAATTTGCAGGACAATTTAGCAGGGGGGATCGTCTTGTTGTAGCTCCTGGGCCAATGTTTGGGCTATTTCCCAGAACGTGCTGGTTTGGGCCTGCGCCTGGATGGTTGTCAGCAATGTGGGGGGTAAGGAGATCGCGGCCGCGTTCACCCGCTCCCCCACTACCTCCGCAAACCACCGGGAATGGGCCACCAGCGGTTGCGCCTGCACCACCATCCACACTTCCAACGCCCGCGCCGCACTACCATATCTCGCCAGAAACAGAGCCACCCCCGCCAACGCAAACAAAACCGGCCAATACGCCTTGAGCGCCAAGCCCTCGCTCAAGGCTTTAACCAGATGGCGTTGGGCTTCCTCTGGTTGATCCCGCAAACAGGCTGAATATCCCAACCCGCTGAGAGCGACATCATAAAAACCAAGTTGGCGTTGTGTTAAGATGGCGGTGCATTGAGCAAAAAACGTTTGCGCCTCAGCCCAAGACAACTCGACCAGAGCCAGTTGGCCCAGGACTCCATACACATACCCTTCGGTGGGGCGAATACCGATGCTTTGAGCAATAGACAGCCCCTTGTGTGCCTGTTTTCCCGCCAACTGATACTGTCCCTGATGTAACAATATTTCGGCCAGACGGTAATACCCTTCAGACTCAACCCGGCGGTTACTCTGATCTTGCGCGATGGTTAAGGTTGCGGCGGCCAGTTGATAGGCTTCATCCAATTTACCGCACCATAATAAGGTGAGGGCCAACGAGCCATAAATGCCCCCGGCGTGTTCACCTAATAATTCCCCTACGGCCACCGCTTCTCGTGCCAGCCGTTCCGCCTCGGCCAACTGCCCCAGGTTGCGCTGAATGACTCCTAGCTGGTTCAAACAACGAAACTGGCATGCCCAGGTTCCCAGCTTTTGCCAGATGGCGAGAGATGCTTTGACCCGGCTCAGGGCCTGATCATAATTACCAAAGGCCCAATCTACCCCGGATGCGTATAACCAGACCCAGGCGCACCCTTTCTCATCATGCAACTCCTGGAAAAGAGCCAAACTTTGTTCAAAAAGTTGTTGCACCTCAGGCAAATTTTCTTTGAATAACCACATTCTGAGGCCACGCACAAAGAGGGCGTTGGCTCTTTCGCGCCGAATGTCTTGATCGGCTAATTCGGGTAGGGCTAACAAATCCAGGCTTTGTTGGACATCCCGCATGGCCCTTTGATAATCCAGATCGATCCCCGCCTTCAACGCCAGGGCATGTGCCCAGAGGCGTAAGCAGTCGGGGTCAACGGTTGTGGATCTGTTCGCCTGCTCCGCCATCAGGTCAATGATAGCCTGGTAAACGGCTACGCCATCCTGAACCCGGCCACGCCGTTCATGGTATTCGCTCATACTGAGCATCGCCTGCGCCATTCGTTGCCATTCGGCATGGGTAACGGCCCATTGCCAGGCCACTTGCACATTACCTGCCTCTTGGGTCATGGCGGTCATGGCTTCTATTTGTTGTGTCGTGTACCAGTCATCGGTGTGGGCGTGCAGGAAGGCACAGTAATAAGCACTATGCCGATCCTGGATCAGATGGGTTTCAGCGGGGTTGGCCTTTAATTTTTCGTCCCCGTACTGGCGCATGAGTTCGTGCAGGTGATAACGATCCGCGGCCGCGTCGTAGTTCAGCAATGATTTGTGCGTCAGGGAAGCCAGGAGACGGCGAAAAACCAGCTCACTCGTATCTGGGGTGCAGACAGCCGCGGCCGCGTCCACCTTAAACCCACCCCGAAACACCGACAGGTGGGCGAAGGTTTGTTGTTCCGCCTCATTCAGCCGTTGCCACGAGGTGTCGAACACGACCCGCATACTGCGCTGACGCTCCGGCACATCACGCAGGTTGGTCTCCAGCAAATCCAGGCTCTGGCTCAGGTCGGCGGCGATATGGGCCAGGGGCAGGGCGTCGGCCCAGGCGGCGGCCATTTCCAACCCCAGGGGCATCCCCCCTACCTGGTGGCAAATGGTGGTCAGGTGGAGCCAATCCTCTTTGCCCATAACCAACCCAGGGCGAAAGGCACGGGCGCGGCGTAGAAAAAGTTGCGCGGCCGCGTCCTCAGCCTGCACCCCACCTCTGGTAAATGCCAGCCCCGCCAACGGCAGACGCTGTTCGGCATACAGGCGTAACGGCTCCCGCGATGTCACCAGCAGTTTGACCCTGGGGGCTACGTTCAGAATCTCTTCTACCAGATCAACCCCATCCAGCAGGTGCTCAAAGTTGTCCAGGATGAGCAACATCTGGCGGCGTGCCAGGTAGTCGAGCACCTGTTGCCGTAAGGGGCGGGAATCACTGCTGTGAAAGGGGAATTGGATGGCTTCGGCCAGGGTGGGAACCATGCCGGATGGTTGGCTGAGGGCGGCCAGGGAAACGAGGAAAACGCCGTCGTGGTAGAGGCCAGTGGTGAATTGTTGTGCGGCCGCGGCCAGAGCCAGCCGTGTCTTCCCCATCCCCCCCGCCGCTACAATCGTTACCAGATGGGTATCCGGCTGGGCCAACAGCTCCGCCAGTTGCGCCAACTCCTGCTCCCGCCCAATCAGGGCTGTCTGCTGGGGTGGCAGATTATGCCGCATTCCCCCCGGAGCCGGTGGCCCCTCATGAAACGGGGGCGCAATTTTCCCGGTACGAATCGCTTCAGCCAGGGCCAGGGTAGCCGGTTCGGGTTCCAACCCCATTTCTTGTTTCAAGCGGCGCCGGGTGGTGGCAAATTCGGCCAGAGCGGTATCCCTTTGACCTAGCTGGGCTTTGAAACGCATCATCTGGCGTGCGGCCGCTTCATCCAGGGGGTCTAAGGCCAACCAACGATGCGCCACTTCGATCCCATCCTGCGCCCGGTGGTGGTCTTCGTGATAGCGCAGGAGCCGGTGCGTCAGCTCCCGCGCCAACTCGTGATAATGGGTGCGCTGATGTACCTGCCACGCCTCAAACCCACACGCCTCATGCACCGAAAAACCCGCCAGGAACTCCCCCCGGTAATGAGCCAGGGCCTGGGCGGTCATGTTTATTGTTTTCGAAGTGATAACCGGGCCACTTTCAAAGGCCGTTTGGAGTGCCAGCACGTCTATCCAGACGTTAGCCTGGGGGTTGATACCTGCCGTGGTGCGGGTGATGTCCACAAAAGCGGGTAGCTGTTTGTGCAGGCTGGAAAGAACCACCCGTAAATTGCCCATCGCTTGCGCCTGCGAACGATCATCCCAGAACAAATCGGCCAGGAACTCACGGGGGATGGGGCGTTGCTCAATGACGAGGTAAACCAGCAGAGCTTCGGCTTTGCGGGAAGCAAGGTTGGTTATCGGTTTTTCATCAACCTGAAGGGCCAGCCCACCGAACGTTTGGAGAGAAAGTTTTGTGGTCAAAATGGCTTCTGACCTCCACTAACTGACACCTGCATTATACACCTGGCGTCAATCAGTTTTGATGGCCTCAATTTACGCTATTAAACGCTCTCTGAACGTTCTTTGAACCATTTTGGAACGCCCGGCTTTTATCCTGCATACAGTACAACGTTTAGTACTCTGCAAAGTAAATTTCTTAACTCTGTCATTCCGACGAGTCTTCGAGGAGGAATCCTTCACATTGGCCGAGCGGAAAGATTTCTCGCTCCGAAGACTGCGCTCGAAATGACAAAAACTTACTTTACGCAGCACTTACTGTTGTTCGTGGAGACATTCAATACGGTGTATGAGTCGGAAATCTGTAAAGATGGACCGGCTCGAATAAATCATGTTTGTCAAAACAGTGATTAGGAGGAGTAAAACCATGTTACGCTTAAGAATGTTACAACGTTATGGATTCGTTTTGCTGTTGGTGGGAATTTTGTTGGTGGCCTGTGGGGTGGAAGAAGAACCGGCGGCGGAAGAAGGGGCCGCGGCCGCGACCATCCCCCCCACCACCCAACCCACCGAAGTCCCCACCGCCATCCCCACCGCCACCCCCAAACCCACAGCAACCCCTGTTCCCACCGCCACCCCTGAACCAACCGCAACGGTAGACCCGGCTGAACTGGTTTCCCGCCTGTTTGACGCCGCTGAGGCTGGGAATTGTGCTGAAGTAACCGCCCTGCTGGCGATGGGTGTGGACATGAATGCAACGGATCGGACTCGTGCTACCCCCCTCTTAATTGCCGCTAGAAGTGGTTACACCGATATCGTGGTGAGCTTACTTGATGCTGGGGCCGATGCCACACTGGCCGCGATAGGTGGTTATACCCCATTCCTGGCGGCTGTATGGGAGGGGCAAGTGGATGTCGCTTCTCTCCTGATTGAGCGGGGCGCGGATGTCAATAGTCGTACAGGAGAAGGTGACACAGCCCTCATGTTGGCATCACGCCGGGGCAACCTGGCGATGGTGGAAATGCTTTTGGAAAATGGGGCTGATGTATCTTTACAGGGAACATCGGGATACATGAAGACGCCTCTTATGGAAGCGGCCGCGGGTAATCATGTCGAGGTAGGGCAGATGCTCCTTGACTATGGAGCTGATATTCAGCAGGGAGATGTAGATGGGGTTCCGGTTTTGGTTTACGCTGCTTATTGGGGGCACGTTGAATTTACGCAAATGCTGATTGATAATGGTGTTGATGTCAACTATTATCCCCCCGGTGTGGAGGAATTTACTGCCCTGGCATACGCTATCGAGCGACATCATCCCGATGTCGAAGCGTTATTGCGGGCCAATGGTGCGGTTGATGTCGAGATCATTATCGGTAATAGTGAGTAGAGCAAAACCTTGCGTCAGGGCGATCTATGGTCGAAGTGTGATTGCGGGCGAATGGTGCGACTGATTAAACAGTCACCCAGATGAAAACAGGTAGGACGAGGGGGTAAATCGTCCCATCGTTCCCTAAAAGACCTGACAGGTTTTCCGAAAACCTGTCAGGTCTGTGTCTTGTAACCTTCAGGGGGTCACTCAAGGGGATGGATGGCCTCGGCGGCAAACCAGTGATCATCCCACTCATCGGTGACAACGCGGCCGCGAACCCCCACCACCTGCCACGACTTCGGCGTCCGGCTCGATTGCCGCACCTTCAACGCCCGATCCGGCTTCACCACCACATAACTTTGCCCATCCCCCAGGTAAAACCCATCCCCTCCCGTCCAACCCGGCAAGCGATACCCGGCAATCACCACTTTCTGCCCCTTCTTCTGCCCTAACTGGCGCAAAGGCACCGCTTTACCCAGTCGTTCTCGGAGCGTATCCAATGGTGTTACGCTAACAGGCCAACCCAATATTCGCCTCTCCCAGTTAAGCCGTTCCTCTACCGATTCTTCATAAGCTACCACTGTATCATGAAATAAAAAGGCCATCTGCCCCGTACTACCCCCCCGCTGAATACCGTCTAAATCGGCCAGCAAAGCCGCCCGGCTGGGTCCAAGCCCATCGAAAGCCCCGCATTGGATAAGATGAGTCACTTCTTTTTTCTGCAACTCAACCCGATGGAGCAGATCACGCAGGCTGGCAAACGGTTTTTTAGCCCGTTCCATGGTAATCGCGGCAATGGTTCGCTGGCGCAAATCACGCACCTGCCCTAAACCCATCCATAACACCGGTTGGCCCTCTTCCCAGGCAAGCGTGAACCGGTAGCGGCTAAAATTGATATGCGGCGGCCGCACCACCATGCCCAACCGCTGGGCCTCAGCAATGTACATGGCCGGGTGATGGAATCCCCCTTCTTCAGACAGCCGCGCACAGAGAAATTCCGCCGGGTAATGGGTTTTCAGATAAGCCGAACGATAGCTGACATTGGCATAGGCGGTGGCGTGTCCCTGGTTGAAGCCATAACCGGCAAACGGCATAATCTGCTCCCAGAGCGTTTCGGCCTGCTGAGCCGTGAACCCTGGCCCACCCGGACGTTGGCAACCATTCACAAACGCCTCGTGCATGGCGGCCATTTCTTGCTTCTGAAATTTGCTCATGCCGCGCCGCAAATGATCAGCCTGTGCCCAACTCAGCCCAGCAATCTCCCGCGCCACCCGCAAAATTTGCTCCTGGAAAAGCAAAATCCCCTGCGTCTGGCCCAAAATCGGCTCCAGGGCGGGGTGTAAAAAGGTGACCGCCTCATCGCCCCGGTAGCGGTGGACGAAATGACGGGCCATGCCACCCATCGCCGGGCCGGGTTTGAAGAAGGCGTTGGCGACGGCTAAATCGCGGATGGAACTGGCTCGCAGTTGGCGTAGGGTGCGCTGTGCCCCGGTAGATTCGCATTGGAAAACGCCCACCGTATCGCCCTGGCGGATCATCTTGGCCGTGTCTGGGTCATGATCGGGGATGGTGTCGGGGGTGAAGGCGGGGTCGTGCCAGCGGCGGATGAGTTCGGTGGTGCGGGCGATGACGGTAAGGGCACGGATGCCCAACAAATCAAGTTTGACCAGCCCCAACGCTTCGACATCCTGGTGGTCGAATTGGGTAATGAGGAACCCTTTGACTGTCCATTGCACGGGCAGAACGTCGGTGAGTGGGCCGGGAGTGATGACGACGCCACCAGGGTGGACGCTGAGGTGATGGGGCTGACCGATGAGGGGAAACGCGGCCGCGACCACCTCTTTCTCCTTTTCATTCAGCCCTTCCTGCACCTTCTCCACCGTGATTTCCTCACGCCGCCGGGGATCAGGATGCCAGCCGCGTGGAATGTTGGCCGCTAACCGGGCCATCGCTTCTTCATCTAACCCATACACCTTCGCCGTCTCCCGAATGGCCGATTTGGGTTGTAACGTTGTCACCGTAGCCACCAGGGCCACCCGCTCCGGGCCATACTTCTGGCGAATATAATTCAGTACCTCGTCACGGCGGCGGCTACAAAAATCAAGATCAATATCCGGCGGATTAGCCCGCGCCGGGTTAAGAAACCGCTCAAACAACAAATCATGTTCGATGGGATCAACGGTAGTAATCCCTAAACAGTACGCCACTAATGAATTAGCCACACTGCCCCGTGTACTCACTGGAATCGCCTGCTCCCGCGCATACCGCACCGCATCCGCCACAATCAAAAAAAGGGGGGCGTAGCCGTGCTGGTTGATGGCGGTGAGTTCGTGATGCAGGCGGGTGATGTAAGGAGTGAATGGGGAATGGGGAATGGGGAATGAATCACGGATCACGGCTAACTGTTCACTGTCCCCTGTCCCCTGTTCACTGTTCACTTTCTTTTTTAATCCATCATCTGCCTGTACAACCAATGCTTCTTCTGGCGTTTGCCCTTCGGGCAGGTGAAGGACGGGCCAGATGGGGCGGCCATCGGGCAGGGCGGGGTGGCATTGGTCGAGGATGGTGGCGATGTTGTCCAGGGCGGTGGGCAGGTGGTGGAAGCGGGCCTGGAGTTCTTCAGGGGAGAGCCAGTGGAAGGAGTGATTAAGAGACTGAGAGACTGAGAGACTGGAGACTGGAGATTGGTGACTGTTTACTGTTGACTGTTCACTGTTCACTTCATCCAACTGGCGATTCTCGCGCATGGCCGTCAGCAAGGGCAGGCGCACGGCTTCATCTGGGGTAAGGCAGTAGATGGGTTGGGCGGCGACGACGGGCAGGCCAAAGCGTTGGCCCAGGGCGGCAATCTCGCGGGTCAGGGGTTCGTCGTCGGGGTGGTGAATTTCCAGGCTGAGAAAGGCTTTGTCGCCGTAGATACCCCCGAGTTTGGCGGCGTAACGACTCGCGGCCGCGCGGTCGCCCAGGCGCATAAACCGTTCTAACCAGCCGCGCCGTCCCCCACTCAGGCAAATGATCCCTTCCCGGTGAGCCTTCAGGTCATCCCATGTTACCCCCCACTGGATAATGGCTTCTCGTTCCGGGTTCCCCTGGATGAGCGAGGAGAGGCGGCACAGGGAACGGTAGCCTTCTGGCCCGGTCGCCAGGAGTACGAGCCGCCCGGCCTGGGGGTCGGGGGAGCCGCTCATGTGCAGGGTTGTGTAATCTTCGGGCGCGGCCGCGGTGACGGTCATACCGATAATGGGTTGAATATGGGCGGCCCGGCAGGCTTTGGCAAAGGCCAGGACGCCGTAGAGGGCATTGGTGTCGGTGAGGGGGATGTGGGTGAACTGGGACGCGGCCGCGTGAGCTACCAATCCCTCAATTGTCGCTGTTGCTTCCAGGAGAGAGTAGTGGGAATGTACCTGTAAGTGTGTCAAACGCATGAAGCAATTATCCCGCAAAACGCATCAAGCATCACGGGAAAACTCAGCGCGAATAAGTTCTACCTGGTGAGGTTTGTCGCCGTCCATGCCCAGTTCGGCGTGGCGGGCCAGGATGATCTTTACCGGGGAGCCGAGGAGCCGTGCCCCAATGGCTTCCAGGTCTGGCAGGCTGAGGCGGTGGGTGAGGAGTTTGAACAGGGTAGTGAAACCGACCAGCCGGGCCAGTTTCCAGGCCTGTTTGCGAGCGTTCGCGGCCGCGTGCCACAACTCCTGGTTCGTATGAATAATCCGGGGCTGTACCAATATCACATCCCCCCCCGTAATTTCCATCCCCTTCAACTTCGTAAAGGTGCGCTTAGAACCGGGAAACCGCGCCTGCATGAGTGGGGCGGGCACAAAGGTGTGATACAACAAATGATCAAACGGGCGACACTGCTCCAGCCATTCATCAATCATCGCCCCAGTGATGAGGGGGATGTCGGTGGTGGAAAGGATGAGGTTTTGAGCAGACGGGTTGAGCCGTTGCGCCGCCTCAATGCCTGCAATGGCGTTGCGGATCATCCCCCCCTGGTCAGGGACGTGCTGGATGGGTTGGGGGAAGTGCAGGCCGCGATCAGACCCCAGTCCAACGATGGTGATGTTTTCGACTTGCTGGGCGGCATGGAACGCGGCCGCGACATACTCAATGAGAGTGCGGCCGCGAATCTCCAACATCGCTTTCGGTTTGCCCTGCGTATACGGATAAAGGGGGTCTTCCGGGCCAGGTATACCCCCAGCAACAATAACACAATCCATAGTGTGAATATTCTGTAAAAGATTAAGGATCGAAGATTAAATAACCTACGAAACTGCTGTGGCCGGTCTCCTGACCGTGCCACTCTTAGCCAGCAGGTTATTTAATTCTCATTCCTAAGTTCCGCCAAAACCTGACAGGTTTCTGAAAACCTGTCAGGTCTATACCGGGAAGTTATATTTTGACGAACCCTCAGTAATCGTTACTGGAGTTTAGAGCGAGAGGAAATTACTCTGGCAAACCCTCTAGCTCTGGCTCTGAACTCTAAACTCAAATCGTTAGGGTTCACTCGTAATTAAGTTGGGTGGCACGGTCAGGAGACCCGTCACAGTGTGTAAGTCCTAAACCGGTCAGGTCTCACAAAACGAGTACCCGTTCAGTTCAGAGACAGTTTTAGGCCGTTTTGCATTACTTCAGCGGATTTATACTATCAAAGGGCATAATCTGACATTTTTTCGCCCTGTCGCCGTCTCCCTTTATCCTCGTGTTGGGTTTATCCAAGGCCACCCCCACCCCTAACCCCGCCCCCAGGGGCGGGGAACTATTTTCGTCGCGGTTTGGCGAGCGGACGCTCGCCAAACCGCGACGTTGGGTTTCCCCCCTTCCCTCTGGGATCGAAGGGGGATGGGTCTTCACTCCAAACCTACCAATCTGTTACCGCTAACAAAATGTCACTTTATGACCGTGGTAAGTATAGAAAAGAACGGATTAAAGGCGACCTCTGGAAAATCCGTTTGTTTCTTAATCCGTTGATGTAACCCAACTGAACGCTTACCAAAACGACGGATCCTCCATCAAATACCAGACAGCAACCGTTCCATCTGAACGGTTGCTATGTTTCCGGCGGTTTCCTCACTCATTCTTTATGAGGGGATAGTAACTATTCGTTATAACCGTTGTCTCAAGTATCGTGACCGAGACCGGGGTTCCGCTAACAGGCGTCAGCACCTGATCACTCATTACCCCATACACCTCATTAATCACCGCTTCAGTCATATCGGGCAAAACCTCAACCACCAACGTCACCGATGCCCCGTCTCCGGCATTTAAACTGGCATAATGCCATTCCACAATATTGCCCGTCATCGTATATGGCCCTGTTGCCGAAACAAAGGTTGTACCGGCCGGAATGGTGTCTGTCAAAACCACATTCGTCGTAGGCACGGCCAGATGATCATTGGTGATAGTCAGGGTGTAGGTGATGAGATCCCCCGGATAAACCTGGGATGGGGCCGCCTTTTTGCTCAAGAGCAGGTTATTCGGTGCGGTTAAACCGTCATAACCAGCCAGGGCATCAATTCGCCCATGCCCCACTACATTGTTAGGAATAGTTGTTGGGGGAATGCCACCACAAGTCTGGCTATTTGTAACCAACACGGCGGTGCTATTGATCACATTTTCGATGGTGTCTACATCACCCGCCATGTTAGGGTAAATGGAAAGTAACAATCCTACTAACCCGGCAACGTGTGGTCCGGCCATACTGGTACCACTCAAACTGCCATAACCCGTGCCCGGTAAACTGGAACGAACATTAGAACCAGGGGCAGAGATGTCTGGTTTCAACCGGTTGCTACCATCAAGCGTGACCGGGCCACGGCTACTGAAGCTGGACATGGCGTTGCTAGATGTGGTAGAGCCAACGGTGTAAGAACCATCATAAATGGCCGATGGGGTATTAATGGTGTTACAACCCGAACCATCATTACCGGCGGAATGCACCGTAACAATACCGGCGGCACGCACATTGTTGACCACAGTTAGCATAACATTGGGATCGGTACAGCCTTCGCTGACGGGACAACCCCAGGAGTTATTGATGACATGGGGGGCTTTGGTGGGGTCGGCGTTGTTGCCAGCCAGATCGGTGGGGGCGATGAACCATTCGTAACATTCGCTGTAGGTGGTAGGTGTGCCGTTGCCGCTGGCCATATTGCGGCAACTAATCCAGGTGGCGCCGGGGGCCATACCGACGGCATTGGGTGCCCCGGCAGGCCAGGAGGGGTTACTGGACAACATATCGTTGCCGACCATTGTGCCCATGGTGTGGGTTCCGTGGCCGTTATCGTCACAGGGTACGGGGGAGTTGACGCCACAACTGGTACTGCCGCTGTGGATGGAGTCGTGCCAGTTGTAGTTATGGTCGGCGGTTGTGCCGTTCCAGCCGCGATATTGGTTGATGAGGGCAGGGTGATCCCAATCGTAACCGGTGTCTTGCCCGCCGATGACGACACCTTGCCCGGTGTAACCTGCGGCCCAGACATCGTCGGCGTTGACCAGCGCGATGTTCCATTCCACGGCCATGGCGGCTTCAATGAGGGCGGACTCATCAACGACAGCGGGTTGGAATTGAACGGATGGGTTGGCGTAGAGGTGGGCGACATCGGGGCGTTGGGCCATTTGTTGCACCACATTGAGGTCGCCACGTACCCAGATCATGTTGGCGACCCAGTAGGCTTGATGCTCAACGCCCATGTCGCGCAGTTGGGCCAGGACAGGCCCCTGGGTGCGGTCGGCGGTGGCGGTGAGGGTTTGGTAGACGTAGTTGCCTTTGGCCTCTTTGGTGGTGAGGTCTGCGGCCGCGCTCACATCCGCCTGCTCATTTAAGAACAGCAAAAACTCAGTCTCGCCCTCGGCGAGGGCCGTACTCAACACCCAGGGATCCACTTTATCCTGCCAGGTGGCGGCCTTAACCTGGCGCGGAACCATCACCGCCACCAGCAACGCCAATAACGAAAGCAGAGAGAGAAAAGATACAACTTTTTTTGACATGTAATACTCCTGATAAGTAATCGTTCGCCATTAACTTAGCGATTTGCTGTGGCTGGTCTCCTGACCGTGCCACCCAACTTAATTTTGAGCGAACCCTTAGTACTGGAGTTTAGAGCGAGAGCAGAGAGCGAGAGGAAATTACTCTGGCAAACCCTCTAGCTCTAGCTCTGAACTCTAAACTCAAGTTAGTAATTACGTTCTATGAATTTCCCTGCTCATGTTCCCCAGTCGCGCAGGTAACGGAAATCATGACCGACGGTGCGGCCGCTGATTTTAGGAATAATGGGCATCGTACGTTTGTAGTGAGACCGCTGAATCATGCGCATAACCTGGTGGACAAAGGCTGGGGCAAACCCCTCAGCAATCGCTTCGTCCAGGGTATATCGTTCATCCACAATCAGTTGCAAGAGCGCATCCGCCTGTTCATAAGTAAATCCAAAATCAGTTTCATCCGTCTGGCCGGGAATGAGGTCAGCCGAGGGGGCTTTATCCAAAATGGGGGCAGGCACCCCAATGGTGCGGGCAATTTGCCGCACCTGCGTTTTGTATAGGTCGCCAATAGGGTTCACGGCCGAGGCCAGATCGCCATAGATCGTTCCATACCCCAGGAGCAGTTCTGTTTTATTGCTGGTGCCAATGACTAACCCACTCCAGGCGGCCGAACGATCAAAGATGGTCATCATCCGGGCGCGGGCCATCAAATTACCTTTCCGCAATGGGGTAATATGGGGAGATACAGCAAAAAGTGGGTCTACCATTGGCGTGATGTCAATGGTTTCCGTGGCAATACCCAGGTCAGCAATGACCAGATTAGCATGTTCCAGGCTTTCAGGCGAGGATGTGGCATAGGGCAGACGAATGGCCAGCACATTTTCTGGGCCAATGGCCTGGGCCACGAGATAACAGGAGAGAGCCGAGTCAATGCCCCCGGAAAGGCCCAGAACGGCCCGGTTAAATCCGGCTTTGCGGATTTCGTTATGCAAGAAACGCACTAAAACAGTTGTGGTAACTTGGGTGTCAATGGTGAGACGGTTGGGAGAAATGATCATAATAAGTTAGCTCTAAGTGAGCGCCTAAAAATAAGTTAGGTGACACGGTCAGGAGACCCGCCACAGCAAAACGGGAAGTTATTCTTAGACGATTGCTAATGCTCTCTTAACAAGGTTGTTATGCTTACAAACCTGTCAGGTCTGTGCGGAACTTATTTTTGGACGATTACTAAGTTTGGGTTCTGGTTTGCTCAGGTCAGGTATGGCAAGATGAATCCAATTTGGCAGATGCCGCAATTTTGAATATTGCGGGACAAAACTTTACCACGGCTTGACGGTAAACGGCAGTAACATTAAGGGTTTGCCGCTAAGAACCTGCCAATGTTCCTGCGTGAACAGATGGAGCAAAGCGACGGTGGCTTCGTAAGGGTGGGGCAGGCGGTATTCTTTACTCCGGTCGTAGAAATTGAGGGTACGTATCTGGTGCTGAGTATCAGTGGGCAGACCGGCCAGGGTGGCGGCCTGAAGGATAGCATCAGCGAAATCGCCATGACTATCCACGAGTTTATGGGCCAGGGCTTGCCGCCCTGTCCAGACGCGACCTTCGCAGATGGGATCCAATTTATCATAGGGGAGATCGCGGCCGCGTGCCACAACTTCCTTAAACTGGTGATAAATGGCCTGGATACCCTGTTGGAGCAGGTCATGCTCTTCAGCGGTTAAGGGCGTTTCCCCACTGAACAAGTCGGCATGTTCGCCCCGTTTCAGGTTGACCCGGTTGACACGCAGGCGGTTTTCTAGCTCACTGGTGCTGAGGCGGGCGCTAATGACGCCAATGGAACCGGTGATAGTACCGGTTTGGGCCATGATATGGTTCGCGGCCGCGCTCACATAATATCCCCCCGAAGCGGCCACATTGCCCATGTACACCAATACCGGCTTTTTCTTGGCAATACGCTCTATTTGCCGCCCAATCAGGTCTGAGGCCAGAGCCGAACCGCCGGGTGAATCCACGTGGAAAATGAGGGCGGCCATCTCCTCTTGCTCTTCAGCCTGGCGCAAGAGACGAGAAAGGGTGATATCTCCGGCTGAGTCGCCACCAATGAGGGGAATGGGCAGATCAATGGGGGGGTTACGGCTTTCGCCAGGCATGATAGCCCCTTCCAGGCTTACCACCCCGATAAATTTGGGGGTGGTGCGGCGAAATTTTTCCTGCAAGAGGGGTTCCGCTTCGGACCATAATACCAGCTTAGCTTGCGGCCGCGACTCAGGGTCAGGGGTAGTGGCGTCCACCGTTACAAGATCCGCAGACGTGCTGGGGGGCTGGGGCTTTTCCGCCAACCAATAGACCAGTTCATCCTCATACACCAGGGCATCTACTACCCCCTGCTGGCACAAAGCATCCCCATACAAAGGGGCCTGATCCAGAATGGCTTTCATTTCAGCCTGAGTTTTACCCCGCCCTTCAGCCATTCCGGCGGTGAGCAAGTCATACTGTTCATCTAAAAGCCAGTTCAGTTGGGCCTGAAGTTCTGGGGTTATATCGGCTTTGCCCAGGCGATCATAGGCAGATTTGTAGGGAGAAATCTGGATGATATCGAACTGAATACCGGCCAGGGCCAGGCTGTCTTTTAGAAAAGCGACACTGGTCCGTAAACCCAACACATCAAAGGAAGCACTGGGGGGAGCGAGGAGATGATCCGCGCCCGCGGCCGCGAAATAATGGGGTAAGTCCAGATAAGGGGTATAAACAACCACCTTCTTACCCCGTTCCCGGAGCCGTTGGATAGCGCGGCGAAAATTTTGTAATGTGCCTAACCCGGCAGAGAACCCGGTAAAAAGAAAGAGCACCCCCTTCACATTGTCAGCATCCCCCACCCTCTGCAAAATATGGTTTAGTTCTTGAAACGACATGGGGGGATCGCTGTAAATGGGGAGTTGCCGTTGCCAAAAACTGCGCGGCATGGGTGCCCGTTCAGGCAAGGAGCCACCAAGGGGCAAAACCACATAATCAATCTGCGCGTCTTGTAATTGGCGTATCTGATTACGCACCCAGATACCTGTCTGCCGCCAGCTATCATCTAGCCACTGCGCGGCCGCGTGCCATTCCTGGCGTACTTGTTTCATGAATGAAGGTGTTTCTGCTTGGGTCATGCTAATTCCTAAACAATAGGTTATTGGTGTATGGGTGTATTCGTTATGTGACCGGGCGAATTTTAGGTTTACCATCAGCAACTGAACGTTTACGGTTAAATGATAGAATAGAAAAGGCAAGATGAGCAAATTCCCTTTTCCGCCAATAACGATTCCCGCAACGACCATCACGGCTCGTGGTTTACACTGGCTGGCCCGCAACGCGGCCGCAACCGTTCTCCACGCCTCTAATCACACCTGCAATCTGCTAGACAGCACCGGAAACATCCTCTCCCTGGTTACACCCGCCATCGGACGCGGCCCTTTTGCCCTGGTAGTCCCTGTACAAGCCTTCACGGGCATCACATCTGGTCTGAATGTAGCCATCGGCACCCAACCCACAAGCGTACACATTGGCCATTGGCACATCACCACCCATGGGGCAGAGACATGGGAAGCGCGGCCGCATTGGCCCACTATCTCTCCTCACCTGCCCCAGGTTCTACCCTGGCTCCGCCAGATGTTAGACGAACACACCGCCACCCACACCCCCGCAGTACAGCAGTGGCCCCATCTTGTCAGCGGCCTTACCCGGTTGAGCCAGGCCATCAGGCAAGGTGATGAGACCCACATCCGCTCAGAGGTTACTCATCTGGCTGGTTTTGGCCCTGGCCTCACCCCCGCCGGAGATGATGGAATAATGGGTATTTTGTATGGGGTCTGGGCCACGCAAACCAGCTATGCGGCCGCGTTGCCACAACAAATAGCGACCCAGGCGAAAGAGCGAACAACCACTTTATCGGGGGCATTTCTGGATGCGGCCGCGGACGGTGAAGCAGTTCAGGCCTGGCATGATCTCGTCGCCGTTATTCCTACCCTTAATCCATCTCCCATCCAACAGGCCGCCCGCACCATCCTCGCCATCGGTGATAGCTCCGGTGCTTGTGCTTTGGCAGGATTCCTCACCTTTTGTACGGGCAACCTAACAATACACACCCTCGAAGGCTGAACTTGTCGAAGCCCCTTTGCCTTCGACAAACTCAGGCAACCGGCTTAATATAGCTTTTAAGAAAAAGATTTTAACTGTACGGGCAACCCTTGTGGTTGCCCCAGTGCAGGGCAGGCCCAAGGCCAGCCCCTACGCAAAATCATTATCTTAAGGTCTATAGTTATATTTACCACAGCCATAAAATGACATTAGAGGGCGCACAGCCTGGAAAGGCCGTGCTACATCCAGAGATAGACCTGAAATTCGCCCCAGTCGGGGGGAGGAAACCCGCACCAGAAAAAATTCCCCGCCCCGGGGGGCGGGGTTAGGGGTGGGGGGGATTCCATTACCTGATTAATTTTTTAAACGACAATCAGGCTGTTCACCCGCTCGTGAAAACAAAAAACGGCAAACACCAGGAGCAAACCAAATTGAGAATTGCTACCACTATCCACACCATATTGCGAAACTACCCATTTATTGTTAAGATCAGTCCATAAATATTTTATGTCGTGTTCTGTCGGGAGAAGGAAAGGCATCATGAAAGAAACAGACGTAACCAGAGCCAAAATTTTAGGCGTTCTGATTCAAGATGCCCGGAAGTATGCGCGGCGTTCGATTGAAGAATGTGCTGAAGTCCTAGGCATATCGGCTCAACTCTTTAAAGACGCGGAAGATGGCAAACATATTATCTCCTTGCCGGAGTTAGAAGTATTAGCCATGTTCCTTGGCGTTCCCATGGCTCATTTTTGGGGGAGCCATACCCTCAGTAGCAATCAGGCCAACAATTTCAAAACAGTTCTCCAACTGCGCCACCGTATGGTAGGTGTTTTGTTACAACAGGCCCGGCTGACCGCCGGAAAAAGCCTGGAAGATCTGGCCGAACAAATTGGAGTGACCCCGAATCGGCTGTCTCGGTATGAAGCCGGACAAGAACCTATGCCGCTCTTACATCTAGAAAAATTGGGCCAGGTTTTAGGTTATTCGGTCAGCTATTTCACCGAAGATAGTCACGGCCCGCTGGCTCGCCACGAAGCCGAGCAAAAAATGCAACTACGGCTAGAGGAACTACCGCCCGCCGTGAAAAAATTCATTGCCGAACCGGTAAATATCGCTTATTTGGAAACAGCGATGCGTCTGAGTGCTATGGATGTAAAACAGTTGCGGGGAATTGCCGAGGCAATTCTTGACATTACGTTCTAACACAATTAAGTCCCGCCCGGTCGTAATGGGAATTTAACAAAGGGTGTGTTTCATTTCGGTTGAGTCGTAGGGGCGGGGCAACCGAGGGAAATATTGACTGATCCCCCCAACTTATTCTCCCGGTTGCCTCGCCCACCTACCCCCCAAGGCCTCGTCTGCTACCAGGGTGAGGCAGGTGGGAGATGAGGCCAGGGTGAAATCATGAGGCCAACCCCACCTGCCCCACCCCTACCCATTGTGACAATTGAGAATAGCTGTTATTCAACGTAAGCGTTCAGTTATCCCGCCCGGCGGTCAAACCGCCGGGCTATCCGTACCAGGCCCTACGGGCTAAGACCCCAGGCCAACGGCCTTCGTAAATATAGCCCGACCCGTTTTACGGCCGGGCGGCTTCTGCCTTTGTTGAGGCCCAGGCCAAATGGAGAATTGCTGTAAAGCTGACCTGAACTTTGCCTCAATCGTCAATGGTTATGTCTGATTCCCCTACCCACCTGAAAGAAGAAGGACTCCGCCAGTTTAAGTCAGGCCATTATGATGAGGCGCTGGCAACATTCGGCGCGGCCGCAACCGCCTTCGCCACCATCCCTGATAACATTGGTCAGGCGGAAATGCTTAACAATATGGGCGTTATCTACCAGCTAAAAGGGCAATATGACGCGGCCGCGACCGCCCTTCAGCAGGCACAAACCAGTTTTGCCCAGGCGGGAGATATGAATCGCCAGGGCCAGACGTTGGCAAACCTGGGTGAATTGCAACGCCATCGGGGTGACTATCATCAGGCTGGGCGCTGTTATAGCGATGCCGCCGAAAAGTTTGCCCAAACCGGCGATAAAGACAAACAAGCGGATATGCTTTGGGCCTTAAGCCTGCTCCGCACCCGCCAACGCCATTGGTTAGAAGCTATTTACCTGATGCACGATAGCTTAAAAATGCGGCCGCGACGCCACCTCATGCAAATATTGCTCTATACCCTTTTACGCCTGGGCGTCCGGCTCATTGGGGGAAAGCAGTAAACCCTAAACATCGGACTTACGGGATTGCTCGAGCCGGTCTCCTAACTGTGGCACCCCACTTATTTTTAGACACTTAGGGTTCGCCCGTAAATAACTTTTGAGTTTGCTGTGGCCGGTCTCCTGGCCGCACTACCCAACTTAATTTTGAGCAAACCATTAGGATCTGTAAAAGAATAAGTTCCGTCAAGACCCCAAAGGTTTGCGGAAATCGTAACTGTTCCCTTGTGTATACTGCCAAAGGGCATAATCTGGCATTTTCCCGCCGTGTCGCTATACCGCTTGATCGCCACGTTGGGAACATCCGAGGCCACCCCACCCCTAACCCCACCCCCAGGGGCGGGGAACTTTTCCCATGGGAATTCCCCCCTTCCCTCTGGGATCGAAGGGGGATGGGTCTTCAGTCCAAACCTACCAATCTGTTGCCGCTAACAAAATGTCTCTTTATGACCGTGGTAAGTACATTTAATTCTCGTTCCTTACTTACTGTTGTCTAAGCAGTGACTAAACATCGGTTAGCCTTGTCTAGCCTCTGTTATAATCCCTCCATATAACACATAACACATAACACGCAACACAAATCACTTCTTTTATGCGCACAACCAGCATCATGCACCGGCGGTATCGCCGCCAAAAACGAAAGGGGCGCGGCGGCCGCGTCTTTTTACGCATTTTCGCCGTCATTACCCTGTTACTGGGCCTCTCCCTCGTCCTGACCGCTTTCGGGGGGGTGGCGGGGGTGGGCGCGGTTTATGCCGCCTTCACCCAAGACCTGCCCGACTTCACCGAAATCGAAAGGATCGGCCAGGATGTGGACACGACCTTTGAGACGACCAAAATTTATGGCTGGGGGCCAGATCAGGACGAGGATGGCAACCGGGACGCGGTTCTGCTCTACGAAGTGATTGACCCCCTGGGCGGCGACCGACAATGGGTTCCCCTGGCCCAGATTCCGCAAAATCTGGTAGATGCCACCGTCGCCATTGAGGACAAAACCTTCTGGACCAACCAGGGGTTTGATGTGCAAGGGATTGGCCGGGCATTTTATGAGTATGTGTTACAGGGGGGCGATATCCAGGGGGGGTCATCCATCACCCAGCAGTTGGTTAAAAATAACCTGATTGATGAGGAACGTCGCCTTGTCGGCGAAAATGTAGGGCTGGATGATTACCGGCGCAAGCTGGAAGAGGTGATTCTGGCCCAGCAGGTCTCGCAAACGTATACCAAAGAGCAGGTTTTGGAGTGGTATCTGAACACCAACTTTTATGGCAACCTGGCCTATGGCATTGAAGCGGCCGCGAAAGTGTACTTCAACAAAACTGCCGCCCAACTCACCCTGGCCGAAGCCGCCATGCTCGCCGCCATCCCCCAATCCCCCGCCCTCAACCCCATTGACAACCCCGATGAGGCCAAAGCGCGGCAAGAGCTTGTGCTGGATGCCATGTTCCGCGAAGGGTACATCAGCCGCGACCAGACCATCGAAGCCAAATTCACCCCCCTGACCATTCGCTCCGGGGTGGAAGACCGGTTCGACATCATTGCCCCCCATTACGCCCTGTATGTGCGCAAGCAGTTGGAGATTATGTTTGGGCCGGAACAGGTGTTGCGGGGTGGTTTGACCGTTTATACGGCCCTGGATTTGGAGTTACAGGGGCAGGCAGAATGTGTGGCGCGGGCGCATATCGCCCGGTTGTCTGGCGATTTGGGCACGGGGTTGCCTGCCGATGAAGCGGCTCATTGTGCGGCGTTGGAATTTCTGCGGCCGCTACCCTCTGCCTACGCCGGTGAAGATCATAACGTCACCAACGCTTCCATCATCGCCATTGACCCCCGCACCGGGGAGATTCGGGCGATGGTGGGCAGTCTGGATTATTGGAACGAAGCCATAGACGGCTCCTTCAACGTGGCGGTGGATGGTTTGCGCCAGCCCGGTTCATCCTTCAAACCGTTCACCTATCTGACTGGCCTGAGCAAAGGGTACACATCTGCCACCATGCTGTTGGATGTGGAAACCGATTTCGGCACGCCGTACAACGGCATCGCCTACGTGCCAGAAAATTACGATGGTCGTTTTCATGGCCCGGTGCGCCTGCGGACGGCCTTAGCCAACAGTTATAACGTCCCGGCGGTGCAGATGATGAGCCTGGTGGGGGTGGATAGTGTCATCCGCACGGCCCATAATCTGGGCATCACCACCCTCGATCAAGGCCCCAACAGCTATGGCCTATCCCTCACGCTCGGCGGGGGCGAGGTCAAACTGCTGGATATGGCTTATGCCTATTCCGTGTTTGCCAACCTGGGGGTGATGATCGGCCAGCCAGTGCCGGAGTCGGAGCAACGGTTGGGGTTCCGCACGTTGGATCCGGTAGCGATTTTGCGGGTGGAAGATCGGCATGGCACAGTGCTGTATGAGTACAGTCAGCCCCAACGGCGGGAAATTGTCACACCACAACTGGCTTACATCCTGACCGATATGTTGTCGGATCGGAATGCTCGCTGTGCCGCCTTTGGTTGCCCCAACGCCCTGGAGCTACCGGATGGTCGGCCCGCGGCCGCGAAAACGGGTACTACCAACGATTATCGGGACGACTGGATTATCGGTTACACGCCGCAACTGGTCATCGGGGTGTGGTCGGGCAACTCCGACAATTCGACGATGGACAATTTGCCCGGTTCGGTGGGGGCGGCCCCCATCTGGAATGCGGTGATGAGTTGGGCCTTGCAGGATGAGCCAGTGGTGGGGTGGACGCGGCCGCAGGGCGTTGTCGAACGGGCCGTCTGTACCCCATCGGGCCTGCTTCCCACCCCCCATTGCCCCACCGTCAGCGAACTGTTCGTGGCCGGTACAGAACCCAACGTGATTGATAACATGTACCAGGAGTTCCGCCTCAACCGGGAGACGGGCCGGTTGGCGACCATTTACACCCCGCCGGAACTGGTGGAGACGAAAGTGTTTGTGTTGTACCCGGACGCGGCCGCGGACTGGGTACGCGAGAACGAAATCGAACAGCCGCCGAGCGAATTTGATACCATCACCGGGGACGCGGCCATCGTTGGCGGTGTGGCTATTTTGTCCCCCACACCTTTCCAGTTTGTCAACGGCCTGCTGGAAATCAAGGGGAATGTGCAACTGGATGGTTTTGCTTATTACCGGCTGGCCTACTTCGCGGGGTTAGACCCGACCAACGTGCAGGTGGTTGTGGACAACATCACCGAACAGAAAAACAACGAACCGCTGGCAAGCTGGGAAGTGAGCAACCTGGAAGAAGGGTTGTACACCCTGCTCCTGACCGCCTTCCGGGGGGATGGTACGTTTGTGGAGGCCAGTTTGCAGGTGATGGTAGACACGACGCCACCAGAGGCGCAAATCCTGTTCCCGATGGAGAATCAAACCATCTTCACCGACGAGGATTTTGTGGTGGTGCAGGCCCAGGTGACAGATAATTTGAGTGTGGCCAAAGTGGAGTTTTTTGCCGATGGGGCGGAAGTGCCGTTTGCCATTAGCACCGTTTCCCCGTTCACCGAGCGGTGGGCGATTCCTGGCCCCGGGTGTCATAGCTTCAGGGTGGTGGTTTGGGACGCGGCCGCGAACCAAAGCGAAAGCACCCCTGTTCGTGTCTGCCTGGTGGCCCGGTAAATGGTGTTCCCATCGAACCACAACGAGCACGGTCAGGAGACCGGCTCGAGCAAGGTAGGGTATAACGATGCCTGAGCTTGTCGAAGGCAGATCCGGGCTTCGGCAAGCTCAGTCCTCGAGGACGTGTGTCGTTACAAAATTTTTTGGCTGGAGGGGAACCCTTGTAGTTGCCCTCTGCGGAGGGGCAAGCACAAGGCCAGATCCTACCGTACTGATTACCTCACGAAATCCCCAAGACCAACGTTATTCTTAACGTCTACAAACCAAACTCAGTCAAAACACGATATAACAAGGTAACGTAAAGATTAAGATTACGTTCAATGCGGCCAGGAAACGTTTCGTCCAGATATTCAATTGTGTCATACCGGGTATGGCGAATTTCCCCTTCATCACCAAATATCGGATCAACCTGGGTCATACCATCTTCATCCCCCAGGTTCCAATTCGTTGCTTCAAAATAGGCAAAGGTGATACCGACTTCCTGGAAAGCATCATAATCCGCGCAGTCACAGGGTGTACCATCAAACTCATCCATATCTTCAGCCGCTTTCGCTTCCAAAACAAATCCTTCAGCCTGAGCTTTCTGCAAAATCCAGTCTCGTAAACTCTCTGGGGTTCCTGTATCTCCATAAACGTAGTTAATATCACCCGCGATCAGACTGTCCAGGTTGATCATATTCAGCGTATTTTCGATCTCAGCTTCGCTCATTTGACTCACGAAATAATGTGAGCCATCTAAATCGTTCTCCTCTGCACCAAAAGCGATAAAACGAATGGTATAAGGTGTTGCGACATCCTTAACCATTCTGGCAACTTGTAATAGAACGGCTACCCCGGAGGCATTATCATCAGCCCCGTCCGCATCATCCACCGAATCATAATGTGCTCCCACAACAATTTCTATGGAGGATTGTCCTTGTTTGACGACAATGATGTTGGTGGAATCAAATTCTTCGTCATCCTCGGTAAAAAAGGTAAAGGGCTGTAACTGGACAGTGTACCCCATTGCCGTGAAAGCGTTTTGGATGTAGTTGGCCGCCTGGGCTTCTGCGGCCGAACCGGGCAAACGTGCTCCAATTTGCCCCACCAGATCCTCAAGGTATTGCCGGGCCATCATTTCGTCGGCGATGATGGGTGTCGCGGCCGCGGGCAACGTAACCGTAGATAAAGATTGAGTAGGTATTATGTTGAGAGTGGGAGTGGGAGAACTAACCGCCACCCTTATGGGGGTGAGAACAGCAGTCGCAGAGGAGTTAGAAGTGAACTGATTACACGACAGTAGCATCACCAAACAGGTGACGAACAAAAATAAAGGCTTCCTTTGTTGATTCATCATCTTTTTCCTGAAACTATTCAACCCGTCGAAGGTTCATCGCCACAATCGGTAAGAAAACCTTCGGCAAGCTCTTCTCATTTATGATTTAAAAAAAACAGGCAACTATACACGTCCTCACGAGCTGAGCTTGCCAAAGCCCGGATCTGCCTTCGACAAGCTCAGCCCTCGCCGTACCCACCTGTATAGATACAGTTTAGGACTTACGTGCTGTGGCGATGTCCCCACCGCGCCACAACGAACACGGTCAGGAGACCGGCTCGAGCAACCCCGTAAGTAATCGTTCGGGAATAAAATAGGTGGCGCGGTCAGGAGACCAACCACAGCAAATAAATTTAGTTGGCAGACCCATCCCCCTACGAGGGGGAACCCGATGGCGCGGTCAGGAGACCAACCACAGCAAATAAATTTAGTTGGCAGACCCATCCCCCTACGAGGGGGAACCCGATGGCGCGGTCAGGAGACCAACCACAGCAAATAAATTTAGTTGGCAGACCCATC
>JAGNBF010000086.1:0-3323 GCA_018004935.1 Chloroflexota bacterium | reverse complement strand
CCCCTGCGAGGGGGAACCCGATGGCGCGGTCAGGAGACCAACCACAGCAAATAAATTTAGTTGGCAGACCCATCCCCCTGCGAGGGGGAACCCGATGGCGCGGTTTTTCGGGGCGAAGGCCCCGAAAAACCGCGCCCAGAAAAGTTCCCCGCCCCTGGGGGCGGGGTTAGGGGTGGGGAAAACCATATTACCTGACTATTTTTTAAACAAAAGAGGGAAGGAGAACACCCTACCGGCGCGGTTTGAGGGCAGACGCCCTCAAACCGCGCCTCAAAAAAGTTCCCCGCCCCTGGGGGCGGGGTTAGGGGTGGGGGTGTCCGCGCATAAACCCAACGCGGCGATAAAGCGACACGGCAGGAAAATGTCAGATTATGCCCCTTGGCAGTATAGTTCTCATTCTTAAGGTTAATAAAAAATAACTATTCAGGTGTCACAATTTATTCCCACGCTCAGCGTGGAATGAGAAGGTGAAACCGCTGACCCTCACCCCCAGCCCCTCTCCCGCTTCGGGAGAGGGCAGTTAGTTCCCTCTCCCCAGGGGAGAGGGTTAGGGTGAGGGGCTGTATAGTCACAATAAAAAAGGTAAGCGCTCACTTACCCCGCCCGGCGGTCAAACCGCCGGGCTAAACCTACGGAGCTTTGCGGGCTAAAACCCCAGGCCAGCGGCCTTTGTAACCATAGCCCGGTCGTTTACGACCGGGTGGGTCTGGTGGATGAATATATATAACTGAGTCTACTGCAAAAAGCCCGGTTTCTGACTAATCTAACCGTCGCTTCCAGAGAGAAAGAAACCGGGCTTTTAACTGCTTGTACCTTTTTTCAGTGACGTCATGACTGAACGCTTACAAAAAAAGTAACCGTTCAGCCTTCCGAAGGTTTATACCACTGGTCAACACCTTTGCAGAAACCTTCGGAAGGCTCTTTTTCTCAGGGGACTGAACGCTTACCCAAAAAAAAGCCACCTCTTTATAAAAAAGGTGGCTTTTTTGTGGCGTTAACTAGATTTGAACTAGTGACCTAGGGCTTATGAATCCCCCGCTCTGCCGCTGAGCTATAACGCCAATAGAGGCGGAATTATAGCCAGATCGGTTTTGGCTGACAAATCGGAGTATGTGGGTACAGCCATTCTCGATTTGGTTTGCTCCTGGCGTTTACCGGGTTTTGTTTTCACGAAAGGGTGAACAGCCTGAAAGGCCGTTCTACAACGGTTGGCTAAATTGAAAATTGCGGGTGTGGGTATTTACGATTCACACTTTTACCATTACGATTAAAAGCTGATAAGGCGTTCGGCTTTAATCTCAGGACTTACGTGCTGTGGTTGGTGTTCCCACCGAGCCACAACGAGCACGGTCAGGAGACCGGCTCGAGCAATCCCGTAAGTCCTAATCTATAGGCTTAAAGGGGGTTTTATGTTTGACTTTACAGATCAGGTGGCAGTTGTGACCGGGGCGGCGGGGAATTTGGGGCTGGCGGTGGCTCAAGCCTTTCATCAGGCGGGGGGGAAACTGGTGCTAATGGATGTCAATTATGACCGGTTGGAGCAAATGTATGGGGAGATGGCCGAGAAAGGAGACGCATTGTTGGCGACGGTGAATTTGCTGGACGCGGCCGCGGTAGATGCCCTATTTGCCGAGGCTATCAACCAGTTTGGCCGCTTAGATATCCTCACCAATATTGCTGGGGGATTCAGTTCTGGGCCGCGCCTGCATGAAACACCATTAGAAACCTGGGATTTTATGTTTGACCTCAATGCCAAAACCGTTTTCCACACCTGCCGGGCCGCTATTCCCCATTTGCTGGCCCAAAAGCGGGGCAAAATCATCAACGTAGCCGCCCGCGCTGGCCTGGAAGGAAAAGCTAAAATGGGACCCTATACAGCATCCAAAAGTGCGGTTATCCGACTCACAGAAACATTGGCCAGTGAACTAAAGGGAGAGGGAATCAACGTTAATTGCATTCTGCCCGGTACAATTGACACCCCCCGCAACCGATTAGACATGCCCAACGCCGATTTTAGCCATTGGGTTGCCCCCTCTGATCTGGCCGCCGTTATTCTCTTTTTATCCTCAGAAGCCGCCCGGGCGATTCATGGGGCGGCTCTTCCCGTCTATGGGTTGAGCTAAGGGTTCACTCAAGATTAAGTGGGGGGGCACGGTCAGGAGACCGGCCACAGCAAATGTTCCAGTTATACTGTCAATGGGCATAATCTGACATTTTTTGCCCTGTCTCTTTATCGCCGCGTTGGGTTTACCTGGGGCCACCCCCTTTCCAGTTGTCGTTTAAAAAATTAATCAGGTAATGGAATCTCCCCACCCCTAACCCCGCCCCCAGGGGCGGGGAACTTTTCTAAGGGGCATTTTTCGGGGCGAATGCCCCGAAAAATGCCCCATTGGAATTCCTCCTTCCCGAGGGAATCGGCAGGGGGGATGGGGTCAATGAATACGTTACCCGATTAAAAATTTAATAAACAACTGGGAAGGGGTAGGGAGATGGGTCTTCCGGCCAGGCTTATCCAGCAGTTGCCGCAAACAAAATGTCATTTTATGACCGTGGTAGGTATAACGTTAACTACCTTATAACACCACTGGCCCTTGTCCCACTTTGTTGTGTTCGGCACTGATAATGGCCAGGATTTGAGCGACTGTTTCTTCCTGCCGACGTTCGGCATTGATAACGCAATAATTAAAATCCTCAATCCGTTTTAACTCTTGCCGGGCGGTGGCAATTCGCAGGCTTAACCCTTCTGGCGTTTCTGATTTACGCTCACGCAGGCGGCTGACCATGGCTGGCTCTGATTCAGCCATGAGAAAAATGCATATCGCATTAGGCACAAGGCGGCGGATGGTTCTGGCACCTTGAATGTCTACCCGCATAATGACATCTTTGCCACTAGCCATCGCTTCCCGGATTTGTTGTTTAGGAATGCCTTTGTAGTCGTTGTAAACAATGGCGTATTCTAACAACTCATTGGTTTCGATCAGTTGGGCAAATTGATCAGACGTGAAGAAGAAATAATCCTGGCCGTGAACTTCGTTGGGGCGAGGCGGCCGCGTCGTAGCCGTCACCACAAAATAAAACCGCTCCGGGAATAATTCAATCAGATGCCGCGCAATGGTATCTTTGCCCACTCCAGATGGCCCGGAAATGACGATAAGTACCGGATAATGCGGCCGCAAATAAGGATCGTCCATGCTGTCTCCTACGAAAATGTAGGGCGATTTGGCAAATCGCCCGGACGATTTATCAAATCGTCCTACAGATTTTCATTCCTCTTGGTGCGCGTCTCGCCCATGGGGAACTCCTACGAAAATGTAGGGCGATTT
>JAGNBF010000183.1 GCA_018004935.1 Chloroflexota bacterium | reverse complement strand
GAGGGTAGCAAGCAGCTTACCAAAGAAACCCGATTGCCCTTGCCTGCTCGACCGGGGGATGTGACCAAGTATGACTACGAGTACGAATGGAAGATGTACTGGAAGTGTATCATCGACCCCATGATCCTAAGCGACCCCAGGTATGCTTTGACGAGGGTAGCAAGCAGCTTACCAAAGAAACCCGATTGCCCTTGCCTGCTCGACCGGGGGATGTGACCAAGTATGACTACGAGTACGAATGGAATGGCACGAGTAACTTGTTCATCTTCTTTGCTCCGCTGGAAGCCTGGCGACACATCAAAGTCACCGACCAGCGCACGATGATTGATTTTGCTCACTGTATGCGTGACTTGGTGGATATTCACTTCCCCGACGCAGAGAAAATTGTCCTGGTGATGGACAACTTGAACACCCATAAAATGGCTTCCCTTTATGAAGCCTTTGCCCCAGAAGAGGCACGCCGCATCATCGAAAAGCTGGAGATTCATCACACCCCCAAGCATGGCAGTTGGCTCAACATGGCCGAAATTGAACTCAGTGTGTTGCAACGCCACTGTCTCCAGGCCCGTATCCCTGACCAGGCGACTTTGACCGAGAAGGTCACTGCCTGGGAGCAACATCGCAATGTTCATAGTTCAACTGTTCATTGGCGTTTTACAACTGACGATGCTCGCATCAAGTTGCATCGCCTCTATCCAACAATGGATGTCGGTTAGACTACTAGTTGCTAACCTCTAAAAGTAATCCTGCCTCTGGTAGCCACTATCGAGCTTGTCTCATTCGAGCGAGGGAATAAGCTCATTGCGGTAGTAAATCATTATGATGTTGCGTTCGATTCCGCTACTCAGGCCATATATAGCATTCTTGTCTTGTAACTACCATATATGGACTGATTAGAGTACATAGCATCTCACCCCTATACACTGCCAGCCTCATTAACCATCCATTATCCAAACGTGCTACTATATGCTGTAATACTATTCTCAACAGGAGAATTCATTATGAGCACTATATCACAAGAACAACTCGAAAAGATTGTCAGTCTACAAGGGTATGAATATAGGCTTTGGCATTACCAAGCCAGTCATTCTGTGTTAACGTTACGAGCTTATCAGCAAATAAACCCGGGACATAACTTACATATTGTCTTCGAAACGGTCTTTTATATACAGATACCTATATCTTGGAAAACGGGGGATCTTAGATTAGGAACACAGGATGAACACAAAAGACTTACCGCCCGAATCGGACTTGATGATTTCAAATCCGGAAAATTAACCTTATTCGTCGCAGAACCGCCCAATGTAGAGAAGATCTATTTGTTGTGTCATAGTGCTTATGTGGAGTATGATGTTCCACCTCTTTACTGAAGAAATGTATTTTGTCAGATCTCAGGTAAAAAGATGCATTTGTTAACCTAAACAGCACGCTTTCAATTTACAGCATTATATAGTTGACCCCAATGTCAAGACCACGAATAGCCAAAACTAAGGTGGAATAAGGGGGCGATAAACAACGGTTTTAGCGGCCAAAGTACACTTGAGCCGGGGTGCATTTTTTCAGGCTCTGATGTCGCCGCTCATGATTGTAAAACTGGATATACCGGGTCAGCCCCGTAAACAGGGCCGGTACATCGGCATACTCCTTCAGATAGATGTCTTCATACTTGAGGCTACGCCAGAACCGCTCAATGAAAATGTTGTCCATGGCGCGGCCGCGACCATCCATACTGATAAGAACATCGGCCTGCTCCCGGGCGGTCGTGAAAGCGGTGGCGGTGAACTGAACGCCTTGGTCGGTGTTAAAGATGGCTGGTTGCTCATGGCGCAGTGCTTCACGCAAAGCCGAGAGACAGAAGTGACCATCTAGGGTGTTGAACAATTCCCAGGTCAGGATGTAACGGCTGAACCAGTCCATGATGGCCACCAGATACATGAACCCACCGGTCAGGCGGATGTAAGTAATGTCAGCACACCAGACCTGATTGGGTTGGGTGACGGCCAGGTCGCGCAGCCGGTAGGGGTAAACCCGATGTTCAGGATTGTTAAGGGTCGTGCGAGGTTTGGGATAAACAGCAACCAATCCCATTTTCCGCAGGAGTCGTTGTACCCGTTTGTGGTTGACAGGATAGCCACAATCTTGCAGATAGGTCGTCATCCGCGGCCAGCCATAAAACGGGGTTCGGGTGTACTGCTCGTCTAGCAGGCGCATCAACAACAGATTCAGGGGTGATTCACTTGCCGGTTGATAGTACCAGCTTGACCGATTCAACCCCACCAGTTCACACTGTCGCCGCAGACTCAACTCAGGATGACCTGGTTCAATCAAAACCCGCTTGCCGGACACCGTTTCAGGCAACTTTTTTTTTCAACCAGGCCAACTCCATTTGCAGTCGCCCGATTTGTTCGTACAGTTCACTTTGTTCCGCCGCTTGCGCTTTGACTTGTCGCTCTTTGTCCTGGCCGAAGACGGTTGGCCCTTCTTCCAGAAACTGTCGTTTCCATTGGCTGATCTGATTGGGATGAATCCCGTGGATAGTGGCTAATTCATTCAGCGTTTTTTGCCCTTTACAGGCTTCCAGGGCCACCCGAAATTTGAATTCGTTATTGTACTGCTTGCGCTTTTTCAGCATTTTTGACCTCCACATGCGGGTAGATTGTAACCCTTTTCCACCTTAGCATGTGGTCCAGTTTTGGGGGTCAATTATAGGTTTCATCCATCCCTTCTGAAGACTCAGTTGATGCGTTATGGCTACTTTTTCACTATTCCCTATTACCACGACAGATTTGGTGCGCCCTGCCCATGGATAACTCCTGCTTCTTGACATATGTTTATTATTTTTGTAAACTACGTTTAGTTTGTACTAAACGAAAAAGGATTCAAGAAATGGATAACACCCTGGCCTTAGCCAAAGAGAATTTCATTCAAAGCATGAGCCGCATCAGCAGTTTTTGGGGGTTGCCTAAAGCTCTGGGGGCCATTTTTGGGGTGATTTATCTGTCACCCGTACCCATCAACCTGGATGAATTGGTGACACAAGTGGGAGTAAGCAAAGGAGCGGTGAGCACCAATGTGCGCCAATTGGAACGATTGGGGTTGATTCACAAACACGTGGAACTCGGCGACCGCAAAGATTATTACCTGGCTGAGACAGATTTCTGGAAGATTGTGCGGGGGTTGTTGCAAGAGCGGGAAAAGGGAGAGTTTGATCGTGCCCTGCGGATGGTGGATGACAGTTTGGCAATGGTGGATAACAGCAGTCCCGCTTCCCCTGACCCCAATCTCCTCTTCTATCGCGAACGAATGCAAGGAATGCAATCCTTCTTCCGTAGTCTGGACAACCTTGTCGCCATGGTAGTGGCTTTAGATAACTTGCGGTCTAGCACATTGGAACGCCTCTTTGGCAGTAAAACATAAGGCTTGAGGGAAGGCACTATCCCGGCCTGACCTCTGGGACCAGGACCGGTTTTACGGCTCACTTGAGTGAAATTGCCAGTGTGCCAAGCCGGTCACGTCTAAAAAACAAGAAATAATCCCCACCAAAATAGTTCATCACAGAGGCAGAGCCATAAATCTGTGCCCTCTGTGGGTAAATCTTTATCACTTAAGTGAGGCTAATCATGGCAGAATTACACGCGGTTACGGGCGCATTTGGTTATTCTGGAAAATATGTCACCCAGCGTTTGCTGGCGGCAGGGCATGATGTCATCACCCTGACCAATTCGGTGCATCGGGCCAACCCATTTGGAAACAAAGTGCAGGCATACCCGTTTCACTTTGACGATTGGCAACAGATGGCCGAAACATTGCGCGGGGTTCGTGTGCTGTACAACACGTATTGGGTACGGTTCAACCACAAAATGTTTCGGCATGAAACAGCCGTCAACAACACCCTGGCCCTGTTCAAAGCCGCCCAGGCGGCTGGTGTTGAACGGATTGTTCACGTCAGTATTACCAACCCCTCACTCGACTCGCCATTGGAGTATTTCAGGGGTAAAGCCCAATTAGAACAGGCCCTCATGAACTCCGGGTTGTCTTATGCGATCCTGCGCCCGACTGTCCTCTTTGGCAAAGAAGACATTTTGATCAACAACATCGCCTGGATGTTACGCACTTTCCCTATCTTCGGGGTATTTGGAGATGGGCAGTACAAAATACAGCCCATTTATGTAGATGATCTGGCGCAGTTGGCAGTGGCCCAGGGAGAAAGCCGAGAGAATGGTATCATCAATGCGATTGGCCCGGAGACGTTTACGTACAAAGAGATGGTCAAGCTGATTGGGGAAATTATCGGCCAAAAGCGGCCCATTGTGCCTTTACCCCCCATACTTGGGTATGCGGCGGGTTGGGTGGTAAGCCGCTTTGTTGATGATGTCCTGATTACACGGGAAGAAATTGCCGGATTAATGGCTGGATTGCTTTGTGTTGACACGCCGCCTACCGGCACGACGCGCCTGACGGATTGGGCACACCGCCACATGGGGAACTTGGGTAAACAGTACACCAGCGAACTGGGGCGTCGGCGAGACCGGGTAGCGGCTTATGGCTAATGCAGTAAGACCGTCTGGCAGTCTGGCATAGGGGTAAACGACTGGGTTAGGTGGCAAGGATAATGGTTTGATCTGATTATCGTTGTAATGCATTGCCATCGCTATAATCCCTCTCGCCATGATAAACCACCCCACGCTTGGGCAAATGATTCAGCAAATTGGCCGCATACCTCTTCTGGCAGGGTTAGATGAGGCATCCTGGCATGAACTGGCCCCGTCAGCACGCTGGCGTGAGTATGAAACGGGCGAAATCGTCTTTTTAGAAGGTGAAACCCATTCTGGTCTGTATTATCTCCAGTACGGCTGGCTCAAAATTGTAAAAGTATCTCCTGCTGGTCGTGAACAAATTTTGCGTTTTCTGGAGCCGGGCGACACCTTCAATGAAATGGGTGTCTTCACCGATCAGCCCAACCCGGCCACGGCTGTGGCTCTGGAACCGGCCGGTGTCTGGTTGATCCCGCGTACCGGCATTATGCACCTGTTGCAGACACGACCCGATTTTGCCCAACAACTCATCACCAAAATGGCCGAACGTATGTTGTATCTGGTTTCGTTGGTAACAGACCTCTCTTTGCGCCCGGTGATGGGGCGGCTGGCCCGCCTGTTGCTTGAGGAAGCGGTGGGGGATGTGTTGGCGCGGCCGCGTTGGTATACCCAGACTGAATTGGCGGCCCGCCTGGGGACTGTGCCCGATGTGGTGCAACGAGCACTCCGCACTCTGGAAAACGATGGCCTCATTGGGGTTGATCGCCACCAAATCCACATTCTCGATAGACCCGCCCTGACGAAAATCGCCCTATAGCCTGATCATTTAACTTGCCTGGCCAAACCCGACAAAAGTCGGCGACCCCTGATCGCTCACCGGATACACTGTTGTCATTCGGTGGGCGATTTGTGTTATGGGGACGAAACGCCCCAGGGGTAGCTACTGTGACTGACGACTTCACACGGGTGGCTGGCTACCGGTAGAAGCCCCATGTTTATCAAAGCGGAGATGACCAAACCATGACTGACAGCGACATTCACCCAGGTCGGCAGACCCGCTCCCGGCTGGTGGTATGGGGCTGGATTGACCGGTTAGCCTGTGAAGTAGTCCGTGGCATGTGGTTGCGGACTCAGGATGGTGCGGTGGTTGGTATCGTCGCCGCCCTGGTGCAAGCCCCTGCGACATCCACCATTAGCCACCTCTTATCAGGGCATGTCCCACCTACAGAGGGCTACCGGCTCGTTCCCCTGGATTCAGTAGACAGGTTGGAAGGAGAAACGGTCTGGTTGTGCCTCTCCCCACAACAGCTAATGGCCTTACCGCTTTATCAGCCAGACTACTAACTTGAGTTTAGAGTTCAGAGCTAGAGCTAGAGGGTTTGCCAGAGTAATTTCCTCTCGCTCTCTCCTCTCGCTCTAAACTCCAGTACTAAAACAAAACCCTTTCCAGATAAGGAGCAGAACAACATGATTCAAGCGACGCTGTACACAGATTGGCGGGAAAAAGTGATTTACTCGGCCGAAGGCCCCCAACCTCAACCCCTCATGGTGGATGAAAAGGTCAAAGTGATCATTGCCGGTTTGGAACCCGGACAAAAGATACCCCCCCACCCCGAAGCAATGGCGGTTTATCACTTTCTGGAAGGAACGGGTTGGATGATTGTGAATGAGGAACGGTGGGCAGTTAGTCAGGGAGCTACGATTGTGATGCCTGCTGGTACGGTGCGCGGCCTGGAAGCCGAAACCCGCCTGGCTTTCCTGGCGACCCGCATCGCGTGAGAAGCATCGCTCATGAACGGGCGAGTTCAAACTCAAGCGTGAATCTTGCTATAGTTTTTAAGAAAAAGATTTTGGCTGTACGGGCAACCCTTGTGGTTGCCCTCTCGTGGCAGGGCAGGCACAAGGCCAGCCCGTACCCAAAATCATTATCTTAAGGTCTATACCACAGGTGATTACCCATGAATCTTTATTTATTGATGACGGCGATTTTTGTTCTGCTGGCGGCTCTGCTGGCGGCTGATGCCTCACTGACAAGTTACACCCTTCTGCCCTGGTTCAATGGCCTGCGCTGGTTGCGGGTCCATCTCATTACACTGGGGGCGATGACCGAAACGCTGTTTGGGGTGTTGCCTCTCCTGGTGGCCTTACGTGCCACGCGGCCGCGACCCCCCTTCCGTTGGGACATCTGGTTGACGCTCAACACGGGCATCCTGACCTTGCTTATCGCCATTCCTTTGATCAACCAGCCCCTTATTCTGGTGGGGGGCACACTGGTTTTTACGGCCACGGCCCTCTTACTCAAACAACTGTACGCGTTACGTACCCCCCGGACAGAACGTCCGGTCAACCAGGATGAGGGTAGTCACCGCGGCCGCAAATTCTACATCGTCGGTCTGAGCTACTTTTTGCTGGGCATCTTCATCGGCACGGGCCTCTGGTTGGGTTGGAATGGCTGGCTGAAGGCCAAAGCACCGATTGAAGTGCATATCCACGCCAACAATTGGGGCTTTTTGAGCCTGGTGTTTGCCGGGCTTCTGGTGGACATGTATCCCACCTGGGCCAAACGGCCATTGGCCTGGCCGCGGAGTATTACCCCCATTTTTTGGATGTTGACCATTGGCGCGTTGGGTCTGGTGATTGGCCCCTGGGTCAAATCGAACTGGTTTACCGTGCCCGGCATCATCCTTTTTCTGGGGGCAACATTCTGGCTCCTGCTCAACGTCATCAAACCGTTGTGGGGTGACAAAGCCGCCTGGTCACAACCGGGTCTCTGGCATCTGGTGACGGCCTACTTCTGGATTTTGGTTCCGGTGCTGGTCGCGCCGCTGATCATCCTGGGTGTGCCTGGTTTTCCTGGGGCGGGTATTGAGCAAAATGCGCCGCAGGCTCTCATCTACGGGTGGGTGTTGCAGTTTGGTTATGCCTTCATTCCGTTCTTTTTCTATCGTTTGTTCCTGCCCCAAGAGCAGGCTCGATTGGGCGGCAACTGGTTTAGCCTGATTGCGGTGCATCTGGGTGGTTTTTTCCTGTGGGCGGGCATCTTTTTGCTTGATTATCAGGGGGTACTACACGGCACAGCGTATCTTTTCTGGACTTTGTCTTTTGTGCCCATTGCCCTGATGCTGTG
This sequence comes from Chloroflexota bacterium, assembly GCA_018004935.1. Classification (GTDB taxonomy): domain Bacteria; phylum Chloroflexota; class Anaerolineae; order Promineifilales; family Promineifilaceae; genus Trichofilum. Next base: position 1,348 of record JAGNBF010000183.1, on the reverse strand, counting down.
GCGTATTGTCCATGCCGGGTTGGCGGGGTTGGAGCGTGATGTCACCTTGTTAGAGGGTGGCGCGGCCGCGGATTAGCACCGATAGATGCTGGCGATTGCTTGTAGGGAGAACACAGCCCGATGCAGACGTTCTGCACCGGGCTGCTTGACAACCCGGGCTTGTGGTGGCATATTTGCCACCATGAGAGTTGTTTTGGATACGAATGTTTTAGTGGCGGCCGCGCGATCAAACAGGGGTGCGGCTTATCGCTTGTTAAGCCTTATCCCTGATTCGCGCTTCCAAATCTGCCTGTCCTTGCCCCTCTATTTGGAATATCAAGATGTGCTGGCCAGACCAGAACATCGCCTGCCTGGTATGACAGATGAGCAGACGACTGGTATGGTTCGTTATCTGGCCTCTCAAGCACATCTGCAAGAAATCTACTTTCTTTGGCGGCCCTATTTGCCTGACAGTAACGACGATATGGTTCTTGAACTAGCCGTGGCCGCCAGCGCATCGAGGATTATTACCTTCAACGGGAAAGATTTCCGCGCCATTGATGTCTTTGGTATCAAAGCCATCAACCCAAGAGACTTCCTGGTTGAGATTGGAGAAATACAATGACGCCTCTAACGATTCGCCTACCTGATAGTTTACATCGTGAGATTAAGCAGTTGGCCCAGGTCGAAGGTGTTTCCATTAACCATTTTTTGACCTTAGCGGCCGCGGAGAAAATCAGTGCTTTGCGTACCGTTGACTATTTGCGGGCCGAAGCCAGAAAGGGTAGCCGCGCCGACTTCGAGGCATTCCTGGCGGCGGTGCCGGATACGGAGCCGGTAGAAGAAGATAAACTTCCAGATTGAGGCTCATTGACAACTGGCAACCAACAATTCTCAATTTGAAATGAGGGGTGGCGGAGATGCGGCCGCGGGCCAGTCTAACAATCACGGAAAAGAGCACGGCCTTATAAACCATAGACTCTTCCTTTTTTGCCCCTTTCCCCCACTCTGTTTACAATCAGCCGCGGGGTTTCGCACCAACCTTTGGGGAGTGATGGCTCATCATAGATACCACAGGTGACAAAATGCCCTTCAACAAAGAACAGTGGGCTGAGCAGGTGCGTGCCCATCTCTCGTCTATCCACAACTGGTTCCACAAAAGGGATGTCCCCTTTCTCGTCTACGGCACGGTAGCCGGACTGACCCTCTGGCCGTTGGTGGACGCGGCCGCACAAACCCCATCCGGTCAATCCATCCCCTTTTCTTTAGGTATTACCCTGCTGAGTGTGGCGGGCAATGTGGGGGCCAACCTCATTGCCGAACAACTCCAGCGTTGGCGCGACCAGGCACAACCGGTCGCGGCCGCAGA
>JAGNBF010000085.1:29111-35673 GCA_018004935.1 Chloroflexota bacterium | reverse complement strand
TTTATATCCGTGTTTCTTCAATCAGGGCTATTTTCAGAGGAGGTTCGTCATGAAAAATGAACGAGTCTGTGATTGGATGACAGCTGACGTGATTGCGGTATCACCGGATACCAGCCTGGTAGAAGCAGATCAGATCGTTGTAGACAATACTATCCGTCGTTTGCCAGTCGTAGAAAATGGTAAACTGATCGGCATCTGCACCTATGGCGACATCCGCGAAGCCCGGCCTTCGTCCGCGACAAGCCTGAGTGTTTGGGAGTTAAACTATCTCCTCTCCCAACTCACCGTGCGGGAGATCATGACTCCCAACCCCGTTACCGTTTCCCCTGAAGCAACAATTGGTGAAGCCGCCCGGCTCATGCTCAAAAATGCCATTAGTGGCCTGCCGGTGGTAGATACACATCATCATTTGGTGGGTATCATCACCGAATCTGATATTTTCCGTATGGTGGTTCAGCAGTGGGATGAAATGGCTGAAGAACCGCAACCCTATGCTCATTACCGGTAGATGAGGTGATCCTATGCGCGAAGCTCTGGTAAAAGATTGGATGACTTACGGTGTGGTGACAATAACCCCTGATACAACCCTACCTGTGGCCCACAAAATTATGACGGAGAATGAAGTCCGTCGCTTGCCAGTGGTAGACAAGGAAGGTAAGTTGATAGGAATTGTCACTTTGAGCGACATCCGTAGTGCGGAAACATCACCTACCTCATCGTTAAGCGTGTGGGAACTAAATTATTTGCTTTCGCGCTTAACCGTTGAGGAGCTAATGGCCCCAAACCCGTTCACCATTACGGCTGATTCCAGTATTGGCAAGGCGGCACTCAGTATGTTGGAGCATAAGATTAGTGGCTTGCCTGTGGTAGATGATGAGGGGGTTTTGATCGGTATTATTACAGAGTCGGATATTTTTAGTATGGTGGTTCTGCATGAGTGGAAGGCGCGTGAACTGGATGAAGAGGAAGACGAACATGTGCCCCCACCGGGTGTCACCATTGAAGTGAGTAGTGAGTAAGGGCAAATAGTGAACCGTAAGTAATCGTTTGGGAATAACTTGAGTGGCTCGGTCAGGAGACCGGTCACAGCAAATCGCTAAGTAATCGTCCAAAAATAAGTTCCGCACAGACCTGACAGGTTTTCGGAAACCTGTCAGGTCTAAATCGGGAAGTTATTTTTAGATGTTCACTAAGTTATACTTACTACGGTCATCAAGTGACATTTTGTTGGCGGCAACAGTCTGGGTAGGTTGGGGCTGAAGATCCACCCCCATCCCCTTCCCAGTTGTCGTTTAAAAAATTAATCAGGTAATGGAATCCCCCCCACCTCTAACCCCGCCCCCGGGGGTGGGGAACTTTTCTAAGGGGCATTTTTCGGGGCATTCGCCCCGAAAAATGCCCCTTTGGAATTCCCCCCTTCCCTCGGGAATCGGCAGGGGGGATGGGGTCAATGAAGGCGTTACCCGATTAAAAATTTAATGAACAAGAGGGAAGGGGAGCAACCTACCGCCTTCGACAAGCTCAGGCTACGCTTCCCCCGAGATATGGTATCAATCCCCTGAATTCCTAAAGAGCCAACAACTTTTCTACCTCTCAGCCGCATGGTTTTTTTGTTCCCCGGCCCCTCTCCCCTTATAATCCGGGCAAAGGAACCATTGCATGACATCCCCATCGGAGCAAGAAAAAAGCCATGATACTTATATCTGGCACACGTTGTGGCTTGTGGGGCTGATTTTTATCGTTTTTCTGGGGGTTGTTTATCTGGCGTTGACTTGGGATGGCCTGTTATTGGTCCCTTTGCCGGTCGCTTCTGTGATTCCCCCGACGTTGATCCCGACGGTGGAATTACCTACAGTGGTTTACACCCCTGTGCCTACATTACCTCTACCGTCAGCGACAGCCGCGGCCGCACCGCAACCTCTCACTCACTTTGTCCAAACCGGTGAAACGTTATCCCTCATTGCCGCTCAATATCAACTCCCTCTGGAAGAATTGGTGCAGGCTAACCAATTGTTGAACCCTGACATGGTGTGGGTGGGTCAAGTGTTACTGATTCCAACAGTAGAAAGTGGGGTAGGGCCTGCGGCCGCGAGCCAGGAACCTGTTCCCTTTACCACCCCCATCACGGTTACGGCGCTTATCACCCCCACCACCATCAATGGGTTACCGTTTGCCCACATCATCGTTATGTCTGAGACAGTGCGGGCTAACATTCAAACCATTTATGCTCACGGCCAAACCCTGGGGCGAAACCCCCACGCTTTCTCCAAAGTAGGTGACAGTACTATAGATAGCGAATATTTCCTGGCCGATTTTACTACCGGCCTCTACGACTTGGGGGCGTATGCTTTTCTGCAACCGACTATCACCTATTTTGCCGGTTCTCTGGCCCGACAAGGGATGGCGGTGCGTGTAGGGTTACACTCTTGGACGGCCTTGGATCCTTTGTGGGCAGATAAAACGATCTGTGAACCGGCGGAAACGGTTATCGCCTGCGAATTTCGTCTGCACAACCCCAGCCTGGTTTTTATCCGTCTGGGGGCCAATGATATGGGCGTGCCGGAAAATTTTGCCGCCAATATGCGCGAGATTGTCGCTTATGCCATTGAGCAAGGAGTTATTCCCGTGTTGGGCACCAAAGCGGATCGGGCGGAAGGTAGTGATGAAAATAACGCCATTATTCGCCAGGTAGCGGCGGAATACCAGATACCCCTATGGGATTTTGACCTGGTAGCTACCACCTTACCGGGGCGTGGCCTGGATGAGGACGGGGTGCATTTAAATATCTATCCTACGAATGATTTTACCCAGGCTGAAGCGTTTACTCGCGGTCACGCTATGCATAATCTGACGGCCTTGCTGGTTCTGGATACAATTCGGCTAGAAATTATGTGGGATGAGGAGTGAAGGATGAAGAGGCACACCCTGCTGTTTACTGTTTATTGTTTACTGGTTACTCTCCTTGTTGCCTGCGGGGGTGACGCGGCCGCGACCACTGTCGAGCGTTACCTTGAGGCCAAAGTAGCCGGGGATGCCGACACCGTACAGGCGTTGTTGTGTGCCGCGATGGAGAAAGATTTGCTCCGCGAAACCCAATCGTTTAGTAGTGTCAGCGAGGCCCATATCGAAAATATGGCCTGTACTAAAGCCGCCGACCGCGACATTGTCAGTTGCACCGGCACAATTGTTGCCCTCTATGGCGCCGAACAAACCGATTTCCAGCTTTCCTCTTATGCCGTTGTGCAGGAAGATGGGGAGTGGAAATGGTGCGGCGAGAGTCAGTAAACAGTTGGCAGTGAACAGTAAGTGCCCACTGTTGACTATTCACTGTTTACTTCTTAAGATGCGTTTTCTCACCCGTGAAAACCTCCTCGCCCTGGCTTTGTGCCTGTTGATCATTCTGCTGGTCATTTTGACGACAGATAGTGCGCCGCAATGGATTTACCAGGGGTTTTAGGCCGGGGGAAATTCATGGGAACTCAGGGGAACTCCAGGAACATACACAGTCCTCAACTCTCAGTCCTCAGCCCTATTTTCTTCGCGGCCGCGTCCCTCCTCCTTTTCCTTCTCACCGCCTGCGCCACTACCCAGAGCACCCCCACACCCAGCCTGACCCGACCTGTCGCAGAGGATACACCCGCCCCGGTTTTCACTCCGGTTATTCTCAGCGATAATGCGGCCCCCACGCGGCCGCAAATTCCCACCGTTACCCCCACCTTACACCCTTCAATTACGCCGACCATCACCCCCACACCGGCCCCCACTCAACCCGGCACAACCGTCAACGGCCTCACCCTGGACCAATTTATCATCCTACCGCCAGAGGTTATGGCCCACGTTCAAGAAATCTATGCCCATGGGCAGAGAAGCGGCCGCAATCCCCACGCCTTCTCCAAAATGGGTGATAGCACCGTCCTCAACCCCAAACTACTGGGGCTATTCGATAGCCCCAGCCGCTACACCCTGGGTGATTATGCCTATCTGCAACCCACAATCGAGTTTTTCTCCGGCTCCTTCTCCCGCTACGGTGTCGCCGCCCAACATGGCCTACACGCCTGGTCGGTGTTTGACCCACTCTGGGCCGACAAGGATTGGTGTGATACTGGCGAACATATGCTGGCCTGTGAGATCCGCCTCAACAACCCGGCCCTCTTCATCATCCGCCTGGGGTCAAATGATGCTGGTGCGCCGAGTGGTTTTGCCAAAAATGTGCGCGATGTGGTGGAATATTGCCTGGCTTATGGGGTTATTCCCCTGCTTGTCACCAAAGCTGACCGCTTTGAGGGTGACAACACCAACAACGACATCATCCGCCAGATTGCTACGGAATACGCCATACCGCTATGGGATTTTGACCGGGTAGCCGACACTCTACCCGAACGTGGTCTGGACACCGATCAAGTCCACATGAAAACCGCCACCCACCATGATTACACCCTGTCGGAAACATTCACCATCGGCCATTCGGTGCAAGATTTGACCGGGCTAATGATGTTAGACGCATTGCGGCAAGAAGGGATGGGGGAGTGAGGGCGTGATGCGTCAGGAACTCCAAACTCTGAACTCTAAACTCTAAACTCAGCCCGATATGACCCTGACCGTTATTTTGCTCCTGGCCGCGGCCGCGATCCCCTACACCACCCTCTTGCCCGCCAAAGCACGAGGCCATGTTCTGCTCGCCCTCAGCATCCTGGCCCTCTACCTGCTCCAACCCCCACTCCCCATCCGCTTCGCTGACTTTCTTCTGCCTACCCTCAGCCTGGTTTTGGCGGTGGCGGGCTGGGTCTGGACGCGGGATTTACGATTGACGATTGACGATTTACGATTGGGGAATAAGGGAACACGGCTTGACCCGTATGAACACGGATTCAAACCTGATACTACCCCGTCTCCAATTCCCAATCTCTCAATCACACAATCTCTCTCTAAAGACGACCGCCTCACCCTACTCCTCAGCTTTGGCCTGGTGCTGGTCCTCTCCTTCTTCCGCTACATCCCCGCTGAATACCGCCTGACCCCTTCGCGGCCGCCATCGCCGCAGGCGATGTTATTGGTTATTAGTGTATTGGTTATTAGTGTATTCGTGACAAAACGCATCCCTAATACACCAATAACGAATACACCAATAACGCTCTTCATCCTTCTGCTCTTCCTTGCCCTCAAAACCGAACCCCTCGCGGCCGCGCTCGCCGCCTTCTTTCGTACCCTCACCGGGCAAGATACCAGCCTCGCGGCCGCGACCGACCTCAACTGGTTAGGCTTCTCCTACCTGGCCTTCCGCCTGCTCCACACCCTGCGCGACCGCCAATCCGGCCTGCTCCCCGACCTCAGCCTGCGCGAATACCTCACCTACGCCCTCTTCTTCCCCGCCTTCACCGCTGGCCCCATTGACCGCGCCGAACGGTTCGCCCCCGAACTCCGCGCCTTGCCCACGCTTAACGGCCCGGACGCCGCCCGCTGGCTCGATGGCCTGACCCGTATCGGCACGGGGTTATTCAAGAAATTCATCATCGCCGACGCCCTGGCGCAAGGCGTCGCCCTCAACCCGGTCAACGCCACCCAGGTACAATCCACCTTCTGGTTATGGGTGCTCCTGTACGGCTACGCTTTCCGCCTTTTCTTCGATTTCAGCGGCTACACTGACATCGCCATCGGCCTGGGTAAGTTGTTCGGCTTCCACCTGCCGGAAAACTTCAACACCCCCTATCTACAGACCAACCTCACGACCTTCTGGCAAAGCTGGCACATCACCCTCAGCGATTGGGCGCGATTTTACGTTTTCTCCCCCCTCTCCCGCTGGTTCCTGCGCCGCCCTGTCCGCCCCTCGCCCACCACCATCGTCCTGCTCACCCAACTGGCGACGATGATCACCATCGGCCTGTGGCATGGTGTTAGCGGGAACTTCTTCATCTGGGGGGTATGGCATGGACTGGGGCTATTTATCCACAAGCAGTGGAGCGGCCGCACCCGCCAATGGCATCGCCGCCTCAATGACTACCCCTGGCGCAAACGGGCCTGGACACTCCTGGCCTGGTTCCTCACCTTTCACTACGTCGTCTTGGGCTGGGTCTGGTTTCTCCTGCCCGATCTCCCTGTGGCAGGACGCACCTTCTTACGTTTGTTCGGTCTGGGTTGGTAGGGTTGGTCAACCCTTGTAGTTGCCCTCGATTGGGTACAAATCCACCCCCTACCGTACCGATCACCCTACGAAATTCCGAAGCCCCCCTAACCTTTCGGAGATCTCTGGCAAAAGGGTCATCTGAATAACAGCCGGTCTCATTTTGAACGGTAAATGTTCCGTTGATCCGTTCGGCGGTCAACTGGGGTAGCACAGCCTTTCCAGGCTGTGCGTTCTCTATACAGGTTGTTTTCACGGGGGGGCGAACAGCCTGAAAGGCTGTTCTACTGGAACAGTAAACGTTCCGTTGATCCGTCCGGCGGTCAACTGGGGTAGCACAGCCTTTCCAGGCTGTGCGTTCTCTATACAGGTTGTTTTCACGGGGGGGCGAACAGCCTGAAAGGCTGTTCTACTGGAACAGTAAACGTTCCGTTGATCCGTCCG
>JAGNBF010000085.1:0-29011 GCA_018004935.1 Chloroflexota bacterium | reverse complement strand
CGGCGGTCAACTGGGGTAGCACAGCCTTTCCAGGCTGTGCGTTCTCTATACAGGTTGTTTTCACGGGGGGGCGAACAGCCTGAAAGGCTGTTCTACTGGAACAGTAAACGTTCCGTTGATCCGTCCGGCGGTCAACTGGGGTAGCACAGCCTTTCCAGGCTGTGCGTTCTCTATACAGGTTGTTTTCACGAGGGGGCGAACAGCCTGAAAGGCTGTTCTACTGGAACGGTAAATGTTCCGTTGATCCGTTCGGCGGTCAACTGGGGTAGCACAGCCTTTCCAGGCTGTGCGTTCTCTATACAGGTTGTTTTCACGGGGGGGCGAACAGCCTGAAAGGCTGTTCTACTGGAAAAACGTTAAAATAGCAGGCCAACGGCCTTTGTAACCATAGCCCGGCCCGTTTTACGGTCGGGCGGCCGCAACATTTTTAGGCACTCAGGCCAAATTGAGAATTGCTGATTTTCTTATTTCCCCATTGACAATTGGCGGTGAACCGTCAACTATTTCTAGAGGTCTCAGAATTTCCAACGCAAGCGTTCAGTTACCCCGCCCGGCGGTCATATCGCCAGGCTCAAAGGAAAACGTTTTTGTGAATGATACTTTTGATTTTCGGCCTTATGTGAATGCGTGGCTTAAACGGTGGTGGTTGGTGATGGGTGGAGCGTTACTGACAGGTATCGTCGCGGCCGCGTTAAGCCTCTTATTTCCCCCCATCTACTCCGCCAACGCCCTTGTTTTGGTGCTGGATTCCCAACAAATCATCCAGTTTGATCCCCGGTTCCAGACAACGGCCGAAGCGCGGCCGCGTCAAGCCTACCCCGATCTGGCCCTGAGTGATGATTTGGTGCAACAGTTGTTAGTGGCTGTCACCCCGTTGTTAGATAAGCCGTTGACTCGTGAAGGGTTTCGTGACCAGCTTACAGTGATGACAGAGAATGATCCCAGCCTGTTACGTTTGACGGTGGAATATCGTGAGGCTGAGGTCGCGGCCGCGATTGCCAACCGTTGGGCAGATCTCTTCGTGCACCAAACCAATCAAATTATCGGTGACCAAAGCCAGGAGCAGATGCAGTTTTATACCACCCAACGAGACAACGCCCTGCGTGCCCTCAATCAGGCGGAGCAAATCCTGGTCACGTTCCAGGCGGCAAATCGGGTACGGATTGTCAAAGCTGAATTGTCGGCGCAGGAGACGGCTCTGCAACAAGCTTTGTCCCGGCAACAGAGACTCATCACCTTGCAACAAGATATCACTACCCTGCATACCCACCTTTCTACCCCCACCGGCCCCTTACTCCCCGCCGAAGAGGTGGCCCTGACGCTCATTTTTGTCCGCGTTTTTGGTGATGCCACGACGAATCCCGCCCTGGCGTTACCGTTGACAGGGAGTGCCCCGGTTACAACAGACCGGACGCAGGCGGTGGCGGCGCTGAACACCCTGGCGGTTACTCTGGCTGATTCGGCAGACCGTCTGGCGGCGCAGATTGAGCAGTTAGAACCAAATATTCTCGCCCTCCAGCAGGAAACCCAACGGTTGCAAGATGAAGAGGAACGGTTGCGACAGGATGTGAAGCTGGCTACGGAAACGTACACCGCTCTGGCGCGTCAGGCGGCGGAAGACACGATCAGTTCTCAGGATGCCAGTCAGGGATTGCGCCTGGCCAGCCCGGCGATTACCCCAGATGAACCTATTGCCCCCCAGGCGGGATTAAATGGTTTGCTGGCCACCGTTATCGCCTTTGCCGCCCTGACGCTGGTTGTGGTGTTTCGGGTGTGGCAGGAACAGGGGAGTGGGGAAGGGTGAATGGGGAATGGTGAATGGGGAAGGGGGAAAACCCAACGGCGCGGTTTGGCGGGCAGATGCCTGCCAAACCGCGCCAAAAAAAATTCCCCGCCCCTGGGGGCGGGGTTAGGGGTGGGGGTGGTCACGGATATACCCGACGTGGCGATAAAGTGATGCGGCGACAGGGCGAAAAAAACGCAGATTGTGCCCGTTGCCCGTATACAATAATCCATCGTAACTATACACGTTCTCGAGGGCTGAGCTTGTCGAAACCCGGCTCCGCCTTCGACAAGCTCAGGCAAAGCCGCACCACACCTGTATAGATACAAGCCATTACTGTTTCCTGCTCATTTGCTCATGACTCGTTTTCTCACTTCTCTCCTTCTCCTGGTAGCCTGTGCCCTGATAGTGGGGCGTTTGTGGCTGTCCGGGCAGGGGAATCGGGCGTTTGTGACGCTAAACCATCAGCGCCAGCTATTTCCGCCGGTGCTGGCGGCTGGAGTGGGGGATAGGGTGCTGACTCAATTAGCGACAGTCGTTAACACGCGGCCGCGTTCCTCAGCCCAACGTCTCCTGGCTATCATGCAACGGGCACAGGGTCTTACCCCCTCTGCCCCCCTCAGCGTAGCCGAATGCCTCTGGTGGGGGGCACAAAAGGAAAAGTTGGGCGATTGGCCCGCGGCCGCGTTCTTTTACCGATGGGCTACTGACCAACAACCCGGCCTGGCCGATGGCTACTATTTCCTGGGGCGGGTATATGGGGCGCAGAATCAGTGGCTGGACGCACAAGCGGCATATGAACACGCGGCCGCGGCCCCCAAATCCCAGACCATCGGCCATAGTGATGTGCAGATGGCTCTGGGCCACCTCTATTACACCGCCTGGGGCGATATTACCTCAGCCCGTACCTACTACGAACAGGCTTTGCAGTTGGACGCATTCAGTGATCAAACCATGGCCGCGGCCGCACATTATCAACTGGCCGAACTTCTTCTGTGGCAATACCAGGATAAGGCTGGGGCGTTGCCCCATTACCAGGCCACCCTGACCCTGACCCCCGAAGATCATTGGGCCTATTTGCGCCTGGGGTATCTGCGGTATTGGGAGCAGGGGGATGTTGCGGCCGCGACGGCCGCCATTCACACCGCCTTGAGCTACTGGCCAGACGAAAAATATCGCCAATGGCCGTACTTCTACCTGGGAGAAATTTACCAGGATGCGGGGCTGACGGCTGAGGCTATTGCCGCTTATGAACAGGTGTTGGCCCTTGATCCTATGCACCAACGCGCCCAGGAAGCCCTGGCCGACTTACGGAGCCGGTGAACATGTCTTTGCGGATTTTGCGGGCATCGGCCATCGTAACCTTGCTTTCCTTAGCCAGTATGGGGGCAAATTTTTTGCTCCAGGTGTTTTTGGCCCACCAGTTTGGCGCGGGCACTACCACGGATGCTTACCTGGCGGCCGCGACCATTCCTACGCTTGCCAACACTGTTTTCCTCACCGCCATGAACATCACCTTCATCCCTGTTTTCATTGAGTACGAGAGCAAATCTACCCCTGAGGAAGCCTGGACGATTGTTAATAGTTTCATGGTGCTTGTACTCCTCAGCCTGACGTTGTTCACGGTAATAGGGAATATCTATTCGGAGAGGCTCATATTACTTATTGCGCCAGGGCTGGGCCGGAACGCGGCCGCGTTGTCTCTGGCCGCTCATTTGCAACGGTGGCAACTGCCCGCCCTGGTGTTTATGGCCTGGGGGGGGTTACAGGCCAGCCTCTTCTATGCTCGCCAATCCTTCATCATCGCCACACTGGGGCCATTGCTGGCTAACCTCATCACCCTCATATTGGCCTGGCTTCTGCGTCCAATCGTGGGTATTGAAGGTGTCGCTATAGGTTTGCTGGCAGGCAACATCGGTCAGGTCATCTTCTTCCGCCTCAGTTTGCGGCAATTAGGCACGGGGCGGGGGCGGCTCAATCTGGCTCATCCCGGCGTGCGCCAGATCGGCCGCCTCATGGTTCCCTGGTTACTGGGGGCCATGATTTATAAAGCCAATCCCCTGGTAGACCGTTTCATTGCGTCCCAATTTTCGGCTGGGGCTATCTCCATTCTCGGTTATGCCGCCTCTCTGGTGCAGGTAGCCGTTTTTGCCAGCTCCAAGGGGGCTTCGTTAGCCGTTTTTCCTGTTATGTCGCAACTGGCCCATAGCCAGCAACAAGATCAGTTGCCGGGTGTCATAGATACTGGCCTGCGCCTGGTCATCAGTGCCGTACTCCCCCTGATCGTTCTGCTCCTGCTCCTGGGCGAACCATTGGTGGCTTTGGTTCTCCAGCGGGGAGCCTTCTCTGCCGAAGATGCGGCGTTGACCGCAATGGCGCTTATCGCTTATATGGGAGCGATTCTGGCGTTGGCATCGGGCAATATTGTGACCTATGTTTATTATGCGCTCCAGGATACTGTAACCCCGGTGATCGTGGGGACGGTGGGCATGGGAGTTAATCTGGCCCTGGCTTTGTTATGGCGTGACGATTTGGGTTTTTTGGCCCCGGCGCTCTCTTATTCGGTGATGACTCTGTTTAACCTGGGGGTGTTGGTTTTCACCCTGCGGCGGCGTCTGGGAGCGGTAGTGCGGCCCGGGTTTCTCCGTTTTTGTGCCCAGATGGGGTTGTTGGGGGTGGGGATGACGGGGGTGCTCTGGCTGACTCGCCAGAGTGTGACCCTGATGCCGGTTTTGACGGCGTGGCCCCCATGGGGACAGTTGCTTTATCATAGCTTGGTGGCTCTGATGGGGTATGTTTTGGGCTGGGTTTTGTTGAATCGAACTTTATTGAGGCGGGTATGGCGTGGATAAAGGAATGAAACCATCGAGTAGGTTCAGGGTACAGGTAAAAGGGAGTTGGGGGTACGCGGCCGCGTTTCTGTTGCCCCTTCTCCTGGTTTTATTGACGCCCTGGCTGAAGTACACCACCATTGTGGGTGGGCTGGTTTTACTTGCCGCTTTGCTCCTGGGAGTATGGCTGTTCTGGCGTTGGCCGGAACTGGGGGTATTTCTCCTGCTCGCCCTGCTGGCTTTTGGCAACGAATATAGCCAGACCGAATGGGGTGTGCGTTCCGCTGACCAACTGGCAACCATTTATAATCGCCGCCTTATTCCCGGGGTCATAGCCAGTGTGTTTGACCTCATATTTGTGGCCGTTTTAGCATTATGGCTGGGGCGTAAATGGCTGAAGCGGGAACCGTTTGTCCGCCTCCCGACCCGCCTGATTCTGCCCGTGGCTCTGTGCCTGGCTTTTGTGGGGTATGGCACCATTCTGGGACTGTTTCATCTACGCGATGGGTTTGAACTGTATTACATCTTGCGCGAGGTGCGCCCGTTTGTTTACCTGTTGCTGTTGTTGTGGCTGACGGTGGATGTAATGACGGGGCGCGGCCGCGTAGACCTGCTGTGGTGGGTGATTGTGTTGCTCGCGGCCGCACGTGGGGTACAAGGGGTTGCCCGTTATGGGCTGGGTATTGGCCGATGGTATTACGGTTCCCTCATGATTTATTACGATTACTCTGACACCTTGCTCCTGCTGGCCGGAATGGCGCTCATTTTGACCTGGCTTTTGGGGCAACGGCGTTGGCCCTGGTCTACATTAGCCCTGTCAGGGGCGGCCCTTTTACCGATGGCCTTTGCCGTTATTTTTTCCTTTCGGCGCAGTTTTTGGCTGGGCGCGGCCGCGGGTCTGGGGTTGCTCTTTTTCTACACCAACAATCGGGAAAGAAGCCGTTACCTGTTTCTAGCCCTTGTGGGGGGAGTCGGTTTGCTGGCCCTGGTGCTGGCAACCGGCCAACTCGACCTCATCGGTCAGCGGCTGGCCTCAATTACCGACACCCAAGATGATCCATCCAATTATTTCCGCCTCTTTGATACCGCCAACGCCCTCAACGCCATCTATGAATCTGGGACGTTGGGGTTAGGTTTTGGGAGCCGGTATGAGGTGGTGGCTTCGGTCTACTGGCTGGATGAGTTTATCACGCATGTCAGTCGGGCCAGTCACAATGGGTATCTGTACGTGACGATGAAAATGGGTTTGTTGGGGCTGTTCAGTTGGACGTTTTTCTGGTTGATGGCCCTGTCTTATTGTTTTACCTTATTAGGGCGGGGTCGCGGCCGCGTTCGGCACATTGGCCTGGGTGTCAGCGTCATTCTCATCACCTGCGCCCTGGCCAACACCTTTCTCCCCCTCTACTACAACCTGCGCCCCTTGCTCCTTCTCGCCATCTTTACCGGTCTGGCTATCGCCGCCAGCCAACTCCCCCCAGATACAAGTGAACAGGAATAAATGCACAGGTATAGAGGGTTTGTAAGTAACTTCTCAATGTTTCGGGGCTGTGGCCGGTTTCCTGACCGAGCCACCAGCGGTCACGGTAGCCCCGGCTTACCCCAGCAGTTGCCGCAAACAAAATGTCACTTTATGACCGTGATGCGTATAGTTACGAGGGTTTTATACTGCCAAAGGAATCTTCTCAATATGGGGGGGCAAACGAGGCCTGAGCTTGTCGGAGGCCGTTAGTTTCTTCCGGAATATCGAGAAGATACCTATTTACTGCCTAAAAAGGAAATCATCTATGACGCGTATAGGCCTTTATACCATTGTCACCCCCAATGCCCACACTGGCGTGGGGCGCCAGTTATTTGGCCTGTTAGAGGGGCTACAACAGCTTGACACCCCCCATGAATACATCCTCTACCATGATCGTGACCACCCTCTGCCACCCCTTCCCCCTCAGTTTCGCCCCTTCCCGTTGCCCGTGCGTTCGTTATCACGCCGCCAAAACCATTTCTTTCAGGCTTTTGCCTTACCGCGTTTGGCCGCCCGGCACAGTCTGGATGTTCTGCACATTCTTAACACCACGCCGTTGCTCTTTCCCTACTACCCCACGGTCGTCACCCTGTATGATCTGACGGAGTTTGCTCTGCCTCAACGGGTATATGAAACCGGTCGCCACCATTATCGCCGCCTCTCCAACTGGCTGGCGGCCCGCCGTTCCCAGGCCATCATCACCACCTCCGCCAGCACCCGACAAGACATTGGTCATTACCTGGGGGTAGCTATGGCCAAAGTGCAAGTTGTTTATCCCGGCCTGGATCATGCCCGTTTTCGGCCGCTTGATCTGTCTGCCCGCCAACGGGAAGAGATAGCGCGAACGTATAACCTGCCGCCACGCTTTTTGCTCAGTGTAGGCAAAATTCAGCCGCGCAAAAATCTGGCGCGTGTTTTGCAGGCGTTCCGTGAGGTGCGGCGCACGGATTCAGATGTGCATCTGGTTTTGGTGGGATCACGGGGTTGGATGAATGAGGCCGTGGATGCCCTGATGGCCGAGCCTGACATCGCGGCCGCGGTGCATTTCACCGGTTTTGTGCCCGACGAGGTTTTGCCAGCCCTCTACAACCTGGCCGAAATAATCTTATTTCCGTCGTTGTATGAGGGGTTTGGGTTTCCGGTGTTAGAGGGGATGGCTTGTGGGGTGCCGGTGATCACCTCCCGCACGTCATCATTAGGGGAAATTGCCGGGGATGCGGCCCTGTGTGTAGACCCGCTGAGTGTAGAGGAAATCGCGGCCGCAATCCAGACCTTGCTCCACGACCCCACCCTGGCCTACTCCCTGCGCCAGAAAGGGCTGGCCCATGCCCAACCCTTTACCTGGCACCGTTGCGCCCGCGAAACTATTACCTGTTATGAGCGCGTCAGCCATGCGGCCGCGCCAGATTACCCCCCACACGTTTCCTGATACGGCTCATCCGCCAGGAAACTTCCCCACTCCTGCGGCGTCAAGTTGCGCCGTACCAACTGGCAGGCCAACGACACCAACGTCTCTAACGGTCGCCACAGACGGATAGTCTGATCATCACTCACCGTGGCAAACAAAGCTTCGTTAGGGGCAAAAGCCACATCAATCACTGTGGCCGTGTGCCCATTCAGTACCGTCGGCGGCGAGGTGGGGCTATCTGGATGCCACACCAGCACCGTCTGATCTTGCCCGGTAGAAACAAGCTGGGAGCCATCTGGGGCATAGGCGATACTACGCACCCCGGCCTGATGCTTGGCCAGAAGGACCGGCTCTGCCGCCAAATCGGCCCAATTCCACAGACGCACCGTCCAATCTTCGCTGGCGGAAGCCAACTGTTGCCCATTCGGGGCAAAGGCCAGCGCATTGACCCGGTCTGTGTGCCCGGTCAGTATGGTTGGTTCGGTGGTGGGGTCGGCCAGGGACCAGATGAGGATGCGCCCATCACCGGCACCTACTACCAGGGATTGTTCGTCTGGGGCAAAAACCAGCGAGAAGATGGCCCCTTCGACGCTGGCCAAAACGGTGGGCGTGGCAGTGGGATTGCTCACTACCCACACCAAAATCTGCCCGTCATCACCGGCGGAATAAAGGAATTGCCCATCGGCGCTAAACAGCAAGGCTCGTACTGCGCCCTCATGACCGGTGAGTACTGTGGCCGCGGCCGCGCTGTTGTCCCACGCCCACAGCCGAATCGTACTGTCATCCCCCGCCGAGGCCAGGAGCGTTTCCGTCGGTGAAAGGGCCAATGCCCGCACCCGGCCCGTATGCCCCGTCAAAACCCCTGTCTCTGTGTAATCACTCGTTTGCCACAGGCGCACATTATTGTCCGCGCCAGAGGTAAACATCGTGCGCCCATCCGGGGCATAGATCACGGCTAATACACTGGCATTGTGCCCACGCAAAATCCGATCCCCGGCCAGAGGCGAATCTGTGCGCCACAACCGAATTGTCTGATCATCACTGGCTGAAGCCATGAAGGTGCCCTCTGGCGAAAGCGCTAAAGCCCGTACCCGCAGTTCATGCCCTGCCAGGACTAAGCCTGCCGCCTCTGGTTGGGCCAGATTCCACACCCGCAAGGTATTATCATCCCCCGTGGAGACAATCCGCTGGCCGTCAGGCAGAAAGATAACACCACGTACCCGTGACGTATGGCCCCGGAAAACAATAGGATCACTTTCGAGGTCCAACAGGTTCCATACGCGTACTGTGTTGTCTACTCCGGCTGAGGCCACTCGTGATTGATCCGGGGAGAAGGTGACGGCAATGACGCTAGATTCGTGTTGGCCAATGACCGCCTGGGTGTTATTTACCAGGTCGTACAGGCTGACGGTGCTGTCATCACTGCCCATAACAACGGCCTGCCCATCGGCACTCAGGGCCATGCCAAGGATTGGTCGCACTTGTTCCAGCAGGATAGTGGAGTCGCTACTCAGGTTGACCAGATCCCAGGCGCGAACCGTGCCATCCAGACTGGATGAAATCAACTGTCCGATTGGGGTAACGACCAGGGCGAGTATGTCGTCGCTGTGTCCGGCGAGGATAACGGGCGGTTGGGTCAGGTTATCGAGCGACCAGACACGGATGGTGCCATCTTCGCCACCAGAGACGAGGGTAGAGCCATCAGGGGAGAAGGCGAGGGCCAGGACGGGGGCTGTATGGCCGGTAAGCAGTGTGGCCGCGGCCGCGGGGTCAGCCAGAGGCCACAGGCGTATACTGTTATCGGCCCCCCCGGAAGCCAGCCACAGCCCATCTGGGGAGAAAGTCACCGCCCGCACACTGCCACTGTGGCCCAACAGGGTAGAGTTGAAGTAAGGCTGGCCGATGAGCGGCCGCAGGGCGCTATCCACATACCAGCCAATATTGCCATTCGTCTCATTATTCAACCGATTTGCTTCCAGGGCTAACAAGGCCGCCAATTCCCGATCATTGTTCTGATTGACCGTATTTACTGATAGCGAGACCAACGATTGGGCCAGGGTAATACGGCCCTGGCGAATCGCCTCGGCACGTTCCGTTTCGGCTTCGGTACGGGCGGCTTCAGCCAACGACCGCTGATTTTCGGCTTCTTGCCGATCCGATTCAGCGGTGGCCTGGGCATTTTCTGCTTCTACCGCCCGGGTGGCGGCAATATGTTCGTTGGCAATGGCTGTTTCCTGAGCGACAAAGGCGGCAGTGGCCTGGATTTCGGCTTCGAGGGCGTTTTCCTGAGCGATACCCCGTTGCCACAAGGCAAAAACGGCTCCGCACAGGGCGAGGATGAGTAGGAATGCCAGACCGATGGAGGCGAAGCGCACCACGACGATTTGCCGCCGCCGAGATTCGCTCAAGGCTTTGGCCTGCTCTAATTCTCGTTGCCGTTGAGCTTCTTTTTCTTGTTCCAGGTGCGCGGCCGCGTCTCGGCTATTTTGAATAAAGGTTTGCTCCTGGGTAGAGAGAATGATTGTCTCACGGGTAGCCCACTCCATAGCCTGTTGCAGGGGTGTGCCACGTAATAAGGCGCCTTCGTCGCGGCCGCTGGATTGCCATTGATTCATTGCTGAGCGTAACCGTTCCTGCCAGGAACGATAATTGCGATCTTCAGACATCCACTGCCGGAGCAATCCCCAGCTACGGATGAGGGCTTCATGCACTACTTCGACCGTTTCCTTACCCGCCTCATTCACCCCTGTGACTACGAGCCGTTCATTGGCTAATTTTTGCGCCAGTTGCCATTCTTCTGCGGTTAAATCCTCCCGCACCGCCACCCGCCGCGTATCTTCCGTGCCATCTCCCGGTTGCACCATCTGCGCAAACGCCCGACGGGCCAGCTTTTGCTCTTGCGGCGTCAGGCTGGCATACACCTCATTGGCATGGCGAGCCAATGCCCCGGCCACTCCCCCAATCTGGACATACGCATCATGGGTCATCTGGTTATGCTCCCGGAGTGACCATAAAGCAGAGAGGGCAAACTCCAGCAGGGGTAGATTACCCGGTTCATCGCCCACATCCCCCACAATCCGCATCACTAATCCCGGTTCAAATGTTACGCCTAACCGTTTGGCCGGGTTGGCAATGGCCCGTACCAAATCTTGCCGGGACATGGGGCCAAGTTTGACATCGGCAGACTGTAGGGCTGTGGCAAAGGGACGATAAGCCAGAGCCTGCCCCAAGAAGTCAGCCCGTAGGGTTAGCACCAGAGAGAAATTTTGTTCCTCCCGGAATTTTTGGATGTCAATGGCTTCCACCAGTTCATCCATGAACCGGTGGCGCATTGCTACATCTTCACACAGGGTAAACATCTCCTCAAACTGATCGGCAATCAGGAGCAGGCGTGTTCCGGTGGGTTGACTGTCTATTAGCTGTTGGATCACCTCGTACAGCCGACGCTCTCCCTTTTGCAGGGCGTTGGCAAACTGTTCGACAAGGGCTGGGCGGTTCTGGGCGGGGGTATCTGGGTGGAGTAAGGGCACAAGGGCACCCGCCAGGGCTTGAAATGGGTGACTGCTGGGCCGAAAATCTTCGATGAGCCATTGGCCTTCCTGCCGCAGGGTAGCAACTAAACCGGCAAAAACTACCGATGATTTGCCGCTCCCGGATGAGCCAACGACAGCTACCAGAGGTTGTTTCTTAACCAGATCTTGAAGTTGTTCGGTGAACTCTTCGCGGCCAAAGAAAAATTTGGCGTCTTCTTCGCGGAAGGCAAAGAGGCCTCGATATGGCCCGGCTCCATGCACAAATTCGGTATGACCGGGCAGGGAAGGGGCGAGCATCGTCACGCCCGCCTCGGCTTCTACTATGGTGGCCTGGTTGATCATGTCTGGTACGGAGGTGGGGGGGATGGTGGTGATGTTAATGTAGGCCATGGCTTGTTCGGCTGACATGCCGATGGCATGACGGAACTCGCGGGCCAGTTGACCGGCTTTTTGCTGGCGATGGGCCGGATCTTTGTGCAGGGCTTTGAGGAGTACCTGCTCTAATTCGATGGGCATGTCTTTGCGAATCTGGCGGGGATGGGGTGGGGGGGTGTGGATGTGTTGGGTGATGACATCAATGGCATTGGCTCCGGTGAAGGGGAGTTGGTGGGTGAGCATTTCGTATAACATGACCCCAAAGGCGTAGATGTCGCTGGGGCTGTTAACGGGTTGGCCGGTTCCTTGTTCGGGGGACATATAGGCGGGTGTGCCCAGAATAGTGCCTGTTTCCTGGGTGTTGCCATCACCGATGATGTGGACAATACCAAAGTCGGTGAGGACGATTTGCCCTTCGGCGTTGAACATGACGTTGGCCGGTTTGATGTCACGGTGGATGACGCCTCGGACGTGGGCGTAGTCCAGGGCTGAGGCCAGGGCGTTGGTGATGTAGCCAATTTCAAAGAGGGTGAGGGCGCGGCCGCTACTGTGCCGTTGGCGCATTTCACTTTTCAGGGTAGGGCCGTCTATGTACTCCATGACCATGTAGTAGAGGTCATCTACTACGTCAAAATCGTACACTTGCATGATGTTGGTGTGGCGGAGCCGGGCGACGATGGCCGCTTCGCGCTCAAACCGTTCGATAAAGTCCGCGGCCGCGGAGAGATGGGGTAGGAGAACTTTTATGGCGACATTGCGGTTTAGCGAGGTGTGATACCCCTTATATACCTCGCCCATCGCCCCTTTGTCTATGCGGGAAACAATTTTGTATTTGCCAAGAGATTTGCCGGTAAGGTCTGTCATAGTGTTAGGAGAAGGAGTGTGAGGGTGTATTGGTTATTGGTTATTGGTGTGTTGGTGTGTTGTAGTAGAGACGCAAAATTTTGCGTCTCTACTGAAATGGAATACACCCTTTGCCAAAGGGTGTGTTCCATTTCGGTTGAGAGGAAGAAAATAATTAATCGGTGAATGGGTGAATTGTTGAATGATTAACGAGAGGAACGTCTACCGATTCATTAACAGTTCAACAATTCAGCAGTTCAACAATTAATTATTCAACTCATTTGCAACACACCTTTTGCCAAATTGCCTTACATTTTTATAGGAGTTCCCCATGGGCCTACGGCGCACCAAGAGGGATGAAAATTTGTAGGACGATTTGGTAAATCGTCCGGGCGATTTGCCAAATCGCCCTACATTTTCGCAGGAGAACGGAAGCGTTGGTGGAGAACGCGCCAGAGAAAAAGCGGGTTGCCAATGAGATAACGCCGCCATAGACGACGAGGTTCACCCAGAAAACGGCCTAACCATTCGAAGCCGTTTTGGGTGAATAATGGAGCGGGCCGTTTGACCTGCCCCGAGATGTAATCGAAGACGGCTCCGGCGGTCATGATCACGGTAGCTTCCAGGGCGTCTTCATTCTCATATAACCATCGCTCTTGTCGCGGCATCCCTAGCCCCACGATGAGAATGTCGGGGTGGCTGGTGCGGATGTGAGCCAGAACGGCCTGGTTTTCGGGATGGTGGCGGGTTTGGTTAAAGTAGCCGTGCTCACAGCCAACGATGTTGAGGTGGGGGTGGCGCTGGCGGAGTTGGTGCGCGGCCGCGGCCGCGACCCCCGGCTGTGCGCCTACAAAAAATAAACGATACCCGGTCGGTTCGGCCCAGGCTACCAGTTCCCACATAAAGTCAGCCCAGGTCATACGAGGGGGAAGCGTTTGCCCCAACAGGCGTGCCCCCAGACGCAAACCCGCTCCATCTATTCGGATAGCATCAGCCCGATTAAAAAAACCTTTTAGCCAGGGCTGTTCATAAGCGAGATTAAACGCATGAATATTGCCCGAAAGGACTAATGTTTTCTGAGTTTGGCTGATGCGGTTAGCTAATAAACGCAATAATTGGTGCTTATTGTAGCTAACAAAATGAATTCCCAATACTTCCAGCGTTGACAAAGCTGTTTCCATTCTGATACTGTTATGAACCTACGGCAATGGCCCCAATTCTCTGGAAGATTGGTGGGGTGGAGATAATGACCAGAGGATGAACCCTACGGAAGAATGGGGCTTTAGGAATTCAGGGAGTTGACACCTGATGTAGAGGCAATCCTTTGGGGTTGCCCTGGGTGGGGCAGGCACAAAGCCAGCCTCACTATTTAGTTGCACCCCGTCAATTCCCAAAGAACCAACACAGATAGTCGGTAAGCGTTCAGTCCCTCTGGTAAGACAGCCTTCCGAAGTTTTCGGGAAAGGTGTTGACCAGTGGAACAAACCTTCGGAAGGCTGAACGCTTACGATAGTAGAAAGACAAAATTCTGCGTTTATAAAGATCATCTGTCACTGTAGTAATTATAACCAACTGAGCGGATTGTCAACGGCAGAAGGGAAAAGGGTGTAGCAATTGCCCTGGGGGGCCGGATTAAGGTCGTTTGTGCGGGACGATGAAGGATGGATAATGAATATGATTCAATCTGAATTGTTGGTGAGTCATTGGGAGATGTTGGGCCTTAGTGGTTCCCAAAGAATCTTTAAGCGAGGGCTTGATCTGGTGGTGGCTTCTATCTTGCTCATCCTTCTGTGGCCGTTGATGCTTTTATTGGCCGGTCTTATTTGGGCTGAAGATGGAGGGGCGGTTCTTTTTCGGCAATGGCGAGTGGGGGAACGCGGCCGCTTGTTTCGTATGATGAAATTTCGCACGATGCGTCCAGATGCTGAACAGATGCAGGCCGCCACATTAAAGCGAGATAAGGAAGGCGCGATTTTTCATAAGCAGGCGGATGATCCACGGGTAACGCAGATTGGTCGTTTTTTGCGCCGCACCAGCCTGGATGAATTGCCCCAATTGTTGAATGTATTACTGGGGGATATGAGCCTGGTAGGGCCACGGCCTGAATTACCCTGGATTGTGGCTCAATATGACCCCTGGCAATATCGGCGGCTCTCAGTGCCCCAAGGTATGACTGGTTTGTGGCAAGTAACGGGCCGGTCTCGCAATCCTATGTACCTGTTTACGGAATTAGATATTCGTTACGTGACGGATTATTCATTGTGGTTAGACCTGATAATTTTGCTAAAAACACCGTTAGTGGTGTTCCGAGGGGATGGTGCGTACTAACGATAGGGAATGGCTTGATGGTTTAGAGGCGGGGCTGTTAATCGCGGCCGCGCCCTTTTTGTTGTTTCCTGGTCGGTTTGTGTGGGCTACGGGCCTGGCTTGCCTGGCGGTAGCGCTTATCTGGCTGGGGCGGGGGTTTCTTAGCGGACGATTTTTGCCGGTGACACCGTTTAATGGAGCTTTGCTGGTCTGGTTGGGGGCGGTGCTGGTGGGTATTCTTGTTTCGGCAGACCCAGATTTAACGTTACCCAAAACGACAGGCATTCTCCTGGGGGTAACTGTGTGGCGTATGCTGGTGGTACAGGTGCGGACGGTGGCGCGGCAACAAATGGCGGTGGGGTTATTTCTGGTCGCGGCCGCGGTCATGCTCATGATGGGTATGATGGCCGTAGATTGGCGGATCAAATTCCCCTTGTTTACTCAACTGAGACAGATATTACCCGCCCCATGGGTGCAACTGCCAGAAAGCCCGGCCGCTGGTGTCCAGGCCAACCAATTGGCCGGAACCATCCTGCTGTGTTGGCCGTTTAGTCTGGCCCTGGTCGCAGGGGGATGGCCCTCTTCTACAGAGCATTTGCGACCCACGCAGTTTTTAAAAAACGGTGAGCATTTGCGGAAACGGCTCCGGGAACAATTAGGGGGAACCTGGATCAGCCGAGGGCTGGTCTGGAGTATTGTTGTAGGGGGGGCCGTGTTACTTCTGCTGAGCCAATCACGGGCCGGGTGGTTGGGAGGGGGGGCCGGTTTGTTCACGCTCGTCTGGCTGAATCGTGTTCGTCGTTCTAAGACTCTGGGGGCCACTGGGCACTCCCTTCACCCAGTCGCCACAGGGTTGGGCGGGATTTTTTTGCTGTTGCTCCTCATAGTGGCCGGTTTAGGGGTCGTTTTTTCAGGCATCTCCGGGGCAGAAATGCCCCCGGCAACCGGGGCAACCGATCCCCTG
Source organism: Chloroflexota bacterium (assembly GCA_018004935.1). Lineage (GTDB taxonomy): Bacteria > Chloroflexota > Anaerolineae > Promineifilales > Promineifilaceae > Trichofilum. Next base: position 13,448 of record JAGNBF010000085.1, on the reverse strand, counting down.
GAAACGCTGGCCTTCCGGGTAGAGGTGTGGCGTTATGCCCTGGAAGCCATTGGCGATTTTCCCTTTACTGGTACGGGGCTGGGCACATTTCGCCGGGTGGTGTTACGCCTGTACCCCATTACCATATATCCCAATCCGGATATTGCCCATGCCCATAATGTTTTTCTCCAGATGGCGTTAGATACTGGTTTACCCGGATTGGTGGCTTATCTGGCCTTGTTGGGGCTGGTGGGTGGGTACGGGTGGCAACAACTTCATGCTTCATCCGCCTTTACCGCGGTGTTGGTGGTGGGCATTTGTGCTACTTTTTTAGCTTTCCACCTCTTTGGCCTCGCCGATACCATTGCTCTCGGAGCCAAACCGGGGTTGTTATGGTGGTGGCTGTTGGGGTTGATGGGGTCATTTCAGACTATCAATCAGGTCTAATAAGGCTTCCCGCTGGCTAGAGGTCAGGGGATATTCATCGAGGAGGGTGGGGTTGGTCTGAATGTTGGCCCATTGCCAGGCGATGGTAGATTTGACATTGGTTTCCAGGCGAAAAGTACGCAGGTAGTAAGACAAGGTTTCCTGAAGGCGGTTGCGCCGGGCCAACAATCCGTCAGCGTGCCAGGCCACCACACGGCAACTGGCCGTCACGGGTAAACCCAGGACCATGACGGTGAGGCATTCTCGGGTTTCATCATACCCATAGGCAAAGGGGCGGTCTATGCCATCTACCTGTACGGTCAGGATGTCGGGGTTTTTGAGGCCAACCAGGTAGAAGGTGTAATCGCGTTGGGGTGGTAAATGGCGTGTCTGGCCCGCGGCCGCGTTCACAATCACCACCATCTCCTTTTCCCACCACAACACTTCCAGGGGTGTCAAACAATAATCTCCTTCCTGATAAGCTACTGTTTCCCCATCATCTTCAAACAAGTCAAAATGACCATCGGCTCCGGCAAAAATGTGGACATGGAGTTCCGTGGGGATTTCTGTGCCGCCCCAACTGACTTCTGGCCCCAGGGGTACAATGGCACCAGCTTTGGCAAAAACAGGAATATCTGCCAGAGAACCATAAGTTACCAGGGTGCGGCCGCCCTTATAATAGGTGCCATTAAAAAAGTGGTACCAATCACCCTGCGGCAACCAGACAGCCTGCCGACTCAGGCGTACATCCATATCCATGGGGTCTGTATAAGGGGAGACGAGTAATTCTGAGCCAAACAGATATTGTTGGGGACAATCATAGGCGGCTTCTTCGTGGGGGTAATCATGGTAAAGCGGCCGCACCAACGCCTTGCCATCCATTTCATTGCGCCAGGCCATGGTATAAAGATAAGGAATAAACGCATGACGCAGTTGCATGGCCTTCTTCACGGCGTGGTATGTTTCGGCATCATAAAGCCAGGGGCGGCGCTCTAAAAAGGCCGTTTTAGCGCTGTGCAGGCGTAAGATGGGGCTGAACAGGCCAAATTGAACCCAGCGGGCATACAACTCTGGCTCTTCCACCCCTTCCTGGTGCCCTCCAATATCATGGCTCCACCAGCTATACCCAACGTTGGCGGCTGTAGCCGTGAAAGCGGGTTGGAAGGCCAGCGATGGCCAGTCCACATGGGTGTCTCCAGAGAAGCCGATGGGGTAGCGGTGATTACCTGGCCCACCCCAGCGGGAAAAAATGAAGGGCCGTTTTTTGCCATCTCGTCCCAAATCATAAAAATGGAGATGGTTGAGCCACCAGAGCGGGTCCAGGCCAGCCAGAGCGGTTGTTGTCCCTTGTTGCCAATCAATCCACCAAAAATCTACACCATTGGCCTCTTGGGGATGATGTAATAATTCAAAATAACCTTGGGCAAACTGGGGATCGGCCAGGGCAAAGGGAATTGGCTGTGGGGTGGAGGGGTCCAGGTTCATCAACCGGGCAAAGGCGGGGTAGGCTTCTTCGTGGGGCCAGACACCGAGGGCGGGATGAAGGTTAAGGGCGGTGCGCAGTTTGTTTTCGTGTAGCCAATTGATGAAACCAGGGGGATCAGGGAATAAAGTGCGATTCCAGGTGTAGCCGGTCCAGCCATTATTTTCGGGGCTGATATTGGTGAGATGCCAGTCCATATCAATGATGCAGATGGAGAGGGGGATGTCATGGGCGCGAAATTCGCGTAGCAAGTTGGTTAATTCGGTTTGTGTATAGGCCCAATAACGGCTCCACCAGTTACCCAGGATGTAACGAGGGATGAGGGGAACGCGGCCGCAGAGGCGTTGAAAATCTTGAAGACAGGCCAGATATTCCTGCCCATAGCCAAAAAAATAGAGGTCCAGGTTGGTGGGGTTGGTGCGGGGTTCCAGCCAGCCGTGTTCGTTAAAAACCAGGGATGCCGAATCGTCAATGACTGTCCATCCAGAACGAGAGAGCAGGCCAGGCTCTAACACGGTGTCGCCGCTTATTCCATCCAGGGTGCGTGCAGTACCCATCAGGTTTCCTTGATCTGTAGCGCCGTAGTGCCAGACGTGGCCGCTGTCTAACAGGGTGATGGTTAGATTTTCCGGGGTGGCGGGCAGTGTTGTGTGGAGCCGTAATGCCTCGGTGGTGAGGGTCAGGTGGGTGTCATCCAGGGTGATGTGAAAGAGGGGTACAGGCTGTAAACGATGCCAGAAGACCTGGCTGGCATGGTCTTCAAAGGTCCCCGTAGGACTGTATTCCAGGCGTAACAGCCGGGCAGTTAACACGGTAAGTCGTAGGGGTCCCTGAACAACAACAGCGGCCGCGGCCGCGACAGGGGCCATCGGTAAACGAAAGTGAGCCGGAATAACAGTCATAAATCACCTTACTGGAATGTGGAGCCAGCGCGAAAGTTGGTAACTGACCTTCACCCCCAGCCTCTCCCAAAGCGGGAGAGGGGAGTTGGTTCCCTCTCCCGCTTTGGGAGAGGGTTAGTCGTTACTCTGGATCTTGCTCCGTCCTCTAGATGCGCTCCGAATTGAGTAGGATAAAATGCGGTAGCATTTGCCTGACGCCTTTCATATAATGCTTGAGCCAGTGTAGTTACCAACATCAGAGACGCATTATGCTCAATTATATCAGGCAGTTATTTTTATCTCCTCGCCTTACCAAAGCCGAACTGATACGACTTCAGGCGAATGAAGTGGACTTGACCCGCCGGGTGAATGAACTACAAACGGTAGCTGAAGTCAGCCTTGCGGCCGCGACTATCCTAGATCCTACCCGTCTCTTATCAGAAGTGGTACAACTTACGCAACATCGTTTTGGTTTGTACCATACCCATATTTTCCTCTATGAATCCACCTCTGACACGTTGAGTATTGTTGCCTGTGGCTGGCATGTGGGCAGTCCCCATTATGGTACACCGGAAAACCGGATAATTGCTTTACACCACCCCCAATCATTGGTCGCTGAAGCCGCCCGCACGCGCAATCCTCTCGTGGTTAATGATGTGTACAATAGCCCCAACTGGCTACCCAACGCACACCTGCCCGATACCCAATCGGAGTTGGCTGTGCCCATGTATGTGGGCGAAACGCTCATTGGCGTGTTAGACGCCCAATCAGAACAAATTAATTATTTCACCCCGGAAACGGTTTCCGTTTATACGACGCTGGCGGCACAGATTGCCATTGCCATTCAAAATGCACATCTCCATACGCAAACACAAACCGCCCTGGCCCGGTTGCAAACGGCGGTGAAAGAGTTGGAAAACAAGAATGCCGAACTAGAGCGTTTTACTTATACTGTTTCCCATGACCTGAAAAGTCCGCTAATTACGATGCGGGGGTTTCTGGGCTTTTTACAAAGAGATGCTCAAGCAGGAAATATGGAACGGTTTCAAACCGATCTGGCCCGTATTACTGATGCTACCAATAAGATGCAGGCTTTGCTAGAGGATTTGTTGCAATTGTCGCGGGTGGGCCGGGTGATCAATGAGCCTGTCATTATCCCTTTTGAGGAAATCGTGTGGGAAGCGGTAGGGTTGGTCACAGGTCGTATTGCTGAACGCGGTGTTAAAATACGGGTGGCTGAAGATTTACCTGCCGTTGTTGTAGACAAGCCCCGGCTTGTGGAGGTTATGCTCAATTTGGTGGATAATGCGGTCAAATTTATGGGCAACCAGCCAGAGCCAACAATTGAGGTTCTGGTTCGGCAGACAGAGGGACCGCCTATCTTTTGTATTTGTGATAATGGCCTGGGTATTGATCCTCGTTACCAGGAAAAAATCTTTGGGTTATTTGATAAGCTGGATGCCCAAAGTGAAGGTACAGGTATTGGCCTCGCGTTGGTTAACCGGATTATTGAGATTCATGGGGGTCGTATCTGGGTGGAATCGGCTGGGTTAGGGTACGGCTCTTGTTTTTGTTTTACTTTGCCGATGCCCTGAGTCTACTCCCTTATACCGGGGCAGAAAACCCGCAAATCCCGGTATCACATAAAGGTATAGGGGGAACTCAGCCCTCCGTACTGTATTTTACCGAAGTTTCCCTTGGGTTTGTAGCGTCCTAAGTCATCGTTCGGGAATAATGTGGGTGACACGGTCAGGAGAGTGGCCACAGTAAACTGCTAAGGGCCTGTAAAAGATTAAGTTCCGTCAAGATCTGACAGGTTTTCGGAAACCTGTCAGGTCTAAACCGGGAAGTTATATTTTTACGAACCCTAAGTCAAAAACGAACGATCACGAAGAGGGATGAAAATTTGTAGGACGATTTTGTAAATCGTCCATCGGGCGATTTACAAAATCGCCTTACATTTCCGTAGGAGGAGATTATGCAGGGTGAACCTGTATTGGTAATGTTGGTAGAAGATAATGCTGATCATGCGGAGTTAGTCATGCGGACGCTCGCGGATCATAAGGTTGCCAACCGGGTGATTCATTTTGATAATGGCCAGTCGGCCTTGGATTATTTATTTGCCCCGGAAGTACGGCAAATTGATGCAAAAGCGCGGCCGCATGTCATCCTCTTAGATTTGCGCCTGCCCCGCGTAGATGGTTTGGAAGTGTTAAAGACCATTAAAACCAGCCCGGAATTACGCCAGATACCGGTGGTTATTCTCACTACCTCAGAAGCGGAACGGGATGTTATGCGTGCTTACGATAATTATGTCAATAGTTATCTGGTAAAACCAGTGGGGTATCAGGAATTCAATCAATTGATGAATGATTTGGGTTTCTATTGGTTAAGCTGGAATAAACACCCCTATCGGTAGGTGTGGGGGCAGACACCCTGCCAGTGGGTTTCTCCCCTTCTCTCTGGGATCGCCGGGGGATGGGTCTTCAGCCCAAACCTATCCAGGCTGTCGTCGCCAATAAAATGTCACTTTATGACCGTGGTAAGTATAAATAACTTGTTCGCTGGGAGTGGCATGGTCAGGAGACCGGCCACAGCAAATCGCTGAGTTAAAAACGAACGATTACTTAGTCGTTACAAGCGCTGATCCTAAATGCGAAAAAGAGCACGGAGAGACCTCAAGAAGGTGTGTGTCAAGTCTGTGGATGCCCAGAGGAAACTGGTGCTGGTCGTTAAACTCAAGAAGATTCCCCTGTTTTTTTAACCGCATGCCCCCCGAACTGATTGCGCATGGCGGCCAATAGTTTGGCGGCATAGCTCTCGTCTTGGCGGCTGACAAACCGGGCTTGTAAGGCTAAGGTAATAACCGGGGCTGGGACATCCAAATCTATTGCCTCGGCGACTGTCCAGCGTCCTTCGCCGCTATCTGCCACCCAGCCACGAATGTCGCTAAGGGAGGGATCCTGGGCCAGGGCGTTGGCGGTGAGGTCAAGTAACCAGGAACGTACGACACTCCCCACTCGCCAGATTTCAGCAACTTGGTGGAGGTCCAGGCCCAGGCTTTCTTTGGCACGCATGATCTCGAATCCTTCAGCGAAGGCTTGCATGAGGCCGTACTCAATGCCGTTGTGGACCATTTTGACGAAGTGCCCTGCTCCCGCTGGGCCTACGTGTCCCCAGCCTTTGTCTGGGGCTGGGGCCAGGGTGGCAAAAATGGGGGTAAGGTGTTCGACAACCGATTTGTGGCCCCCGATCATCAGGCTGTAGCCTTCTTGTAAACCCCACACGCCCCCACTAGTACCCACATCTATGAAATGGAGACCTTTGGCCTGGGTCGCGGCCGCGCGGCGTTGCGACTCTTTGTAATTGCTGTTGCCACCATCAATGATGACATCCCCGGGGGTTAGTAGATCGCTTAAAGCCATCACGGTTGTTTCTGTGGGGTCACCCGCTGGAACCATTACCCATACGGTACGCCGGGGCGAGAGCAATTTGACCACTTCTTCTAATGAGTAAGCGGCTACGAGACCTTCTTCCTTTACTAACTGATTGGTAATTTCTGCGGTGAGGTTGTAACCCACTACACGATGCCCGTGGCGTAATAAACGTCGGGCCATGTTGCCACCCATTTTGCCTAAGCCAACGATTGCAATGTCCATCATTTACTCCTGAGAAAATAGCCACGGATAATGGAAACACGGATAGGAAAAAACACGGATAGGAATGAAAAATGGTGGCGTTATTTTCATTCATCTTGGTGTGCCGTAGGCTCATGGGGAACTCCTACGAAAATGTAGGGCGATTTGGCAAAGGGTGTGTTTCATTTCGGTTGAGTCGTAGGGGCGGGGCAACCGGGAGAAATATTGACTGATCACCCCAACGTGTTCTCCCGGTTGCCTCGCCCACCTGCCCCACCAAGGCCTTGTCTGCTACCAGGGTGAGCCAGGTGGGAGATGAGGCCAGGGTGAAAAGATGAGGCCAACCCCACCTGTCCCACCCCTACCCATTGTGACAATTGAGCATAGCTGTTATTCAACTCATTTGAAACACACCCTTTGGCAAATCGTCCTACAAATTTTTATCCATCTTGGTGCGCTGTAGGCTCATGTGGAATTTCTGTGAAAATAAGTGTGCGAGTGTGCGAGTATGCGAGTATGCGAGTAAGCGAGTAAGCGAGTAAGAACACCTACTCGCCGCTCGCCACTCGCTGTTTTCATTCGCCGTGTCTATGATTCACTGGGCTTAATTCAGGCGTACCCAGTCAGTCAATTCTTGTCCCAAGTTTTGTTTGAGCCAATGGGTATCAGGAGCGCCGGGGGCCAGACGGGCATATTGGTCCAGGTAGAAAAGGGCCTGACGGTATTGTTTGCGCCGGTAATGAAGGACACCTCGGTCACGAATAAGAACGGGATTGTGAGGATCGAGTAGTTCCATTTGCGTCAGCACGTTTAAGGCCAGTTCGGTGGCATTTTGTTCCAGGTAGATGAGGCGCAAATTGTTTAACATGCGGAAGAGAATGGTTTGAGGAGCCAAAGGGGTGAGCCATTCGGCCTGGAAACTGCCGGTGTAGCCGGATGTATCTGCGACCAGGCGGGCACAATCAGGTAAGGAAAGCTCGCGGCCGCGATGAAATGGGTCTAGTAACAGGCGTTTATTCTGACTGCGCACGGCCACAATAAAATGGCCGGGCAACCCTATGCCCGTGGCCGGTATTGCGAACCGTTCGGCCAGGGCAAGGTAGAGGACAGAGAGGGTGATTGGAATGCCTCGCCGACGCTCCAACAGCTCATTGAGGTAGCTATTGCGGGGATCTGTGTACTCTTCAAAGTTGCCCTGGAATGCCCATTCATGAAAAAGGAGTTGGGCCAGCCACTGACCACGCGCCAGATCATCGTGGGTTGGTGGGGAGGCGTCACGGGCCATCTGTTCCAGGTTGTCTAGCTGGAGCAGAGTGGCCGGGATATCCAGACCAGGGTAGGCGATTTCGCGGGCAAAGCAGAGGCCAGCCGTGAAAAGGGGGAGAGGCGATTGTTGTACCGCGGCCGCGAACGTCAACATGAATTGATTATAGCACGGGACGGCGGACGATGATGGCATCACCTGCCTGAATCTTACCGGGCTGGATCACTTTGGCGTAGATACCACGCAAACGTAGTTCGCGTCCTTCGGGTGAGTTGACCCAACGAATGGCATCATGGCCGAAGCGGTCGGTGAATTTCTGGCAACCGGTGTGGGGTATGGCAGTAATTTCTAGAACGGCACTACCTATTTCTAACCGGTGACCGGGGGGAAGATTGGTTGGGGTCAGGTCTAAATCTACAAATAATTGGTCTCCTGCCAACGGCCAGCGCTCACGGTTTTGTGTCAGTGTTTGGATAGCCCTGGCATTCATCAGGGTGATCTGCATTTCCGGGTGAGAGGTGCCGTCTTCGGTACGTTTACTGCCGCGTACCTGCCAGTTATCACCTATCAACCCGGTTTCCGGGTGTAATTCACCCACCATCAACACCTGGCGCTCATCAAGAGCCGGGCGGGCAACAATCATTTCCAGAAGACCTTCATCGGTAGGTGATTGTTTGACCCAGGTGAGGGCTGTTTGTAAAACATCGGCGGTTATATGGTTATGCATTGTTTTGTCCCCTTAAGTTGAGGGCGCGGTCAGGAGACCGGCCACAGCAAACTCAAACGTTATTTGTGGGCGAACCCTCAGTATAGTTGCCTAGTTTACCTGTTTGCCTGAAGGGGGTATAGTTCCAATTAGGTATAAAAATGGCTGTGCGAAGAGACGCGGCCGCAAGCCAAAACCCCACTATTCCCACCATTCCTCGGCTCTGGAGATGGGTAGTGGGTTAAACTCAGGTGAACCAATCGAGGTAGATGATGAATGAGCTTATCAGAAAATTAACGGAAGCATATGGTCCTTCAGGTTTTGAAGACCAGATGCGTGAACTGATTCAACCGGAAGTTGCCCCTTATGTAGATGAAATGTTTGTGGATGCAATGGGGAATCTGATCACCCATAAAAAAGGGGAGGGTCGCGGCCGCAAAATTTTAGTTGCCGCCCATATGGATGAAATTGGTATTATGGTGACGTATATCACCGAAAAAGGGTTCTTGCGTTTTACCAATATTGGGGGTGTGTTTCCCCATACCCTGATGGGCGGCCGCGTGCAGTTTGCTAATGGCACAACGGGTGTTATTTACAGTGAACGAGTGGAAGATTGGAGCAAAATCAATGGGTTGGACAAACATTATATTGATGTTGGTGCTACCAGCCCGGAAGATTGCCCGGTTGAGGTAGGAGATGCCGCCGGTTTTGTGCGTCCCCTCATCATTCAGGGCAACCATCTCATTGCCAAAACGATGGATGATCGGATTGGCTGTGTCATCATGATTGAAGCCCTCAAACGGCTCCAGACCTCGCCCCATGATCTTTATTTTGCCTTTACCGTGCAAGAAGAGATTGGCACACGGGGGGCGGAGGCTGTGGCGAATGGCCTCAACCCGGAAATTAGTCTGGCTGTAGACATTACCCCTGCTGGTGATGTTCCTGGTACGCAGTATGGTGCGCTGGCATTAGGCAAAGGGACGGCGATTAAAGTCAAAGATACCGGCATGATTGCCCATGCGGGCCTGGTGCGCTTGATGAAACAGCGGGCCAAAGAGGCCGGTATTCCTTATCAATTAGAGGTGTTGGAACGGGGTTCAACTGATGCCCGGGCGATGCAGGTTGCCAATGCGGGTAGTATTGCTGGATGTATTTCGGTGCCTACGCGTTATGCCCATTCTCCCAGCGAAACGGTAGACCGTGATGATGTGGAAGCCTCTATCAAACTTTTGCTTGAACTTCTGACAAAACCGATTGATCTGTAGGTGGGGATTGCCTATGTTACGAAAGGGTTCGTTCGCAAACAACTTTTGCGTTTGCTGTGGCCGGTTTCCCAACCGAACCACTTTCAGGCACGCGGCCGCAATCGTTTCTTGTTATATTCGTAGTACAGAAATGGCGAAGGGCGAACGCGGCCGCAGTCGCAAACCGATCTGTTGGGCGCACTTGCAGGGCCTTTTCAATCGCTTCAGCCACATGAGGTGTAATGGCTGGGTTAACGGTACGAGGTGGGGTTAACGCGGCCGCGCCACTCACCACAGCAATGCTTTCAGGCGGTTCTTGCCCGGTTAGTAGCGTATATAGTGTGGCCCCCAACGCATAAATATCGCTACGATTGTCTGTCGTTCCCAACCCATACTGTTCACAAGGAGAAAAACCGGGTGTTACAGCCCGTGCGCCGCTTGTGGTTTTCAGGTGCGGCGCATATATCTTTGAAATGCCAAAATCCACCAGCATGGCCCGACCCTGTTGGGTGATAATGATGTTGGCGGGTTTGATGTCTCGATGAATGATGGGGGGTGACTGGCTGTGCAAGTAGGTGAGCGCATCACAAATTTGCCGTGCCCAAGGCAGGACTTCTGCTTCCGGAAGAGGCCCTCTTGTTTCCAGCATGGCCTGTAGATTTTGACCCTCAACAAAATCCATCACCAGATACTGCCCCATGCCGGGCAGGAAAAAATAGTCGTAAATATAAGGGATGTTACTGTGTTGCAGACGGGCCAAGAGTTTTGCTTCTTGATCAAACTGTCTGTGGGCCTCAATGCTGGTGTCCAGGTTTTCCTTGATGGCGCAGGAACGGTTGAGAGCCACATCCCAGGCTCGATAAATAGCCCCAAACCCACCCTGCCCAATGGATTTCACAATACGATAACGATTATTAAGCTCTTGACCTTGAGTTAATGGCATAGCTGGTTTCCTGCACTAAACAGCAAAGGGAAGCGACTGGTTTGAAGTTCCCTCAAAGTGTCTCAATGGTCTCTTTTAAGAGTGTCGACTGCCTGGAAAACAGTACATCTTGGAGCTTGCTTTACCGCAAAAAATAAGTCCTAAAAGCCTGATCTTCTAGAATAAACTAAACGTATATTGTTTTGTTTCTTTTTAGCGATTCTTAGGCAGGGGCTCAATGCGATCCCAATATACTGTAGATGCTCCTGTGCGTAATAACAAAGTTGTTCCTCTATAGGTTACCTCAGTATAATAGTTACTTGCCCATTCAGTTAAATCTTGTTGACCAGAACGAGACGATTCAATATAAGTAGGTTGTAAGAGCACAATAGAATAATTTAGATCGTATTTATTGTGACCTGGAACACTAAACATACCCGCCCAACTTACTGCTCCTGAAAGATCGGGAGATAAATGTGCTATCCTGGGATCTGATTTGCCAAAAAAATCAATGGCCTGACGATCAGTAAAATAGGGAATTACGCCTGCACCAAATACTCCCACAGTTGCATCTGAAGTTGTCAGATAGTTAATAGCCAGCGAGCGGTTAACGTTAAGACGGTTACCATCAACTTGATAAGGCACTTTTTGAAACCACATTTCGGATAAAAAGGTAGTATTTATAGCCAATGAAACAAATATGATAAACATTCCTAAGAATGCCCCCTGCGGTATCTTTGATAAGACATCTATTTGTGGGTACGCAGTTTGAAAATAGCCTGAAATTTTGTCAGAGAAATAAACACTTGCTTCAGCTATTAAGAAGAATAGTAAGGGTAAGCCGGGGGTCGTAAACCGCCAGTACGGCCAGGGATCGCCGCCGACCCAAATTGTATAGACCAGGAAAATCACAGCAAAGGTAAAACTAAATACTCTTTGTCGTGAAAGTCCCTGTTTTAATATGCTCCAAAAAGCTAGACCATAAAGCCATCCGTGTGTCTTTAGGTAAGGTAATATAAATCCCCAACCATTGCTCATACGTGTGACAGTGGACATACCGGTCATTTTAAGGACATAAGTGTTTGGCACAAGTTCTCCATAGTACAACCAACGAAATAGCCCCATTCCCACAATAAAGAGTGAATAAATTCCTAAAGTAATGAAAAGTTTCCACCATTTCTTTTGTTTGATGGTGCTCAAGTAGTGTACATACACTACATACATAATGATTAACATCGCGGGGATTATCGAGTCGGGTCGAGTTAAATAACTTAAGCCCAGCGTGATAGAGATTAACCATAAATAGTTTGTATGGCGTGTTGCTTCATAGCGCAACACCAAAAGAATGCTCAAAAGCAACAAAGCGGTTAACAGGCCTGTTTCCATTCCCATTAGAGTCCAGTATGAAAGGGGATAATAGGTAAATAAAAGCCCTAGAGCTAACACTGAAATCTTGAAACGTTGTTGGCGCAAGTATTTGAGAGTGAATTGCTGCGTGATTTGAACGAGCAACCAACCATTTGTAAGTAGACAGAAGATTCCGAAAACTTGAATTACAAAAACTGCCAATTTCTTGTCCACAATCATGGATGTTAAAGCCATGATAAGTGTCATTAGCAAGTTGGTATATCCTTCTACATGTTCCCCTGGATTCCAAACCAAGCCTGCTCCATGAGCTAGATTCCATCCGTAGCGCATAGAGATCATTGCATCATCAAACAATGAAAAGTATCTTTGCTGATCTATGGCAACGAAAGATGAACGATAAATAAACAGTACACACCAAATTGTAAATGAGCTGATGGCAGCGGCTACCGTAAAAGAGCGGATGTGAGAGGGCCATTGGAGGGAGAGAATGATTGTTGTGTAAAGTAGAAGAACTGATAATAAGCCAACAACTGACCATGGCCCAATTTTGACGTGATCAATAGTCTGATAGGCGTTGGCCATTTCTTGAAAGGAAGCCAATAGCCCGCTGATGCCTGGAACTATTAATGTGCTACCTATAACAAAAGCCAGGATCGTAAAAAAACTAGTGTAGAGCAATCGCCTCTTCTTGATTGTCAAATAATTAATTTTCATTTTTTAACGCCTTTTTCTGATTTTGGTCACTGAAAATTATCTATTTTTTCGATGTGATCAACTTTTGTTCAGAAACACCCTGAAATGATCATTATCTGGTACTGGCAGCGAACATCCACACAAGACGATCTGAGTGGCTTGTCAAAACTTCTTACAATGTCATTCGTCTTCAGCACAGCGGAAGCCAAGATAATCATAATAAATCGAGGGTGAATCGAAACTAATGCCACGAAAAGTGCTACGAACAAGATCTTTAGAACTATCCCAACCACCACCGCGATATATACGATAGGTACTAGAATCTGGCCCCTGTGGATTGCTTACAGAACCGCTTGGATAGTCACCCCAAAAATCAGCCACCCATTCCCATACATTGCCAGCCATATCAAATGCTCCATAGGGGCTGATACCCTGTGAATAATAACCCACTGGTGACGTATCTGAATACTCGTCATTTATGTTCCCATCTGCCGATTCATAGGTGCAGTTACTATCACAAAAATTGAGCCTTATCCCATCAAACTGATTTCCCCATGGGTATTCTTGCTCATCAGTTCCCCGAGCAGCCTTTTCCCATTCCGCTTCTGTTGGCAAACGACGTCCTACCCACTCACAGTAATTATTTGCATCATACCAACTGACATAAATCACAGGATAATCATCATAAGTTGTGTTACCATAATAGTTGGTACGAGTATAACTACCTAAATTTTGTACCAATAGGGGTACAAGTCATAAAAAGATGACGATGACAGCTTTCCCTGCAAAAATGTAAGTGCGAACAAAACAGTTGCATAAGGAGAACTGTCATCATGAATAATTG
>JAGNBF010000182.1:7872-9216 GCA_018004935.1 Chloroflexota bacterium | reverse complement strand
TTTGCGTGGCGGGAAGCCAGGTTTTTCTCCCGCGCTCATTAACCAACTGCTATAGGCTGTCGTAAATTCAAAAAAGGGATCAAGGTTGTCAGCGACAATGAAGTCACGGAACTGTTGGAGCAGGGTTATTTCTTCACCTTTATTTTCGGCAAACTGCTGGATGATCCCTACCTGTTCTGCCAAAATTTCTTGAAAAAGGGGTGCATCTTCTGGTTGGCGTATTTCTACCCAGCCGGGGAGATTGAGGAAGGCGATATTCATGGTCGCGGCCGCAGTGCCCAGGCTCTTATAAAAAACAGCATGAAAACCCCGCAAAAAATCAGAGGGCCGTTTGGTCTTGCCCATCAGGGCCAATAACATCTTCTCTGTTTCGCTGGCCGTTTCTGATTGGGCAGTTTCCACCCACTCAATAAATGCCTGGACATAACGAATGATGGTGAGGATATCAGCACGAACGGCTGTTTCACCAAATCGTATTTTCTTTTCAAATTGTTCTTGTACGCGTTCCCGTGCTCTCAAACTGGAGCGTCCAACGGCAGGGACGTATGTTTTACGGTCATCTGCCCCTTTCACCCGCCCGGTAAAGGCAATATGATAAAAACCAACTGCCTTAAGTAGTTCCAGCAACCAGAAATTACTTACATTGCCCAGGCCAACACCATCAGGTTGTATTTTATTTATGCCTTTTCCCTGTGATGGGTTGAAAAACTGGCTGGCGGTGGCTTGCTCTTGCCAGGAATATGGTTTTGATAATTTTTTCCATTGGGTTATGGCTGTCTCTAAATCATTTGGTATCTGACTAAACAAATCACATAACAAGCGACAAACGTTGCCTGTTTGTTGCGCTTTACCGACCGCCAGCCATTGCGTTAATAACTGGTTGTAACCATTGATAGGCATGGGTGGGGCATTCAGTAGCGCAAACACATTCCACCGTTCATGGGGTGCAACCGGTAAAGAGGCAAAAGGGAAATTGTCATCGTCGCCAATGGCATAGGCCCGCTTCAAGGTGCTTTCAAGGTCCCCATAAGCAGTGAAGAAAATATCCCGCTTTTCTTTTTCCACTTCATAATCCACTACGTAGAATGAATCATCAGGGAGATCAGGCAGTTGTGTTTTGTTTTTTGTTGTGCGTAGGATGGGGGCCAGAACAAAAGGATTGGCTTTTTCATCCAGGCAAGCTGTATCCAAAGCCGGTTGAACTTGAATCTGGTAATAATGACCACAATCCGTCTGTACAATATCCGGATTAACCACCCCTTGCTGAAAGAGTAATTTCTCCAGCAAACGCAGAAATCCGGCGGCTAATAATTCATCAGCGAAGGTTCCGGTTGTCTTATCTAT
>JAGNBF010000182.1:0-7772 GCA_018004935.1 Chloroflexota bacterium | reverse complement strand
AACAGACATCTTGCTCAAGACGCGGATTGATAAACATCTCTTCAAGAACACGCACAGGCAAGTTAGCACTATTTATTCCGGCGAGTGCTCCGGCATTTCGACATAATTGGTGTACACGTTCCGGCAACAGTTTTAATGTCGCGGCAACTTCCTGGGTATGTGTTGAGATAAGCTGATAGTTACCTGGTTGAGAAGAAAAAGGGGCATGATGGCGGGCAATGGCCGTAAACGCGGCCCGCAATAAGGGCCAATATTTTTCCAATTCGGAAGCAACCAGGCTTTGCAGAATAGGAAACGCCGCCAATGCGCTTTCTACAGCATGGGCTGGCCGTTTGCCTATCTTAATTTGATGAGCGGGATCGTCGGGATCGTAATCGGTGTGGGCGGCGGGAAAACTGGGGTGGCTTTTGCCAATCCCCTTTTGCCACTTTTGCACCCAATCCTGCCAGCCCATGCTCAATTTGCCCATGTCATGGACTACCATAACCAGATGCGCCATTTCGGTAATAATGCCATTACGCCAGCCGTAAGCCTTTTCCAACCGCGCCGCGGCCGCGCTGAATAGGGCGAATGATTGGTCCACAAATGCTCCATGAACTAATTCGATGTGGCGATAATAGCTCTCCAGTTTATAGTGATACGACTCATACGGACGAACGGACGCCACTTCTGGGACAGCCGTTTCATACCGTTCGCCTGGGTACAGGGTAAGTCCTAACTCCGGCGAATAGCCTACCAGTGCTGGATTAACGACAAACAGCGGCGCGTATAATTCGTATTTTGATTTGACTTCCTTAAAAGCGTAACGAATCGGGCGATTGCCCTGAATCGCTTCATCGTCATTGGTGTCTTCCACCAGTTTGCAGATCAGCCAATTGTGATAATGGTCGTCAAAATCGGGATCGAGTTTGTTATTAAGCTCCTGCCATTGGGCGAACTTGCCTTGTAGTGTGCCGGGGTGGATGGAAAAGGAGTCGGCGCGGAAGGGCGCGGCCGCTAATTGGTCAGGGTTGGCATGGACAACTAATGAAACGGATTGTACGTCGCGGATAAGGGCGGCCGTTTCGCCCCGATCCTTCTCGCCCCGCCAGGCTGACCAAATTTGTTCCAACCGTTCATATTCCCCGCCAAAGATGGCATTGAGGATCATATTGTCGCTGGACGCGTGGGCATGGTTGATTAACGCCTGTTCATCAGCAAAGGTTAAGTGGCGATCTTGGTTATTTTGTAGCCATTCCCAGGCCAGGTCACATTGCTGATGGGCATGAGTTCCGTGATAAGGTGCGTACTCCTTTTCATCTACTGGATAAACATACACCTGTCCTGATTCACCAGGGTAACGGGCACAGCGTCCGGCTCGTTGCAAGAGAGAAGAAGCTGGAGCGAGTTCGGTGTGCAAAGTAGCACAACTCATATCCAACCCCACTTCTACAACTTGAGTAGCAACAACAATCAGGCTAGGAATGGTATGTCCTGTTGTGTCTTTACCAAACTCTCGACGGATAAAACTCTCAATTGTTTGGCGATCCTTTTTGAGAAAGCGGCTGTGCAATAAACGAACCGTCACGTCAGCCGGTTTTTGTTGGCACAAGGCGGTATAAACAGCTTGCGCTCGTTCAATTTGATTACAAACAACCAGGGTGCGCGGCTTGTTTCGGGTTTGAGCCTGATGGATTCGCAGAATGTCAGCTACACCCGTTTCATCAGCCCGAATTCGTTTTTCGTCGTCTTTGTAGGTCAGTGGCGCGGCCGCAGTATAAAATCGCCGCTCTTTATTTTGGGCCGGAATTTCGGCCAACATCTCTTCTGTGAGCAAGAAGGGGGTGGCGTTTAAGTGGCGGGCTAACTTTGTCAGCATATCGTTGGAAAAAGTAGCCGTCATCAGGAGAAAAGGGCTGACCCCATTGAGCGTTTTCAGCATTTGTAAGGTTGTCGGCAAAGTGGAGTCGGGATCAAACAGGTGAAATTCGTCAAAAATGAGATAACTACCAACAAACGCCCCGGCGTTCATATTGCCCAGCCGGTAGGGCAGGCTGTAGGGGGCCATAAGCCAGCCACTCAACACCTGATCTATGGTGGCAAAGGTAATGTCGGCATGAAATTGAGGGTCATCTTTGTATTCGCCCGTCTGCTGTTTTACGCTCAGATTGCGCTGAAAAAGACGCCTATACTTTGCCGCATTAGCCTCTGTTTCTTCGTTAAACTGATTGGCTAAGACGCGCATGGGAACCGCATAAACGCATTTTTTAGGAAAGCGATGAGACGGATCATCCCAAAATCTGTCTAAAAATGGTGTTAAGGCGGCGCGGGTTTTGCCAGCACCCGTTGGGGCCTGCAAGATCACCGAATGGCCGGTCAACATTAGCTCTTTAATCTTTTCCTGGTAAATGTAAGAGTCACTCATGGTGCTTTTGTCTCTGTTCGATTTCGATTATACTGAACCTATGTACGGCACAGCTTATTTTTATCGTGCAAAAGGAGATAGCAACGTATGATGTTATCCAGGGTAGACGAGTTATTCCGCATCACAATCCCGCAAGAGGCGCGTGCAACTGTTCGGGTTGGCGAAGAGTATGTGGTGCTCCCCGGTAAAGATGGCCGTTTCCTCCTGTTGCCTGTCAGCGAGATCAATGCGATTTTGGCACGCACCGCCGGTATATGGCAAGAACGAGACGATATACCGGCTGATGGCGTGGAATATGTAAACCGGCTACGGGCGGGCAGTCGGCTGGCTGATTTGGAGATAACGGCAAATGGTGGTTGACACAGATATACTCATTGATCATTTTCACGGTCATAGATCGGCTACTGAATTTGTGCTTGACGCTTTGCTTCAGGGCCATACGCTTTATATCTCGGTCGCTACGGTAGCTGAAATTATGGCCGGTATGCGCTCAGGAGAAGAAGATGCAACCGAAGCACTCTTCTCTTTGTTTACCATTTATGGTGCGGATGAACCGCTGGCCCGTGTTGCCGGGGATTATTTGCGGCAATATACCAGGGAGCATCGCTTAGACCTGGGCGATGCGCTCATTGCCGCTACCGCCAACCTGACTGCTTCAACTTTGTATACACGCAATATTCGCCACTATCCCATGAACGACATTCAAGTTGTTGTTCCCTACCAACGGGGACGTTAATTAGCCAAAGAAATCAGCCGTGGCACTCTGGCGTTGTCTGGGGTGACTGTTTACAAACCAACCGTACTGCTCGGCCATCGCTCTGGCTTCACCCATTAATGTTTCGCGCAATTGTAGCGGCCGCACCACCTCACAATCCGACCCCCACCCCCTTATCCACGGCAACATCTCCTGCCACTCCGCCACCGGAGCCGACCACATACACCCCCCATCAGGCGTATCTGTTACCTGCTCTTTGGGATGCCAGACCGTTTCCTTAACACGGCGCGTGGGCTGGCCTGGGGCAAAACGCAATTCCACCGTCACCGGCTCGTTTTCCGAATACCAGATACCCCAGGCATATTCCAATAATGTCTGTTCATCAAAGCCTGCCTCAACCGTAAAGGTCTCCGGGAGCAAAATCGCCTGCTCGATGCGTTCGATCTTAAATGGGATAGGTTTGCCGGTACGCTCCAGCCGGGCAATGAGATAAGTGCTATCACTCCACAAGGACGGTTCAATGAGGAGCGGGGTAATGGTATGGGTTAGGGCATGACGCGCATCCAGGGCACGGTACACAATTTGCAGTTTACGGCTTTCGACCCAGGCCTGGGTTACAACTTCAATGGTCGAGATGCGTTCCGGTTGGCTTAATTGGGTCAGAACGGTCGCGGCCGCGTTCACCAATCGTTCTGCCATCGGCTGTTTTAACGCGGCCGCTAACTTCTCCAACCCACTGGCTACATGGGGCTGGGCAATGCGTGTCTGCCGTGATACCCGCCGTGCCGCCAGATAAAGGGCCAACGCCTCATGCAAATTGACCCGAATTGCGGATAAATACCGGCTCTTATCAATTCGCCAACGCCCATTTTCATCCTGAACAAAAGGCACTTCTGCTTCCAGCATCGTCCGGTCTTTCCATACTGTCGTCCGTTTCACATCCAACCGTTCGGCCATTTCAATGTCGGTGAAACCGCGTTGGACATACAGCCGTTCCATTTCACGTAACCGTTCCGCACGGTTCATACCTCGACTCATGAGTGATACCTCCGCGCATCAGTCTACCTTAGACTATTGCTTAAAATGGCAACATCTTACGAATCTCGTTGAATCCATTTTTCCTATTAGCACTGTATCTTCTCAATAAAATGGGGTGAGGTTGGTTGAGCCTGTCGAAGGTGGATCTGGGCTTCGACAAGCTCAGCCCCTACTCAAAATCATTATCTTAAGGTCTATAGCAAACGAGGCCTTGGTGGGGCAGGTGGGCGAGGCAACTGGGTCTTGAAGACTGCCGCAACCTAAAAACCGCTAAGGATCGAAGATTCAATAACCTATGAAACTGCTGTGACCGGTCTCCTGACCGCGCCACCCAGGTTATTTTTGAACGATTCCTAAGCACCGTTTACTGGCTTTTGAACCATGCCTGTGTTTCAACGACGAGAGCGACGACCAAATAGAGAAAGACGCCCATTATTGTCTTCGGCCAGCAAAACACCTGTATCTTCCAGGCATGTCAAATCTTTATGAACCGTTGATCGGGGAACTTTAAGATACCGTGCCAGTTCGGCCTGTGTGGCCTCATCATTTTCTTCCAAATAGGCCATCAAATGGCTTAATCGTTCTTGCTTTACCTTCTTATTACCAAACATGTTGCACCTCCAGTCATCATCAGATTTATCTGGATAGTGCTTGGACTATGTTTCCAGTACGGAAACAGTTTCAGGCAATTTCGCGGCCGCATTCCCTTTATTTATTCCTTTCTTGCTGTTTCCATTTTTTGCCCCCTTCCCCTGTATGCTAACCCCAACAACTTCGGTCATTTTTAGCCACTTCACTTCATCCCCAAAGGAGAACCCTCATGCCCATCATTCCCCACCTCATCGCCGATCAATTCGGCAGTCACGTCGGCAAGTACAGCGGCCGCATCAAAATCACCAAAGCCAGCGAAACCCTGGCTCAGGCCCCCCTGCTCCACCTCGAATCTCTCACCATCGCCAACACCGGGGTCTCCATCTCCGCCGACGCCATCCGCGCCTGCACCGAACACGGCATCCCCATCCACTTCCTCAGCGGGAGCGGCAACCCCTATGCCAGCCTCTACAGTTCCGGGCTGGTAGGAACCGTGCTCACCCGCCGTGCCCAACTCACCGCCTACAACACCGCCCTGGGCTGGCAAGTCGCCCTGGCTTTTACCTCAGGCAAAATTGACAACCAGGCGACCCTGCTCAAATACGCCGCTAAATATCGCAAGGAAACCAACCCCGATCTACACCATGAACTGCGCCTGCTGGCGACAGAAGTTCTGGACCATCAGGAAGAAATTCGCACCCTCGACACCATCGCCCGGCAGGAAGGGTACTTTATTGAAGAAGTGCGTGACCAAATATTCTCCATCGAAGGACGGGCGGCCCAGAAATATTGGCAGGGGATGGCCCTGTTACTGCCAGAACGACTGAATTGGCCGGGGCGGCGCGGCCGCGGGGCCACCGACCCGTTCAACTCCGCCCTCAACTACGGTTATGGCATCCTCTACAGCGAACTCCACCAGGCCATCGTCCTGGCGGGCCTCGATCCCTACGCCGGTTTCATCCATACCGACCGTCCCGGCAAACCCAGCCTTGTCCTCGACCTCATCGAAGAGTTTCGTGCCCCCGTCGTAGACCGTACCATGCTCGGTCTGGTCAATAAAGGGGTCAAAATTGACCAGGATGACAAGGGGTTCCTGACCGATGACACCCGCAAACAACTGGCGCAAAAGGTGTTAGACCGGTTGGAATCGGCCGAACCCTACGAGCAAAAACGGTACCCCCTGCGCCACATCATCCAAACCCAGGCCCGTCGCCTCGCCACCTACCTGCGCGGCGAACGCCCCCGGTATGAACCCTTTGCAGCCAGTTGGTAAGTAGAATTGACGATTGTAGATTGACAATTGCGGCAAAAATCTGAAATCGTAAATCCACAATCATAAATTCCCATGTACTGCCTACTCGTCTACGACATCCCTAACGACCGCGCCCGCACCAAAATCGCGGATGCCTGCCTGGATTACGGCCTGGATCGCATTCAATACAGTGCGTTTGCCGGTAACATCTCTCGCAATCTGCAAGAAGAGCTATTTCTGAAAACGCGACGCATTTTAGGCAAAAAACCGGGCAACATCCAACTCATCCCCATCTGCACCACCGATTGGGGCAACAGGCTGTGCCATATGAAAGAAGAGTAGTTTCGAGTTGTGCGTTTATGAATCGCCTGGTAGCCTGTCGGAAAACTCTTGTATATCACTTTTTGGATACACGGAGCGACACGGATTACACGGATTTTTAGCTTCGCCATGTTCCCAAATCCGAGTTTGGCCGTGAAAATCGGTGTACGAATTTCTTTTTCCGACAGACTGCCAGTCTCTTGGTCCCTCAAACTTCCCCTCCCCCAGGAGTCCCCATGCTCGATCACGACCCATTTACCTTCCGTGTCATTGACCTGAAGCAATACGTTTATTGCCCCCGTATCTTCTATTACCAGACCGTATTACCTGAAGTGCGGCCGCTTACCTACAAAATGGAAGAAGGCATTGCCGCCCATCAGCAGGCTGAAGACAACGAAAAACGGCGCAGTTTACGCACTTACGGTCTGGAGCAGGGAGAACGACATTTCAATGTCAATGTCTACTCCCCCGAATGGCGGCTTTCCGGCCAGATAGACATGCTCATCGAAACGGACACCGAACTCATCCCCGTGGATTACAAAATGACTCAGAAAGAAGGCCCCCACCATCGCCTGCAACTCATGGCCTACGCCCGTTTGATTGAAGCTACCTGGCCCACCGCGGCCGCAAAAAAAGTCCAACGCGCCTTCCTCTACTTCATCCCTACCCGGCAAGCGATCAGCATCAACCTCACCCCCGCCCTACGTCGGCAACTCAACCAGGCCCTCGAAGCCATGGTTCACATCGCCTATGAACAACGCCAACCGGAACCGACAACAGTTCGCGGCCGCTGTGTAGATTGCGAATTTCGCCGGTTTTGTAATGATGTTATCTAACCCAGAGAGCATGGCGGGTACATTCACCCGGCAACCATCCCGACCCCTTATCCCGATGAATAAACGAGAACATCTTGCCAACGGCCATTTTGCCACCATGCTTCGCAAATCAGTCGCGGCCGCGGGTTATTCCGGCCCTTTACCCCTCTCCCCACTTATCTACCAGAGAAATCATCCCCGCAAATCAACGTCATGGAAAAACAAAAGGCTTTTTGCGAATCACACCCGTTTAATAGCCTTAAAAGACATCATTTGTGGTCAAAACGTCCCGTTAGAAGGCCTCTGTTTACCGATATTTGGTAATGTGATAGCATTTCACCAGGTACATAGCTCGAAAATCGTACGCGGTGGCCCCAAAATAGACTCACCAGAGAGTGCTGAAACAGATAACGGATTGCCTCAACCAAGAGGGGTGGGACGTGGCCCCAAAATAGACTCACCAGAGAGTGCTGAAACACCCATTCGCGGCGAGTTCTGCCTTGAGTGTGTTTTCGTGGCCCCAAAATAGACTCACCAGAGAGTGCTGAAACATAGACTGCTGTACCTGTATGGTGGCTCCCTGATTTGTGGCCCCAAAATAGACTCACCAGAGAGTGCTGAAACACCGTTGATCTA
>JAGNBF010000181.1 GCA_018004935.1 Chloroflexota bacterium | reverse complement strand
CTGCGGCGCACCAAGAGGGATGAAAATCTGTAGGACGATTTGGTAAATCGTCCACTGGGCGATTTGCCAAATCGCCCTACATTTTAGGAGGAGATAACAGGATGAAAGCAATGCCTTTGGCGGAAGAACGTACCCATCAGGTAGAGAGCCGACAGAAACGAGCCGCTTCCTGGGCCGCGTTGCGGGCACCGGTGAAGGCGGTGACTATTACAGCCTTTACTCTAGCGATTCTTTTCCTTTT
The DNA here is from genome assembly GCA_018004935.1 of Chloroflexota bacterium. Classification (GTDB taxonomy): domain Bacteria; phylum Chloroflexota; class Anaerolineae; order Promineifilales; family Promineifilaceae; genus Trichofilum. The sequence continues at coordinate 9,002 of JAGNBF010000181.1, read as the reverse complement.
TCTCTCTCCTTTTGCCTTCATGGTATTTACGTCGCTTAAGACGCAAGACCAGATTTCCATTATTGGCGCACCCATCTGGCCCGCGCAACCGGCCAAGTATGAGTACAACGGCAAGGAGATAGAGATTTTTACGGTGCCGTTGAGCAGTTGTGTGGGGAGTGAAGGGGAAGACAGGGAACAGGATTTGGCGATTGTGAAGAAGGGGACACGGGTGAGTACTTTTGTGGACCCGGATAACCTGGAACGGGGGGAGTTTGAGTGTGCGGTATCGTGGCGGGCGTTGGAGCGGCCGTGGCGGTTTGCGCCGACCTGGAGCAATTACAGTGAGGTGTGGAATACGATTAACTTCCCCCGGCTGATGGCGAATACGACCTTTTATGCCATTTCGACGATGATAGGGACGGTGATTTCCTGCACTTTGGTGGCGTATGGGTTTGCCCGGTTTCGTTTTCCGGGGCGGGACTTTATGTTTGTGGTGTTGATTTCGACCATTTTTTTACCGGCATTTGTGACGGTGATTCCGACGTATACCTTTTTTCAGAAGATAGGCTGGGTGGGGACGTGGTTGCCGCTGATGGTGCCCGCGTATTTTGCGAATGCGTATAATGTGTTTCTCATTCGGCAATATTTCATGACATTGCCACGGGAGTTGGATGAGGCGGCGATGATGGATGGGGCGACGCCCTGGCAGATATTGTGGTCGGTGATTATTCCGCAGTCGTATCCGGTATTGTTGGCGGTGACGGTGTTTCATATTGTGTATTCCTGGAACGACTTTTTTGGGCCGTTGATTTATCTATCAACGAACCGAGATGCGTGGCCGATTTCAGTGGCGTTGTCTACGTTTAATGGGATTTATGGTCAGCGGCCGCAATTGATTCAGGCAGGAGCGTTGATGGCGTTGATTGCCCCGTTGATCCTGTTTGTGTTGGCCCAGCGGTTCTTTGTGCAGGGGATTGTGATTACGGGGGTGGAGAAGTAGTGAGTGGCGTGTGGCGTGTGGTGAGTAGTCGTTCTTACTCGCTACTCGCTACTCGCATACTCGCATACTCGCTACTCGCAACTTATTTTCTCAGAAGTTCCCCATGGGCCTACGGCACACCAAGGGGAATGAAAATCTGTAGGACGATTTTGTAAATCGTCCACCGGGCGATTTGCCAAAGGGTGTGTTTCATTTCGGTTGAGAGGAAGAAAATAATTAATCGGTGAATTTGTGAATTGTTGAATGATTAACGAGAGGAGCGTCTACCGCTTCATTAACAGTTCAACAATTCAACAGTTCAACAATTAATTATTCAACTCATTTGAAACACACCCTTTGCCAAATCGCCCTACATTTTCGTAGGAGGGGGTATGGGTAGCCGAATGAAGGGGGGGTGGGGTAGGAGTTGGTGGGTGTTATGGGTGCTTTTGTGGGTTGCCTGTGCCCAGAATGAGCCGCCCGTCTCTGAACCGACAGCGCTGTCGGTTACACCGTTAGCCACTGTTATGCCTGAATTAACGGAACCTTCTTTTCGGGTGTTGGCTTATATCACGGGGGCTGTGGTGCCTGAAGTGATTCCGTATGAGCGTCTGACCCATATTAATTATGCTTTTCTCATTCCGAACGAGGATGGCAGTTTTGCGCCGCTGACTAATGGCTGGAAATTAAAAACGATTGTGGCGCAGGCTCATGAGGCGGGGGTGAAGGTGTTGATTTCGGTAGGTGGATGGGGGTGGGATGAACAGTTTGAGACGCTCGCGGCCGCGGCCGCAACCCGCACCACCTTTGTACAAAACCTCACGGCCTTCGTTAATGAATACAACCTTGATGGAGCTGACATTGATTGGGAATACCCTGATCCTGGCCCCTCAGCCCAGAACTTTTTAACCCTGATTCAGGAGTTGCGTCAGGCTATGCCCGATAAACTCCTCACAACCGCAGTCGTGAGTTATGGCGCAACCGCGGATGGTGTTTTAAGCGAAACCTTCCCCTTGTTTGATTTCATCAATGTGATGGCTTACGATGGCCCCGATCATGGGACGATGGACCAATTTAATGCTGGTTTGGATTATTGGATTGGTCGGGGTTTACCGGCCGAAAAAATAATTATGGGTGTTCCCTTTTATGCCCGCCCTGGTGAAACTATTTACCGCAAAATTGTGGAAGCGAACCCTCAAAACGCCTATGTAGATACAATAGAATGGAATGGTGCCCCCATCGTCTACAATGGTATCCCCACAATTCAGGCCAAGACACAACTGGCTATGGACAAGGCAGGCGGGATTATGTTCTGGACCCTGGAGCATGATGCACTGGATGATCTTTCACTCCTCAAAGCCATTGATGGTGTTGTCCAAGCCCCATAAGAAACGGTTACACGCGAAAACCCACTTTAGCCCGCCCACATATCAAACATAAACATTGTCGCCATCATGCCCATGAGGAGAATGCTGGCCAGGCTCCAAAGGCGATCAAAGGCGGGTTTTTGCCCCAGGTGACTGAGGAAGAGAAAGACGGGGGGCGCACCGAGGATATAACGGTGCATTCCCTGGGCTGGCCCACTGGTAAAAGAAAGGAAAACGACGAGTAAGCCGAACCAGGCTAACTCCGGGTAGCGCCGCAAGCTGGCGATACAGGCGGTGAAACCAAGAATGATGGCCCCAAATTCAACGGCATAGTACGCGGCCGCGTGCCCATTCCCTCCCCATAAACTCCGCCACGCTTCTAACCAGGCCACAAAGGTATACCCTAACGAGAGAAAACCCCGGCCAAAATATTCGGCCTCAATGCGGCTAAAGGCCAGACCGTAGTAAGAGATACGCCAGAATAAAAAGGCTAACAACGGGGAGATCACAACCAATGCATGACCGATAGCTTTCCAGGGTAAACCATTGAAATACAGTTGCCGCCAGCCCAAATCCAGATCTAACCATTCCCCCTCACGCACCCAGGTCATAAGCAAGGGAACAATGAGAACTACCCCTACCGCACGAGTAAAAACGGCACAGATGGCTAACAGCGCGGCCCATCCCAGGCGGCCGCGCTGAATCATCAGCAAACTGGTAAATGCCAACCCCACAAACAACCCTTCCGTATACACTTCCGCCAGGAAAAAACCACTAGGAAAAATGAGCAAATAGAATACTGCCCGCAAACCACCGTCATCGCCCAGGTGCGGCCGCGCCAGCTCAAACAAAGCCAACATCGCCGCCAACGTACCCAACAGCGAGACCAACACCCCAGCCAGCGTAGCCGTGGCAATGGTCGTTAACCCCAACACCGTCAGCGGCACCGCCAGCAGGCGAATCATCAGCGGATACAGGGGGAAGAACGCATAACTGAGCGAGATACCCGGCCGCACCCCTCCACTACCAGCAGGAATTACAAACGGCCAAAAACCCCCACCACTACTAATGACCCCTTCCCCAATCCGCTGGATGTGCGCATCCTCATAACCACCCACAGCAATTGCCAGATAATACTCAGAATCCCAGGAGACATGCCGGTTCAAAAAAGGCTCATTCAAATAAATTTTGCCCGCCTGACTCCCCACGGTTGTTTCCGTTGCCGTCCAGGCCAAAGAACGATCCGGACGGCGTAAATCAAAACGGGCTGGAATTATGACCTGGTACAGCAACATAATGGTGGCCCAGCCCAGCCACAGAACGACAATAGTGCGATGCGGTGAACGAATAAACATGGCAGAACTCCGCCTTAAACCTTTTCCATCCCCGTCACAACCACACCACGCATGAAGTAGCGTTGGGAGATGAGTAAGACTAAAACCGGCACAATCATCACCAACAAAGCACTTGCCTGAAGCTGGTTTTGTACCGGTAAAAGGGATTGATAATTCTGCACCCCAAACGATATAGGTGCCAGATCACGACGGATACTCAAATACAGAGCGGCTTGCCGCGTTTCATTCCAAACATAAAAGAAGTGGAGTAGAGAAACCGTAATCACCACCGGCCACGATTGCGGCAGAATGACAGAAAATAAGGTACGAATAGGACCAGCCCCATCCAGAACAGCCGCTTCTTCTAAATCCTTGGGAATACTCTTAAAGTTTTGCCGCAACAGGAAAATATAGACGGCATTCCCAAAAAAGAATGGCACTAAGATAGGCAACCAACTACCTTCCCAACTCAGCACGCGCACAAAGAAGAAATAGGTAGGGATAAGAGTCACTTTTTCGGGGATGAGAATGGTGGCGATCATAATATAAAAGAGCAGATTGCCCCCCGGTAAAGGGAAACGGGCAAACCCATATGCCACCACAATAGAAGAGGTCAACACGGCTATTTCGCTGATAATCGCTACCACCAGCGTATTCCGTAGCATTTGCGGGAAGGGTAAAGAGCGAAAGAGACCCTGGAAATGCTCCCAGGTGAAATGGAACTCATAAACTCCCGGCAAGGTGCGCCAACTTCCTTCCCACGTAATAATTCCATCTTCGGGATGATCCGGGTCCATAAACTCACTGACCGTACGCCCCGGTCTAACCAGGGCTAAGGCACGAGTACCCTCCGCAAAAGGCACCTGGTAGACCAGATAATCTTCGTCCTCGTAAGCAAAACGAATCTGCTGTGCCGGATAAGGAGGGGCATAACGGTCCCGTAGCTGGTTACTCTCCATGATTGAGGTTGAAACCATGTAGAGCGTGGGAAACAGGTAAACAAACAAGAGGAGAAGCACAAATAGATTGAGCAGTATCGTGCCCAGGTTCTCCCAGCGATGTAGGGAGAGATAGGTATGGGGGACAATCCAGCTTTTATTTTTCATATTCCTGGTTTAGACCTGATAGGTTTCCGAGTGGCACGGTCAGGAGACCGGCCACAGCAAAAGAGTCGTACAGTTTTACCTGAATGAGTATCTAAAAACAGCTTGGGTGGCACGGTCAGGAGATCGGCTATAGCAAAAAGGGAAGTTATTCTTAGACAGTTCCTAAGGGTTCGTAAAAATATAACTTCCCGGTTTAGACCCTAAAGGCTTCCGCATAAGCGTTCAGTTACCCCGTCCCCAGCGATCCCAGAGGGAAGGGGAGATACCCACCGGCGCGGTTGGGGGACGAACGCCCCCCAACCGCGCCGAGAAAAGTTCCACGCCCCTGGGGTGGGGTTTAAGTATCCAGATCAGGGTAGTAGACCCAACGGCGTGAAGAGGCGAACAAGGTCACAATGACGCCCATTACCAGGATGAAAAAAAACCAGGCCAGACTGGCGGCATAACCCAACTGCCATTCATCAAAGAGCCAGTAGGAGATGTAACCATCAAAGGGGGAGCTACTACCACTGAACACATTCCCCCGATCCAGCAAAATGACGCCTCCAAAGACGGCAATCAGGTCAATAATCAGGGAGAAGAAAATGGCGGGGGAGATGATGGGTAAGGTGATGCGGAAGAAACGAACCATTGGCCCGGCCCCATCCACCAATGCCGCTTCGGTGATTTCTTTGGAGATGCCTTGCATCGCTCCCAGTAAAATGAGCATACCTGGCCCAATTGCCCAGAGGGAGCTGATGGTAAACAGTAAGGCAATAGCGGCATCAGAAAAGACATCATTGAAACCGGTTAGCCCCAGGGGTTGCAAAATGAAACGGTTGAGCCAGCCGGTCGTGGGGTCAACGAAGCCGCGCCACATGAAGGTGATGGCGATGCTGGGAATGATGCTGGGTAAAAAGAATAGTGTGCGGATGGGGGTGGAGGCCTTGAGGCGGGTACTGTTGAGCAGGGCGGCCAATAAGGTTGAGGCGATGAGTTGGATAGGAATGGTGGTGAGGGCGATGGCAATGGTGGCGAATATGAGATACCCCACGGCTTCATCCTGGATGAGGCGGGCGTAGTTTTCCAGACCAATAAAGCGGGTTGCCTCTGGCTCTAGCAAGTAGAAATCAGTGAAGGAGAGGACCAGGGAGGCCAGAATGGGCATAAGTTTGAATAGTACAAGGCCTACCAGCCAGGGGGAAATGAGCAAAAGTCCCAGGGTTTTATCGTAGCGGAGGCGGAAGCGGCGTTTTCTCATAGTTGGTACTCAATTTTAACGGCCAGGTCAGCCCGAAAGTCGGGGAACCAGAAACGACTCCTCGGCGGGGAGGCTGATGCCTTGTTGGTTACGGATGGTGAGTTGATAGGACCAGGGGCCGCTTGGGGAAGGGGTAAACCGCACGCGCCAGGCTTCTTGCCCATCCCCCAAGCCAGGTACTACCATCGTTGTGCTGTATCCTTACTAACCATTTTTTAGCTCCAAACCCGGCCCTATTGTACACGTCTTTGTTTGTTTTTGAACGGATGGGAAAAAATTTGCCCTTATCAATTTTTAATCTCTGCTTTCTCAGATGCTATTCATTTTTGTTGTAGCCACTATTTTTTGACCCCAAACCGATGGTTGGCGGTTTTTTGGGTGGGTGGAGGCAGTAGGAAACCTTTCCACTCTTACCTATTTGTTTGTGCCTCCTAAGAAGGGTGGAATGACCCCAGAATGTCTCCCAATGGTGTGGGTTTGTGGGTAAGGAGGGGGATCCGTCGGTTGTCAATCGTTACTTTTCACCCATGACGTTGGTTATCTTGAGTTTGAGTAGGGGAAAACGAACAATGCTCCTTGTCCGGCCAATTAATCGGCCCGGCGGTTAAACCGCCCGGCTCAACGTACCAGGCCCTACGGGCTAAAACAGCAGGCCAACGGCCTTTGTAGCGATAAGTCCGGCCCGTTTTGACAGCGGGGCGGCCGCAACATTTTTAGAGGCTCAGGCCAGATTGGGAATTGCTGAGATGCTCATTAAGTGCTGGTTAAGGAGTAGGCTAATGTGGTATAAGAAACTGTTTTTTTATGGGTGTATAGGTGTGGTGGTGGGGGTGATCGGCGCGATGGCTTTAACGCGGCCGCAACCTCTTCTGGCTCAAAGTTTTGCCCAACAGCCTGGATTTCCCCGTTTTGAGCCACGTAATACCATTACCTTTGGCTCCCCTTCGGTGGTAGATATAGATGGGGATGGGGAATTGGATATTTTATTGCCTGATGGTAATGGCTGTGTGTGGGCCTGGGATAACACCGGGCATGTTTTGCCCCATTACCCTTTAGAGACGGGTGGGAGTTGTAATGCGACACCCCGTATTAGTGGCCCCCTGGCAACTGGCGATATGGATGGTGACGGGGAGCCGGAGATTGCCGCCGGGACACGGGGCACGGGTGATGGGGTGGGAGAACGCGGCCGCGTCTTTGTCTGGCATGGTGATGGAGCGGTTGTCAATGGTTGGCCCCAGGAAATGGCCTGGAATACTCAATATGGCAGTGGCCTGCCCGAAGTCCTCAGCGTGGCAATGGCAAATCTCACGGGGGATGCCCGGTTAGAACTGATTGCCGGAACCAGTAATAACTCTTCTGCTGGGGGAATCCCCGATGATCCAACCCATAATTTGTATGCTTATCGGGCCGATGGCACTGTCATGAGTGGTTTTCCGACGCAATACCGGCGGGCGGGTATCTGGGGTTTTGTAGGTGCGGCGGATCTGAATGGGGATGGTTATGCCGAAATTCTCACCGGGCGTGATCATGCCTTTGTTCATGCGTATAACACCCAGGGTGCGGCCCTGCCTGCCTGGCCGGTTGCTTCATTGGTAGATCCTGCCCAACCGAATGGCCTGTACCTGGAATTTACCCGTGATGCTCCCACCATGGGCGATATTGATAATGATGGTGTTATCGAAATTGTGATTGCCGGTAAGGTGCGCGATCCTAACCAAAACCGGGCTGTCGTAGGGAGTGCGATCCTGGTGCTTCAGCCAAACGGCCAGCGGGAGCCGGGTTGGACAGTCGCTAAAATGGGGGGCGCTCCTTTGTATGATGATTATTTTCCCACCCAATCCCCTGCTTTAGGCGACCTGGATGGGGATGGAGATTTGGAGATAGTGGTGGGGCTGTTGGATGGTACGATGCGGGCTTATCGGCCTGATGGATCGTTGTTGTGGCAATATAACTTTGCTCAGGGGCATCGCCTTTTTGCCAGTGAGCCAGTTATGGGGGATGTGAGTGGCGATGGTCAGGTGGATGTTGTGTTTGGCACGTATAGCCCGGATGGGAGTGATGATGCTCTGGCGCGTCTGATTGGATTGAATGGAACCGGGCATATGTTAGAGGGGTTTCCTTTGCCGTTGGATCGGGAAGGGGGCGCGGCTAAGAAAGGGTTGCGGGCCGCGCCCACATTGGCGGATCTGGATCGTGATTGTGATGTGGAGATTTTGGCGGGGAGTCAGGCAGGGGTGTTGTATGTGTGGACGTTGCCTGCGCCTTACCGGGCTACGTTGATGCCCTGGCCTACGGCTCGCCATGATTTTCAACGCACGGGGTTTTATGCCGCGGCCGCGAATCTTATGCCTTTCACGTCTTTGGGCAATATGTCACTCACTGGTGAACGAATCTTTTTACCGCTTACTCCCAATGATGCGGGGGTTGCCTGCTAAGGAATGAGAACTAACCCGCCCCAGGGCGGGGAATTTTTCTAAGGGCGGTTTTTCGGGGCATGTGCCCCGAAAAACCGCCCTTTAGATTTTTTCTCCTTCCCTCGGGGATCGCCGGGGATGGGTTACTTCCTAAGGCCGTTGGCCGGGGGAAATAATCAGGTTAAGATGGCCCTAGGGCCAGCGGCGCTGGTTTAACCACATACGGAACATACATACGGTATACAGCCGGTATGGGAGTAGGCGATGGGGTAATTGTTGGGGTGCCGGTCATCGTGGGTGATGGAGTGATTGTGGGCGTGCGCGTGGGGGTATTGGTGGGGGTGAAGGTGGGTGTATTTGTGGGCGTGCGCGTGGGGGTATTGGTGGGGGTGTTCGTTGGTGTGTTGGTGGGTGTGCGCGTGGGGGTGTTGGTGGGTGTGCGCGTGGGGGTGTTGGTGGGCGTGCGCGTGGGGGTGTTGGTGGGCGTGCGCGTGGGGGTGTTGGTGGGCGTAAAGGTAGGTGTATTTGCTGGCGCTCATATACATGTCCGAGCGCACGAGACCGAGGCTGATCTCGTATG
>JAGNBF010000084.1:24992-36169 GCA_018004935.1 Chloroflexota bacterium | reverse complement strand
GAGACCGCGGCCGCGATGAACGAACTAGAAGACCACGGCGGACAACTTTTCACCATTACGACTGATTTATTCGCCGATTGGAAACGTTAAATCATAAGCCTCACCATCCGTCCCTTCTCTACTCCAGCGGTGTCCGTTCCCCTGTTTCCACATTGATAACCTCAACCGGCGTCTCCTGGGGGGCCACACGCAGGTATATTTCATCAGGTGTAGACCATTCCACAATCGCCCAAGCCACGCCGTCTTGCTGAATGAGAACACGCTGTTCCCCCGTGACCACATCCAGGTATAACAACAGGTAATTGTCGGCCGTTATACAATTGGCGGTCGCATTTTCCAGAGCAACCGCCTGGCTGTCGGGCGACCAAGTGAGCTTGAGACTGGGATCGGTTTGATCCAGGGTGGTTTCAAGCGGGTAGGTTGTGGTGCTGTTGTCGTTGAGGTGATGGATGAGGATCGCGGCCGCAGGCTCCCACGTCATTTGCGCCACCATCGTCCCATCCGGCGAGGGAATACCGGCAAATTCTAACGTCACCACTTCCCCACTGGTCAAATCCAAGTGGTACAACCCGGAGTAATAACGGGTTAAATAACCAGGACAGCCATCCGGGATCGCCTGCATGGTAAAGAAAAGCGACTGCCCATCTTCTGACCAGGCCAATACCGTGGGAACTTCATACCCCAGCCCTGCCCCTTGCAACGTGGTATAAGCCACCCAGGAGATGTCCCCCTCGGCCTGACTGACGGTTAAATCAGTCTGGTAGCCGGTGACATTACCCTCTTCGCCAACGAATGTCAGCAAACTATGGGCCCGCCACTGACCATCGGGCGAGAGTGATTCTAGTTCATAGAAAACGTCTACAACCGGTGCGGTGGCAGTGGGGACGTTGGTGGGTGTGGCTTCGACAAACGGCGTGGCGGTGGGGTCGGGGGGTAAGGGTGTTGCTGAGGGAAGCGGGGTCGCCGTGGGTAAAGGGGTGGGTGGAATAGGGGTAGGGGTAAACGCGGCCGCGGTCGGTTCTAACGTCACAGTTACACCTGCTTCGCGTGGTGTACTCTGGCAAGCCACCAGCCAACAGGCCAAAACAGTTAGACCGATTAAAAAACGAACATGTTTGATAGGGTGAAACATCATAAACCTCCGTAAAGTGTATCGAAATGAATCGCCACACTTTAACAGACAGGGCATCGCCTCTACTCGTCAGAAAGGATACGTTTCTTGTACGGGCCCACGATGAGTATACCCATAAATCGTGGGGTACAGACCTGACCGGTTTCTAAAACCTGTCAGGTCTCCCACAAAACGTGGAGATACTCGTCCCTGATGAGTGTAAAGATCATTCGCGCCTAATCGTGTTATAATCTGACATGCATTTATCAGAATACCCAAAGGAGATGGATCATGTCATTTCAGTTCAACCAACAGCCACCCCACATGCAGATCAGTGAAAACGAATTACAGGGAACATTCGCGGCCGCGATGGCTCGTGTTTATCTGTGGATGACTCTGGGGTTGTTCATTACCGTTGGTGCGGCTCTCGTCACTCTATACACGCCCCTATTCAACATCGTCTTTAGCTCTATGCTAATTCCGATTGGCCTGTTCGTTGTCGAGATCATTCTGGTCATTACCATCTCCCGCGCTATCAACCGCCTTTCCCCTACCACGGCTTTGGCCCTTTTCTTCCTTTACGCGGCTATCAATGGTCTTACCCTATCGGCCATCTTTGTCATTTACAGCCTGGGCACGATCTTTCTGGCCTTCGGCACTTGCGCCATCCTCTTTGGCGTTATGTCTGTTGTTGGTTTCACCACCAAACAAGATTTGACCAGTTGGGGCCGCTTGTTGTTCTTTGGTCTAATCGGGCTGATTATCGCCAGCATCGTCAACATGTTCCTGGGCAATGGAATCATTGACCTGCTCCTGTCCTACCTGGGCGTCGCCATCTTCCTGGGATTAACAGCCTATGACACCCAGATGATCAAACGGATGACGGCCGGTGGATTGGCTCAGGGAGATACCCTCGTTGTGAGTCGAGTAGGCGTGATTGGGGCGCTCCGGTTATACCTGGACTTTATCAACCTGTTCCTCTACCTGCTCCGCATCTTTGGCCGTCGCCGCTAAGGGTTCGTAAAAATATAACTTCCCGGTTTAGACCTGACAGGTTTCCGAAAACCTGTCAGGTCTTGACGGAACTGAATCTTTTACAGGCCCTAAGGATCAACGATCAAATAACTTGAACATTTGCTGTGGCCGGTCTCCTGATCGTACCACCCAGGTTATTTTCAGACGCTCATTAAGGAGAGTCATTGGTCCATTTGGGTATTGGTTATTGTTTTACGATACACCGATAGCAAACAAAGCGTCTTGTTTACCTCTGGGGTAAACAAGACGTTTTTTATTCCCTGCTTTTTCTGTGCTACAGTTCAAGTAACATAATCCATCCCAATAACCGATACACCCATCTACTTATTACCCCATGACCCATTCTACTTCCACTTCTGACGTTCTCATCATCGGTGCAGGCATTTATGGTCTCGCGGCCGCGCACGAACTCCACACCCGTGGTTATCAGCACATTACAGTTCTCGACCCCGGTCCTATTCCTCACCCTTTGGCCGCCAGCACCGATATTAGCAAAGTAATCCGGCTGGAGTATGGAGCCGATGAGGAATACATGATGCTCGCGGCCGCGGCCATTACTGGTTGGTTGCGCTGGAATGATGAATGGGGGGAAACTCTCTACCATGAATGGGGCGTCACCATGCTGGCTCATGAGCCGATGACCCCAGGCGGTTACGAATATGACAGCTACCATCTGGCCCGCCAACATGGTTTCACTCCAGAACGGCTAAATGTGGACGAAATCAGCCGCCGTTTCCCGGCCTGGCGACCGGGGCGGTATGTGGATGGGTTTTATCATGCCAAAGGGGGCTGGGCAGAAAGCGGCCGCGTCATTGAGACGTTAGCCCAAACAGCCATTGCCAAAGGGATTGGCTTGCTACCCTACCACACTGTCAGTGAAATTATAAGGGAGCGCGGCCGCGTGGCCGGTGTCCGCACGCGGGAAGGGCACACCCTCTCCGCCACAGAAATCATTGTTTGTGCCGGAACCTGGAGTCAACTCCTCATCCCCGAACTTAAAACAATCCTGAAGACCACCGGTCATCCTGTTTTTCACCTCAAACCACCTGATCCCACTCTCTTTCAAACCCCAAACTTCACCGTCTTCACCGCTGACATCAGCAACAGCGGTTGGTATGGTTTTCCCTGGCACCCCCAGGCCCAAATCATCAAAATCGCCAATCATGGCCCTGGCCAGACACTCCACCCGGTCAAAGATGAACGAATCGTTACCCCGGCAGACGAAGCCAATCTACGAACCTTCCTGGCAAACACCTTCCCCGCCCTGACCGAGTCGCCGATTGTCTACACTCGCCGTTGTTGTTACAGCGACACCCTGGACGGTCACTTTTGGATTGACCGCCACCCAGAACTCACCGGCCTGACCGTGGCCGCAGGGGGCAGTGGGCACGCCTTTAAGTTTGGCCCCGTCTTAGGCTGGCTCATCGCCGATGCGTTAGAGGGCAAACATAACAGCTACAGCCACAAATTTTGCTGGCGCACCCTCCCCCAAGAGACCCAACAAGAAGAAGCCGCCCGTTACAAAAGTAGCTCTCCCCCTCTTGCCGGAGAAGAGCAGATTTAATCTGACATCTTAGGACTTACGGGGTTGCTCGAGCCAGTCTCTTGACCGTACTCGGTGTGATTCGGTGGGGATACCGGCCACAGCGCGTGAGTCCTAATCCATCACTCGCAAACTATCCCGTCATTACGTTATACTTCCCCCATGTTTTCTAAACCCGACGAACAATTCAAACAGGCCTTTGCCCAATGGGAAAAACAAACGGCCCATTTCTGGAACAATCTACTTCATGATCCGGATTTTCTCCGTACCGCCTGGCACAACGTGGAAATAGGGCTTCAGGCGCAACAGCAACTGCAACAAATGGCTCAAGAGACCCTCTCAACCTGGCCCTTACCCCCCTATAACCATCCCGATCCTCTGCAAACACAGCTAAACCGCTTACAAACCATTCTGTCCACACTGCATGAACGGGCAGATGAATTAGGGCGGGAGTTTGAGGAATATAGGGGTTATTAGTTTATTGGTATATTGGTATATTGGTGTGTTAGGGCGTTAGGGTGTTAGGGCGCTGATAAATTAGTCATCGTTCGCAAATAACTTAGCGATTTGCTGTGGCCAGTCTCCTGACCGTGCCACCCAGGTTATTTTTGGACGATTACTGGGTACATTGGTTGTTGGGTTTCCATTACCAGGGGCATGTTTTTGTCCATCAACCCACCAATATACCAATGCACCAATACACCAACCCACCAACAGATTTATGGACACCACCACCCACCTGCACCTTCTAGAAGATTGGTTTAACCTGTGGCATAGTGGCTATCAGGTGATTTGGGAGAATTATCAGCGCTGGTGGCAAATGGCTTCGATGACAGAGCTGGGGCGACAAGAAGTAGGGCAAACGTCATCCACGTTGCTGTGGCAGGAAGAGCGAATCAAGCTATGGCGTTATAACCCTACGACGCCCAGCCAGCATCCCATCCCCGTTGTATGCGTCCCCTCATTGATTAACCGACATTACATTCTGGATTTATTACGCGGCCGCAGTCTCGTTGCCTATCTCCTCAGCCGTGGCCTCAATGTGTTCATGCTTGATTGGGGTAATCCCACCCTCCGCGACAAAACCGTCACCCTGGATACACACATTGCCGGTTACATGCATCGGGCAATCGCGGCCGCGTGCCAACAAAGTGGCTCCCCTCAGGTCATCCTGCTAGGCTATTGCCTGGGAGGAACCTTCTCCACCATCTACACCAGTCTCTTCCCTACCCACATCGCTGGCCTTGTCAACCTGGCTGGCCCCATCAACTTTAACGACAATGGCATTTTTTCTTTTCTCACCCACGCCGATTGGTTCAACGCCGACCTGCTAGTAGACACCCTGGGCAACATTCCCGCCCCCCTCCTCTGCCAGACCTTTCAAATGCTCCACCCCACGAATCAGTTACTGCGTGCGCTGTACCTCATGGAACGGTTAGACGACCCTGAATACGTGCGCCATTATGCCGCCATGCAAACCTGGATATTCGACCAGGTAGATTTTCCTGGCGAGTTATTTCGGCACACCATTAAGGATTTGTACCAAGCCAACAAACTGGTGAACAACCAGCTTACCATTAACGGCCAAACCGCCTTACTAGAGACAATTACCTGCCCCGTACTCACCATCGCTTCACCCCAAGACGAAACCGCCCCTGGCGAATCGGTAGCGATTTTGCATGAACGAGTCAACAGTCAACACAAACAACTGCTCATGCTCAACGGGCCTCACATCGGCATGGTAGCCGGACACAAAGCCCCACTCAACTTATGGCAACCACTGGCCGATTGGCTGGTAACCCTTCAAGAGAACTTAGTGAACATCTAAAAATAACTTCCCGGTTTAGACCTGACAGGTTTTCGGAAACCTGTCAGGTCTGCGCGGAACTTATTCTTGGACGATTACTTAGTGCGTATCTAAAAATAACTTGGGTGGCTCGGTCAGGAGACCAGCCACAACACATAAATCCTAAACTACCATTTACAAACGCGATTCCACCACCCGCACCCGGAATTTCGGATCAGGGCTGGGAATAGGCGTCAATTTAGTCTTAATCTCATAATGGGCAGGATCTAACTCGAGACGCACCGCCCGCAGTAAAGCCCCCACAGTCACCATTAGTTGCACTTCCGCCGCCCCCGCCCCCAGACAGGTATGGGGACCAAGCGTATACGGCGCAAAAACACCCGTCCCTTGCCGGTGTTCATTCCGGGGCGGGGCATAACGGTCAATGTCAAAGGTAAATGGTTCTGGAAAAAACTCAGGCAGAAAATGGGTCAACCCATTAGCAATAATCACCTGCTGACCAGCCTCAACCTGATATCCGGCAAAGGTAAAGGGCGTCACTACTCCTCGTGGCGTAAACGGAGCCACCGGATAACGGCGCAATGTCTCAATTGTTGCTCCATATAACGCTTTCATTTGTGGCAACTCCCGCCAGGGGGGAACGCCATGAGCAAAATGTTCATCTACTTCAGGCAAAATTCGGGCCAACACATCAGGATGTTTCAGAATGGCATAAACCATAAACCCCATCGTATTGGCGACCGTATCCATACCAGCAAAAAACGGCCCAACCGTTGCCGCCAGAATATCATCCTCTAATAAAGGATTACCCTCCCAATCTTGCGCCGTAAGCAAATCGTCAATCAGATCTGGCGCTCGCCCTTCACTACTGGCACGGTGGGCATCCACCACCTGGCGGGCCATCGCCATCACTTGCCGTTTGGCGTTGCGGTAACGGGGCATGTGGAGCATAAAGCGGGGCCACCGTTTGATCGTGAGCACATTAAGCAACGTGCTGAGATAGATACGAATAGCGTCAAAATGATCGCCAGAGCTATGGTTCGTCAGGGCCAGGCCTAACTGTTCCGTTACCAGGCGTTGCAATTGATCACGCACCAGGATTGTTTCCCCGGCCCGCCACTGGGCGGCTCGTTCATAGGTCAGTTGGGCAAAATGATCCAGATGAGGAGCGATCCCCCCTTTGGAGTAGCCTCGTTGCATTACTTTGCGCATATGCCGATGTGGGGGGCCATCAATAGCGACCAAAAAATTGGGGGATCCCATCTGTTGGGCAAATTCGCCAAAGAGAGGTTCACTAGAAAGAAATTCTTCGCCCACATGCGCCATAAAACGATTCGCTTCTAGACCAGCCAGAACGACAAATTGTTGGTTGGCGGCCTGAATACGAAAAATGGGACCAAACCGGTGATAAGCATCGAGAAACAGTTCAATCGGTCGGTAAAGAAAATCAAGGGCACTCCCTAGCAGAGGCAGGCCTGGTACTTTAGGGGGTAGAGGCGCATTATTGCGGCCGCGTTCCCAGATAATGGTTTCGGTCATCAGGGGCATCCTTATATAGGTGATATCGCTTTGCGGTTTATGAAAGGCTCCGGTATGAAGCAGTAGATAATAGGATAACAGATGAGGGGATGGTAAAACCACAAAAAAGTGCGGACAAGTTTAACTTGTCCGCACTTTCACAATAACCGGCCTGTCTGTCTACCAACCCTTACATCAATGCCAGCGCCACTTTACTCTGATCCGCAGGGTCATAACGTACATTGACCGTCTGCCCGGGCTGAATCTGGGCCAACTTCAACATCGAAACAAAGGCCGTTGTTTCAACCTGGTATGGGGGCTGTCCCATGGGGTGAACTTCCAACACCAGTTTCACCTGCGGATTATCATTGAGGCGCACACCCGTATCCGCCAGTTGCAATACACGCGCCTGAGCTGGCACACCTGTGGTGAGCAATTTATTGCTCTGGTTGATTTTGCCATACACCATCCGATACACAAAGAAGATGATAGCTCCCGTAAACAATAAAGACCCGCATGTAATCACCAAACCAAGACCCATCGAACCAAAGATCATGCTATCTACATCAGGCATTTTGACGCTCCTTGAATGTGCCTATCAGGCCAGCTTAATGAACATTGATAAAAAGGGCGTAGTTCAAAAGTCGGCAAACGATGCTTAACATTTTGTAGGACGATTTTGTAAATCGTCCTACAAATTTGTAAAGCTGACCTGAACCATGCCATAAAAAGATTTCGTAGAGTAGAGGCCAACCCCTTCAACCCCCTGAATTCCCCAAGAACCCAAAAAGAGTGTAATACTATTTCACTCCTCATGGGCCTGAATAGTTACTTACAGAATTGGCATTGATTGTACGAACGACGATGAGCATAAACCTCTATCGTCCGAAAAACGTCCGAAACAAATTCAAAGCCCATACCGTTCAATGGCTTCATCAAGGATACGGTTTACCAGTTGCTCGTAGGTCCAACCGGCGGCTTTAGCCTCCAGGCAAAGATCGGAATAACCAGGGTTTAGGCCAGGTAGCGGATTAATTTCCAGGATGTACGGCTTGTTATCATCATTGGCATCCAGACGAAAATCTACCCGCGCCACATCAAAACAGCCAGTCACACGAAAGGTAGCGGCCGTATACCAGTTTAAATCATTTACCAATTCCACCGGCAAAGGTGCCGGGCAAAGGTAATGAAACTCATGGGCCAGTTCTGTTTTGATTTTACTGGTATAAATGCCCGCTTCTTCTTCCGGGTATCGGGTCATATCTACTTCCAGGGGGGGTAAAAATGTAAGACCACGGATAATACGCGGGGCATCCTCATCATCGGGTAGACGACGTGCCGCCGGTGTCGCCAAATTACCAACAACGCCCACGGTTATTTCGCGACCATCTATAAACCGTTCGGCCAGGGCGGGTTGATCATATCGCTCAAAAAGACGGCGCAGTTGGATACGCAATTGCTCTTCATTTTGTACAATGGACTCGGCCGTAACCCCCATCCCGGTGCCTTCTCGGCTGGGTTTTACAAACAAGGGGAATTTCAGGTCGGCATCCAGCGGTTCGTGAATACGTTCAAATACCTGAAAGGCGGGTGTAGGTAATCCGTGATAGGAGAGAACCCGTTTGGTCATGGGTTTATCCAGGGCCAACGAAAGGGTAAGAACCCGACTACCGGTATAAGGGATTTTTAACATTTCTAGTAAAGCCGGAATTTGTGCTTCACGAGAATCACCAAAATGGCCTTCACAAATGTTAAAACAAATATCGGGCCGGTTATCACGCAGTTTGTCGTATAGGGTGGCGTCACCTTCCATAAGGCTAACTTTATGACCATGAGTAGACAACGCGGCCGCAATCGCTTCAATCGTCTCTTCTGAATCCAAATCATCCCAGTAATCTGGTGACATACCGGGCCAGGTCGGAGCATTCTTTTTCAGGTTTGCCAATAAGGCAACATGCATGGGGTCTTTTCCTTTTTATTGTTGAAGGGGTGAATATGACGGTTATTTGTAACTGCTAAGGATTGGCGATTAAATAACTTGAACATTGGCTATGGCCGGTCTCCTGACCGTGCCACCCAGGTTATTTTTGCACGATTCCTTAATCGTTACGGTTGTTTATTGTAATAGGGATTAAAACAGTGTCAATGGAAAGGCCAGGGCGATTGCCTGCTCACCAGAATAAACCCATCGCCAGAGTGGACGTGCGTCCAATCTGTGGATGACCAAAGAATAGCTGTGGCCTGTCTCCTGACCACGCCACCCAACTTATTTTTAGACACTCAGGCCAAATTGAGAATTGCGGATCATTGTCATACCGTCATTGACGCTCATAAAGGGGGTCACTATAATCTTCAGACTAGTTGTACTCTGGATAACCCGTTGAGAATTGTTTCACATGTTAAAACCACCTTCTTTTTCCCACTTTGAGACCCTGGCTGAACGGCTTGTGGAAGGCTCTTTTCAACGACTGTTCCGCGGCCGCATTCAACTCCATGACCTGGCACTCCTACTGGCTCGTGCCCTGGAAGACAATCAACGCCACAACGCGGCCGCAAACCAATACCAGATTCATCTTCACCCGGAAACCTATACCACCCTACACGACGAAACTCCAGACATCATTGCCCAACTAAGTGACTATCTGAGCCAACTGGCGCAACAAGCCCAGGTGGTTCTGGCCGGTCCTTTACAGCTAGACTTTGTATCCGATGCACAATTGCGGCCGCAAAAAATCATCATCCACGCCCAACATAGCCAACCCTACCAGGACGAAACGACCCGTGTCCGTCGCCATGAATTGGTTCAAGAAACCCTGGCCGCCATCGCAGATCTGGATGCCTTCCTCATCGTGGATGGCAAACAACATATCCCCCTGCAACAACCCGTCATTAGCCTGGGGCGTCGCACCGATAATGATATTGTGCTGAGTCACCCAGATGTGAGCCGCCAACACGCCCAAATTCGCTGGCGGTTCGGTCGTTATGTCATCTATGATCTAGGCAGTCGGGCAGGCACAGTCGTCAACAGCCATAAAGTTCAAGAATGCGCCCTCCACCCAGGTGATATTATCGCCCTCAGTTACGCCACCCTCATCTACGGCGAAGGCAACGACGGGCAGGTAAATCGTCGTCACGTTTCATCCACCCCCAAAGATGAGGCCACGCTGGTACGGATGAAACCCGTTTCCCGGCCAAAACAGTGAACCGATGAGTGAAGCCTCTTTGTTGCTTATTCTCCGTTACCTGGGCGCATTGGTCCTACTGGGATTTCTCCTGGCGGCTTTTTGGATGATCTGGCACGACATGCAATTGACCGCGGCCGCGCTCTCTGACAAAAAACAGGAGCAGGCTTTTTTACGGGTGTTAGCCAGCGACGCGGCCGCGCTTGCCCTCGATACCCTCTTCCCCCTCTCCCCTGTCACCAGCCTTGGCCGCTCCGGTGGCAACACCATTGTCATAGATGATAGTTACGCCTCCAGCGAACATGCCCTCATCACCTTACGGGGCGAACAATGGTGGCTGGAAGACCTGGGTAGTCGCAATGGCACCAGTCTGAATGATTTACCCGTCAACGAAGCCATCGTCCTCAGCCAGGGGGACATCATCACCATCGGTGATACACAACTTAAATTTGAAACCTGACCCAACAGCCCCCGGGCATTTTAGCGCTATTGTAAAGTGTCGTTTTTTTGAGCGCGGCCGCGCTCAAAAAACAACACAAAGGGGAAACCCACTTGCCCGCCTAAAAAACTCCCCACCCCTGGGGCGTGGTTAGGGGTGGGGAACTCCGAGTATGCAAGCGCCCTCTCTATTCATTCAGTAATTCTCAATTTAACCAACGATTAAAACCGTTGCCCGCCAAAAGCACGCTCAAAAAATAGCCCAACCCGTAGAACAGCCTTTCAGGCTGTTCGCCTTACACATCCTCGAGGAGGGCTGAGCTTTGCCGAAGCCCAGATCCGCCTGCATAGAGAGCGCACAGCCTGGAAAGGCTGTGCTACGCCCAGTTGCCCGCCACAAGCACGCTCGAAAAATGGCCCAACCCGTAGAACAGCCTTTCAGGCTGTTCGCCTTACACATCCTCGAGGAGGGCTGAGCTTTGCCGAAGCCCAGATCCGCCTGCATAGAGAGCGCACAGCCTGGAAAGGCTGTGCTACGCCCAG
>JAGNBF010000084.1:10715-24892 GCA_018004935.1 Chloroflexota bacterium | reverse complement strand
GCCCAACCCGTAGAACAGCCTTTCAGGCTGTTCGCCTTACACATCCTCGAGGAGGGCTGAGCTTTGCCGAAGCCCAGATCCGCCTGCATAGAGAGCGCACAGCCTGGAAAGGCTGTGCTACGCCCAGTTGACCGACGGGCGGCCTCACCATTTTTAGACGTTCAGGTCAAATTGAGAATTGCTGCTATTCATTCCCAATGGTTGACGGTTCCCTCATTCCTGAGTAGTATTTGTCTTGTCAAAATTAACCCTGCAAACGAGGCAATCCTGTGATAGAACCTGAACTTATCACCATTGTGGAAGGGCCTACCCCTGATTTTCGCCCCACACCCACCCATTTTTTTCCCTCCATCAAAGAGGGAGCCAACGATGCCGAAACCTTTATGTGCGAACTACGCACCATGAATGGCAAAAGCATTCTTAAACGCTGTCAAAATGCCTGGAAAGAAGGCCGTCCTGTTACCTTAATATACAAAGACGAAATGTTAATGAAACAAGAAGCCGACGTGGTCGCCATGCGCCTAAAAGAAATTGCCGAAGGAATGGTATTGCATCTGTGGATACGTGCACATGTCGAATACCAGATCGAAGAAGTAGATGAAGGAGAAGGCGATGACGGACTTGATGATTTCCGCTTCTGACCGCTACTTTGCCGCTGTCTCCAGACTGGATCGCGCCCTGTACCTGGCCTGTTTCAGCCCCGAAGCCACTGTCCATGACCCGTATGGGGGTCGGCCCTGGCAAGGACATGAGGCACTGGGTAAATTTTTTGCAGGCATGGAACGCACCTGGACCACCTTCAGCATGACCCCAGGCGAGCCGTTTATTAGTGGGAATCGTCTGGCTACTACCTGGACGGCTCAAGGTACAAGTAAAACAGGCAAAACAGCCACCTTCGCCGGGATCAACATTTTTACCCTTAACGAAGAAGGTCTTATTTCCCAATTAGAAGCCTATTGGGATTTCAAAGCTATGCTGACTCAGATCAGCTAATTGACAATCCTCTTGTGCATAAACCCTACGAAAGTAGGGTTTATGTTTTACGGGCTTTATCCCTATCTCACAAAATCTCCAAGAGCCATTATTCTGGGTCTTTGGGAATTCAGGGGGTTGACACCAGATGTACGGGCTGGCCTTGTGCCTGCCCCGTGTGGGGCAACCACAAAAGTTGCCCGTACCCCACAAAATCCTGAAGACCCTTATTTTCTTAGAAATTCTGGCCCTTACTCATTCACTCACGGAAAATTCTATGCCCTACGAAACCATTCTGTACACTGTTCAAGATGGCATCGCCACAATTGCCCTGAACCGCACTGACAAGCTAAACGCCTTTAATGATCAGATGATCACAGAAACCAAAAAGGCCCTAAAAGATAGCGGACGGGATGATGCTGTGCGTTGCATCATTCTAACCGGTAGCGGCCGCGCCTTCTCCGCTGGTCAGGATTTGGCCGATGTACAAGGGCGTGGCGAGGCATTCTCCATTGGCGAACATTTGCGGCATGGGTACAACGAACTCATCATGCAGATGGTCAACCTGGAAAAACCCATCATCGGGGCCATTAACGGTGTAGCCGCTGGGGCTGGTTGTAGCGTGGCCCTGGCCACAGACATTCGCATCGCTTCCGACAAGGCCAGTTTCATGCAAGCCTTCAGCCGCGTAGGGTTAATTCCCGATAGTGGCGCTAACTGGGTACTACCCCGGTTAGTGGGCTACAATCGAGCCTATCAGATGGCTATCACCGCCGAAAAAGTCACAGCAGAGAAAGCCTTAGACTGGGGCCTGGTAAACATGGTTGTGCCGCATGATCAGTTAGCCGAAACGGTGCAGGCCTGGGCACTTAAACTGGCGGCGGGGCCTACCCGTGCCTTTGGTTTGACGAAAAGAGCCATGCGTCAAAGCGAAAACATGTCGCTGGCAGAAACGTTGGCCTACGAATCTTACCTGCAAGAAGCCGCTGGCCGCACCGAAGACAATAAAGAAGGGGTGATGGCTTTTCTGGAGAAACGGGAACCCCAATTTAAAGGCAAGTAACTATTTTCGGCATGGTTCAGGTCAGATGTAAGCGTTCAGTTGAGTTACTTCAATGGATTAAGAATTTGAGTTTAGAGTTCAGAGCCAGAGCTAGAGGGTTTTCCAGAGTAATTTCCTCTCGCTCTCTCCTCTCGCTCTAAACTCCAGTCTCTAAATCGGCTGAAGTAACCCAAAATGGCCTAAAATCGTCTCTGAACCGAACGGTTACACCTGGATGAAGGATACAAAAAATGAAAAAAGTAGCGGTTATCGGCTCGGGGACGATGGGAGCAGGGATTGCCCAGGCGGCGGCACTGGCCGGATATGAGGTCATTCTGTTTGATATTGACCATGAGGTGCTCGCGGCCGCGTATCAATCTATTACAGTCTCCATTGACCAGGGAGTAAGCCGGGGCAAAACCCCCGCCGCAACCGCCCAGGTGGCTAAAACCGCCATTACCCTTACCACCACCCTCACCGATGCGGCCGCAACCGACCTGGTGATTGAAGCGGTCCCGGAAAAGCTGGCCTTAAAAAAGGATATTTTTGCCACCCTGGACGCGGCCGCGCCACCCCACACCATCCTGGCTTCCAACACCTCTAGCCTCAGCATCTCTGCCCTGGCTGGGGCTACCCAACGCCCTGATAAAGTATTGGGGTTACATTTCTTCAACCCGGCACATGTGATGAAACTGGTCGAACTCATTCGCGGCGATGACACCAGCCCGGAAACAATAGCCCTGGGTCATCAGTTCGTAACCAGCCTGAATAAGACAGCCGTTGAATGTATAGACACCCCCGCATTTATTGTTAATCGGGTAGCTCGCCCTTTTTATGGGGAAGCTTTTCGCCTGCTAGGCGAACAAATCGCCGATGTGCCCACGATTGATAAGCTCATGAAATCCATTGGGTTTAAAATGGGACCCTTTGAACTGGTAGATTTGATTGGCTGTGATGTCAACTACGCCGTAACCCAATCGGTGTATGAAGCCTATTTCCACGACCCCAAATACCGCCCTCACCCTATTCAGCGGCGCATGGTCGAAAGTGGTAAGTTAGGTCGGAAAAGCGGCCGCGGTTTTTACACCTACTAAGTGAACATCTAAAAATAACTTCCCGGTTTAGACCTGACAGGTTTTCGGAAACCTGTCAGGTCTGCGCGGAACTTATTCTTGGACGATTACTAAGAGTTCGCTTAAAATTAAGTTGAATGCTTTGTCATCTTCCTTCATCCCATGCGTCTCAAAGCCCTACTACAACTCCGTTGCCCCCACTGCCTACAAGGCAAAATTTTTTACCGACTGCTCAAAATGCATGAACAGTGCCCCGTTTGTGGCATCAAATATGAACGTGAAGAAGGTTATTTTATGATGTCCATCTTCATTGGTTATCTTTTGGGCACCGCGGCCGCGATCCCACCCATCGCCATTCTCATCTGGCTCCAGGCCTCTCTCCTGTGGCACGTTATCACTATTTCCATCCTCTTAATACTGTTATCCCCCTTCATTTTCCGCTACGCACGCGGCATCTGGTTACACATAGACGAACTCCTCGATCCCCATCGTTAAAGCTTTTAGTTGAAGGCCAACAATTGGGCCAGGGCTACTCCCCTGTAACCGTCAATTCTACCGGTTGCAGAGGATCACCAGGGCGATGCAAAACAGGGACACGCGCCTGTTCAGGCCAGGTATACATACCCACATGAAAATAGGCAATAGGGTCAGTCGGTAGGTCAAAATCCACCCAGGTAATGAGATGATCCCCAGATTGCCAGGCGCGTGAACTGGTGTAAATATCTTGAATGGCGAAAGGAATCGTATCCCCCTGGCGATACAGGTGATTAAACTGTTGGAAATGTCCCCCCGTAAGGGGGCCGGATAGGTGCCAATAGGTAATGAGTCGAACCTGGGTATCACCCTGCGGCCGCGTCATCCAGCCCAACAGTTCAGCCCCATTCGCCAATTCCCCATCAGTCACCAGGGTAAAACCATCCGGGACAAAACCATCAGTCTGAAGGACAACATAGGGTGGTTCATTTACCCGCCGGGGAAAATCTTGCCGTTGCTCTGTCAAATGCAACTGCTCAGCCAATGACCAGGCGGGCAAGGTGTCAAAGGTAAAAAGCAGGTTGGCCGGTTTATCGGGGATGAGCAAACTATTACGCGCATCTACCAGTTGGTGGGGCACACCCCAAAAAAGCACGTCGAACGCGGCCGCATCCCCATCAAACTCCGGAATATCGCCAAAGGCCTCCACAACCACCGGCAAACCTTCGGCTTTGAGCGCATTGGCCAATGCCTGAGGATAAACCAGCGGTGTGCCCATCCCCCCGGAAACCAATTCATGGGCTACCAGCCGCAATGTCAGATTCACAGCCCACGCCTGCACCAGGGCAATACCCAGGCAAAGCACAGTCACAGTAGGACCCCACCAGCGAATGCGCGGCCGCAGGCCAGCACTCAACCCCGCCATTATCAACCAGGCAGGCAGAGAAACCAGCAAATATTGTGGCATAACGGACGTTTTGGAGCGCAAAAAGAAGACAGAAGCACACACCGCCCAGGGCAATATAAGATGCCAGGGATACCGGATAATGGTGGTCGGCGTCAGCCAGGAAAAGGCGTAGATAAGTTCTTGACGGGTACGGGTAAAGGTCTGCCAGAGTACCAACACCCCCCCACTGAGGATAAGGACGGTTATCAGCGAAGCGGCCGCAGTCAGTAACAAGGCTAACGGTTGCGGCCAGATCCAATCTTTATTTAGCCAAAAACTCTCCCAGCTTTGCGCCGTAACCATGGCCCACAGGCGGGGCAAACTATTCAAGTCGGTAAGCGTAGGCTGAGCCAACAGGCGGCGCAACTCAGCTTGTGCCCCCTCGCCAAAACGCCAGATGGTGTATATAGCAGGCAAAGCACACAGAAAAGCCAGCATGGCCCCCAAAACAATGGGTTTCCAGCGCCACCACAGACGAAAAAACAGCCCCAACCACAGCGAGGCCAGCAACAACGCAACACCCCCAAAATGGACCTGCAAGGTAAAACCAGCAAGAAATGCATGTAGTCCCAGGCTAACATTAGCCCAAAAAATGCTCTTTTGTGCGACAGAAGATGGATTACCAGCCGGAGTGGGCGTAAAACTTAGGGCATAATAGCCCGTAACAGCCCATAAAACGGCCAGGGGCGCAAGCAGGTTTTGCCCCCAGATACTGCGAGCATAATAAACTAGATAAGGAGAACCGGCATAGAGAAAGGCCGCACTAAGACCGGCCCACTTACCCCCCAATTGCCGCGCCAACCACCAGACGCCCACAACCGCCAAAACGTTCGCGGCCGCGATGAAATTAGTCGCCAGTTGTGGTTTTGTCGTCAATGCATAGGGTAAAGTGAGAAACCAGACCAACGCGGGAAAGTTGGGGATACCCACTGAGGATTGCATCCCTAATTCTGCAAAATCACCCGCACGCACCATACGGAGCGCAATATGGCTTACCCGAGCTTCATCAAAAGAAAAAGAGCTAACCCCTTGCCAGCCCAGACGTAAAACAGCCGCCAATAATAGAGCCACAACAAAGCCCCAGGTTTCCCAACGCCTGTGAATGGGTTGCATCTTAATCTGTATCCGTCCTATGGGTGTTCGCGACAAGGCCAGGAAATTGTGATCATCCTCGACCAGACACGCTCAGGATTGACGATTAATTAACTTGAACATTTGCTGTGTCCGGCATCCTGACCGCGCCACTCCCAGCAAACAAGTTATTTAATTCTCATTCCTTAAGGCCTGCCATTCCCTACGAAAGCCCCAAAATCCAACTAATCCCCCCGCCGAATCGCCATGAATTTCTTAGCAGTTTCCACGGCAATAGCCGCATCCCGGCAATAAGCGTCAGCTTCAATATCTTCAGCAAATGCCTCATTCAGGGGTGCGCCGCCCACCATCACAACAATATTGCGACGAATACCTTCTTCCTTCAAGGCATTGATCACAACACGCATATAAGGCATGGTCGTTGTCAGCAAGGCACTCATGCCCAAAATGTCTGGTTGATGCTCACGAATAGCGGCCAGGTATTTGTCAGCAGAGTTATTGATACCCAGATCAATCACCTCAAAACCAGATCCCTCCATCATCATCCCGACCAGGTTTTTGCCGATGTCATGGATGTCCCCTTTCACCGTGCCAATAACCATTTTGCCGATTTTGGGTGCGCCCGTTTCGGCCAGAAGCGGCCGCAAAATCGCCATGCCCGCCTTCATCGCCTTAGCGGCCATGAGTACTTCAGGCACAAACAAAATGCCATCGCGGAAATCAGCCCCCACAATATCCATTCCAGCGACCAACCCCCGGGTCAACACATCATACGGGAGTAAATTACGCCCTAATAGTTCACGAACTTCTGCTTCGATCTCTTCGGCCAGTCCATCATAGAGGTCCTCCTGCATCAATTCCAGGATTTCCTCAACACTCATTTCAGTCAAAACGAATTCTTCGCTCATAAGTTTGCCTCAGTGGAAAGGGGATAAGTCATCAGTAGGAATTATACCGCGACGGCTACGGTTTAACAGAACGTGCATCAGGAACCAGCACTTCTCAATTTGGCCTGGGGTCTTAGCCCGTAGAACCTGGTACTGATAACCTGGCGGTTTGACCGCCGAGCGGATTAAGGGAATGCTTACCCTTCAAATTGAGATTTGCTAATCAGGAACTTCGATGGGAGTGGATGAGCGGGAACGACGGCGGCCGCGTCCTGTTTCTCCCCCCACTGGCTTTTCCGGCAACAACCCGGCCAGGTGCGGGAAAGCATCGCTGGCGTGGGGAATGTGAATCGCGCCCACAAACTCATTCTGGAACTCCGGATCAACCGCTGTTTCAATGTAGCGCACCCAGCGGGCAATCTCTTGTGCTTCGAGGCGTTTGTGCCGGTTGAGCAAGGCGATGCGTGCCCCATCCCCGGCGGCATTGCCCACCGCATACACTTTTCCCAGGTCACAATCAGGAATGAGGCCCAAAATCATGGCGTATTTGGGGTCAATGTAACTGCCAAACGCCCCCGCCAGAACCACCCGATCCACCGCCGTGACACCCGCCCGGCCCATGAGTAGTTTGGCCCCGGCATAGAGGGCGGCTTTGGCTAATTGAATGTTACGCACATCCTCTTGTGTTACCAGGATGGGTTCGCCAGTGCTGGTTTGTTCGGCGGTGGCGAGGATGTAGGCCCCTTTGCGGCCGCGCCACACCATTCTTTCCCCCTGATTTTCCGGGTTCAACCGGCCATCGGCTAACAAAATCCCGGCCAAAAATAGCTCCGCCACGACTTCGATAATGCCAGAGCCGCAGATACCCGCCGCCAGATGGGCCGGTTGCCCGACTCCCTCGCGTTGCCATTCGTCCGACCACCGTTCTTCGCCGATGACGCGGAAGCGGGCCACCTGCGTAGCCGGGTCAATCCGTACCCGTTCAATCGCTCCTGGCGCGGCCCTCATGCCGTAGGTGATTTGCGCCCCCTCAAAGGCTGGCCCGGTGGGGCTAGATGCGCTAAACAGTCGTTCCCGGTTGCCCAGGACGATCTCGGCATTCGTGCCTACATCAACTGTTAGCACCAGTTCATCTTGACGATATGGCTCCTCGGCCAGAAGCACACCCACATTGTCAGCACCGACGTGACCGGCTTCGGCGGGCAAAATATGAATGTTAGCCGATGGGTTGATTCGCAGGCCCAACTCCCGTGCCCGGATGTCCATCGCTTCCCGGTTGGCCAGGGCGAACGGTGCGCCACCCAATTCCACCGGGTTGATGTTGAGCAGGAGATGGATCATGGTCGTGTTGCCGACAAAAACTGCTTCGTAGAGGGTTTGCGGCCGCACCCCCGCCTCTTTCGCCATTTTCGCCACCATCCGGTTGAGGGTTTCGATGATGGCCTGGTGCATTTTCTCCGTGCCGTCGCTGTGCAGGCTGGCGTAAGAAACCCGGCTCATTAAATCTTCGCCATAGGTTACTTGCGGATTCATGGCCGACTCGGTCGCCAGAATGGTTCCGGTACGCAAATCACACAGATGCCCGGCCACGGTGGTACTGCCGATGTCTACCGCCACTCCATACGCCCCTTCGACGTAGCCGGGTTGTACATCAATCACATCTCTTTCTTGCCAGAGAGTCACCGTGACACCCCAGTTGCCCTGGCGCAAAACGGCTTGCAAACGGCGCAAAACGGGCAGATCAATGGTCAAATTAGCCAGTTGCCATTGGTCATGCAGGGCGGATTGCAACCGGCCCCAATCGCCGCGATGTTCGCCCAGTTCCGCCTCATCCACGACTACATACACCTGCCGCACCGCCGGGTCAATTTCGATGATCCGCTCGGTGGCCGATTTGCGGATGACCTGTTTGTGGGCGCGGCTCTCTTCGGGCACGAAGATGAGCAGGTCGTCTTGTACCAGGGCGGTGCAGGCGAGGCGGCAATCAGGACTGCCCATTTTGTCCAGCAAGGCTTCTTCATCCGCTTCGGCGGGGGTGAGGTGAGTTGGGTCTGAGGTGATGCCATGTTTGGCGAAGGGGCCAGCCTCGACCTGGATGCGGCATTTGCCACAGGTGAGCCGCCCGCCGCAGATGCTTTCGATTTCCACGCCGAGTTGCCGGGCGGTGTCGAGGAGAGAGGTGTTGACGGGTACGCGGCCGCGACGCCCCGACGGCATAAAAATAACCAATGGTTCAGGGTTGGGAGTTGTCATAGGGGAAGAATTCTAGCATGGGTGGGGGAGAAGGGGAACTGTGGGGAGTGGGGAGTGGTAACTGGGGAATGGGGAATGAAAAGAAATTGTGAATGCCGAACTGGTGACGTAACCGTTCAGCCCAGAGACGATTTTGGATTACTTCACCGGATGAGTCTACTGCAAAAAGCCCGGTTTCTGACTAATCTAACCAGCGCTTCCAGAGAGAAAGAAACCGGGCTTTTAACTGTTTTGACCTTTTTTCAGTGGAGTCACGGATATATAGACCTTCAGAAAATCATTTTGGGCCTGGTTCGTAGTAACGACTTTAGTCGTCCAGCGTTGGACTGCTAAAGCAGTTACTACGAACCCAAAAACGGCATGGTTCAGGTCAGCTTTACAAATTTGTAGGACGATTTGGTAAATCGTCTCGTGGGCGATTTACCAAATCGCCCTACAAAGTGTTAAGCACCGGTTGCCGACTTTTGAACCACGCCCAAATTTGTAGGACGATTTGGTAAATCGTCTCGTGGGCGATTTACCAAATCGCCCTACAAAGTGTTAAGCACCGGTTGCCGACTTTTGAACCACGCCCCAAAAACTTTTTCTTGAAAACTATAGAAAGGAACGGATTAAAGGCGACCTCTGGAAAATCTATTTAACCAACGGTTAAAACCGTTGCCCGCCCAAAGCACGCTCGAAAAATGGCCCAACCCGTAGAACAGCCTTTCAGGCTGTTCACCCTACCCATCCTCGGGGGCTGAGTTTGCCAAAGCCCGGCTCCGCCTGTATAGAGCACGCACAGCCTGGAAAGGCTGTGCTACGCCCAGTAGCAGGCCAATGGCCTTCGTAACCATCGTCCGGCTCATTTTACGACCGAGCGGCCTCACCATTTTTAGACATTCAGGCCAAATTGAGAATGACTGAACTCAGTGGCATCTCCACGGCATTTCGGCTAATCTACGGCTTCGTCGCTACCTGGCTCACACCCTTGCCTGGCCCAATCTGACCTTTAAGTTACCACTCTTCTTCCGAGGTTAATCTATGCAACTCCAACTCATCCGTAACGCTACCTTACGCCTGAATTATGGCGGTCATTTACTCCTGATTGACCCGTATCTGGCCGAAAAACACAGCCTGCCTTCTTTCACCGGCAAATCACCTAATCCGACGGTGGCCTTGCCTTGTTCGCCGGAAGAGGCCATCGCTGGCGCGGAGTTGGTGCTGGTTTCGCATCTGCACACGGATCATTTTGATGCTGTGGCGCAAGGCTTGTTACCCAAAGAGATACCGCTTTTTTGCCAGCCGGGGCAAGAGGAGAAAATTCGGGAAAAAGGATTTACCCAGGTGATACCGGTTGAGGATACCCTCACCTGGAATGGGATCAGTATCACCCGCACGCCAGGGAATCATGGTTCGGGTGAGGTGCTGAAGCTGATGGGGCCGGTGATGGGGTTTGTTTTGCGGGCGGCAGGGGAGCCGACGATTTATTGGGCGGGGGACACGATCTGGTATGAACCGGTAGCCCAGGTGATAGCTGAGGTTCAACCGAATATCATTTTTACCCATTCTTGTGGAGCGGTGTGGAGTGCGGAGAAGACGTTGATTGTGATGGATGATGAGCAAACGGTGGCGGTGTGCGCGGCCGCGCCGCAAGCGACCGTTATTGCCGTCCACATGGAAGCGTTGGATCACAGCACCATCAGCCGGGAACAACTTCGGGCGACCGCCGAAGCGGCCAACATTTCGCCCACACAACTCCGCATCCCGGCGGATGGGGAGTTGTTGACGGTTTGAGGGAACTCATGGCGTGCGAATCGCGGCCGCGACCCCCTTCCAATCTACCGTTTCATATTGCGCTTCTAGTTCGGCGATGATTGCGGCCGCGACCTCTTCCGGTGTGCCTTCCCGTTTTTGCATTTCGCCCCAGGTAAACCCATCCAGGTACGCATCCGTGCCCGTCAGCCCGGCTAACATGGCCGCATTGTCCACCGCTTCCTGAAAACGGGCGGGAAGCTCCTTGCTCACCCGGTTGTGCCGCCCCCCGGCGCGCACCTGAACCGGAATGGCGTGCCAGGATAAAATTTGATAGGGTGTCATATTGTTGCTCCTTCGACCTTGTCAATATGGAGATAACAAAGCCATCGTTGTTAAAAGAGATGTTTGCATAAAGTCGCGCCATTCGGGGGTGAGGCGGTAACGGTTGGCGGGTTTGTTTAGACGGAAATAGAGGCTGGTGACGAACTGTTTGAGGTTGAGGCGGCAGTAAAACCGGTCGAGCATGGCCTGATGCTGGTTGGCCGCGGCCGCAAGCCCGTCTAGCCACTCTTTTACCTCATTTTGACTCAGCACCTGGCGCGACAACACAGCAAAGGCGGCAATACTCATCCGTTCCTGCTCGTCGTGGGTGTAAACAAAACGGGGTTCGGCCATCGTCGCGGCCGCGAGGCCCAATATCGCCCGCAAATCCCCCGGATCCAATTCTGCACATAGAGCCAAATCATCCAGCACATCGGCACAGTGCGCGGCCGCGTGCGCCCATCCCTTCTCCGGCACATATCCGCGCCGGTCCTGCTCCAATGGCAGATAAGCCAACACCCGCTCTTTCACCTGCTGGATTTCTTCCGGCGGCAAAAACGGTGTTTCCCGGTGAACCGCCAGAATCAGGGGCAGGAGCAACAGGGAGAAGGTGCGGGTATAAACGCGATCCCCTTCGGCTTCACCCAGCCTGCAATACAGGTGTTCTTCATCTACCGCTTGTAAAAACAGCCGCCGTAGCACGTCCTCAGCCAACAGTCCAGACTCAATCCAGGTGGCGAATGTGGGGTAAATCAGGCTATCGCGCAGTTCAGGGTCAACCGAACCGATAAACTGCATCATTGCTTCGAGTAGAGCGGGCAGTTCCGCGGCCGCGGGTGGGGCATCCTGTTCGGCGAGTTGGTGTAAACGGGTTTTGAGGGTGGCTTCGTTCATTGGGGCAAGTTTCGAGTTCAGAGTTTCGAGTTCGGAGTTCAGAGTTTCGAGTAGGCGATTTTAGCCGCAAAAAATATTTGGGGCGATAATATGCTACGCATTACGCATCAGGTATCACCCATCATCTATGATCAAACTCCAAACCCTTTCCTGCCCTAACTGTACTGCCCCTCTCCATCCGCAAGAGAAACAAACTTTGGTGGCCTGTTTGTACTGCAATTCCACCGTTCGCCTCAGTTATACAGGGCAGAGTCAGCCCGCAGCCGCGACCCTACCCCATATCTCGCCAGATGTGGTGGATGAGGTGAAGCGGTTGCTTATTCTGGGTCTACGGGTGCAGGCGGTGGCGTATTACGCCCAAGAAGCCAGGATCAGTGAAGGGGACGCGGCCGCGGCCATTGCCACCATCCACCAAAGCATCGCTTACGCCCCGCCCCTGAGCAATGCAGGGTTCCTCATCTTTGTGGGGTTAGAACTCATCAGCTTGATAGGGTTAGGTGCCGCGTTGATCTTTTTCTGGCGCGACGCCTTTTATGTGGGTATTAGTCTGAGCGTCGTGGCGATGGTCATTAGCCTGCTCAATTTTTTAGCCTTTAGCCGGGGGTTGCCCGGTTGGTGGCTCACTCTGCGGGGACAATCTGCTCAGGCCGTCATCGAAAAAGTCTGGCCCATTCGTAGTTTTGCCGTGCGCGGCCAAAACGCCTATCTGCAACGATTCCTATTAGAAATCCACTCACCCCAGCAAACTCCCTACCAGGCCGAGGCTAACGGCTTCGTCTCCGACCAATCCCAACCGCAATTTCGGCCTGGCTCGCGTCTGAATATCAAAATCAGCCCTGATAATCCGCGTCACATTGTCATTATCGGCCCGGCCAGCTTAAATGAATAAGGAACGTAGTTGTGGCCGCCACTCTTCATAGGCAAGCAAATCGGTACTATCACTAAACAGGTCAATACCGCCGATACGCGGCCGCGCTAACAACCGCTTCACCCTCTCATCCTGTATTTGCCCCTCCAACGCGCCAACCACACCATTAAATGTAATAACCCGGAACGGGCGGTTAAAAAAGGTTGTTACCTGCGTTGTTACCGGTCCCGTGAGGCCCAACTTGTTATGCTGGCAGGCCAACATCTCATAAGCTGGCACCAGATACGCTTCTCGTTCGGGCCATGTTTCCGCCTGGAAGACCTGCTGTAACAGCGGCGCTAAGTTCTCCGCATCAGGCAATTGTTTAAAGGCAGTACCAAACCATTTGGGATATGGGGCATAGGTACGGTGCATGAGAAACCAAAGGCGCATGACATCGCGGACCAGCCGCGCCCCAATGATCGCCGACCCCAGTTCATCTCCCGCTAACCCGGCCCGCCCCATGAGGTGTTCTTCCTGACTAATGCGTGTCCACGCGGCCGCAAGTTGGTACAGCCACACATCATCTGGGTAATAAGTAAAGCGGCCGCGCCCCGCTTCCAGCCCAATCCCATCATAAAATACCGGCCCCTGTGTCAACGTGCGCAACTTCTGCTCCGGAAAGGTAAGCCAATCAGCGACTTCGAGTGGCTGGGTCATGTCATAATTTAGATAACCCTGCACAAAACCCCGTACCGTCTGTAGAGTAACGCGATGATTGATCGGCCCTTCCGTGATGGCCTGGAGCAGTTGGGTAACGCCTTCTTCGATAAGCGGAGGGGTGAAATTGGTCGAATAACCCATAAATTCATAGGGTAACTCATGGGCTAACATCGTCTGCACACGTTCAGCATAAGATGTATGATCGGTTTCGCTGAGGAAGAGAAGTACCCGTGGCCCCCAATGGTGGTCGGTAGACAGGTCATCATCGAAGCCCAACACCTCGGAGCCGCTATCAATAAGCGCGGCCGCGTGTTGTAATTCAGGGAAATGGGTGTTCAGTTGCGGCCGCACTGCCTGCCAATAAAACTGTTCACTTAACTGCCTGCCCGGAATAAACATCCTGATTGCTCCTTTGAGTATGCGCCAACTCTGCGGCTGACGGGAGAATAGAAAATGGGGTTGGCGATAGAACCGTATTCTTGTAGTTGCCCCATGTAAAACAGGCACCACGCTACCCTCTACCCCAATCATTTTCTCAACGCCTACAACTGCGTCTACTGCAAAAGCCCGGTTTCTGACTAATTTGACCGTCGCTTCCAGAGAAAAAGAAACCGGACTTTTAACTGTTTTGACCTTTTTTCAGTGGACTCACAACTATACTCACAAAGGGTAAAATCTGTCGTTTTCTAAACAGTAACAGCAATTCTCCATTTAACCAACGGTTATTGAGATTGAACAAAGGAATACCAGTATAGAGTTTCCCCCACCCCTAACCCCGCCCCCAGGGGCGGGGAACTTTTTCTCGTGTCATTTTTCGCGGGCGGACGCCCGCGAAAAATGACGCTTGGGGAATTCAGGGGGTTGACACCCGATCACGTCAGAAACCGGGTTTTTCTCTTGTAAGGCATGAGTTGGC
>JAGNBF010000084.1:0-10615 GCA_018004935.1 Chloroflexota bacterium | reverse complement strand
AGCAAAAACCCGGTTTCTCCAGCGAGGCTGTATGGTTACTGTAGAACAGCCTTTCAGGCTGTTCCCCCTCTCGTAAAAACAAAAAACGCCATTAGGGGTTTGTTCTGGGACAGGATAAAATGTAAGAATAACAATCATCTTCTTAATGTCCCATTTAGCCTTTGATAAGGAGTTACCTATGCTAGTTAAAGAACGGATGTCCCATCCCATTATCACTATAAAACCGGATGTACCGATTCTAGAAGCCCTCAACCTGATGAAAAGTGAGCATATTCGCCGTATGCCCGTCATCAAAGACGGTCACATGGTAGGCATCATTTCCGAAAAGGATTTACTCAATGCTTCTCCTTCTGATGCCACCTCATTAAGTGTGTGGGAAATCAATTACCTGCTAAGCCAGATCATTGTCGCTAATGTGATGACCAAAAAGGTCCTCACCGTCACCGAAGATACCGCCATTGAAGACGCGGCCCGTTTTATGGTAGACAACAAGATTGGCGGGTTGCCGGTCATGCGTGATGGTCGGGTCGTTGGGCTAATTACCGAAACCGATCTATTCAAAGTATTGCTGGAATTGATGGGGGCACGTGAAGGCGGCGTACGCGTCACAGCCCTCATACCGGAAAAATCGGGGGAATTAGCCGCTCTGACTCAGGCGATAACCCAGGCCGGGGGCAATTTTGTGGCCTTCGGGCAATTTTCCGGCGAAGATCAGACCAATCGCCTTGTTACCTTTAAAGTTTCGGGGCTGGATGAGGCACAAACCAGGGTTACTATTGAGCCACTGGTAGAACGGATTATTGATATTCGTACCACCCATTAACAGCCCGCAATTCTCAATTTGGCCTGAACGTCTAAAAATGGTGCGGCCGCCCGGCCGTAAAACGGGCCGGGCTATGGTTACGCAGGCCGTTGGCCTGCTGTCCTAGCCTATAAGGCTTGGTATTGATAGCCCGGCGGTTTGACCGCCGGGCGGATTAACGGAACGTTTATCGTTCAAATTGAGAACTACTGCATTAACAGCCCGGTGTTTGGAGCAAGAGGCGAGTCTGAGAGAAAATGGGGTTCTTTCGGAATTCGCGGGGTGTGGCTCAATGTAGGAGCTGTCCTTGTGCCCACCCCACCGAGGGCAACCACAACGGTTGCCCCTACAGATAGTATCAACCCCCTGAAATCCCAAAGACCCAGTATTCGTTCGTTTTTGACGTACCAGTTTCGAGACGAGAGACTGGTAAACCTCCAATCCCCAGTTCCTTTCTGATGTGAACTTGTTTGCATCCGCTTACTGACCCCGTTTCCCCCCCACCGGCGGACCTGATTCTCCAAATTGAGCTAATTCAAGCAAGAGGTGGCGCAAACTGTATTGTGGATCGTAACCCAGGATTTGTCGGGTCTGGCTGATGTCGTACGTTTTAGGCTGGCGGGCCGGGTCGAGGCCATAACCACGCACCAATGATTCGTAACCGGGGTAAACACGCCGGAAAGTAGAGCCAGGGCCATCAGCATCCCAATGGGCCAGATCATCCGGGGTGTAATCGTAGGCTCCATCCACCACCAACACCGGGGGTTCGGGGTAGGTGTTGTGGGTCAGGGCCGCAATCGCCAGGCGGGTTGCCTGGGCCACATCGTCAATATGGACAGCCCCACCCCAAAACCAATGCGCCCATTCGATGTAGTTACTATAGGTGGCCCGGTTCCAATGAGGGATGAAAGCCCGCGGCCGCAAAATCATCACCTTCAGCCCATGCCGCGCCGCATACGTCCGGGCTATCTCCTCACCCAACACCTTCGTATGCCCATACACCCCAAACCGCTCGTCCACACTGGTGCTAGAGATATAAACAAACTGCTTCACCCCGGCCCGCACACTCATCTCCAACGTGTTAAACGTGCCGGTCACATTCACATCCCAAAAGGCGAACACATCTTTTTGCCCCGTCACCTCATGGATGCCATGCCAGGCGGCGATGTGTACCACACAGGCCACCCCCCTCAGATGTTGCCCCAACATCTCCCGATCCGTAATCGAACCCTGGATAAACTCGCCTGAATCATCCGCCGGGCGGCGAATATCCAGACGGGCAACGGTATGACCATTAGCCAGCAATTGGGGTGTCAAAACCTGAGCCAGATCACTGGCCCCCCCCGTCAATAAAATGTTCATTGTTCATTTCCTTGAGTCGCTAAATATGTGTTGGTATAGTGGTAATGGGTAACCGGTCGTTTTTAGCGGTTTCGAGACTAGAGACTGGAGACTGGTAACTTCTAGTCTCCAGTCTCCTTTCTGCTATGAACTTGTCTCCAAACGATTGCTATAGAGCTTAAGATAATGATTTTGGGTACGGGCTGGCCTTGTGCCTGCCCTGCCACAGGAGGGCAACCACAAGGGTTGCCCGTACAGCAAAAATCTTTTTCTTGAAAACTATAACTCGTTTACGAACGGTCATTCACTACCCTATCCGCATTAACCCCTACTCCACTATACCAATAACAAAAGGATTTCCCATGTCCCCAGTCACCAACCCCGACGGCACACCTATCCTCGAAAAATATGAACGCCACGGCTGGCCTGCCATTGCCCGCCCGGATCTCAAACCCCCAACCGGCTGGAGTTTGTCGCTCATTACCGCCGTCAACCGGGTGCGCAACCATCGCCTCTCCCCGGATGGGCAAACGATTGCCTTCATCTGGGAGCGGGAAGAGTTGGCGGATGTGTATACCCTGCCGGTGACGGGTGGTTGGCCGGGACGCCTGACGACGAACCGGGCGCAGGTGTCGTATTGGACCGATGAGACGCCGCAATGGTCGCCGGATGGACAATGGCTGGCTTTTTGTATTGACGGACATGTGCAGGTGGTCGCGGCCGCAACCCCCTCCCTCCCTCGCCCCCTCACCACCTTCGCCGGGGAAGCCTCTTCTCCCGTCTGGATGCCCGACAGCCACCGGCTCATCGTCAGCATCGAACGGGACGACAAAGTGCAACTGGTGTTGACCGACCGGGATGGCTCTTGGCCGCGTGGCCTCGTCACCGCCCCCGGCGACGCCTGGGACGCCCAGCCTTCCCCCGATGGCCGCTTTGTCTGCTTCACCCACCGCCCCTTTGACGATTTGAACCGGCTGGATGTGTGGCTGGTTGAGGTCGAAACGGGGCAAATTCGCCCGCTAACCGGTACACCCAAACTAACGAACTGGGGCGGCCGCTGGTCGCCAGATGGGCAAACCATCGCCTTCATTTCCCAACAATCGGGCTGGAACGAGGTGTGGCTGGTGCGCCCCGATGGGGAAGGATTGCGCCAACTGACCCACCAGGGGCATGACGTAGGCGATCTGGCCTGGTCGCCCGATGGGTCACGTCTCGCCTGCACCGTGAACGAAGGGGGAGCGTACCACCTGGGGCTGATTGACCCACAGACAGGCGAAGTCACCTTTTTGCGGCGCGAGTTCGGCCTGCACAGCCGCCCGAACTGGTCGCCGGATGGCACATTTTTGACATTTGAGTTTGAGGATTGGTCGCGGCCGCCGGATTTATACCGTCTGGAACTGGCAACCGGCCAACTCAGCCAACTTACCTTTTCCAACCCGCCCGTCCTGTCTCATAACCAACTGATCAAGCCGGAAATCATCAGCTACCGCAGTTTTGATGGCCTGGAAATTCCCGCTTTCCTCTATCGCCCCGCCCAACCGAACGGCGCGGCGGTGGTGCATCCCCATGGTGGCCCCTCGGCGCAGTACGACGCCAGTTGGGACATCCTGGCCCAATATTTTGTGGCCAAAGGGTACACCTGGCTGGCCCCCAACTACCGGGGCAGTACCGGTTATGGCCGTGCTTTTGAACGCGCCAACTACGATGACTGGGGCCTGGGCGATACCCAGGATTGTTTGCACGCCGCCACCTATCTGAGCCAACAACCCTGGATTGACAAGGAACGGCTGGCGATTTACGGCGGCAGTTATGGCGGCTACATGACCGTCTGTTGCCTTTCCCGCGACCCGGAATACCGTTTTGCCTGTGGCGTCAACAAATACGGCGACAGCAACACTCTGAGTTCCTGGGCGCAATGCAACCGGGATTTACGCCTGTACACCGAGATTTTCCTGCGCCATCCAGCCCACAACCGGGCCATTTTTAAGCTCAGTTCCCCTATTCACGAAGTCGCCAACGTGCAGAAGCCGGTTCTTGTCTTACACGGTCTGCTGGACACCGTTGTGCCCCCGCAGGCGGCGGAAGAGTGGGTGGAAGCTCTGCGCCAACACGGCAAAACGTTTGAGTACAAAACCTACGCCGGAGAAGCCCACGGTTTCCTCAAAAGGGCCACGCAATTAGATGCCTACGGACGGATGGAGCAATTCCTGGACTGGTATTTGCTACCTTGATTTGAGGATGTTGTCGTTACAATGAAACATGTTTTCACTCAATAAAAGCTCACATAATCGAGAAAACAATGAACCCAATACTCTTCAACCTACGTTTGCAAGAACTTGTGGCTATCGTCCAAGAAAATAGGCGATTTTTTGATGATTTCGTCCAGTTTCTGACTGAAGAAGGTTATTCGTCTATCCAATCCTTTGTTCAGGAGCCATCAGATACCAGAGCAATTGATACCATTACTCATTTTCTTAAACGCAGGAGTGAGGTAAAACTTTATGATGGATTACTTCGCCCTTATGCCAATGCCAAAGCCAAATGGTACTTCTTGGCCTGGCTTTTGCGCGATGCAGCCACTCAACGTCTCCAGCCATTGCTAACCTCAGTACCTGGCGAAACGAGTGATGAACAAAAGGCGTATTTGCTTAACGAAATAAGAAAATTTGTTGATCCGCTGTTTCCCGCAAAAGAAAGTTGGGAATGGGCGGCTATTGCGGAAATTATGTTGGCACGCTTAGAAGGGAGTCGCCGTGCGCTGAAAGGAACCCTGTTTGAAGAGGTTGTTAAACGTGGACTACAAATCGTGATTGATGAGAACCGATTACCGCTTCAGATAACACCGAATCAAGTTCACTTACATGAAGAGACGTATGATATTCAGTTGGTGGGGCATAGGGGGACGATTTTATTTCCCGTAAAAACAAGAGAAACAATGGGTGGTGGGCATGCACTTTTGTTTACCAGAGATATTTATAAATCCATTTTGGTAGCCACAGAAAAAGGCTACATGTGTGTCCCGATTGTTATTGCGGAGTCATGGGGTGGTAATCTGGAAACACTAAATGCCGAGTTGTTTATCTATATTCAGGCCAACCCCAATCAAATTGCTACCATTGAACCGCTTTTATTGATTGAATTGCAAAAACTGCTCCCCCTCCTCCAGACTATTGTTTGAGCTAAAGGAGCAATTTCTGTTTGATTCTTTCGCGAGCCATTTCACAATATTTGGGATTGCTATCAATACCTACAAAATGTAAGCCTAACCTTTGAGCCACCACAGCGGTTGTCCCACTGCCAATGAAGGGATCAAGCACAACCCCACCAGCCGTACAACCCGCTTTCAGGCAAAGCTCAACCAATTGTTCCGGGAAAACCGCAAAGTGAGTGTCACGAAATTTAGACAGGGAGATATTCCAAACAGTACGACGATTACGCCCTTTGGGATGGAAGGCCTGATCCCAACGACCATCATGTAAATTGGAATTGCCTTGGTTTTTGCCCTGTTCCGGTGTTCCATTTATTTTGCCAAAATGATTCCGCCCCCCCCGCATCTTGCTCTGTTCTGTAAACGTCACATGAGGTTCTCGAATGGCATCCGCATCATAAAAATAGGACTGACTTTTCGCAAATAGGAAAACATATTCGTGATCAGTTGTTGGGCGGTTAGCTACGGAAGAAGGCATCGCATTAGGTTTATGCCAGATAATATCTGAGCGCAAAAACCAGCCATCCTC
Source organism: Chloroflexota bacterium (assembly GCA_018004935.1). Taxonomy (GTDB): domain Bacteria; phylum Chloroflexota; class Anaerolineae; order Promineifilales; family Promineifilaceae; genus Trichofilum. The sequence goes on along the minus strand of JAGNBF010000084.1, from coordinate 4,735 downwards.
TTTGAGGGCAAAGGCCAGTCGCCAGGGCATCCCTAATAATTCACCATTTACATATTTATCGCCTAGATTAAGCCAGAGAGTTCCTTCTTCTGCCAATACACGTTGACATTCCCGGAAAATTGCCTGTAATCGAGAGATGTATTTCTCGGGAGTTGCTTCATTCCCAATCTGAGTGGGGGTGCTATAATCGCGTTGGTTGTAATAAGGCGGACTGGTAACGATGCAATGAATAGCATTTGAAGGCAACGTAGCCAGAACTTCAAGCGCATCCCCTTCCAAAATTGAATCAATCCAGTTTAACCCCAAGTTATCAATCATGGCTCGTCTCATCAAAAGGTAAAATATTCATGAATAAGCTACAAGATAAGATGGAATTGGTCAAGCAAATCGAAACAAGTTGGGCGGAATTACTCGCGGCCGCGTCCCAACTCACCCCCACCCAGCTCACCACCCCACTAGACGGCGATTGGACGGGCAAGGATTTGCTGGCCCACATCACCGCCTGGGAAAAACGGGTGCTGGAGCTTCTGCAACGCGGCCGCAACCACCCCGATGGTTTTCATGTCGAAGGGGTTGAGGATTGGGATGTGGATCGGGTAAACCTGGGCTACTATGAGGCCAACAGGGCGCGGCCGCTAACCGACATCCAGCACGACTTTCATCATATCCACGACCAACTCATGGCCGAACTGGCTCTCTGGCCCGACGCTCTCGATCATCCCCAATGGTCAGCCTGGATAGGCGGCCCACCCCTCTGGCAAATCATCCCTGGTGATACCTACGAACATTATGAGGAACATGTTGACGTGATGCGTGGGGCGTAACTCACCCCTCTTTATCCTCTGCCTCTTCCTCTGGCTCACTTTCTGTTGGTGCTTTCACACCTGTGCCATTTTGTTTAGATTTGCGTTCCTGGCGGACTTTGGCGACTACGGGGGCGCGGCGCAACAGCAGGATCGCCACACAAATCACCGCCGTCAGCGTGCCCAAAATGTAATAGCCGTAACCAATCGCCAGACCCACAGACGCGGCCGCCCACAACATCGCCGAAGTGGTCAGGCCATTGACATGCCGTGTCCCCCGGATGATAACCCCGGCCCCCAAAAACCCAATCCCCGAGACCACCTGGGCGGCAATGCGGTTAGCATCCCCAGAAGCTCCACTGGCCTGGGACACAATGGCAAAGGCGCACGACCCTAATGTAACCGCCGCATAGGTGCGAATCCCGGCATCATGTCCCCGTATTTCCCGTTCCAGGCCAATCAACGCCCCCAAAATCGCGGCCACCAACACCCGCAAGGAGAACCATAACTCCGTTTCCCATTCCATAACACGCCTCCAATCGAAAAAGTGGGGAATGAATCATAACACAAATTCGCGGCCGCATACCCTGTGTTATAATCGCCACATCAACAAACCCTATCACCCTACCCATAAGCAATAACCAATCCACCAATAACCCATCCCCACCCCATGACCACACGCCACCGTAGCACCCGCCGCGCCGAATTACGCCAGGAACGGTCAATCGTCCCCCTGTTACAAATGCCGTTTCGTCAGCCACGGAGTATGTTGCGGCCGCAAGAAATCCTTACCCCCTCTCAACTTGACCAGATTCACCGGGCCTCGCTCCACATCCTGGAAAACATCGGCCTGGACTTTCTCGACGACGAAGCCCTATCCATCTGGGCCAAAGCGGGGGCCAAAGTAGATTTTGCCAACAAACACGTCTGGATAGACGGCGGATTGGTGATGGAAACGATTCGCCAGGCCCCGCCCTCGTTCACCTGGCGGGCGCGAAATCCGGAGCGCAACCTGTTTATCGGCGAGAATGCCCTCACCTTTGGCCCGCCGGGGGGGATGGTGTACGTGCTGGATGGGGTTCGCGGCCGCAGACCAGGCACATACGCTGATTACCAAACATTGGTCAAGCTGTCCCACCTGCTCCCCGTGCTCCACTTCGCCGCCTGGGAACAGGTCGCCCCCCAGGACATCCCACCCAACATCCGCCACCTGCACCGCCTGTTCGCCGCCCTCACCCTCTCCGACAAAGCCGTCACCGAATCGGCCCACGGGCGCATCATCCCCAGCGACGCCATCGAGATGTGCCGCCTCGTCTTTGGCGACCTGACAGGCGACCCGGTGATCGGGGATGTGATCAACGTCAACAGCCCCCTGCGCTACGACGACCGGATGCTCGGCGGCCTCATCACCTATGCTCGCGCCGGGCAGGTCACATTTATCACCCCGTTTATCCTGGCGGGAGCGATGAGTCCGGTGACGATCGCGGCCGCGTTGGCCCAACAAAACGCCGAAGTCCTCGCCGGTATCGCCCTGACCCAACTCGTCCGACCCGGCGCGCCCGTTATCTACGGCGGTTTTACCACCAACATTGACCTCAAAAGCGGCATCCCCGCCTTCGGCACACCGGAAGGAGCCTGGGCACTCCTGGCTGGCGGACAACTGGCCCGCTTCTACAACCTGCCTTATCGCGGCAGTGGCTCCCTCACCAACGCCAAAACGCCCGACGCTCAGGCCAGTTATGAGACGATGTGGAACCTCTGGCCCGCCGTTTTGGCCCACACCAACCTGCTCATGCACAGCGTCGGCTGGCTCGATGGCGGTCTCACCGTCTCGTTGGAAAAATTTGTCATAGACGCCGAAAATCTGGCGATGTTTCAGCACTTTTTAGAAGGGTTTACCATCAACGAAGACACACTGGCCCTGGAGATGATCGCCCAGGTTGGCCCTGGCGGGCATCATCTGGGCACGTCCCACACCCAGGAACGGTATCGTCACGCCTTCTACGCCAGTTCCCTGGCCGACCGGTTGGGATACGAAACCTGGGATATCGCCGGACGATGGGACACCGCCACCCGCGCCACCGCCCTCTGGCAGGAACTGCTCAAACAGTACGAACCCCCACCCCTCGACCCGGCCACCAATGAAGCCCTATGCGACTTCATCACCCGCCGTGAACTAGAACTCGCCGGGCATAATCTCTACGAATAATTATTTCAGGACAATCCCCATAAAACAGTCTTTCCCGGCTGTTGCGGTAACTCGACATTGGCGTTTTTCGGCATGGTTCAAATCAACTTTACAAATTTGTAGGACGATTTGGTAAATCGTCCTACATACTGTTACCGACTTTTGAACCACGCCCCTTCTCGTTTTCACCCGAGGATGCACAGCCTGGAAAGGCTATGCTACGTCGCGATGTCGTATACAAATTCGCCAGCGTCGAATCGGCAATTAAGCTACCTTGTTTTCCAAATTAATAGAACCAGGCCAGCCCGTACATCTGGTGTCAACTCCCAGAATTCCCAACGAGCCGATTTTTTGTTGACTATCTTGGCAGAAAAATGGGGGATAACATGGGGGGAACGCGGCCGCGACTTACTCCTACCACCCGCCACACCTGATTACGCCACATTATTAGCGTAAAATCTTCCTATCGGGCCTTAGATATTACCCGTGCCACATAAGGAGATGTGAGGAATTTCTGGCGCAAAGCTTCATCCTTAATCGGCTGGGCAATTTGCTGAATAATCTCGGCGGCAATGCGCAGATGCACAGCCCCTAAACCAGGAATAGCACTAATCTCAGCCAGGGAAGCATGAATTTGCCACAGGAGCATTTGTTGGTGCGTCTGGTGGGCCAGGAAAAGAGCCTGTTGCCATTGTTCTGCGGCCGCGATGGGATCCTCCTGCTGTTGTTTGGTTAAACCCAGAGCATAATACGCCCGCGCCCGGTAACGATCACTCTCCTTCCGGGACGCCAGGTCTAACAACAGATCCGCATATTGCTGGGCCGACTCCAAATGATCCTGTTTCACTTCAGTAATCGCCAGACTGTAAAGCACCTGCGCTTCCACATCCGCATCTTCCACTTCCCGGCTAATCTGTAACGCCTGCTGTAAATTCTCCTGGGCTGTCACAAACTTCTCCAGAAAAGTTAAATCCACCCCAATATTGCGGTACAAATCCGCCTGAATCGGGCGCAGTTGGGCTTGTAAAGCCAGCAAAAGGGCTTCCTGGTGGATCGCCAGCGCCTGTTCCATGTCAAACAAATCCTGGTAACATTCACCCAGATTATTCAGAATCGTCACCAAATCCCGAATCGCTCCTTGATTACGCGCCAGATGCAAAGCCTCATTATAGGTCGTAATAGACTTATCAATTTGGTTATAACTCTGCATGAGACCCATCAGGATAAGTGTCTCGATCTGCCCGGTGATACTACCGGAACTCTTGTAGAGCATATAAGCCATTTGCAGATATTTTTGCGCTTCATCCTCATGCCCCATCAAATGATGGTATGTCCCCAGACCATACAACGCTTTGGCCCGTCCATATGGGTACATAACCTTCTCCGCCAGTTTGAGCGATTCCTCATACTTTTCCCGTGCTTCCTGGAATCGCCCCATTTGCCGCAGGGTTGTACCGGTGGCTTCAATGGCTCGGGATCGGTGCCGCGCATCAGGCGCTTCAAACAAATATTGTTCATAAGCCAGGAGGGCGGCTTCATTTTCCCCCAACTCATGGAGAATGCGGCCGCGCTCAAAAAGAGCCGTCAGTCGTAACTCTTTGTTTTCTGGAAAGTCAGATTGGGGATCAGTTTGGGCTAAAATATCGGTATACAAAGCCACAGCCACCCACGGCTGATTGCCGTCAAGGGCTTTTTCGGCTTCGGCTACAATTTGTTGCAATACAGCAGGAGTCATGGAAGTCTC
>JAGNBF010000083.1 GCA_018004935.1 Chloroflexota bacterium | reverse complement strand
CCGGTATAAGGCGGAGCCATATGTGATTGCGGCCGATGTGTATGGAGTGCGGCCGCATGAAGGACGTGGTGGTTGGACCTGGTATACAGGTTCCAGCGGCTGGATGTACCGGCTGGGCATAGAAGGCATTTTAGGGTTACGCCAGCAGGGCAACCGTCTTTACTTCAACCCCTGCGTGCCCCCAACCTGGGAACATTATCGGTTTACTTACCGCTTTCGCCAGACAACCTATGACATCCTTATCGAAAATCCCGGCCTGGGTCATGGCATCAAGCAATTAACCCTAGATGGAATCCCACTACCCGAAAAGGCTCTGCCTTTACAGGATGATGGTCAACACCACCATGTCGTAGTGCAGTTAGCTCAGGAATAACTCTACTTCCCTTTGGGAAAGGGGGCAGGGAACCTTCTAATGTGCCTGTTTTGAAGCGCGGCCGCGCTTCAAAACAGGCACTTCTGGTATTCCCCCCTTCCCACTTGTCGTTTAAAAAATTAATCAGGTAATGGAATCCCCCCCACCCCTACCTAACCCCGCCCCCAGGGGCGGGGAACTTTTCTAAGGGGCATTTTTCGGGGCGAATGCCCCGAAAAATGCCCCATGGGAATTCCCCCCTTCCTTCGGGAATCGGCAGGGGGATGGGGTCAATGAAGGCGTTACCCGATTAAAAATTTAATGAATTACTGGGGAGGGGGCGGGGGGGATGAGTCTTCAGCCTGGCCCTACCCCATCTGTTACCACCAACAAAATATCATTTTATGTTCATAGTAAGCATAACCACCTGAAGACAAAAAAAATCGGCTTCCCCCGGAAGCCGATTTTTGATACTTACACGTATAAGACTTACGCCCTGGGGCCGGTGTGCCCACCGAAGCCCAACGAGCACAGTCAGAAGACCGGCTCAAACAACACCATAAGTCCTAACGTATAAAGTCCGAACAAGCAGTGCCACGTAATTAAAAGGTGGTTGTAGGGTGGCTCGCCAGGTATTCTTCAATTTCTGTCTGCGCCTCTTCACGAGTACGGCCATACCGCTCCTGGATGCGACCCACCAACTTTTCATACTCACCGTTGATCTGATCAAGTTCGTCATCAGTCAGTTTGCCCCATTGCTTACGGATTTCACCTTTAAGCTGTTTCCACTGACCTTTCAGAATAAATTCGTTCATTATCATCTCCATGAACCATGCTTCTGCTCGCCAGGCGAAGAAAAGCACCGATATTCATTCCCTGAGGAATCCTAAAACTTAGGAACTGTCCAAGAATAACTTCTCTTTTTGGGTCTTCGGGATTTCAGGGGGTTGACACCATCTGTAGGGGCAACCCTTGTGGTTGCCCTTGGCGGGGCAGGCACAAGGCCAGCCCCTACATATAGCCACACCCCGCGAATTCCGAAAGAACCCTCTTTTTTGCTGTGGCCGGTCCCCTGACCGCGCCACCTCACTCAATTTTGAGCGAACCCTTAAGACATACGGGATTGCTCGATCTGCTCTCCTGACTGTGCTCGTTGGGCTTCGGTGGGGATACCGGTCACAGCACATTCACAAACTTATTGTAGACCCAGTACAACCAGCAAGATATGTATCATGGCATAGGCAACGATATAACTTGTTATACATTTCATATTGCCCATCTAGTAGGGTATCACCCCATTTCACATACACAGGCTTTTTTGAATAATAGTAAACAGATTCAAGCATTTTTCCTGTGACAGTTACATCCACTATTCTTGAGTGAGTAAGGAGGAAGTAGATGATCCGCGTACTCATTGCTGACAGTACCCGCTTTTTGTGTGATTCTTTGTCTGCCGCTCTAAAAGAGAAGGCAAACATTTTCATCGTTGGTTGTGCCACAACCTCTGAAGAACTCTGGTTTTTACTTCGCCATGCTCATGTGGTTTTGCTGGGGAAAACATTAGAGGACAAATGCACGATGAAGTTGCTGGAGGGAATACGCCTTAATCACCCCCAGATAAAGGTGATTATTACCGGCGTCAATGATGATCCCAAGACGATTCTCCATTATGTAGAAGCTGGCGCAGTAGGTTATATCTTGCGTCAGGAATCTGTGGAAGAAATCGTGCAAAAATTACAGGCCCTTCAGGAAGAAAAGGCCCTCATTTCGCCAACAATTGCCGCTCAAATGATGGAACGGCTGGCCCAATTATCCACCTTACGCTCACTCGCTTTATTAACAGAAACTCGCATCAACCAGCTAGATACGCTTAGCCCGCGAGAGTTAGAAATCTTGCATTTGATCAGTGTGGGTTATACCAATCAGGAAATTGCGGCCCAACTGTATATTGAGTGCGGCACGGTCAAAAACCATGTCCACAATATTCTGAAAAAGCTGGAGGCCAGCAACCGTCAGGATGCGGCAAAAGTTTATCAAATGCAATACCAATCACCTGTAGGGGTCTAGATGTACCGTGGTTATACCTGCGTTCTCGACATTGGCATTTTTCGTTTTTACCAGAGAACGCACAGCCTGGAAAGGCTGTGCTACGTCCAGAGGTCGCGGCTTCGAGAAGCGCAAGCCTCGAGAGTCTTAGGAGTTACCCTTACAGTTAGAACGTTATCGAAACTGTGGTCCGGTTGCCGGACCCTACTTACCTGGAGGTAACAAATGCATCAACTAAATTCTCTACAAGAACTGTTTGTTCACGAACTGCGTGATCTTTATAGCGCTGAGCAACAGCTTGTTTCCGCTTTACCTAAGATGGCCCGTGCGGCCACAACGAGAGGATTACAGGAAGCTTTTACAATGCACCTGGAAGAAACTCGCAACCATGTGTCTCGTTTGGAACGGGTTTTTAACAGCCTGGGAACGACATCTGCCGGTAAAGAGTGTGAGGCGATGAAAGGGTTGATTAAAGAGGGAGAGGAAGTCATCAATATGAAGGGTGATTCTACGGTAAAGGATGCGGCTCTTATCGCGGCCGCGCAACGGGTTGAACATTACGAAATCGCTGGCTATGGCACGGCCCGTACCTTTGCCGACAAACTCGGTTTTTCCGATGCGGCCGATATTCTTCAAGATACTTTGGACGAAGAGGGCAGTGCCGACAAAAAGCTGACGAGCCTGGCTGAAGGTTCTATGTTTACAACTGGCATCAATGAAAAAGCGATGACACATTAATTTGTGCCTATATGTCCACGCTATACCTCATACCTATATCCAGATACATTCCTCTGCTACCGCCTTTCTCTATAATAAACACAAATCTGCTCAGCTAAAGGTTTGGGACTACCCCTTCCCTCCAAAAACTGGCACAAGAGAAACGCGACTGGAATCACTGGCAGATTTTAGGTAAATGCACCTCCCCAGTTCCAAACCCGCATTACCCTCAGAAAAGCTCTAAGAGTCAAAAGGATCTACCGGCTGACTTTTAGAGCTTTCTTTTTGGGAGCATACCAGTGGGCTTCCCCGCCCAATTCCCCTATATTGCCGGGGCCAACAAATACCGGTACCCTCGTCCTAGTAATAGTTAGTAAGCAGGGGTTAAAAAAACCATGCTTCAGTCCACCGCAAAAAAGTACCCCAGCCTCAGGTATCCTCCAGAGTTCCTTGTATCATTAAATACATGGTAGGGGTAGGTTTGGTGCCACTCTTCTTGCTAAAAATCCCCACGGTATCTTCGCCAAAAGCAAGAGAGAATTCTACTACCCCATATCATTATCTTGAGGTCTAGAATAATTACCCCTTGGGGTAGAGACAAACTTGGGCCTTAGTACCGTTTACGCGAAGATACCTCTTACGTCGTTTAGTACGAGGAGATGAACTATGAACACGACACGACAAAACTGGTTAACCCTGGTGCTGTCATTCTTGCTTGTGACTTTTCTGATAGCCGCTTGCGAGGGAGACACAAACCAAACCAACAGTACCCCTGGAGCAGGTGGGGGGCTGGGAAATGAAACACCGGGGGGTAGCCCAAATACTGATGTAACACCCAATGTTACCCTGGATGTTTCAGATGCCACGACCGAAGGTGTAGGCACGATGGTCATGGAAGAAACAGAAACACCTATGGTAGAAGAGACAGCGACCGTAGAAGAGACAGCGACGGTTGTCATGACACCTACAATCGTCATGACGGCTACCGTGGTTAAACCTACACCGGCCGCTACTGGTACCGTAACGTCCACCGAATCCATCAGCGAAACGAATGTTATTCTGGCCAGCGATCTGATAGGCATGAATATCATGAATGACGCAGATGAAGTAGTAGGCGAAGTTTCCGAAGTGCTGGTAGATATGGAAGGTAATATTCATTACCTGGTATTTGACGCTGGCGGATTCTTGGGGAGCGATGAACGTATCGCCGCTGTAACCTGGGATTTCTTTGATGCGTCACTACCCCCCTTCAACAGTGATGACACCCTCACCGAAGACAGAACAATTATCTTCGAGGGCGTAGCCACGGATTTGGAAACAGCTTCTGAACTTGATATGGCGGACCTGGACGAAGAAGGGTTTGTCTTAGATGCTGAGGCCGCCGGACTGCTTGATAGCGAATCAGATCGTCTGTTACAGCTCAGTGAGTTCAGTGGTCTTTTAGACAATGACTTCAACCTGATCAACACAGAGGATGAGGATTTGGGAGAAGTTGAGGATGCTATCCTGGACCTGAACTCCGGCAAAGTGGTCTATGCCGTTGTAGATTTCGGGGGCTTCCTGGGTCTGGCTGAAAATACGGTAGCCGTCCCCTGGGAACGCCTTACATTCAATGAAGAGGATGAACAGTTTATCCTTGATATAGCCGACATCACCCTTGAAGATGCCCCAGTAGTTGATCTCAGCACCATCACCGACACCGATATGCGCGACCCCGATTGGGATCTGGATATTCGTGATTACTGGGACAGCATTCCCTAACTTTCTTGCCGGGCCAGGCCCATTATGAGAATGCTGTGGTCTTCGTATTGTCCCGAAATACGTTCCATCTAGTCTAGACCTGACAGGTTTCCGAAAACCTGTCAGGTCTAAACAAAGATACCCCACTAAGGATTGACGATTAAATGAGTTGAATATTTGCTGTGGCCGGTCTCCTGACTGGGCCACCCAACTTATTTTGGGTCTTCGGGATTTCACGGGGTTGACACCATCTGTAGGTCAACCCTTGTGGTTGCCCTCGATGGGCAGGCACAAGGCCAGCCCCACCATGTAGCCACACCCGGCGAATTCCGAAAGAACCCTTTTTTAGACATTCACTCAGTTGTAAGGAGAGTAAACAATGGATCATTATTCAGAACGGGGTCATCCCGAAAAGTATTCTGAGCAAAGAGAACAAGATCGCGGCCGCGGCCGCGAAAATCAATATGACATGAACAGAGAAGACCGCCCCGAATGGTTACGCCAGAGGCAAGGCTACCAGGGACGTTATAGTGAACAGTCTGATTATGAGCGCCAGGGTGATTACCGTCGCGGCCGCGGTGACACCCCATTCCCCCAATATGACGATGACTACCGGGGGCAAGGTGACTATGGCCGGGAGAGTGATACCACCGGTTCATGGCGTACCGGTTACGGCAATTCTGGGCGCCACAGCGATTCTACGGGTTCCTGGCGTACTGGTTATGGTGACTATGACCGACAAAGCGACACAGGCAGTTCCTGGCGTACCGGTTATGGCCGACAAGGTGACTACAGCAGTGGTTCCTGGTTAACCGGTTATGAGCAGGATGATACTCACCGAGGCAGAAATCATTGGAATGAAGGCCCCGAAAAAGGGCGCGGCCCTTCGGGTTATCAACGCTCCGACGAACGGATTCGCGAGGACGCCAACGAACATCTCACTGAACATGGTTGGCTCGATGCCCGCAATATTCAGGTAGATGTCCATGAAGGGATCATCACCCTCAAAGGCACCGTTTCCAATCGTCGCGCCAAACGGCTGGCAGAAGATACCGTCGAAACAATCAGCGGCGTTAAGGATGTGCAGAATCAGCTACAGGTGAAAACAGAAAACAGCGGCAATGGGTGGCAACAAAACCCCCAAGAACAAAACGGCGAGCTACAAGAGCCACAACAAGGCCAGGCCAAAAAATATCAGAAATAAAAGGTGTGTTTTTGGGCATTCGCCCAAAAACACACCTAAAAACCACCCGAGTAATCAATGCATCAACTCATTGGCAACACACCCTTAGTCAATTCCCCCTTAATCATTTTGAGAGAAACCAAATCATAACAAATCGCATACAAAACAGCGTCTACCCGTGTTTCCACACCCAACTTTCGGAACAAATTGCTGATATGATTTTTCACGGTTTGCTCAGAAATATACAACTCTTGGGCTATCTGACCATTAGATTTACCGGTAGCCATTAATTGCAAAACTTCTTCTTCGCGGCGGGTAAGTTTCATCTCTTCATTTACCCGATTAGTCCGCACAGACTTAACAAGGATTTTTGCTACCTGGGGTGAAACCCATGGTTCCCCCTCAGCAACTGCCCGAATCCCTTGCACCAGGGTATCAGCCGCATCATCTTTAAGAACATAACCGGTTACCCCGGCCTTTAACAAACCAATCACATATTCCGGCAAATCAAAAGCCGAGAGCACAATAATACGCATTTGTGGAAACTGTTCCCGTAAGGTCTGCGTGGCCTCTACCGGCTGATGATGTGGCATTTGGGCATCCATCAACAACACATCAGGCTGAGCCTTTTCTACAATCCGCAAGAGGTTATTACCATCGGCAACCTCCCCCACAACCCATAAATCCTCTTCTCGGGAGAGTAGAGAAGTGAGGGCCGTACGCACAACATGGTGATCTTCAGCCACTACAACTTTAATTCGCTCCATAGTACGTCTACTCCCTGGTTTGGTATTCAGATCAAGCAACATTCACCTTTTCCCGATAAGCTGTGAGCCTAAAACTTACAGGATTGCTCAAGCCGATCCCCTGACCATGCTCGGTGTGGCTCGGTGAGGACACCGGCCACAGCGCGTAAGTTCTGAGTTATACAATTCATTCATGTGGGCAATCAGTTCCCACATACATCATAACCTCAATATCCTAACTATGAGCCAGCGGAGGGGCCCACTCTACTGTCAGCCGCCGCGTAATTCGTAATGCTTCATCCAGCATCAGCTTGACCTGTCTCACATCCGTCAGAAGAGTTTCCTGGGAGGACGATGTGAGGGAGTGGCTGACAAATTGGACCTGAACCTGCATCGCAAAAAGAAGCTGTTGCAACTCATCATGCAAAGCCTGAGAAATTTCTTGCCGGACTCTTTGTTCCGTAGACATAAGTTCTGTGACCAAGGCGCTTATCTGTTGGTTACGTTGATGTAAAGTTTTTTGGGTCTCTTGCCATTCATACGTGATGATTTGTAATTGCTTTTTTGTTTGTTCCAATTCTGTTTCTAATCCTTGCTGTAGGGATGGTTTCTCCGTCAACAAAGAGGCTACGGAACTATTCATTCCTGCTTGATTTTGCCTTCCCTTATTTTTGGGCATGGAGGTTCCTTAGTAATTGTCCGTATTTCAGTTAGCGATTTGCTGTGGCCGGTCTCTTGACCGTGCCACTTATCTTATTTCCGAACGATTACTTAGGATTCGCTCGCAATTAAAGTAACCGTTCAGTTGAGTGACAACAAAATGGCACAATATAGTCTCTGGACTGAACGGTTATCAATTAAGTTAGGTGGCGCAGTCAGGGGGTTGGCCCCAAAAAATTCAAAAGTTATTTGCGGGCGAACCCTAAAGAATGGGAATTAAATAACCTGCTCACTCAAAGGGGCACGGTCAGGAGACCAGACACCGCAAATGTTCAAGTTATTTAATCGTCAATCCTAAACACTGTTTGCAGGCTTTTGCATCAGGCCATGATGTTTAATCCTGTAATTCCCGTACATCGGGGCTGAGGTAAATTTCCCCCTTCAGGACCGCTTTCACCCCTTCAAGGATGTTAAGGGTGTTGTCTTTCGTGACATACCCTCTGGCACCAACGTCTAGAGAACGCTGTACATACGAATGCCGCCGATGGCCAGAGAGCATCATACAGGGAAGATCAGGATATTCTTTATGGAGTATAGCCACGAGATCAATACCGCTCATCACGGGTAAAGAAACATCCACCAGGACAATATCTACAACCAGTTGCGAAAGTTGGGCTAACGCCTCTTTGCCCGTTTGTGCAACAGCCCGCACTTCCATATTGCCTTTTTCCCGCAGAAAGCGGGTGAGGATTTGAGCAAGAGGAACATGATCTTCAACCATTAAGATTGCAGGCATTATGCTTCCTTGGATATGCCATTCAATTACCTGAGCAAAATGAAACGGATCTTGGTCAGTTTATTGAAATACATTCCCTATTGCCGTAGTTGCCTTGGTGAGCGTCTAAAAATAACTGGGGTGGCGCGGCCAGGGGACCGACCACAGCATGAAAACGCAATAACTGACGGCGAACAGTATAACCCCTGAGGTTAAGTTTAAGAGAAGTAGGCAGGAAGTAACCATATGCCAAGATATAAAAACTGGATATAGGTTTGTCTATAGCCACCCCACCCCAGGGGTGGGGGAACGCCACGTAGGCAATCGCCCTAGAGCGTCTACCGCTTCATGAACAGTTCCACAATTATAGTTTTCAAGAAAAAGATTTTGCCTGTACGGGCAACCCTTGTGGTTGCCTTCTCGTGGCAGGGCAGGCACAAGGCCCGCCCGTACCCAAAATCATTATCTTGAGGTCTATAGTTATTCAACTCATTTGAAACACACTCCTTTCTAATATGCAGGTTTGCGGCAGAGAGCATAGCTCAATCTATATCCTCCTTATATCTGGATACATTGCCTCTATTTTGCCCTTATGCCTATAGTTATACTCATCACGGTCATAAAGTGACATTTTGTTTGGGAAACCCAAGGGTGCGGTTTGGCGGGTGGACGCCCGCCAAACCGCACCAGAAATATACTGGCAACGGGCACAACTTGAGGTTTTTTCGCCCTCTCGCTTTGTCGCCGCGTCGAGTATAGTTCCTCGCCCCTGGGGCGGGGTTAGGGGTAGGGGACGCCTCGGATAAACCGATCCTGAGACCAGGCACAAAAACATGGCCCCATTCCGTAAGCGTTCAGTCCCTCTGGTGAGAAAGCTTTCCGAAGATTTCGGGAAAGGTGTTGACCAGTGGAACAAACCTTCAACAGGCTGAGATGACTTATGGTCTGTGCAGGTAGAAACTACCCCACAAAACGTTGGCTCGGTAAAACAAGTCAACCCATTCATTGGCTATATCGCCGCATAAGTCAATCAGACTTATGAGGCTTTGATGAGGGAACCATGACAACAACAAATGAAGTCCAACCACAGCGACCGGTGAATATCCACCTCCCCCTGAATGTGGGTTTGAGCGAGCGTTGGCTTTCGGGAATAGCCGGTTTTGGCCTTACAGCTTATGGCATAAGCCGGGCCAGCCTAAAAGGGTTAATACTGGCCGTGGGCGGAGGGTACCTGATGTATCGTGGGATCAGCGGTTACTGTCCAGCTTACGCGGCCGCAAATCTCAACACATTCACAGGGTCTACCCCTGGAGAGATCAAAGTGAAGGCCACCATCACCATCAACAAACCAGTCAGCGAGGTATACACTTACTGGCGTCATTTAGAAAACCTGCCCACCTTCATGAAACATCTGACCGCCGTAACCGTTAAAGATGACAAACATTCCCATTGGTCCATAAAAGCGGCCGCAGGGCTGATGCTCGAATGGGATGCCGAAATCATCGCCGAACAAGAAAACCAACTGCTGGCCTGGCGCTCCCTGCCTGGAGCCACCATCACCAACATGGGGCTTATCTACTTCAAAGAGGCCCCCGGCGGCCGCGGCACCGAAGTAAAGATCCATATCAGCTACAACCTCCCTGGTGGTATAGTGGGAGAGTTAGTAACCCCTCTGCTGAACAAGGTGGCCTCAAAGCAGATAAAGGATGACCTGCGCTATTTCAAACAACTCCTGGAGACGGGCGAAGCTGTCTCCGTAGACGGTCAATCTTCTGGACGTACCCCGCAGGCCACGGCGCGGCCGCAACACCTGGCCGATACACGCACCCTTGCCGATTTAGAAAAATCCCGCTTTGGCCCCCAAAAAGAGCGTGATCTGGTAGACGAAATGGGCTGGGAATCCTTTCCTGCCAGCGATCCCCCCGCTTCCTGGTAAAAAGTAGCTCTAGCAGGTTGTCGGAAAACAGGTGTCGCCAGATAACACACGTATATCTATATTGTTCGCGGTCAGTTATTGCGTTTTGTAACTATTCAGACCCTAAAGGTTTTTACCTCTGGTGATTCTGGCCTCATGTTAATCAAAACCTTTAGGGTCTCTCTGGCAAAAGTGCCACCTGAATAGTTACTGCGTTTTTACAGGATGGCCCGTCCCCTGACCGGATCACTAATATGTGACCGTGACAGGTATACAAGAGAAGCTGTATCAGGGTGTTGTTACAGTCCTAAAACGAGGAATGGTCAATATGGTTATGACTCCTAAAGAACCAAAACGAACGCCTGGACAGGCTGAAGGCGGCCGCGAAGTTGACTCTGTTCCGTTGAATGAGCCAGGGCGTACACCAGATAGTGCCGAAGGGGAACGCCCAGAAACACAGACACGCACAATGGGGGAACCGGCAACAATCTTGCCCACGAAAACAGTCTTTACACGGACCGAAGCCGAATCACTGTATGAACAAGGGGTCGAGGCCGTATTTGTCGTCCTGGAAACACTCAGCCATGAGCTTGTCTCTCTGCGCACTGAAATAAAAGCTTTACAGCAACAATTGAAAAATAAGGGTTTTTAGGAATCCAGGGCATCTTCTCAATATTCCGGGGCAAACCTGCGGCAGATTTCATCTATAGTCTGGCTCAGGGTTCAAACCTTCCGCAGGTTCCGCACTTTATTGAGATATTACAATCCAGGACACATTGAGAAGATAGAGCGCTAAGACGCAAAGGGGATGCACATGAAGGGAAAAACATGGAAATGGACAGCCTTAACCCTTACCGGATTAGGCGCGGTTGTGGCTCTGCAAACCACACGACGCCGGGCCAGACGGCTGGACTTTAAAAATCAGGTTGTACTTATTACGGGCGGTTCCCGAGGTTTGGGCCTGGTAATGGCCCGGCAATTGGCGGCTGAAGGGGCACGCCTGGCCCTGCTTGCCCGTGATGAGCAAGAACTGGCCCAGGCCAGACAGCACCTGGCCGAATATGGGCCAGAACTTTTAGTTTTCCCCTGTGATATTAAAGATCAGACACAGGCTACGGAGGCCATAGAACGAGTAGTGAATCGGTTTGGCCGTGTGGATGTGCTGATCAATAATGCGGGGGTGATACAGGTAGGGCCATTGGCACATATGCAGGTGGACGATTTTGCCAACGCTCTGGCCGTGCATTTCTGGGGACCCCTCTATCTTATGATGGCGGCTATTCCCCACATGCAACAGCAAGGTAGCGGCCGCATCATCAATATTTCTTCTGTCGGGGGGAAGGTAGCTGTGCCCCACTTGTTACCCTATTCTGCCAGCAAATTTGCTCTTACTGGCCTGTCTGATGGGTTAAGGGCAGAACTGGCTAAAGATAACATCCGGGTCACAACCATCAACCCCGGATTAATGCGTACCGGCTCCCATGTGCATGCCCTCATTAAGGGGCAACATCAGCGAGAATTTGCCTGGTTTGCTATTTTGGGAGCCATGCCCTTTATCTCTACGACAGCCGAGAATGCGGCCGCGCAAATCATTGAAGCCTGCCGTTATGGTGACGCGCAACGGGTCATCACCTTACCCGCCCGCCTTTTGGTAGCCCTCAATCACCTCTTCCCCGAAACAATGGCCGAGGCGATGAAGTTCACCAACTACCTCTTACCAGAGGCGGTGGCCGGTGCCGGAGATGCGCTGAAACGCGGCGGAGAAAGTCAATCCAATCTGGCTCCTTCTATTTTGACCCGTCTTTCTGATGCGGCCGCTAAAGAAAACAATGAACTTCACCTATCTCCCACATACTCACCCCCAGATATAGGGAATGGCAGGAACGGCCTTTAGACCGATTCCCAGTATCTTCTCAAGAAACCCGATGCCATTGGTTGAGCCTGTCGAAACCAACGGCCTTCGACAAGCTCCGGCCCCGTTTTTCCCGAAATATTGAGAAAATACGACCTTCATCCCCAAAATAACACCCAAAAAAAGTTTCCCTTCCCTAAAATATGATCACACCCACCACCTCACGTTCCCCCTCTGACCACTCACCGGACAGATTAGCAAAAATCGCCACCCGCCTCAGTCGTCAGATCATAGAGATGACCAGTGCGGCAGGTTCCGGCCATCCTTCCAGCGCCCTTTCCGCCATTGACATTTTAACGGCCCTCTACTTTGGTAATATCTTACGCTATAACCCAGATCATCCAGCATGGCCAGAACGGGATCGTTTTATCTTGAGCAAAGGACATGCTGTACCCGCCCTGTATGCGGTATTGGCCGAAGCGGGATATTTTGCGCCGGATCTTTTGTCTACCCTCCGGCAAATGGGTAGCCCGTTGGAAGGACATCCCAATATGCGTACCCTGCCCGGGGTAGAAGCATCAACCGGCTCATTAGGGCAAGGGCTTTCTATTGGGTTGGGCCACGCCCTGGCGGCCCGACTAGATGGTCTGGCCTACCGGGTTTATGTGTTATTAGGAGATGGGGAAATTCAAGAGGGACAGGTATGGGAGGCCGCCATGAGTGCTGTCAAGTACAAGGTTAATCATTTGACGGCGATTCTGGATTACAACAAATTCCAACAGACGGGTTCGGTACATCAGGTAATGCCTTCGTTGCGGCCGCTTAGAGAAAAGTGGGAGGCGTTTGGTTGGCACGTTATCGAAGTAGATGGCCATGACCTGAAGGCCGTTGTTGAAGCCTTACAAGATGTGCGTCATGTGGAATCGCGGCCGCAGTTCATCCTCGCGCACACCATGAAAGGGCGCGGCCTCTCCCTATTTGAAGCCAACACCACCAACCGCAAACATGGTGAAGTGTTAACCACTACAGAAGCCCGCCAGGCGATAGCGGAATTAGACTTACCACGGTCATAAAGTGACATTTTGTTAGCGGCAACAGATTGGTAGGTTTGGACTGAAGACCCATCCCCCTTCGATCCCAGAGGGAAGGGGGGAGAAACCTACCGGCGCGGTTTGGCGAGCGGACGCTCGCCAAACCGCGCCGAAAATAGTTCCCCACCCCTGGGGGCGGGGTTAGGGGTAGGGGTGGCCTTGGATAAACCCAACTCGACGATAAAGTGAGACGGTGACAGGGCGAAAAAATGTCAGATTATGCCCTTTGACAGTATAGACAAAATACAGGCATAAATGATGGATCTAGGCAAACAAATTGGCCTTATAAATGGTCAGCCCACACGTAACGCCTTTGGTGATGCGTTGTGCGAATTAGGGCAGAGCAGACCCAACATCGTGGTAGTAGATGGCGATGTTGCTAACTCCACGCGCACCGAATATTTCGCGGCCGCGTTCCCCGAACGTTTTTTTAACGTCGGCATTGCCGAAAGTAATCTGATAGGGGTAGCCAGTGGCCTGGCCGCTTGTGGCAAAGAAGTCGTCGCTTCCAGTTTTGCCGTTTTTCTGCTGGGCAACGCCTATGAGCAGATTCGTATGGGCATTGCCTTTCCTCAACTCAACGTCAAACTGGTTGGCTCACACAGCGGTATCAGCATTGGGGAAGATGGTCCCAGTCAGATGGGCATTGAGGATATCGCCCTGGCAACCTCACTACCCCATTTTATGGTTTTAGTGCCTGCGGACGGCCCTTCGACACGGGCGGCGACAGTGGCGATGTTCAACCATGAGGGGCCAGTTTATCTACGGACGGGACGGATCAAGGTGCCGGTGATCTACCCAGAAACCGTGCCTTTTGTGCCGGGCCAGGCCAATGAATTGCGGGCCGGGCGAGATGTTACGGTGATCGCCTGTGGTTTAATGGTCGCGGCCGCGCTCGAAGCCGCCCATCACCTACACCAGATCGGCATAGACGCCCGCATCCTAGATATGCACACCATCAAACCCATAGATGAAACAGCAATTCGTCGGGCGGCGCAAGAAACCGGGGCATTAATCACCGCCGAAGAGCATTTGTTAGAAGGGGGCTTAGGGGCGGCAGTGGCCCGGGTAGTAGTAGAACATCAGCCCGTGCCCATGGCAATGGTTGGTTTACACAATCAATATGCCGAATCGGGTCCCCCTGAAGCCTTATTACAAAAATACCACCTCACCCCCCAGGCCATTGTCGAGGCGGCGCATACAGTATTGGCACGCAAACCCAAAAATAACTAAACAGGCGTTTCTCGTGTTTCCCCCACCCCTAACCCCGCCCCCAGGGGCGGGGAACTTTTCTAAGGGGCATTTTTCGGGGCGAATGCCCCGAAAAATGCCCCATTGGAATTCCCCCCTTCCCTGGGAGAAGGGGGGCAGGGGGGATGGGTCTTCACCCTGGCCCCCTCACCACCAGAACAGTCTAACCCTCACACCCCCATCCCTAACCTTCTAATGTGCGGTTCTTCGGGGCCTTCGGTTCCCGAAAAACCGCGCCGCTAAATTCCCCCTTCCCAAAGGGGAAAAGGGGCAAAGAACCTTCTAATACGCCTGTTTTCGAGCGCGGCCGCGCTCGAAAACAGGCGCTTCTCGTGTTTCCCCCTTCCCTGGGGGAAGGGGGGCAGGGGGGATGGGTCTTCACCCTGGCCCCCTCACCACCAGAACAGTCTCACCCTCACACCCTAATCCACAAAAATCAGATTATGTTTAATCGCTTCCCGTAAAAGGCTCAGCCGATCTTGCACATGTAATTTCGACATCAAACTCGTGCTATATTTATCCACACTTTCCTCACTGATCTTCAAATTCTGCGCAATTTCATTACTAGAAAACCCTTGAGCAATAAACTGCAACACCTCACGCTCAGTAATCGTCAAGCGATCCGCAATCCGGCGATCCCCCCCCTCTTCCGGCGCATTGAGAATATTATCCAGCAACAAACTAGAAATACTGGGGCTTAAATAAATTTCATTACGTAGAGCGGCATGAATAGCCAACGTAAGCTCTTCACTAATCGAGTTCTTGAGCAAATACCCTTTCGCCCCCTTTCGCAATACCTGTTGCACAATACTAGGCTTAGAGTACATAGAAAGCACCATTATTCGTGTGGGTACGTCCATCTTACTGATGTACTCTGTCGCCTGAATACCATCCATTTGGGGCATAGAAATATCCATGATCACCAGATCGGGCTGTAATTCTTCAACTTTGGCAATTGCCTCCAATCCATCAGAAGCTTCCCCTACCACTTCAATATCGGGGGTTCTCTCTAACAGGGCGCGTATCCCCTGACGCACTAACCGATGATCGTCAGCAATAACCACACGAATCTTTTTCTCTCTATTTGCCATATCCCTACTCTGTTGCTGAAACTCGAAACTTCTGCCTCAGTGCCCTTATCTTCCTGGAAACAAAGGACCCTGTAACTGGCCGCGAGATCAGATAGTAACACGAATGATAAGCGTTGTTCCCTCGTTTACCCAGGAAATAACGCTCAAAGAGCCACCGAATCGTTCCATTCGTTCTTTCATCCCTAACAAACCCAGGCCATGAGATAATTTTGGGTCTTCGGGATTTCGTGGGGTACGGGCAACCCTGGTGATTGCCCCACACGGGGCAGGTACAAGGCCAGCCCGTACATATGGTGTCAATCCCCTGAATTCCCAAAGAGCCATAATTTTAGTAATCATTTGGAAATAAGTAGTATTCAGGTACTTCCTATTTTAGTACCGTGACATCAAGCAAAGATAATGGCTTTGAGTACAGTTGAGCAACGAACGGTTATTCAAGCGTAACCGTTCAGTTTACACCTGTATAAATACGGAGGTTTTTAAGATGATACTCAAACAACGTATCGTTGGCCTTGTCCTGACCGTTATGGCTTTGCTTTTGGCGGCCTGTTCTACGCCAGGGACGAATAGTAACACGATAGAAACGATGACCCCGGGGTTGCCCCCAGCCGCAGTGTTAGCCGCTCAAAATTGGGTTGCTCAACAACTGAATGTTGTGATTGAGCAGGTAGAACTTATAAGTGTGGAACAGACCGAGTGGTCTGACAGTTGTCTGGGGTTGGGCCAGGCAAATGAGTCCTGTGCTCAAGTAATTACGCCTGGTTGGCAGGCCGTTTTTCTCGTCAATGGCCAGGAGTTTGAAATACGTACTGATGAAACGGCTTCTGTGATCCGTAGTGCCCAAATCGTACCGGAACAATAGAGCACAAATGTAACCGTTCAGTCTTCCGAAGGTTTGTACCACTGGTAAATACCTTTACGGAAACCCTCGGAAGGTTCGTTTTCTCAGGGAACTGAACGCTTACGCACAAATGGGCTTTGGGCCGTTCGGTAACAAGCTTCCCATTTCCCGGCCACTCTGCCAGAGGGTGAGTGCCGGGAAATGGGGTAAACGAGGGGCGGATCAGGCTGACTGACTTCATGAAGGGGGAAAGCCCCCCCGGGTTGGGGCACCATAAAAGCGCAGGTGGTCAACGGCAACAGGGGTTATTTTAGTTTCTCCTTTACCTGGGTGCCATCCGTATGAATGCGGGCAGGGGATGATTTTTTGTCCACGGGGGCAAGAGATTTGTCTTTAGGGGTGTCAACTTCAGCGGGGAGTTCCACATTGTGATCGCCTAATATGTCTTCTACATAGAGCATTTTAACAGCTATCATCGTCGCGGCCGCGAGCGGTGACGCCACCGCTACCCCCAGTGTACCTGCTAACAGGCCAAAAAATACCTGGGCGATAATGGTGAGGGCAAAGGGTAGAGAAACTGATTTACGCTCCACCAGGGGCGTTAGAAAATACCCTTCAATGACCTGGATAAGGAGAAAGAGAACGGCCACATATAACAACTGCTGGGTGCCATCGGTTGCGGCCAGAAGCATGGCAGGCACAATAGCCAGAAGCGGCCCAATGAAGGGGATAAAGTCTAACAGACCTGCCAATAAACCCAGAATAAAGGCCAGGGGTATGCCAATGAAGGAAAGTCCGGCAATAGCCATGACGCCAATGGCAATCATGGCCACAAAACGGCCCATGAGCCAACGGCGTAAGGTATGCCCTAAGGCGGCGAGTAGTTCCCGAGCGCGGCCGCGATTCCGCCAGGGCACCAATTGCACCAATCCATCCCGGTAAAGGGTTGGCTCAAAGGCAAAATAAAGACCCACAAAAAAGATGACAATAATCCCAGTAAGCGCATTCAGCGCTGTGGAAAAAATGTTCATAACATGAGCAATCAAACTCTGAGGGCTGGCCAACATTTCATCCAGGCTAGGCGTCTGTGCCAAAACTGCCTGTCCCCATTCCGTCTCAGCGATGCGCTCACGCAAAGATTGCAGTGAGCTGATCAGCCCCTCGCTCAAATCGCGGGCCTGTTGGGAAAGACTGGGAGCCGCCAGCCAACCCCCTATCCCCAAAATGAGACCCAACCCCACAACCACCAGAACCAGGGAAACTTTGTAAGGAATAGAAACATGATTGCTGATCCACTGGCTGACGCCATTAAGAAACACGGCAAACAAAACCCCCGCAAAGATGAGCAAGAGCACCTGAATGGCTTGCCATGATAACAACAAAATGAGCACAACCGCCGTAACAATACCCACAGTGATCAGGACACGGCGCGTAAAACCTTGTAGCTCCTCATTGTTCATAGGGTTCTCCTATCTCTCTCTCTACCACCCATCACGATCATATATTGGTGGCTCGGTCAAGGTCATTTTGCTTTGCTGGATGAGGGTGGCTAACCGGGCCAGGATGTTATCTATTTCGGGGGTGTATGCTTCGTTATTATGATCGCCCAAAACCTGGTATACCTCGTGGTAACGCTTTTCCAGGGTCACGATCTCCCGCCCTTTGTAGTTATTGGGTTCTGGGGTCAGCCATTGACGGACGAAAAGTTCGACCGCGGCCGCGAGCGGAGGGGCCAAAATGAGACCCCCTAAACCAAACCAAAAGGCCATCGGCCACATGAACAGAATGATTAGCAGAGAGCTGTAGCGTTGGCTATTAAAAAGGCGGGGTTCCACCACAAATTCCAGCAGGCATAAAACCGCCAGGGTGTACAGGAAAGCCAGGAGCGCCAGCCCCAGGGTAACAGTAAACCCAGCCAGGAAAGCCACCCCCACAATAACCAATGCTCCAGCCAACGGAACGAGCCAGGCAATACCCGCTATCAATCCCAACAGCACAGGATAGGGTACCCCCAACAGGGCCATACCCCCACCGATCATAAAGGCCGCCAATAAACTTTGTAGAAATTCACTGTTGAAGTAAGTGCCGATAGCCGTCTCTATTTCGCGCCAGGTATTACGCGCCCGTACCCGCTGGCTGGCCGGAAGCAGGGATAACCAGAGTCGCTCAAACCGATCTTGTTCACTGCTCCAGTAATGGCTGAGAATGAGAACAAGGAAGAAGCCCGCGGCCGCGCCCAAAATACTTTGGGTAACACCAAAAACTGTTTGTAACAGCAAAATGCCATCAGTGCCGGTTAGAGCTTCATACAAAGCAGTAGGCTGGGGTAGTCGCGCCGTCAGACTCTGTTGCCAGTTCGTACCAATGACCCAGCGGGCAAAGGTAACTTCATAGGCCAGGGTAAGCTGATTCGTGAGTTGCTGTAATTCACCTACCAGGGGGCCTGCCAAAAAGTAAAAAAGGAGTCCCAGGCCTGCTAACAGCCCCACAAAAACAAGGGTGCGGGCCGCGGCCGCGGGCAGTTCCCTCGCCACTAACCAGATAATGAGTGGGCGTATCATTGCGGCCGCGAGTAAGGAGAGGACAAACAAAGTTACCACCTGACGGAATTGCCAGAGCAAAAGCAAAACACCCAGGGTGGCGAGAACAATGGCGGTATAACTGGCTAATCGTCTCATATTTTTCTCTGGGGCTTAGTAACCGTCTAAGAATAACTTCCCTTTTTGCGGTGGCTGGTCTCCTGACCGCACCACCCAACTTATTTTTAGACGCTCATTGAGCATCCTTTGCGCTTTTACGGGCGTTTAGGACTCCGGCGACCCATATTGGGCCAACATACTGTCCAAATCCATAACAATGGCTTCAATTGAATCTTCTATATGATCGTTCACCGCATTGGCGACATTCTCTTTTTTGCGGATTTGTTGGCGAATGTCAGTAACCAACATCTGGGCTTCATAACGTAAAACACTGATATGGTCGCGACCAGAGGGGGAATTCATTTCGGTGAGGGATGGTTGTAATAAAAACCGATCCAATGCCAGTTGGATAACGGCGGCCAGGGGAATAGCGATAATGGCTCCCGCTACCCCAAAAAAGGAGCCAAATGCCAGTAGAGCCAGCAAGATCACCAGCGGCCGCATAGCAATACTCCGACTCATTATCCGGGGTATCAAAAAATAATTTTCCAGTAATTGAATGATGCCCGTGGCAATAAATACAGCGATGACCACCCCAGGCGATATCGAAACAGCGAGGATCATGGCTGGAATCGCGCCAATGAGCGGGCCAATGTTGGGAATTGCCTCCATAAAACCGGCAAAAAGAGCCAGGAGAAAAGCATTCGGTAAACCTAACAGAAGGTAAACGACAAAGGAAATCCCCCCTATCAACAAACATAACAGCGCCTGCCCCACCAGATATTGACCCAACTTAGCTTCAATAGCCGAGCCTAATTCCCGCAGGGTTTCCCGGTGCTGGAGAGGAATAAAAAGCAAAAAGGTTTTCTGTAAACGCTCTGACTCCAAAATCCAATAAAAGGTAAGGGCAAAGGTGAAAAGCAAACTGACAAGTGAACGAAAAAGGGGTTGGAGCATCAGCCAGGTGGCATTGAGACTAACGGCCACATCTTCCCCATCAGTGGGAGGCGCGGCCGCGACATTGATTTGTGCCGGTAATTCTGCACCCACCCGTCGAGCCAGTAAACTGGGGGAACCCAACAGTTGTTGATGCAGATCCGCGTAAGCAGTCGTTAGCGTCGTCGTGAGGGCTGTGGTTTGGGTGGCAAGCAAAGGCGCACTGAACCAGGTGAGCGCAACAAATGGCACCAGAAGTATGGCATATAACCCCAGCACCGCCACCGGGCGGGGTAAACCCTTTTGTTGTAGCTTGTTGATGGCGGGTTTAAGCGCCACCCCCAAAATGATGG
This sequence comes from Chloroflexota bacterium, assembly GCA_018004935.1. Lineage (GTDB taxonomy): Bacteria > Chloroflexota > Anaerolineae > Promineifilales > Promineifilaceae > Trichofilum. The sequence continues at coordinate 16,010 of JAGNBF010000083.1, read as the reverse complement.
CTAAAATGAGAATGAAGACAAGCTCATAGAAACGAATGACAAACCAGAACGCGGCCGCGACAATAAACACGATCAGGGTTCCTCCCACCAGTTGTTGGGGTGACCAATAAGGTAAACCATCAGGTGTAGGGGAAGGTCCAGGTTTCTCAGGCATAAGCTTAGTAATCGTTCGTTTTTAACTTAGTAATCGTCCAAGAATAAGTTCCGCGCAGACCTGACAGGTTTCCGAAAACCTGTCAGGTCTAAACCGGGAAGTTATTTTTAGATGTTCACTTAGGGTTCGCCCGTAAATAACTGTTGAGTTTGCTGTGGCCGGTCTCCTGACCGTGCCACTCCTGGCGAACAAGTTGTTTCATTCTCATTCCTAAGACACAAAAAAAGGACAACCTCATCACAAGGTCGCCCTTTTTAACGACATAATCTCATGCCGCTAATTCACCAAAGCCTTTAGCGCATGAACCCGTTCATGAGCCAGGCGTACCAGCGTCATCTGATTACGTATTACCTCACGCACTTCTTCAGGCAAGTGCACGGAAGCCACAGCATCCTGGTACGCTTTTAAAGTAGCTTCTTCACTCACGTCACACTCCGCAAGAATGCTGGCATCACCCTGAGTTGCGGCCGCTTTAATGTTCATCCACACCCGATGCAAGGCGGCCCCAACAGTACCATTCTGCTGGGGGTGCCCCCCGTAACGCACCACCAGATTGGTTAACTCGGTTCCCATTTGTTCCCGCTGTTGGGCATACTCATTAAACAGAGCCACATACTGTCCATCTTCCAGAGCCTCTACAACCGTTCGGTAGCCATTTAAACTATCGTGCACCACAGTGAGCAATTCATTGAGAAGGGCTACCACATCGGTGGCATTATGCACGGGGATAGGATTTAAATGACGTTGCACTTCCATTTCCATAAAACGGCTCCTTTGTGACGAGCAAAATCAGGCAGGGGGGAAACTTTTGTTCATTAAATTTTTAATCGAGTAACGCATCCATTGACCCCATCCTCCCTGCCGATTCCCTCGGGAAGGGGGGAATTCCAATGGGGCATTTTTCGGGGTGGATGCTCCGAAAAATGCCCTTTAGAAAAGTTCCCCGCCCCTGGGGGCGGAGAACTTTTTTCGGCGCGGTTGGGGGGCAGACGCCCCCAACCGCGCCGGTGGGTTTCTCCCCTTCCCCCTGGGAAGAGGACGGGGAATGGGTCTTCAGCCCAAACCTACCCAATCTGTTGCCGCCAACAAAATGTCACTTTATAACCGTGGTAAGTATATGTGTTTACTGTGGCCGGTCTCCTGACCAGACCACCCAGGTTATTGGGGGACAATTGCTCAGGAATTGCTCTGGAGAAGGCGGGTACAAGCCCGCCTCTCCATAAGCCAACATCTGTCGCAATTCCCAAGCACCAGGAAGATCAGCCGTTTACACAGTCTGCCTGAAGAGGCGCGCGATAAACAACAACACAACTGCGCCAAAAACAGCAACGATAAGGCTGTAAAGGTTAAACCCGGTTGTATCAGACGCCCCAATGAGGTTCATCAGAAAACCGCCGATAAAGGCACCGATAATCCCCACAATAATATTGGCCACAGCACCCATCTGGGCATTACTCCCCATAATGATGCTGGCGATCCAACCGGCTAAAGCTCCAAAAATAATCCACAACAAGATATTCAGTAACATGATTGACCTCCATGTCAATTTTTGTACCTTTGCAGGCACATTCTATGAATTGCTTACAGATGTGGCTCTCTCCCCAGGACAAGATCCTACTCACACTGGCTAGGGGCGACGCACCAGGCCAGCTAATAGGGAAACCACGAAGATAACCAGGAAGAGCCAGAAAACGATTTTGGCAATTCCTGCGGCCGCACCAGCAATTCCACCAAAGCCCAAAAGGGCCGCCAGTAAGGCAATCACGAGAAAAGCAACAGCTAAACGTAACATTCGTCCCTGACTCCTTTTGTCTGAGAATTAGTTGCACCAACTCTCAGGGCAAATCGTGGGATGCAGATGTTCAAGCGTAGAGCCGCCAAAGAAAGGCGCTTACGTGCAAAAACAGTGTCAGCTTTGGGTGGAGGCAGGCCCCATACGGAACCAGCCTAGATAATAAGCCATAAGAGCCGCTACCGTCGTCGCGGCCGCGAGACCGGCAATAGGAGCAATACGGGAAGCTTTAGGTTTAACCCCTCGCTTCTCATCCACCCAATCCTTAGCCAGTTGAAGCACATTCTTCATTTCTTGCTTCTTTTCATCGAATGTGTTGACCAGATCTGTCTTTTTCTCATCATACGTAGCCAAGAGTTGACTCAAGGCACGGTGGGCATCTTTGCGGGTATAGCCATATTTTTCCTGCAATACCCCCAGCATATATTCTTGCTGGCCTGCCAATCGAGCTACCTCATTACCGGTTACTCTACCCCAGGCCCGCCGAGCGGAGCCTTTGGCACGGTGCCATTTACCAGAGTAAATGTAACCATTGTTATTAAAGCGGGATGTTAAGGTTGTCATATTTGACCTCCAAGGTTATATCGGTTCGTGTTTGCTAGTGGAACAGGGTAAAGAAAAAGACTCCTTATCCACCTGGAACCGGTGATGAACCATCAGCCTGTATAACGTGGAAAGCTTCAGTTCATGCTTTTATTGTGCGGGATTTAAAGGGAGAGTTGTATGGGGTAACTCCCTACCTCGTAAGGGGGGAATACGCTTATTTGTTGCGTTTAAGGGACTTACAGCGGGGGAAACTGCCTTCAGAATAGGGTTTAGCGGCCAGGCGAGAAGATCAGGGTGAGGGGCTGTATAGTTACCAATTTTGACATCGCCCACGAGACGATTTACCAAAGGATGTATTTCAAATGAGTTGAATAATGAGGGTTCTTTGGGGTTTCGTGGGGTACGGGCAACCCTTGTGGTTGCCCCACACGGAGCAGGCACAAGGCCAGGGGCCTTTGTCACCATAGCCCGGTCGTTGTGTTCATTAAATTTTTAATCGGGTAATGAGTTGATTCACTCCTTCCCCTACGATTCCCACTGGCAAAGGAGAAAAACAGAAGTGCCGGTTATCGAGCGCGTCGGAGCGCTCGATAACCGGCACTTTAAAAAATTCCCCGCCCCTTTGTTGATTAAATGATTAATCGGGTAATGAGTTGATTCACTCTCCCCGACGATTTCCACCGGCAAAGGAGAAAAACAGAAGTGCCGGTTATCGAGCGCGGCCGCGCTCGATAACCGGCACTTTAAAAAGTTCCCCGCCCCTGGGGGCGGGGTTAGGGGTGGGGGTCCCCCCATCCACCTTCCTTACAGCCAAAAATTACAGGGTATTCCCTCCTGAGAGTAGGGAGTTACCCCATACAGAATTGCCCCCTTCTCCACCACAATGGAAACATTCAGATTGCGCCACTCGTCAAGACTGACGCAATTTCATCCCTACTGGAGGTTCATCATGAGAATGCGTCAAGTTATGGACTGGCAAGCCGCTATACGAGCAGGCCTGATGGCAGGCTTGATAGCCCTACTCATAGTGGTGATCCCCGCGGCCGCGGACGGTTATCCCTGGATCATTTTTCATTGGATTGCCGCCTTAATCTTAGGATCTGGTGTACTTGCCGAAACCAGTGATTTATCACCCCTGGTCATAGGCCTGGGCTTGATCATTCATTTTAGCCTGTCCATCATTTACTCCCTTATCCTGGCATTCATCATTCACCGCTGGGGTTTCTGGGTAGGGGTATTGGGGGGAGCCTTATTTGGTTTGGCCCTGTTTGCCATCAACTATTACACCTTCACCCTGCTATTTCCCTGGTTTTTGGTAATGCGAAGCTGGACAGTACTCATAGCCCATCTTGTCTTCGGGGCAGTGGCGGGTGGCACCTATGAAGCGTTGGAAGTAGAACGGTTTATTCCCGTAGACCCTGAAACTACCCCGCCCGAAGTTCGACCACACAGCCCTCCATCCCGTAGTTAAATCCATTTGGTGAGCAATTTTCCCGGTTACGCAGGCGTAACCGGGAAAATAACCGTTCACAAGGAGTTTCCATGTACCGTAGCTACTCCTCACAAAGCCGGAGTTCCGGCAGAAGTTTCAGCGGCGGCCGCATTCTCATTGCCCTCGTGATGGTTGGCTTTTCCCTCATCTCCTACTTTGGCTCCAAAGCCTACAACCCCGTCACCCAAGAAGATCAATATGTCTCCATTACTCCCCAGCAGGAGATAGCTTTGGGCCTACAAGCCGCTCCCGAAATGATTCAAGAATTTGGGGGGCTGGATGCGAATCAGGAAGCACAAGCCTTTTTAGATGAGGTATGTGAGCATCTGGTAGAAAACAGTGATGCTCAGGAGACAGAATGGCCGTATGAGTGCCATTTATTAGCCGACAACCAGACCATCAACGCCTTTGCTCTGCCCGGTGGTCCCTTGTTTATTACGGCGGCGCTCTACAACCAGTTTGAAACAGAAGGGCAGTTAGCTGGCGTCATGGCTCATGAAATAGGGCATGTGGTGGCCCGCCATTCGGCCCAACAAATGGCCCAAACTCAACTGACCCAGGGGTTAACCGGTGCATTTGTGATAGCGGCTTATGATCCCAACAATCCCAATAGCCAGTATTCAGCCCAGATGGCTATGTTGGTAGGACAATTGATCAATATGAAATTTAGCCGTGATGACGAACTGCAATCTGATCGGCTAGGGGTACGTTTTCTCGGTCAGGCTGGTTATGACCCTCATGCCCTTATCGTTGTCATGCAAATTTTGGCCGAAGCAAGCGAAGGTGGGCCACCCGAATTTTTTAGTACCCACCCCAACCCGGAAAACCGCATCGAACAGATCGAAGCGGCCATTGCGGAAGAGTTTCCTAATGGGGTTCCGGAAGGATTACAGGAGTAAGGGGATGAGGGTTTTCGCCAGGGTATCTCCCTGGCATCCGGAAAATTCAAACCTCTGGCCGAAAACTCTGTTGTTCATTGACCGACCTAATAGCCTGTAAAAGTTTAAGTTCCGTCAAGACCTGACAGGTTTTCGACAACCTCTCAGGTCTAAACCGGGAAGTTATATTTTTACGTAAGCGTTGAGTCATGACTCCATTGAAAAAAGGTCAAAGCAGTTAAAAGCCCGGTTTCTTTCTCTCTGGAAGCGACGGTTAGATTAGTCAGAAACCGGGCTTTTTGCCGTAGACTCAGGCATATAAATTCATCCGCCAGACCCGCCCGAACGTAAAACGACCGGGCTATGTTTACAAAGGCCGCTGGCCTGGAGTTTTAGCCCGTAAAGCTCCGTATGTTTAGCCCGGTGGTTTTTGTTCATTAAATTTTTAATCGGGTAACGCATTCATTGACCCCATCCCCCCTGCCGATTCCCGAGGGAAGGGGGAAATTCCAATGGGGCATTTTCCGGGGCGAATGCCCCGAAAAATGCCCCTTAGAAAAGCTCCCCCCCCCTGGGGGCGGGGGGATTCCATTACCTGATTAATTTTTTAAACGACAAAGACCACCGGGCGGGATAACTGAACGCTCACATTTTTACGAACCCTAAGCAGGAGGGTGTTATGAAATGGAAAGATATTGTGCCTCTTATCAAAGAGACTGTTAAAGAGTGGAGTGAAGATAAAGCAACGCGGCTCGCGGCCGCGCTGGCTTATTACACCGTCTTCTCCATTCCCCCCCTTCTCATCATCGTCCTGGCGATTGTCGGACAGGTGTTTGATCAAGAAATTGCCCAACAACAACTCATCAACCAGATCATCGCCCTCATTGGTCCTGGGGGTGACTCAGTAGGCACGGCCCTGGAAGCGATCCTGGACAACGTGGGCCGCCCGCAAGGAAGCCTCATTGCTATTATTATCGGCATCATAACCCTGTTTTTTGGGGCATCTGGCGTGTTTGGCGAGCTACACAGTGCGCTTAACACCATCTGGGAAGTTGCGCCACAACCCGCCCGGGGAATTTTAGGCACAATTAAGGATCGCTTCTTTTCTTTTACCATGGTATTGGGTATTGGTTTCTTGCTCCTGGTCTCTCTACTCCTCAGTACCATGTTATCCGCCTTAGGCGATTTCTTTACCGGTTTATTACCGGAAACCATTATCTTGATGCAGGTTTTTAACCAGGTTGTCTCATTTGGCCTCATCACCGTCTTGTTTGCTCTCATGTTCAAAGTGATCCCCGATGTTGAGATTACCTGGCGCGAAGTATGGGTGGGCGCGGCCGCGACCGCTCTCCTTTTTACCCTCGGCAAATACCTTATCGGCCTCTATCTGGGAAACAGCGCCGTGGCTTCCACCTATGGCGCCGCAGGTTCCATTATTGTCATTCTGGTTTGGGTCTTCTATTCCGCTCAAATCCTCTTCCTGGGGGCAGAGTTTACCCAGGTATATGCGAACCGTTACGGCTCACACCTCATACCCACAGAAAACGCCACCCCACTAACCGAAGAGCAACGAGAACAACAGGGGATTCCCCACCGCCTGCCCCTGGGCCAACTATCACAGGGCCAACAACTACCCACCCAATTGCCCACAATAGCCTCACCGACCCACTCCCACTCCGCAGAACAAGGTTTTTTATACAGGGGTGCGATCACCACACTCACCGTTCTGTTAGGCTTCTACTACATCATCCGTAAAGGCCGCACCTCAAATCAGAATTAAGGGCCTCGGGATTTAAAAGGTGGCACGGTCAGGAGACCGGCCACAGCAAATCGCGCCCTTAAGTTTCCCCCTTTCTGAATGAACACCATCTTATGCTCAAAATTACCCAACCTACCAACCCACCCCTTGTAATCATGACTCATAACCTTAGCAAAGAGTTTAATGGGTCTGTTGCCGTAGAGGATGTTAATCTGGCCGTACCTGAGGGCAAGATTTTCGGCTTTATCGGGCCAAGCGGCTGTGGCAAAACGACAACGGTTCGTTTGCTCGTCGGCACACACGTCCCAACCTCTGGTGAGGTCCGCGTGTTGGGCCGCTCCCCGCAAGAATTCCGCCGCCATGAACGGGAAAACATTGGCTATATGCCCCAACAATTCGTGCTTTACCCCGATCTAACGGTACAGCAAAACCTGAATTTTGCGGCTTCATTGTATGGGTTAGGTTGGCGTGAGCGGCGTGCCCGTATCACAGCAATGCTTGATTTGGTGGAGCTACGTGAGCATGCGCACAAAATGGCCCAAAACATTTCCGGGGGGATGCAACGGCGATTAAGTCTGGCTTCAACCATGATGCATGAGCCATCACTCCTTTTCCTGGATGAGCCAACGGCCGGGGTAGACCCGGTATTACGGCGCAAGTTTTGGGACTATTTCCGTGTCTTGCAAAGAAAGGGTCACACTCTGTTTATTACCACACAGTATGTGAACGAAGCGGCCTATTGTGACCTTGTGGGGGTGATGTCTCGCGGCCGCGTTCTAACGGTAGATACCCCCGAAGGGTTGCGCCGTAAAACAATGGGGGGTGATATCATCTTGATGCAACTTACCCAGTCTTTACCTATGGAACAATGGTTTTCCCTTCAGGAACTCCCCTTCATTGCCGGACAGGTATATCCCGTTGGTAACAACACCTGGCGTATGGTCGTTACCAATGCCAGTATAGCCTTACCGGAACTCGTACAGTGGACCCAAACCGCGAACCTGGAAGTAGTATCGTTGCGTGAGCACCAACCTTCCTTTGATGACGTTTTTCTACAACTTATGCAGGAGGACAACAGTGATAACTAGCTTTCTCCGGGCGATGACACGCATTTGGGCCTTTGTCAGTAAAGAATGGTCCGAAATTTTGCACCAACCCCGTCTGTTACTTACCTTGATCATTGGCCCTTTTTTAATTTTGTTATTGTTTGGCATTGGCTACCAGGATTCCCCTCGCATCTTGCGCACATTATTTGTTGTGCCTGAAAACAGTCCCATAGAAGAATGGATCGAAAACTATATGGTCGAATTTGGGGAGCGGCTAGAATTTGTCGGTATTACCCACGATGCCGAAGAGGCAGAGCGTCGCCTGCGTGCTCAGGAAGTGGATCTGGTAGTAACAACTCCGGCTGATCCAGAGGCAAAAATCAACAGTAATGAGCAGGCTGTTTTTACGCTGTATCACTATGAAATTGATCCGTATGAAGAAGCCTATATGCGGGTGATTGGTCGTGCCTACACCGACGAACTTAATGAAGAGGTGTTGACCCTGGTAGCTGATCAGGGCAAGATGGAAGCGGAATCGCTTCAGGCAGACACAGAATTAGCTTTGGCCAGCATCGCTACAATGCGGCAAGCGCTAGAACAAGGCGACATCGCGGCCGCGCGCAGTTCCCAACAAGAATTACAAAATTCACTTTCCCTCTTACGTCTGGCCACAGGTTCTAGCCTGGCCTTCCTGGCCGCTATCCAGCAAACCACCGACGCACCCGTTGACAGTGAAGCCCAACTAATCCTCACCCATCTCAACAATTTACAAGAAGGAATAAACGCTCTGGGTGTTATAGATCCTGCGGCCGCTGATTTCACTAACGAAATTGCGCTCGCCGAAGAGATAGAAAGTGATTTAACCGAGGTAGACACCCTGCTTACCGATTTCCGCCGGGTAGATTCGGCAGTTTTGGTCAGCCCCTTTCGCAGTGAAGTCGTCAGCATCACCAGCGTCACCCTACAACCGATCCATTTTTTTGTTCCGGCCGTGATTTCCCTCTTACTTCAGCATACGGCCGTTACTATCGCCGCCTTATCGCTCGTGCGGGAACGTCGCAGTGGCGCAATGGAGCTATTTCGGGCCTCCCCAGTCTCCTCATTTGAAACCCTCACCGGCAAATATATCAGCCATTTTTTCGTGGTAGCCTTATTAGCCACCGTACTTACCCTGCTAATTGTCTACATTCTCAAAGTGCCCATGTTGGGTGATTGGTGGGAATATTCCCTGGTGTTGGCCACACTAATCTTTACCGCACTCGGCATTGGCTTTAATTTTTCTCTTTCCGCCCGCACAGATAGCCAGGCCGTCCAATCTTCTATGGTTTTACTCCTGACAAGTATCTTTTTTACAGGCTTCTTTTTGGCTTTGTACCGATTCTGGTGGCCTGTACGCATCGTTTCCTGGGCTTTGCCCGCAACCTACAGCACCACCCTTTTACAGAACGTCATGTTACGGGGACAAGGAACGGCCATGCTCCTGAGCGTGGCACTGGCGGGAATAGGCGTTTTTCTCTTTTTTATTGCCTGGTTACGGCTCAAACGCCTGATGGCCTCAGAATAACTGCCTACTCGTCTTCGTCTCATTGCCCCACCACGCAGTGGCCAGCCTCCTGACCGCGCCGCATATCTTATTTCCGAACGATTACTTAGTCGTTACCTATCTTCTCAGCAATTCTCAATTTGAAGGGTAAGCATTCCCTTAATCCGCCCGGCGGTCAAACCGCCGGGCTATCAGTACCAGGCCCTATGGGCCAAGACCCCAGGCCAACGGCCTTCGTAAGTATAGCCTGACCCATTTTACGGCCGGGCGGCCTCTGCATTTATTGAGGCTCAGGCCAAATTGAGAATTGCTGCTATCTTCTAATAATTTGCCCTCGGGGAGTTTTTTCCGGCGGGCCAACTGGGGGCATACCCCGTTTAGCCCGTAAATCCGGTTCTGCAAAAACAGGTGTAGGGTATTCATTGGGTCAGGGTTTTTTGGTCGGCCCTAAACGGCGAATCAAAAAATAGCTTTGGATCACATCCCCAATAAACCAACCGAGGGTAGCTAACATCATACCGGAAACCAAGGGGCCTACACCAAAAGCCAGGTTAAAACCAAAGGAAAACCCCGTGAGGAAAATGTAGTTAGGAATCGCCGTAAAGGCGGAGAGGATAATTTCCCGTTGCCACACACCTGGTTCTTCGCGGCCGCGATACCCCACCAGGCGGGGCAAAAGCAGGTACATCAATTCGACAGCCAGTCCACTCAGAACAGCACCAATAATAAGGCCACCCACACTGCCATTGTTCACATTACCCCGATACCAGGTCAACAAACCGCCGATAATGGCAACGGGAATATGTAACCCTGCGGCCGCGCCCTTCCGCCGCACCGCCGTAAAGGCAAAGGGGGCCACAATCGAAATCAGCGGAATATTCCACAAAAGCGTATTACTGATGATAGGGGTAACAATCCAAATACCTACGACTATGAGCATCAGGATTGACAACCCCAGTCCAATGACCTTACGGGTACTGAGTTGTGCGGTACGTAAGACCAGGCGGGTAGTCAGGCGAGATGTTTGCAGGCCAGGAGTAACCACAGCCGTGGGCAAAAAGCCACTGGTGGAGGGGGCAGGCAATGCTTTTTTCAGTTCGTCGGTGGTACTAAACCGTTTACGTGGATCTTCCTGGGTGGCTCCTAAAATAGCTTTCTCTAGCTGGGTGGAGACATTGGGATTGAGTTGGCGTAAAGGAGGCGGCTGGCGCAAAATCTCTGGTTCATGCAAGGTCAGGAGAAAATGCAATGTAACTCCCAACGCGTAAATATCACTACGCTCGTCAGTCTGGCCAGTGCCATGTTGTTCCGGGGGGGCGAAACCGGGTGTGCCCAGAAGCATGGTATCTTTGGCCTGGCCAGATTTGAAGAAACGCACGATACCAAAATCAATGAGTTTGACCTGGCCTTCGGGGGTGATCATGATGTTGTCGGGTTTCATGTCCCGAAAAATGATGGGCGGGGATTGGCAATGCAGATAATGGAGCACATCACACAGTTGGTGGCCCCAGTTGATCACTTCACTTTCGGCAAAGGGGATAGTGCGCTCTTCTAACATTTGGCCAATGGTGCGGCCGCGGACATATTCCATCACCAGATAATGCCGATCCTGAATGGCAAACCGGTCGGTAACAAAGGGCAGGTTGGGATGTTTGAGTGTTTGTAAAAGATGCGCTTCTTGTTCAAACATCCGCACAGCCCGCAATTTTTCTTCCGGGTCCTTAACGGCTGAGTCCGACATTTCTTTTACCGCCAGGACACGATTTTGGTTCAGGGTATCCATTACTTGATAAACGGCACCCATTCCTCCCTGCCCTAATTTTTGCAAAATCAGGTAACGATTATTGAGCATAAAATGGGGAGGCAGATTGCCTGTCAAGGCATGAATGGGACCAGAGAGAGGCGGGCTTACAGAAGGGGCGGGAGCTAAAACTTGGGTGAGAGAGCGGCCGCAACCGCCGCAAAACTTGGCCCCCAACCGATTAACACGTTGACAATTAGGGCAAATAACATCGGACATAAGACTAATTCTCCACTGTTCTTATAGATTAGGACTTACGGTATTGTTCGAGCCGGTCTCCTGGACTTACGCGCTGTGGCTCGGTGGGAACACCAGCCACAGCGCGTAAGTCCTAAGATTTCAAGAAAATGATTTAGGGTAGGGGTTGGCCTTCTACCTCCCCACCCATAAGTTATTTAATCCGCGTTCCTAGACGAATATACCAACAACCTCTAAACCACTCAATTTGCGCCACTTGAAGTATAAACACAGCGAAAACCAAGATCATCAGTACTGTCTACTTCTGCGAACCCATAACGATAAGAAAGACGAATAGAGCGACCATTTCGATACCAGGAACCCCCTCTGGTCACACGCCTCTCCCCGGTAAATGCTCCTGAGGGGTTAGTGTCTGGGCTGGTAGTGTAATAATCTGGACTATACCAGTCCGCAGTCCATTCAAATACATTACCAGCCATATCATAAACACCATAATAACTGGCTCCGGCGGGAAAAGAACCGACAGGTGCTGTATGGCTGTAGCCATCATCAAAATTGGGGTTGCCCCATGATTCCGGGCACTGAGCGTCACAAAGATTGGCTTTTTGACTATCGTACACATCTCCCCAGGGATAAAGGCGTTCATCTTGGGGGCCACGGGCGGCTTTTTCCCACTCCGCTTCGGTGGGCAAGCGGCCCCCCTGCTCCTGGCAAAAGGCGTTGGCCCCAAACCAGGTCATTTGAATGGCAGGATGATTTTCGTAACCAGGCGCGGCCGCGAACCTACTGTTTACAGAGCGAATGAGGCTGTTTTCATTGGCGGTATCCAACCAGAGCACACCCCCTTCACGTTGATTGCCCTTAGCGTTTAAGAAAGTAGCAAATTGGGCATTGGTGACTTCATACGGGTCTATGAAAAAACGATCCAGATAAACCGTGTGAACAGGTTGTTCATCGGTAAACCAGGAAAGTTGGCAGGCTTCACCCCAAAGGAGATTTTGACACTCAGCGTAACCAAACTCAGCCACAGTACCCATGATGAAAGGGCCAGCCGGAATTTCAATCGGAGAGAACTCGGCCAGAGGAGATGTGGGAGGTGAAGGTTCTGGAGTGTTGGTAGAGAGTGGTGAAAGGGTTGAGAGGGTGGTCGTGGGGGTCTGAGGACGGGGTGTAGGCGTGGAGGCAATGATAGCCATAGCGGTATCCATGGGGCCAGGGGGGTTGGTAATAACAAGAACCAGGGGTGCGGCCGCGGTTATGGTCTTCCCAGGTTCATCAGTAACATTGTTATTCTTCAAATAAGCCACCAAACCTACCCCCAATCCCACCCCCACCAATAGGACAAAAAAGGCGAAAACTGCCCAGACCCAACGTGTTAGGCCCACAGCCGAACGAGTTACTTCCCTCTTTAACGTGGGTAAGGGGGTCATCAGAGCGGCTTTCATCTCCCTGGCTGTAGCAAAACGAGCAGTAGGCTGAAGCGCCAACGCCCGCCAAATAGCCTGCGTAGTAGGGGCACTGATTCCCCGACTTTGTAAAGAGGCAGGCGTCAATACCTCTGGTTGCACAATCCGCTGGGTAGCAGTAGGAGGAACCTGTCCAGTCAGGGCGTGAAAGAGGGTAGCGGCCAGACTATATAAATCAGTACGGGGATCTGTATGACTGCTATCGGTATCATATTGTTCCGGGGGAGAATATTCTGGTGTACCCATACCCCGCATCACCGTTTGGGTACGCGGATCGGCTGGGTTCCACAATTTCACCAACCCAAAATCCACTAAAATCGGCATACCTTGCGCATTAATGATAATGTTTTGTGGCTTAATATCGCGGTGGATGATGTGGTTTTGGTGACAATAATCTAAAGCGTCCAGAAGTTTATTGGCCCATTGTAAGACGATAGACTCTGGGATAGCGCCCAAACGTTCAATGCGTTGGGCCAGACTATCCCCTTCGACAAGACCCATCACCAGATAAACGTTGTCGGCTATAGCAAAATAATCATTGACACTAACCAGACCAGGATGACTGAGATGAGCAAGAGTGAGGGCCTCTTTCTCGAATTGCTGTTGCAGTTGGTATAAGGAAGTAGGAGAAATGTGGGGTTGCGGCCGCATTTCTTTCACCGCCACCGCCGCCCGCAAGTGTAAATCCCAGGCGCGATACACCGCCCCCATGCCTCCCTCTCCTAACAGAGCATCAATCCGATATCGATCATGCAAAAGGGTGCCATTATTGAGCATCAACAAACTCGATTGGAACAAACATAAAAAACCACAAGATAATGATGTAAGGGCTGGCCTTGTGCCTGCCCCGTGTGGGGCAACCACAAGGGTTGCCCATACCCCACAAAACCCCAAAGAACTATAGTGACCAATTTTTCTTAAAAGCTATAGTAACCGATAGTGACCCAGACTCATAAATTACGGTCGTAATGGTTGCCAATCAGGTTGACGTTCATCGGCAACTCCGGCCAGAATAACAAAACGTTGCGCCCCATCATCCGGTGACACATGATAAAGATCCCGTGCACCGCCCTCTTCCAGGTGATACACAATCCAGGCCCCATCTGCCGTCCACATAGGATAATATTCATTCTCTGGCGTGTTCGTCAGAGCAACAAAGTTAGAGCCATCCAGATCGACTAGATATAGATCGGTTGAACCGTTCTGATCTTGCGAAAAAACCAGGCGTGTACTATCTGGGGACCAAGAAGGGGACACATGATCTCCCCCCGCCGACGTAATTTGCCGCTCATTACGCCCATCCCAATCCATCACAAAAATCTGTCGTGTACCAAATACATTGCGATTAAAAGCGATCAATGTGCCATCTGGTGACCAGGCAGGAGTATTGTCGTCATTGTCGTTATAAGTCAATTGGGTCACATTCGCCCCACTCACATCAGTAATAAAAATCTCAAAATCTGCATATCGGTTGGAATGGAAAACAATTTGGGTCCCATCCGGGGACCAGGAAGGAAACGCTTCATCGGCGGGATGAGCGGTCAGGTTATAGAGATGAGAGCCATCCGCATCCATGACAAAAATGTCGTATTGGGTACTGGCATCTATGAGGGCATGAAAGGCGATCCGGTTCCCATCTGGCGACCAGACAGGGCGATAATCCTGCGTATCATTAAAGGTCAACTGCACTAATTCCCCGGTTTCTACGTTGAGTTTCATTATCTCAAAGTCGCCATCCACACGAGAAGAAAAGGCTACCCAATTACCAACCTGGGGCAAGGGGGTAGCCACGGGCAAGGCCACCGTAAGGGTAACAACTGTAGTCGTAACTGGAACATGGGTGGCTGTCGGGCGAGGGGTACGGGTAGCCGGACGGGTGGCCGTAGTTTGAACAGTGGGACCTGGTGTAGCCGTTACAATCTGAACAATGGGGGTGTTGTTAGCGGGAGGTGTTTGGGAACGGGCCTGGAGGCGACTTAGTGTAAAACCCACTCCAGTAATAAGGATGACGGCCAGACCAGCCACAAATACCCATTTACTCCAGGGGGGCAAGGTAGGACGGCCAGCCTGTGCCTGGGTAATACCATGTAATAAGGCTTGCTCAAACTCTCGAATCGTAGCAAAACGTTCTTTGGGCTGGCGGCTCAAGGCCTTTTCGACGGCTCTGGCAACCTGCCGGGAGACATCTGGGGCAAGTTGGTCTATGGGCAGGAAGAAAAAGGGGTTGTTAGCCGGATCAACGCCGGTCAAGAGTTGATGCAGGAGTGCACCCAGACTGTAAATATCACTACGGGCATCGGTCTGCTCTTGCCCGTATTGCTCTGGAGCACTATAGCCGGGTGTACCAAAAGCCCGAGTATCGCGAGTTTGCCCCGGTTTAAAATAACGGGCAATGCCAAAGTCAATCAGTTTCAGGTGACCATCTCGTTCCACCATGATGTTTTGCGGCTTCAGGTCCCGAAAAATGATGGCCGGGTGCTGGCAATGGAGGTGATCGAGGACATCACAGAGTTGTCTGGCCCAGGTGATAACTTGTTTTTCATGGTAGCGGCCGCCCGGAATACGTTGTAAAGCTTCGGCTAAGGTTTCGCCCCGTACGTATTCCATGACCAGGTATTGGGTAGATTCTTCGCCAAAATAGTCCAGAACGGCGGCAATACCGGGGTGGGAAAAGCGGCCTAAGACGGTAGCTTCTTGTTGGAAATGTTGAATGGCTTGCGGCCGCTCCGAAATCGGCAGGTTTTCTAATTCCAGGACTTTGATTGCCACATAGCGGTCTGCCAGGCGGCTGTCTTGGGCCAGATAAACGGTGGCAAACCCACCAGTGCCAAGCGCTTTGATGATGACGTAACGTTGGTTAAGGGTGTGACCTTCGGTAAGAAGCATAGTTTTACGGTTGCAAATCGTGAATCATCAATGAGTCTACATCTCAATAAAGCGTGGTGGCGTTGGTTGAGCCTGTCGAAACCCACGGCCTGCGACAAGCTCAGGCCTCGTTTGCGCCCCAATATTGAGAAGATAGGAATTATCAATCAGAAAGAGTGTAATGACTGACGGTAACAGCCACCAGATTAATTGCCGGGTCAGCAAATCCGATAGTATCAAAGGAGTTATCCAGAATCGTCAGACCGGTGAGGCTGTTTTGACGGCAGGGGGCGGGCAGGTTCAGGGTCAGCATATCTAAAAAGGCATCCACATTGCCACTAACAGGCCCTTGCCAGACATTGGTGATCGCGGCCGCAGTGTCAGTGACATTATCACCTTCATGCCATTCACGGATGTTGCGCCCCAGAATCAGCTCGGCCACTGTGTAATTTTGATCATTGCAGGTTACT
>JAGNBF010000082.1:32296-36381 GCA_018004935.1 Chloroflexota bacterium | reverse complement strand
CCCTCCAATTTGTTGGCGAACTGCGCCATTCGTTGGAAGATGTTTATTTACAGTTAGTGAAGGATTAAGTGGAGAAAGGGTAAGCGTTCAGTCATATATATTTGTCCGCCAGACCCGCCCGGTCATAAATGACCGGGTTATGGTTACAAAGGCCGCAGGGCTTCGTAAATTTAGCCCGGTGGTTTGACCGCCAGGCGGGATAACTGAACGCTTACGCAGTAACCCAAGCGGCCTAAAATCGTCGCTAAACGGAACGGTTACGGGAAGGGCGCAATATGGCGAAGAAATCCAAAAAAAACGGTCCCCCATCTCCCCCTCGCGATGTCCGTAAAGGGTGTCGTTCTGGGTTAAATACATTGGGTGTGTCTATCTTGCTGACGTTGGTGGTGGCGTTAGTTATGAGCTGGCTAGGTCGCGGCCGCGTGGATGACCCCTTCGCTCCCCAAATTGAAGCCGCTGAAACCCATCTGGATAACGAGGAATATGCTCAGGCGATTGCCGTTTATAGCGATATTATCACCCAGGATCCCAGCCACATTTTAGCCCATTGGTCACGGGGAGTGACTTATTTTGAGATGGAAGATTACGCGGCCGCGATCACCGATTATAGTTGGGTCATTGATCAGGGAGAGACGGGCAACCCGGTTATTTTTCTCCTTCGGGCCGAAGCTTATGCCGCTAACGACCAACTTGACCTGGCCCTCGCTGATTATGACACGCTCCTGGCTTCGGAAGCGGACGATGAATTAAAAGCCGAGGCCCAGGCCTCGCGGGAGCGGCTGTTAGGCGAAGAAGAGTAAACAGCGTAAACAATTCCCCCTAACAATTCCCCCCGGGAAGGATAAAAATCAATCAGGCCGTTTTTCGCGAGCGGACGCCCGCGAAAAACGGCCACTAAAAGGCTCCCCGCCCCTGGGGGTGGGGTTTAGGCGTGGGGAAACCCAGGCAATCGCCCTGGTATCCAAAGAGCCTTAATTGCCACAGGCAAACAACTCCCAACTTTGTTGATCCCTTTGACCGGCGGGTAGGTTGTTTGAGTTGACTATGTTTGAGTCAACTGTCTCCGGTAAGGGGATGTTTGTACAATGGTCATTCAGCCAGGTATAAATCTCCTGCTTTTGCTGGCGGAGGGAGCCACCATCCGCAATATATTTTAGCTCTCCGGCGGCCACCATATCGGCCAATGCTTCAACTGTGACTACTGGATCCCCCCCATTGAATCCCCCCATTGTCAATACCGGCGCGCCGGTTGCCAGAATAAAAGGAGAGGCTTCGTTTGAGCTATTGGCCGCCAGTAGATAAGGGGTGTTGGCCGGGTGGCTCTGGATGTAGCTAAGGATGGCCTGCTGGGCCGGGCTAATGGCATAACCGGGATTTGTTTGGGTATTGGTTGCCTGGTTATTGTCTCGCGGCCGCGCCTGTCCCCCATTATCGGCAACCAAACCGGCTCGTGGGAGCATCACATTGGGGTTGTCATTGGTGGTGGTGAGGCTCGACCACACCAATGGGGAGAGGTTCAACCCACCCAGAATAAGTAATAAGGGCAGTAACATGGCCCAACGCGGCCGCGCCTGCCATAAGGTCAGTGCTAACAGGCCAATCAGCCCGATAAGCACCACGATAATTGTCCCCGCCACAAGGCCACGCCCTGTGGCCGCATAACCAAACCATGCCGATAGTTGTAGTATCAGGGTGAGAACAACCCCCACCAGGAGCATACCCCAGGCTCGCCAAGGGTGTTGGGCATAAAGCCGACGTATCACCCAAACCAGCCCACCGATCAAGGCCGCCAGCGGTGGCCCCAGCATAATCAGGTAGTAGGCATGGAAGAGATTGGCGAAGCTGAAGAAAATAATCTCTGTGACCAGCCAGCCACCCCAGAGGATGAGGCTGAGGGCAGGGAGAGGGAGGGGGAAACGCGGCCGCAAAACCAGCCCAAGACACACGCCACCCCATAAGGCCAACGGTAACAGCCAGCTTGCTTCTGTTACCAACGGGGCTGTAAACAGGCGTAATGGCCCTGGGGCACCAATTTCCTGACTCATTCCCCCAGGACGACCCGGGCCACCTGGCGGTGGATTGTTGCCTGCACCCGGTGTGAAATTACCCGGAACTCCATTGCCCGGTTGCTGGTTCCCGGGCAGGGCGGGGCCAGGCAGTTGATTGCCGGATGGGCCATTGTTGCCTACAGGGGGTTGGCCGGGTTGACCGCCCGCCGGGGGCATGGCGGGTTCATCATTAAAGAGCAGGGTGGCGAAAAAGTTGCCCCCGGGCATGAGGCGGGCTAACCCATTGTGTCCCAGAATCAATTCCATGACCCGGTTTTCGCGTGTACTGCCGATGTAGGGCCGGTTTTCGGCGGGGGTCAGGTCTACGATGAGTGCCCAGGAAAGGGAGACGGTGAGGAGAAGAAGCGTTGCGGCCGCGAGGTGGAACCCTCTTTTCACCAATCCTTTCAGCCAATCGCGCCAGCCAGTCACGGTATCACTCAGCCGCTGGCGTTCTGCCCCCCCCAGCCAGTAAAGGGCATAAAAGGCAGGCAGAGGTAAAAATGCCTGCATCATTTTGATGTTAAACCCTACCCCCACCAGGAACGCCCCCAACCAGAGGTAACGTAATTTCCCTTTTTCTGTTGCCAGGATAAACGCCCAGGCCGCCAAGAGCAGGACAAACAAAAGCTGGCCGTCAATGGTGTTGTTTCGTTCGGTGGAGATGGTGACGGGGGTAATGGCTAATACAAAGGCGGCAACTAACCCGGCAACCCGCCCCAGGTGGCGTTGTACGAGATGGTAGAGCAGGGGAATGGAAAGCCATCCGGCCAATGCCTGGGGCAGGGCCAGGGCAAAGCCATTGATCCCTAACAGGTAGGCGAAAATGGCCTGTACCCAAAAACCCAGTGGTGGTTTATCCACGGTGACAGACCCCCCCGGTTCGTAGCTGGCAAAAAAGAAATTATGCCATGAGGTCAGCATGCTCTTTACCGTGGTGGCGTAGTAGGTGTTGCCCAGACCGTTTTCACCCAGATGGTAAAAACGTAACCATCCCCCCAGTAGGAGAATGAAGAGGAGAGAGAGGGCGGTCGCGGCCGCGAGTTGGGTTTGGCGATTCTGATACCTGGGTGTGTGGGGTGAGGAACTAAGAACGGTTGTCATAGGGCTGTCCTTATGGGGGGTGAGAAGATGGATATTTGTTATACACCTCTTGTATTGTTTGCGGTGTATTTTGCTCTCATTGTCTGAGTTTACACAATCTCTTTGGCCCAACTGTAAAGCCACGGTTAAGAAATCTTGACCTATCCCCTACGATCTGTAAGGGCAACCCTTGTGGTTGCCCTCAACGGGGCAAGCACAAGATTCCCTTGACGCACCGTGTCAAATTCCCCTTGACAACCCCTAAAACTGTGGGTAATAATTGAGCGTGTACTCAGTTTTTGAGTTTACACTCATTAAAACCGTGTGGCGTGTTCCGTGTTTCGTCGGCTAAACGATAGAAAACGCACCATGCACCACGCAATACGTCAAGGGGGTCACAATGCTGGACATCCCACCAGCTACCCGGCGCGAGCGTCGCGCTGAGGCCCGTCGAACGCAAATCCTGTCCGCGGCCGCGACTGTGTTCAGTCGTAAAGGGTATGAACGCGCCACCACCCGGGAAATTGCGGCCGCGGCCGATGTCTCCGAAGGGACCCTCTACAACTACTTTGCCACCAAGCGGGATTTACTCGTCGGCGTGGCCCAAAACTATGCCGATGAGGTCACGGGAGCCATCACCGAAAGCACCGCTGAAGACATAGACACCCTCGTGGCTCAACTGCTCACCAACCGCTTCCGCCACCGGCAGGAGCGTCGTCTGTTCATGCTCTTCCTGCAAGAAGCGCATCTCAACCGGGACGTATACCAATTTTACGTTCAGGAAGCCCTGGCTCGCATCATCAGCGACACCGAAAAATTGATTCAAACCGCCATAGACAATGGCACAATGCGTCCGGTTGATCCCGGATTAGCCGCCCGTACCATCAGCGCGGCCATTATGGGTTTCTCCGTCATGTTCGAGTTCAGCGACGCCCTCTGGGATGGCCTCAAACG
>JAGNBF010000082.1:14700-32196 GCA_018004935.1 Chloroflexota bacterium | reverse complement strand
CCGCCATAGACAATGGCACAATGCGTCCGGTTGATCCCGGATTAGCCGCCCGTACCATCAGCGCGGCCATTATGGGTTTCTCCGTCATGTTCGAGTTCAGCGACGCCCTCTGGGATGGCCTCAAACGCAAAGACGGCCAACCCATCACCGCCGATTGGCTAGGCGGGCAGGTGGCGGATTTGTTTCTGCATGGACTGGAGAAGTAGTGTATTGGTGTATTAGTGTATTAGTATATTGGTGTATTGGTGTATTAGTGCATCGAATGACCAATATACCAATATACCAATATATCAATATATCAATATATCAATATATCAATATACCAATATACCAATATACCAATATACCAATATACCAATATACCAGTATACCAGTATACCAATAACACCTTATGTTCACCTGGCACACCCGCACCTACATCATGGGTATTCTCAACATCACACCGGATAGTTTTTCGGGTGATGGGTTATGGCACGAGGGGGATGTGATCGCGGCCGCGGTCGCCCAAGCCCAACAATTCGTCAGCGACGGGGCCGACATCCTGGACATCGGCGCGGAGAGTACCCGGCCCGGCAGTACCCCTGTCACCGCCGAGGAAGAGCTGGCTCGTGTTATCCCCATCGTCAAAGCGGTGCGTCATGCGGTCGCTGTCCCCATCTCCATTGACACCTACCGTGCCGAGGTAGCCCGTGCCGCCCTGGATGCTGGAGCCGATTGGATCAATGATGTATGGGGTTTACAGATGGACGATGGCATGGCTGGACTGGTGGCGGAGCGGGGTTGCCCGGTGGTCATCATGCACAATCGGAGCAAACCCAAAGACGCTCGCCAGGAAGAACGGCTCGGTGGGCGATATGTCGGCGTCCATTATGATGATCTGTTCGCCGACATCAGCCGCGAATTGCAGGAATGCATCGCCCTGGCCCATTCTGCCGGGGTCAAAGATGAGCAGATCATCCTCGATCCGGGCATCGGCTTCGGCAAAACCGTGCCGCAAAACCTGCAACTGCTCAACGGCCTGCACCATTTCCGGGCGTTGGGCTACCCCTTACTCGTCGGCGCATCGCGCAAATCATTCATCGGTTACACCCTGGACTTACCCCCCGACGAGCGGGTTGAAGGCACAGCCGCCACCGTTGCCGTTGCCATCGCTCGCGGCGCAGACATCATCCGCGTCCATGATGTGAAGGTAATGGCCCGGGTAGCGAGGATGACAGATGCCATTGTCAGAGAGAAGAAAGATTGAACCGCCAAGACGCCAAGAACGCGAAGAAAAGACGGAAAGTTTTTGGGGGAAGAGAAGAAGAGTTGACCCGCTAAGACACGAAGGATACTAAGGGTTCACTCGAAATTAAGTTGGGTGGCTCGGTCGGGAGACCGGCCACAACAAACTCAAAAGTTATTTGCGAGCGAACCCTAAGAAAGAGGATGGTAAATCGCTCGAAACTCTTTGCACTCTTAGGATCAAAGATAAAACAACTTACGAAACTGCTGTGGCCGGTCTCCTGACCGTGCCACTCTCAGCAAGCAAATTATTTAATTCTCATTCCTTAGCGTCTTGGCCGTGAAGAAATCTTGATGGTGAAAAAACCTATGGACCTTGAAGCGGTTGGCAAAGAAATTGTAGATGCGGCGGTAAAGGTGCATCGAGTCTTAGGTCCAGGTTTGTTGGAATCAGCTTACCAGCAATGTCTGGTTCATGAGTTGCGCCAGCGTGGCCTAAATGTCAAAACCGAAATTGTTATGCCAATTGTTTATGAAGGATATCAGATTGATGCGGGTTATCGTTTGGATGTTTTGGTTGAAGATGCCGTTGTTGTTGAAAACAAAGCGGTATCCGAAATTTTACCAATCCATCAGGCCCAACTTCTGACCTACCTTAAGCTGACCAATTGCCAATTAGGCTATTTACGGCATGGTTCAGGTCAGCTTTACAAATTTGTAGGACGATTTGGTAAATCGTCTCGTGGGCGATTTACCAAATCGCCCTACAAAGTGTTAAGCACCGTTTGCCGACTTTTGAACCACGCCCTATTTACTCAATTGGAATGTGAAACTCATGAAGAATGGGATCAAGCGCATGGTTAATGGTTTGAAAGAGTCTCAACGTTAAGGCCTGACTTGGTGTTGTTAACAGAATCGGAATCTGGCCCACTGAGACATGAAGGATGCTAAGAAAAATAACTGTTAATCCGCAGAAAATCTTCGCGCCCTTCGCGTCTTGGCGGTTCAATTTTTTCTTTCTTACGAGGTGAAATATGTTGGATTTTCGGTTGGATGAAGAGCAGAAAATGTTGACAGACACCATCCACCGCTTCAGTGAGGAGCGGGTGCGGAAGGTGTTTCGTCATGCCGACGAGGATGGCAAAATCCCGGCGGACGTGTTGAAGGCGGGGTGGGAGATCGGTGTATTGCCCTCTTTCATCCCCGAAGAATTTGGCGGGTTTGGTGGCCCGTCGGCGGTCACGGCGGCGGTGGCGTATGAGGAGTTCGCCTTTGGCGACCTGGCGATTGCCCTGAACATCCTCGGCCCCAGTGCGGTGGCGATGGCGGTTCTGCGGGCGGGCACGGAAGCGCAGAAAGAGTCCCATTTGCCGCTGTTCTGCGAGGAAAAGATGCCCAGAGTCGCGGCCGCGATCACCGAACCTACCATCCTCTACGACCCGTATGACCTCAAAACCACCGCCACCCCCGACGGGGATGAGGTGGTGTTGAATGGCGTCAAATCCGTCGTCCCCCTGGCCGACCTGGCCGACACCTTCCTCATCTACGTCAACGAAGGCGGTCAGACCCAGGCTTATTTCGTCCCCGCCGATGCCCCCGGCCTCAAGCTGGGCGACCGGGACAAGCTGATGGGCATTCGGGCCTTACCCACCTTCAAACTCCACCTGGACAACGTGCGTGTGCCGGTCGAGAACCGTCTGGGTGGGGATGCCGGTATCAATTTTGGCCTGCTCCTCAACTACAGCCGCGTCGCCATGGCCGCTATGGCCATTGGCATGGCCCGTGCCGGTTACGAATACGCCCGCGAATACGCCAAACAACGTGTGCAATTCGGCGAACCCATCGCCCATCGCCAATCCATCGCCTTTATGCTGGCGGAGATGGCGATTGATATTGATGGGGCGCGGGTGATGCTCTGGGAAGCGGCCTGGAAGCTGGATCAAGGCCAGGACGCCACACAGGAAGTCACGGTGCTGAAATATTTTGTGGATGATATGGTGATGACCGTGGCCGACCGCGCCCTGCAAACATTGGGTGGTTACGGCTACATCCGCGAGTACCCGGTGGAACTGTGGTTCCGCAATGCCCGTGGGTTTGCCACGTTTGATGGGTTGGCCAGTGCATGAGAAAGAGACTAAGAGATTAAGCGATTAAGAGATTACTGCATAGAGTCTCTCAATCTCTCAGTCTCTTAATCTCCTCCTAAAGAGGTAGAGACATGATTGATTTTGAAATTCCTGCCAAGATAAAACAAGAACTGATGATGGTGGAGATGGTGGCGAATCAGGTGATGCGGCCGCAGTCCCGCTATCTGGATGAACACGAACACGAACGCCCCACCGCCTTTGTCAACATGATGTGGCCCATCATCAAAGACCAAAACCGCCGCCAGGTTGAGCGGTGGCAACAAAACGGCGGGGCCAAAGAAAAAACGTCCGGCCCCAGTACGGCTATCCTGCGGCTGATTATGCTCATTGAGCAACTTAGTTGGGGGGACACCGGCCAATATCTGTGTATGCCGGGGGGTGGTTTGGGCGGCGCGGCCGTGGAAGCCGTCGGCACAAAGGAGCAAAAAATCCGCTTCATGAGCCGCTTCGCCGAAGGGGATGAACCATCCTGGGGGGCGATGGCCATCACCGAACCCGACGCCGGTTCTGACAATAGCTCCATGCGGACAACGGCTGTCCTCGACCCGGAAACGAACGAATGGATCATCAACGGTGAAAAAATCTTCATCACCAGCGGCTCTCTTTCCCTCAAAGAATCCAATGGCTTCTGCGTGGTCTGGGCTACCGTTGATCCCAAAGCCGGGCGCGGCGGCATCAAATCGTTCATCGTCGAAGGGCATACCCCTGGTGTCACCGTCAGCCCTGGGCTGGAAAAATTGGGCATCCGCGCCAGCGATACCGTCATTCTCACCTTCGAGGATGTGCGCATTCCTTACGACAACCTGCTCGGCTCGGCGGAAGTGCGGGAGCAAAAAGGGACGGAAGGGTTTGCCGGGGCGATGAAGACGTTTGACGCCAGCCGCCCGGCCGTCGCCGCCAGTGCCGTCGGCATCGCCCGTGCCGCGTTGGAGTTCACCAAAGAGACGTTGGCAAAGGAAGGGATCAAGGTGGATTACACCAAACCGGCCCATAAGATGACGGCGATGGAGCGGGACCTCATTATGATGGAAGGGCTGTATAAATCGGCCTGGTTGCTCACGTTGAAATCGGTGGCGGCGATGATGTATGGCGAAGGCAACCGGCTGGAAGCCAGCATGAGCAAAGCCCACGCCGGGATGGCCGTGACCAAAATCTCGCAAAAGGCGGTCGAACTGCTCGGCCCACTCGGTTACAGCCGGGAATTGCTGGCGGAAAAGTTCATGCGCGACGCCAAGATCAACGACATCTACGAAGGCACGCGGCAGATCAATTTGCTCATTGTCGCCCGTGCTATCCTGGGGTACTCTCGCAAAGAGTTGAAGTAAGTAATCGTTCGTTTTTAACTTAGCGGTTTGCTGTGGCCGGTCTCCTGACCGAGCCACCTATCTTATTTCCGAACGATTACTAAGCAGTTATCAGTGAGCAGTGAGCAGTCTTTACTCTTTCACTGGTAACTGCTCACTGCTTACTGTTCACTATCCTTCAGGAGGAACCATGTCACAATTTGATCTCAGTGGGAAAGTTGCCATTGTCTCGGGCGGGTCGCGGGGGATTGGCGAGGCGATTGCGCGGGCGTATGCGGCCGCAGGAGCAAATGTGGTTATCAGCAGCCGCAAGCTGGCGAGTGTGGCCCCGGTGGCTGAGGCAATCAATGGGCTGGGCCGCGGCCGCGCTTTAGCCGTAGAAGCCCATGCCGGACAGAGTGCGGCCGCGCAAAACCTCGTCGCTCAAGCCGTAGAAACGTTTGGCCGGGTGGATATTGCCGTCAACAACGCCGCCACCAACCCCCACTTCGGCCCCATGCTCTCGGCCCAGGAATCCCACTGGGACAAAATTGTAGAAGTGAATCTGAAGGGGTACTTCTTTTTGGCGCAAGCGGCCGCGTTACAGATGCAAAAACAAGGCGCGGGCGGCAAAATCATCAACATTGCCTCTGTGGCCGGGCTGAAACCAGGGCCATTCATGGGCGTCTACAGCGTCAGCAAAGCCGGTGTCATTATGATGACCCAGGTGCTCGCCGTCGAACTCGCCGCCGACAACATCCAGGTCAATGCTATTGCCCCCGGCTTCATCAAAACCAAATTCAGTTCGGCCATCTGGAGCAACGAACCGATCAACGAAGGGGTCATCCAAAAAACCCCGGCGGGCCGCATCGCCGACCCGGAAGAGCTGACTGGCATCGCCCTTTACCTGGCCGCGGCCGCGTCCAGCTTCACCACCGGCACCGTTTTCACCGTAGACGGCGGGTATATACTGACATAAGGAACTGGCGATTGGCGTATTTTGGATCCGCTTCTGGTTATTAGTGTATTGGGCGTGGTTCAAAAGTCGGCAAACGGTGCTTAACACTTTGTAGGGCGATTTGGTAAATCGCCCACGAGACGATTTACCAAATCGTCCTACAAATTTGTAAAGCTGACCTGAACCATGCCGTGTATTGGTATATTGGTAATTACCTCTGGTGCGATCCATTTTTGCCAGAGTTGCGTGGCGAAGTAACTTGAAAGGAGAGGTTTGATGAAAACGCTGACTGCCGAACGTGCCCATTCTGAGTTTTTTGGATTACTTCATGCGGCCGCGAGCCAACACCAACAATATCGTATCGCCTCAGTCGAAGGGGGTGTTGTTCTTCTGTCTGAGGAAGATTACGAAAACCTGATCGAAACCCTGGAACTACTTTCCACTCCTGGAATGCGTGCCAGCCTTCATGCCGCCGATGCTGAAATCGAAGCGGGAGAAACCTATCGTTTGGTCGAGGGATAAATATGACTGTTCGAGTCTACGAAGGCCGCATACACAAGGGATGCCTCTATCTAAAGGAACAGCCCAATTTACCAGAGGGAGCGTTGGTTTATCTGCTTGTTCCAGAATCAATAGATGAAGGTACAGCGTTCGATCCGACACCATTCCAAATCGCTACTGATGGTCAAGTTGCTTTGGATGAATTTGCTTCGGGAAAAATTTTTGAAATCAAAATAGTTGACGATTTGGAACGATTGATAGCTGAGAGCGTCCCAGATTGAATTCCCACGCTCCGCGTGGGAATAAGTTTAATGGGCGTGGTTCAAAAGTCGGCAAACGGTGCTTAACAGTTTGTAGGGCGATTTGGTAAATCGCCCACGAGACGATTTACCCAATCGTCCTACAAATTTGTAAAGCTGACCTGAACCATGCCGTTTAATGGTTTTACAAGATTTGCAGGGGTAGAGGAGTGAGCATCCCCAGATGCGAACGGGTTGCCCAGAACGGCATCTGGGGATGCCTTACTCCTCATCCTAACTTACCCCCTCCGATCCGGTAGAACCAGTTTAATCACCAATAACCAATACACCCATAAACCTTTTGAGGAGAACCACTATGACCTATTCCATCCGTAAGGTGGCAGTGATTGGGGCGGGCACGATGGGGGGCGGGATCGCCGCCCACCTGGCGAACATCGGCATTCCGGTGGTGTTGCTGGACATCGTACCGCCTGATTTGAAAGAGGCCGAGAAGAATGATCCGAAGGCTCGCAACCGGATCGTCAATATGTTGTATGACCGCATGGTGAAGGCGCGTCCGGCGAACCTGGCCCGAGAAGACCGGGCTAACCTGATCACGGTGGGCAACCTGGAAGATGATTTCGACCAACTGGCCGATTGTGACTGGATTGTGGAAGTGATCATCGAGCAGTTAGCGCCCAAACAGGCGTTGATGGAGCGCATCGCAGCGGTGCGTAAGCCGGGGAGCATCATCAGCAGTAACACGTCGGGCATCCCGATTCACCAGATTGCCGAGGGGCGTTCCGAGGAGTTCCGGGCGCATTTCCTGGGAACCCATTTCTTCAACCCACCCCGCTACCTCAAACTGCTGGAAATCATCCCCACCGGGGATACCAGCCAGGCCGTCACTGATTTTATGGTGCAATTTGGCCGCGAGGTGTTGGGCAAAGGGGTCGTCGTCTGCAAAGATACCCCCAACTTCATCGCCAACCGGTTCATCGCCATTGCCGGTTCCTATGTCGCCGAGTACACCCTGAACAATGGCTACACCATTGAAGAAGTAGACACCATCACCGGCCCGGTGGTGGGTCATCCCAAGACGGCCACCTTCCGCCTGACCGACCTGGTGGGGCTGGATGTGATGATGCACGTCAACAAGAACCTCTACCCGGCTATTCCCGATGATCCGTACCGGGAAATTTTGAAGGGGGAAAAGAGCAACGCCTTAAATGAACGTCTGGCGGAGCGGAAATGGCTGGGCAACAAGAGCGGGCAAGGGTTCTACAAAACGGTTGTGGTGGGGGGCAAGAAAGAGTTCCACATTCTCAACCCGGAAACGATGGAATATGAAGCCCCCACCAAAGTGCGTTTTGATTCATTGGGGGCGGTGCGGAAGGTCGAGGATTTGGGGGCACGTTTGCGCCAATTGATGCAATTTGAGGATCGTGCCGCCACGTTCATCAAAGATACCACCTATTACACCCTGGCCTACGCCGCCCACATCACCCCGGAAATCGCCTACAGCATTGCCGATGTGGACAACGCCAACCGCTGGGGGTTTGCCCATGAAGCTGGCCCGTTTGAAATGTGGGACATGCTGGGTGTGGCCGAGACGGTCGAGAAGATGGAAGCGGCCGGGCTGATGGTAGCCGATTGGGTGAAGGAGATGCTGGCGACCGGACATAGCTCCTTCTACCAGAATGGCTGTTACTACGATTTCCAGACGAAGCAGTATGTGGATAAACCGGGGGATCGTTTCCAGATTACGGTGGTGGGTTTGCACACCGGGGGCAAAGAAATCGCCCGCAATGACAGTGCCAGCCTGCTCGACATGGGGGATGGGGTCGCTCTGTTGGAGTTCCATGCCAAGATGAATGCCATTGATGGGGAGATTGTGGCGATGGCGAATACGGCGTTGGAACGGCTAGATAAGGATTTTGAGGCCCTGGTGATTGGCAACAATGGGCAAGATTTTTGTGTGGGGGCGAATATTGCGGCGATAGGGTTCGCGGCCGCGCAAGGGTTATGGTCCCAAATTGACCAATCCATCCACGCCCTGCAAGACATCACCTTCCGCCTGCGCCACGCCCCCAAACCGGTCGTCACCGCCCCGCATCAGCGGGTCCTCGGTGGTGGCGTCGAATTTACGATGGCCGGTTGGGCCTCTGTCGCTGACCACGAAACGTACATGGGGTTGGTTGAAGTGGGCGTCGGGGTGATTCCGGCGGGCGGCGGCTGTAAAGAGCTGGTGCGCCGCAAAATCAACCCGGTCATGCGTACCGATAACGCCGATGTTCTGCCGGTGATGCAAGAAGTCTTTACCCAGGTGGCGATGGCGAAGGTGGGCGAAAGTGCCTGGCAGGCCAAAGCGTTGGGTTATTTGCAGGCGGATGACTGGATTGTGATGAACAGTGAACACCGGCTGGCGAAGGCTAAACAACTGGCCCTGCAACTGGTGGAAAGTGGGGCGCGGCCGCCGGAAATCGAAAAAGTGTACGCCGCCGGTCGAGATGTGTACTACGCCTTACGCCTGGGGTTGAAGAGCTTCGTGTGGGGCAACTACGCCAGTGAATACGACGCCTTCATCTCGTCCAAACTGGCGTATGTCCTGTGCGGCGGCGACATCAGTGCCCCCGCCTGGGTAGACCCCTGGTACATCCTCGACCTGGAGCGGGAAGCGTTCCTCTCCCTGTTGGGGCAAGAAAAAACCCGTGACCGCATCACCCAGATGCTCATGACCGGTAAACCGTTACGGAATTAAGAGGAACACAGAGGGCACAGAGGGGACACAGAGTTACACAGAGAATACCTTCTTTTTCTCTGTGAATCTCCGTGACTTCTCAGTGAATCTCTGTGTCCCTGTCTGGTATTTTCAATAGGAGAATCGAAATGACACGTGAAGCTGTAATTGTGGCGGGGAGTCGGACGGCGGTGGGGAAGTCCAAGCGGGGTACAACCCGGAATTGGCGGTCGGATGATATGGCGGCCGCAGTCATTCAAGAAGCATTACGTCAGGCGCAGGGGTTAGACCCGGCCGATATTGACGATGTGATTATTGGTTGTGCCATGCCCGAAGGGGCGCAAGGGCTGAACTTTGGCCGGACAATTGCCTTACGCGCCGGTCTGCCCGTGGAAACCCCCGGCATGACCGTCAACCGGTTCTGCTCCAGCGGCCTGCAAACCATTGCTTTGGCCGCCGAGCGCATCATTGCCAACGGCGCGGATTGCATCATTGCCGGTGGTGCGGAGACGATGAGCCTGGTTCCGATGACCGGTTTCCGCGTCAACCCTAACCCGTACATGGTGGAGCATCAACCAGAGGTGTACATGGGGATGGGGCTGACGGCAGAGCAGGTGGCGCAGGAGTTTGAGGTGTCGCGGCAGGCCCAGGATGAGTTTGCGGTACGGAGTCATCAGCGCGCGGCCGCGGCCTACGCCAAAAATCTGTTCCAGGGTGAAATCCTGCCCCTGGAAATTGAGGAAGTGACGCCCGGCCCCAACGGCCCCCAGCGGCATACCTTCATTTTGGATAAGGATGAACATTTGCGGGCGGATACGACGTTGGAAGGGCTGGCGAAACTCAAACCCGTTTTTAAGGCGGGGGGCACGGTCACAGCGGGGAATGCCTCACCGTTGAGCGACGGCGCGGCCGCGGTCATCGTCATGGAGCGCAGTAAAGCCGAAGCGTTGGGCCTGAAACCCCTCGTCCGTTTTGTGGGGTTCACCGTGGGCGGGGTACGTCCCGAAATCATGGGCGTCGGCCCCATCAACGCCATTCCCAAACTGCTCAAACGCACCGGCATGAGCCTGAGCGACATTGACCTCATCGAACTGAATGAAGCGTTTGCGGCCCAGGCGTTGGCGGTGATTCGTGAGTTGGGGCTGGACGAAGAGCGGGTCAACGTGAACGGCGGGGCGATTGCGTTGGGGCATCCGTTGGGGTGTACCGGGGCCAAACTCACGGTGCAAATCATCAACGAGATGAAGCGGCGCGGCTCCCAGTTTGGCATGGTGACGATGTGTATCGGCGGCGGGATGGGTGCGGCCGGTATTTTTGAGAATTTGAATTAACGGGTTGTGTTGGCAAACCTGACAGGTTTTCGGAAACCTGTCAGGTTTGACAGCAAATAAATCGGCTTATGCGTAGAACATCCCCTGGTTTTGACACCGGGGGATGTTTTGTTTTATGCCGTTGTGACATGCCAAAACACGAGGTTGTTTTTGCCGTTACCCTTGCCGTGCCTGGGTTTCTGATTGGTTTGGGTTGGTTTTTTAGTGCCTTACTTGGCTGAAACACCGTTTAGTACCTTACGAGTCAACTTCTTGTACGGTCAGCAAGAAAACAGGGACACAGAGATCACAGAGGTAAAGACACAGAGATTCACAGAGAAAATCCAGGCTTTTCTT
Source organism: Chloroflexota bacterium (assembly GCA_018004935.1). Lineage (GTDB taxonomy): Bacteria > Chloroflexota > Anaerolineae > Promineifilales > Promineifilaceae > Trichofilum. Next base: position 21,437 of record JAGNBF010000082.1, on the reverse strand, counting down.
AAAACTCTGTGTATCTCTGTGCCCTCTGTGCCCTCTGTGTCCCTTCTTTTTGGTTCTGGCTTGTCCAGGTTAGGTAATTCGCTGTAAAAAAAGCGGCCGCATCACTCAAGATGCGGCCGCTTTATGCCAACGGGTCGTAAATTCACTTGCAGAATAGAAATGAAAATTGGGTACGTGTTTAGGTTTCACAGTGGCATGAGCGTAAAAGAAAGCATATTCAACCAGTTTGGCGGTTTGGCTCAAACCCCGCTGCTCCGCCAACCGGTAAATCTCTTGCACCGTCTTTTCATTTTCGGCTGTGACATGATAGGTTTGCACCTGGCCCCGATCATCAAAGCGTAAATAGACCAACCACATAAGAAGCTCTCCTATACCACTCTTAACGGTCAAGGTAAAGCGTGATAATGGCTCGTTTGCCAGGGGGATGGGCCACGTTACGATGGGTTACACCGGGCAAGGCCGCCAGCAATGCCGCCACATAAGCCGGATTTCGTTCTGAAAAATGTTCTCGAATATCAACGCGAGTGAGATGACCTTGCCGTTGCAACCATTCCCACGCCGGTTCAATTTCTTGCCAGTGCATCTTGCGCTCTTTGCCCGTCGCCTGAATGTAAAGCATGATCTGTTTGGGTGTGACTGACAGCACATCAAACCGCTTTTGCCGGTCTAAGGTGGCAAGCGTCTTGCCTGATAGTTTCTCTAGTTCGTGTTGTAGATTCATTTTGTGGTTGTATAGCCTCTCACCCTAACCCTCTCCCCCAGGAGAGGGAACCAAACTCCCCTCTCCCGTCCCGGGAGAGGGGCTGGGGGTGAGGGTTTACAGTTCGCCCTTAAACGCCTTGTCCAGAATGGGAGCCTTCCGAAGGTTTGTACCACGAGCCAGCACCTGTGCAGAAACCTTCGGAAGGTTCAACAGAAGCCCCTCACCCTAACCCTCTCCCCAGGGAGAGGGAACTAACTCCCTTCTCCCTGGGGAGAAGGGTTGGGGATGAGGGGTTACAGTTCGCCCTTAAACGCCTTGTCCAGAATGGGAGCCTTCCGAAGGTTTGTACTACGAGCCAGCACCTGTGCAGAAACCTTCGGAAGGTTCAACAGAAGCCCCTCACCCTAACCCTCTCCCCCAGGAGAGGGAACCAAACTCCCCTCTCCCGTCCCGGGAGAGGGGCTGGGGGTGAGGGTTTACAGTTCGCCCTTAAACGCCTTGTCCAGCATTGAAGGTAAAAGAGCATCTAACTCTTGTTGAGTAGTGGCCTGTAAGCGTTTTATTTGAGTTGTCTTGTCTTTAATACTTCCAAGAACATTGACGATCTCTTGTTGTTCGCTTAAGGACGGCACTATAAGGCTGAACCTACGCAGGGTCTTTATGTTTAAATGTGGTGATGCTGAACCTTTAAGCCGACTCATAATTTGTTCCTGATAAACCAGTGGTGAAAGTAATTGATACAAAAAGAATTGGGGGTTTATCAAAGCTTGATTAGGGCGGAGCATCATAACCCGTTGGCCCAAGCTAAACTGTTGATTTTCAAGTGTAATACCCGCTTTGCCTACTCCCCCACCTTCACGAACAAATATAATGTCGTCCTTCTGCGGCTTACCCCTAGATGTTCGCCGAATATACTCCACTTCATCAGTGCAACGCGCATTCCCCAAATTCAAATCGCCCCATCCCACATCAGGTGAACGCAAGGTTGGGATACCTGAGTCAGAATATATTGGATTGGAATGCAAACAATCCACAATGTCAGTGCATACTTCTTCAAGGGGTATTTCTTGGCGATTGACTATTGAAGACAAAAGTTCGTGTGTAGCCACTCCCATTATTGCATTCGTTTCCTCTATTGCCGCATCCCTCAACCTTCTCGCCTCTTCCACCTTCCCCGCCAATTCCTCTATCCGCCCCACAATCCGCCGTTGCTCTGCCAGTGGGGGCAACATAATTGTTTGTCGTAAAAAGCGATTCTCCTGCAAACGCACCCTATTAGTAGTACCCTCACTGGCTTGTTGGCAAAGTTCAATAAAAGCAGGTGTTCTGCTTAACCAAAGCATATACCCAGGTAACAAAAGCGACTGGTTGATCTCGAATGAAGGAAAATCCCTGCTCACAATTGCTCCATTCAGTGAAGCAGGCACAAGACCAAAAGCCCCATTCCTGGCGTCAATCCGCGAGAGAATGAACTGGCCCTCACGTACCATAAAATAGGGCTTGTTGATTGCCTCTAAGCCTGCAACCTCTCCCCGTTCCACAACACCCTTACCATGCAATCGTACCGTTACCTGCTTGTAAGTGGCATCCGGTGATAACTCGGCCTTTTCTTCGTATTTTGTCAGAACTTCAGATAATGGGTATTCTTTCATAATCAGTATCATAGGAGAAGTTTGAGATTAGAGGTTGAATATTAGAACGGACATCCTATTGACGCTAGAGAGACAATTGGGGTATTATGTAAATAGATGAAGGCCCTGTACACTGCGAAGTCCCAAGTTCCACTTGGGATACATAGTAGCAGTTACGGGGTCTTTTGTTTCCCCGGTTTTGTCTTACTCGTGTCCCGCACGTACTCCGCAGGCACAAAAAGCCAATGACGATATGAGTGTAACCAATAGTTTTGCCTATCCCCCTGTGTGCCTGTCGAAATCCCAATGTTAAACCGAGGAAAGATCAATTGAATCCGCCTCAAAATGTGTTCATACAATGCTTCTTTGGCCCTTGTTCGTTTACCGCGCCGTGAAGCATCTGCTGGTTTAGCCAGGTGTTTATCATTCAGCCGAAACTGCATAGCCCCCAGAACCACATCCAAACACTGCAAAACAACATGATCGTGTGAAGAAACATCAGCAATTTGTTCCGGGTCAATTTTGATGTGTGCGTTACGAAATTCCACAGATTTTTCCAAGCTGACCAGATAGGCTTTGAACTGAGCTATCTTTTCTTTCGTGTCTGGGAGTTTGTCCAGATAAACACGCAAATTAACAGGCGAGTCGCCCTGATTGGCATAAGCCAGACCAAAGGCATGTTTAATAAACTGGTAATAAAGCAAGTAATAAGTGTTTTCGCGTTGATACTCGTTTAGACCCACTGGCACATTAGCATTCTGCGTAAACATGATCCGTACTTTTATCTGGTCATTTTGTACAAAATCGAAGAAGGTATTCATAACGGCAATATATTTGGGCAAATATTGCTCCGTCACCTTCGACCATTTGATTTCATTAAACAAATTTTGTTCTCTCTTTATCTCAGCCAGGGTGTTACGAATACCCTCTATGTCGTTCGATCTGACCAATGCACCACCGTAAAAATTAGAGAAATATGTCCCGCTTTTTATCGATTCATCCGCATAAATGATTAATTCTTCGGCCATAGGTTCAGTGTTACCTCACAAGATGGTGTTGAATCTCCGCCAAAATTTCCAAAATCCGTTGCTCTTTGTGCATAATATCCTCTACCAACTGCTCCGGGGGCATGTGTTCAAAATCAGCCGCCCCATTGGGGTTTTTCACATCCAGGTTGACGGATACCATGTTGCCCGCCCCGTCAACTTTCAGCACATCCCCCACCGGCACACACCACGCCCGTTCATTCTCCGCCCGTTCATCCCACCACCCCCGCAACCCGTCAAACTCCTCAAACTGTATCGGGTTGGTTTTGGTGTAATTCTTCCGCCCCTCTGGTAACGGTTGCTCATAATACCAGATCACCTGCGTTGGCCCCGTCCGGTCAAAGAAAAGCAGGTTGGTGGGAATGCCCGTATACGGCGCAAACACCCCATTGGGCAAGCGCACAATGGTATGCAAGTTAAAATTCTTCAATAGTTGCTCTTTCACCCGCGCCGACACCCCATCGCCAAACAAAAACCCATTGGGCACAACCACCCCACACCGGCCCCCCGGCTTCAATGAGCGCATAATAAACTGCAAAAAGAGCAACGCCGTTTCCGCTGTCCGCGTGGCTTCAGGAAAGTTCAACTGAATCCCCGCCTCTTCTTCCCCCCCAAACGGGGGATTCGTCATCACCACATCCACCCGCTGGCTGGCCCCAATCTCTTTCAACGGGTTTTTCAAAGCATTATCCCGCCGGATGTTGGGGGCTTCAATGCCGTGCAACAGCAAATTCATGGTTCCCAACAGATAGGGCATGGGCTTCTTTTCCACCCCGTAAAGCGTCGCCGTTTGTAACAGGGTCACATCTTCCGCCCGTTTAACCTGCCCCTTCATAAACTCATACGCTTCCGCCAAAATCCCCGCCGTGCCTGCCGCCGGGTCTAACACCGTTTCCCCCAGCTTAGGAGCCACCCTATCCACAATCAACTTCACCACCGGGCGAGGGGTATAAAACTCCCCCGAATCCCCGGCCGCGTCCCGCATCTCTGCCAACATGCTTTCATAAAAATGAGACAGGGTAAAAATCTCATCCTTCACCTGGAAATGAATCTCATTGACCAGGTTCACCACATCCCGCAGCAGATACCCCGAAAGCATCCGGTTATACGTTTCCACAAACAGACTGGCGATCTTTAATTGGGCATCCGTTTCATTCAGCCCGCGCAACGTGGGCAACAGGTCATTATTCACAAACGCCGTAAAATCCGGCCCGCTCAAACTATAATTGGCATCCGCCGCCCAATCCCGCCAGCGATACCCTTCAGGAATTACCGGCCGAAACGGTTTGTTATTCAAAACCGCTTCCTCTTCCAGCCGCATTTCCAGATCATCATAACATTTCAAAAACAAAATCCAGGCCAACTGCGGAATCCGGTCCAACTCCCCATTCAACCCGGCATCCTTCCGCATCATATCCCGCGCCGACTTAATCGCCGAAGATAACCGCGCCTGCGTCGTTTGTCCGTTACCGTTCGCTTTCGCTTTTGCCATATTCGTTCCTTAAATCCCCTCACCCTAACCCTCTCCCCAGGGAGAGGGAACCATCTCCCCTCGCCCGTCGCGGGAGAGGGGCCGGGGGTGAGGGCCTGTCTTTTCCCGTTTACCTTACCTCGCCTCATCCTCAAAACCCCTCACCCTAGCCCTCTCCCCAGGGAGAGGGAACTACTATCTCCCCTCGCCCGTCGCGGGAGAGGGGCCGGGGGTGAGGGCCTGTCTTTTCCCGTTTACCTTACCTTACCTCATCCTCAAAACCCTCACCCTAGCCCTCTCCCCAGGGAGAGGGAACTAACTCCCCTCGCCCGTCGCGGGAGAGGGGCCGGGGGTGAGGGCCTGTCTTTTCCCGTTTACCTTCCCTTACCTCATCCTCAAAACCCTCACCCTAGCCCTCTCCCCAGGGAGAGGGAACCATCTCCCCTCGCCCGTCGCGGGAGAGGGGCCGGGGGTGAGGGCCTGTCTTTTCCCGTTTACCTTACCTCATCCTCAAAACCCCTCACCCTAACCCTCTCCCCCAGGGAGAGGGAACCAACTCCCCTCGCCCGTCGCGGGAGAGGGACCGGGGGTGAGGGCCTGTCTTTTCCCGTTTACCTTACCTCATCCTCAAAAGCCCTCACCCTAACCCTCTCCCCAGGGAGAGGGAACTAACTCCCCTCGCCCGTCGCGGGAGAGGGGCCGGGGGTGAGGGCCAACTCCTGACACTTCGCCAAAATTGCCCGTGCCACGTTCCCTTCACTTTGTACCACCTGTTGATTGCTAAACCTAATCACACGATAACCTTGAGCCTGCAACCATTCAGTCCGTACTTCATCATATTCGACTTGATCTTCGTGTGTTGGCCCATCCAATTCAACAACCAAACGCACCTGCATACAATAAAAGTCCACAATAAAACGACCAATCGGGTGCTGGCGACGAAACTTAAAACCACCTAACCGCCGATCCCGCAAAATACGCCATAGACGAGTTTCGGGCGGTGTCAGTGGCTGGCGTAATTCTTTAGCGCGTTGACGAATTACAGGGGAAGGCTTTTGGTGATCGTTCATGTGTGCCTCATCAACCCCTCACCCTGACCCTCTCCCCAGGGAGAGGGAACTGAGCTACTCCCCTCTCCCGTCGCGGGAGAGGGGCCGGGGGTGAGGGCGTGTCCTTTACCTTCATTTTCGTCACACCTTGCCTCTAACCCCCTCACCCTAACCCTCTCCCCAGGGAGAGGGAACTGCTTACTCCCCTCTCACGTCGCGGGAGAAGGGCCGGGGGTGAGGGCGTGTCCTTTACCTTCATTTCGTCACACCTTGCCTCTAACCCCTCACCCTGACCCTCTCCCCAGGGAGAGGGAACCATCTCCCCTCTCCCGTCGCGGGAGAGGGGCCGGGGGTGAGGGCGTGTCCTTTTTTACCTTCATTTTCGTCACACCTTGCCTCTAACCCCCTCACCCTAACCCTCTCCCCAGGGAGAGGGAACCATCTCCCCTCTCCCGTCGCGGGAGAGGGGCTGGGGGTGAGGGCGTGTCCTTTACCTTCATTTTCGTCACACCTTGCCTCTAACCCCCTCACCCTAACCCTCTCCCCAGGGAGAGGGAACTGCTTACTCCCCTCTCACGTCGCGGGAGAAGGGCCGGGGGTGAGGGCGTGTCCTTTACCTTCATTTCGTCACACCTTGCCTCTAACCCCCTCACCCTAGCCCTCTCCCCAGGGAGAGGGAACTGCTTACTCCCTCTCACGTCGCGGGAGAGGGGCCGGGGGTGAGGGCGTGTCCTTTACCTTCATTTCGTCACACCTTGCCTCTAACCCCCTCACCCTAGCCCTCTCCCCAGGGAGAGGGAACTGCTTACTCCCTCTCACGTCGCGGGAGAGGGGCCG
>JAGNBF010000082.1:0-14600 GCA_018004935.1 Chloroflexota bacterium | reverse complement strand
GGGGTGAGGGTCTTCTACGCCTCATACAACAACACCTTCATCCGTTCCACCGCCTGCCTCATCTGCACCGCTCCCCCAAACAACGCCGCTATCTCCCCCGTTGTGCCATACTGATTAAACGGGGGTACTTTCAACACCCCGCCCAAATCTTCCAATTGGAGCAAGCCAAAATCCGCATACTTGTCTAACAGTTCAGCCAACACCTGCCGCGCCGCTGGGCTGTAGGTATCAAAGAAAGTGGGTTTATTCTGGCGTATCTTTTCCGCCCGCTCTTTCCGGGTCAACAGCGGGGCATTGTATGCCACATGCAACAGTAAATCCAATGGGTCAGCATCCGGCCGCGCCGTCTTAGCCGCCAACTCATCCAACGTCACCCCCACCTTTGCCAACGCGGCCGCAATCTCCGCCCTCTGCTCCGCCACCGGCCAAACCGCCTGCAAATGTTGGGCTGTGGGCAACAACCGCCGCACATGCTCCCCCACATAGTCTGTAAAAGACATCGTGCGTAACACATTGGCTGATGGGTCAAGTTCAAACGCCTGTTGCCCCACAATGTAAACCGGCTCCCCATCAATATAAAACTTTGTCCTTTGTTCCTTCACCACCAAAATATCCGGCTCTAACCCCAGCCCGGTTTCTGTCAGGTCGTAAGGGGTATCAGGGGATGCGGCCGCACCCTCATCCTCTGTCACTGTCTCATCTTCTACCGTTACCACCTGCCCCGTTTCATCAATCGCCACCCTTTCCCGTTGCACCGGATCACCGTCAAACTCTTTGTCATAAAACAATTCCGTAGCCCCGGTATAATCCAGAATGGTGAAGAAATATTTCTCATGCTCCGCATTCAACCGTGTACCCCGGCCAATAATCTGCTTAAAATCGGTCATCGAGCCAATGGCCCGGAATAACACCACATTGCGGCAGGTAGGCGCATCTACCCCGGTGGTCAACATCTGCGAGGTGGTCAGGATCACCGGTGATTCAATTTCCGGGTCTTGAAAATTGTCCAGGTGCATCCGCCCCACCGCCCCTTCATCCGATACCACCCGCGCCACATAATCGGTATGAATCTTCACCAGGTCAGGGTTCAACCTCACCAGAGCATCCCGCATATCTTGGGCATGTTCCTGGTCAACACAAAAGACCATCGTCTTATCATGCCGGTTGCTCCCCTTCAGAAAATCAGTCAAATGCCGGGCTACTGCTTCCGTCCGGCTCAATACCGAAAGCACCCGCTCAAAATCCTTTGTGCCATACAACCCCTCTGGTATCTCCTGCCCCAACCTATCCCACGTGCCTGCCTCAATCCCCACGCCAAAGGTATCACTGCTGGGGATAATCCGTTGCACCCGGTAGGGAGCCAAAAAGCCATCGTCTATCCCCTGTTTCAGACTGTAGGTGTAAATGGCTTCCCCAAAATAGGCGTAGGTATCCACATTATCCTGACGTTTAGGCGTCGCCGTTAAACCAATTTGTTGGGCTATTTCAAAATATTCCAGAATCCGCCGCCAGCTACTGCCATCTTTGGCACTGCCCCGGTGACATTCATCCACAATGATTAAATCAAAAAAATCTCTGGGATATTTTTCATACAGGTTTGGCCCATCCCCCGGATTCGCCAACGCCTGGTACAAAGCAAAATACATTTCCCGGCTTTTCACCGCCCGCCCCTTAATCTTAACAACCGCATCCCCCATCGGGCTGAATGTCCGGTCTTTGGCCTGGTCAATCAACACATTCCGATCTGCCAGAAACAAAATGCGCTTCTTCCGCCCCGCTTTCCACAACCGCCAGACAATCTGGAAAGCCACAAACGTTTTACCCGTCCCCGTTGCCATCGTTAGCGGGATGCGGGGTTGCCCCTTGATCACCGCATCCACCGCCCGGTTAATTGCCACCTGTTGATAATAGCGGGCACTTTTGCCCCCAATCTCCTCATGGTAAGCAGTCAGGGATGCGGCCGCGTCCGACTCCTGGTCTAACTGTTTTACCCCCCGCAACCGCTCCCACAACTCATCCGGGGTAGGAAACGCCGTTAGATCCCGCTCCATCCCCGCCTGCAAATCCCGCTCCACAATGCCATGCCCATTGGTAGCATAGGCAAAATTCAGCCCCAGCATCTCTGCGTACTGGATTGCCTGTTGTAACCCGTCCCCAGGCTTCTTGTATTCCGCTTTGGCTTCCACCACAGCAATGGGGTAATTCCGTTTCAGGTAAAGAATATAATCCGGGCGTAGCCGTTCTTTACGTAAATGCTTCCGTTGGCCCACCGGCACAATCCGCCCATCAGTGATATATCTCTGCTCCCCAATAAAATCATCTTCCCACGCGGCCGCGTACAACTTAGGCAAAACATACTGGCGACAGGTATCCGCTTCAGACATGGCAATTATTCCTACTGGCAACACCACACAACAAATAGAAAGAGGGGTAACAATTATATGATACCCCCATCTGCCCCCTAGCCTAAAAAAACACCCTGACAATTTGTATGATGCTGTTTGGGGTGGAAAGGGGTGGGGGTTGCGGCCGCGCATTCGGCCAAAGAATCAGACGCCTTTCGATGTGTTAGATCGAGGGGCGTTTTTATTTTGTTGGTATGTAGTTGTGGGTGCGGGTAGCACCAAGATGAAAGCGGTGATGTTGTGGGGGGATTTTAACAAGAGATGGGGAGAGGGCAAGGCGAGAGAAGTAGGTTTAGGACTTACGGGGTTGCTTGAGCCGGTCTCCTGAACGTTCTATTCAGGTTGCAGAACTCATTCCCACACCGGGCGTGGGTGGTGCGGTCAGGAGACCGGCCACAGCAAGGCTGACCCTCACCCCCGGCCCCTCCCCCGACACGGGAGAGGGGCCAGGGGTGAGGGGTTGTCTAGATACAAGAACCCTACTAATCTTCTTCGTCGGGGAGGCGGAGGGTGGCGGGGAGGGTAACGGTGAAGCGAGCGCCGCTGATAGGATGATTGCTGGCGACGATACGCCCTTCGTGTGCTTCGACAATGGCTTGCACCACAGAGAGGCCTAACCCGGCCCCTGGTTGTTTGCTGGTTTTGGCCGAACGGTAATATTTATCGAAGATACGCAGCAAATCATTTTCAGGAATACCCGGGCCTTCATCTTGTACCTGGAGGGAGAGAGAATCTAAGCCATAGTAGATCCGCAGATAAACTTTGGTGCTATTGGGGGAATATTTGATGGCGTTATCTACCAGGTTGAGGAGCATGTGGTAGAGACGGTTTTCATCGGCAAGGATGTGATAGGGGTGACCGCTTTGTTGGTAGACAACCTGGATGTTTTTGTGCGCGGCCGCGCCCTCAATATCGGCCAGGGTGTGATTAATAACTTCCTGCAAATCGCACCGTTTTTTGAGTATCTGGATGCCTTCTTCACCTGTGCCCGCCTGGAGCATTTGGGTGATCATATCTAACATCCGGTTCGCGGCCGCGATCATCTTATCCAGGTATTGTTTGCCCCGGTCTTCCATAGGAATAACCTGCCGGAGCAACTGTGCCCAGCCCATAATCGAGGTTAGAGGACTTTTCATGTCATGCGACAGGGCATGCATAAATTCAGCGCGATCCTTTTCTAACTGTTTCACATAGGTGATATTTTGCATCACCACAATCGTGCCCACATCCACCAGATGCTCACTGGTACAAAGATAGGTCTGCATCCCAATGATAATTTCCGCCGTGCGACCCAGGCCGGTGCTGATGCCTTCAAAGAGTTGCGCCATGTTCGTCTGAAGGATCTGATTGGCCGCATCATTGGCAATGAGGATGGTGCCTTGTTCATCCAGAATAAGCAGGGGCTGAGAAAAGATTTGTGCCGTTAATTGAATCGCCAACCGTTGCCGTTCCGCTTCTGCATAGAGGCGGGCATTTTCCATAGCCGTGGCAATCGGATGCGCAAAGGCTTCTAGCAGGCGGGTATCTTCTTCGGTGAAGGTTCCGGCGACTTTGTTGACCAGAATGAGCGCCCCCACCAACCGGTTTTGGATTTTGAGAGGGGTAATGGCAAAGGAACGTGGTTGTAAACCCTGAAACTCTTTGGTGTTGATTTTGTTCGCCAGGTCCTGTGATGGGTCATTGGTAACAAACACCTGCCCTGTCTTAAGAATATCGGCGACAAAACTGGCGAAGATGGAAACGGGTTCAGCCGAAGAGGTAGCATTAACATCAAATAGAGGCACCAGCATCTGATCTTTTTCATCTAACAGATAAAGCCGCACCAGTTCCACAGGCCAATGTTTATTGACCTGTTCAACCAGTACTTTGTAGACATCACTCAAGTTGAGAGACGCAGACACGGTACGGGCGACCTCGTTGAGGGCACGTAGTTCCTGGACGCGACGTTCCAGGGCTTGATCAGTAGCCTGGTAAAGCCGGGCATTTTGGATGGCGATGGCCGCAAAGTCGGCGATGGCACGTAAGAGACGTTCATCACGGTCGGTAAACTGTTTGCCGATTTCCCGATGGACGACGGATAACACCCCAAAGGTAATCCCCCCCAGAGTGAGGGGGACATACATCAAGGCTTCTACCAGATAACCGGTTTTGACCTTGATCTGATCTTCACCCGGTTTGTGACTGGCCCGTAACGCTTTGCCGTTTTTTAGAACCTGACCGGCCAGGGTCTCTTCACTTGTGGAAAGGCGAAGATGGCGCAGTTTTTCATCTTGAAGACCAAAACCGGCGACCATTTCCAGGTCGCCACTGTTTTCATCTACCAGCCAGATGCTGGCTTCACCGGCGGCGGCCAGAGACATGGCGCTGACGGCTACCTGGCTCAGAACGGCATCCGGGTCGAGTTGGGAGGTGATGGCCTGAGCAATTTGAGAGATGGCCTCGGCCAGGTCAGTTTCTTTTTCTTCGCGGGTGGCACGGGAATGCGGCCGCGATACGATGTGCAGTACCAGTTGTAGCTTACCCAGAGAAAGAACATCACCATTGTTCAGGGCATAAGGGGTATTAACCCCCAGGCTACGGCCGTTGCGCTGACTGCCATTTGTACTGCCCAGTTCCAGGGCGAATAGATGGGTGTGGGTGGGGCGAATGACGAGATGGTAACGCGAAACACCGTACGCGGCCGCGCCATAACTTGTCAGGTCTACTACATTTTCCTGATGGGGATCACGGCCCAAAATGATTTCATCGTTAATGGCTAACCCTAACTGTTGATTGCGCTCTGTCAGGACTTCCAGGCGTACATGCCATACTGGCCTGTCCCCAGGGGCCGCATGAGGAACGGGTAAATACGCCAGCGTGGCAACTTCTTGCGGCTGGGGTGTCGTGAGGATGTTGGTCGTTTCAGACTGACCGCTCATGTTTCTTAGGGGAATTTGGGCTGAAAACGCAGGGGCAAAATGAGTAGCTCAGACTGCGTGATTTTTAATAAATCAACTAAAAAATAGTATAACCGGTAAAGTAGTTGATACCAACAGCTATAATGATTTGCTAGTTGTTTTCACCTAAAGGTCACAGATAGTTTCCTGGATTAGTCTGATGAATGTTTCCGCCAATTGTGTACACCGCGTTTTCCCTTCTTCGTTCAAGGGCCATTCCGTGGCGAGAAAGTTAGGATCAATCGCTGGAACAGAATGGCGTAACAGAAAAAGAGATGTTGGTGTAGGTGGCATTATCGGCACCGGTAATGAAACCACTCCTCTCAACAAAAGGCGTTATTATCTTAGCATCATTCGGAAATAACGTGGGTGACGCGGTCAGGAGACCGGCTCGAGCAACCCCGTAAGTCCTAATCTAAATGAACTATTCGACGAGAGTATTATAAAATCGTTCTGCTTCTTTTGCCAATGAGAGGAATGTCTTATGGTCGCCTGGAAAACACACGAAATTGCTACGAGTATGTAGAACGGAAATTTGGTGTTTCTTATTTCACCCGAGAACGCACCGCCGGGAAGGGGAAAACCCCCTTCGTGTCATTTTTCGCGGGTGGATACCCGCGAAAAATGACACCAGAAAAAATCCCCCACCCCTGGGGGCGGGGTTAGGGGTGGGGGAAGCGCTATACCGGTATTCATTTGTTAAATCTCAATAACCGTTGGTTAAATTGAGAATTACTGGGTAGTATAACTACTCGTGGCGTCTTTGCGGTGAAAGCGTTCAGTTCCCTGAGAGAATGAACCTTCCGAGGGTTTCCGTAAAGGTATTTACCAGTGGTACAAACCTTCGGAAGGCTGAACGGTTACTCTTTGCGGTGAAATAGTTTCAGAGGAGCGTGGCATGGTTTCAGCCCTGGTATTACTGACAATTGAACGAAATCGTATTAATGAAGTTGCCGAAGCCCTGGTGGCTATTCGGGGTGTCACCGAAGTGTATTCTGTCGCCGGGCAATATGACCTGGTAGCGGTCATTCGGGTGCCAGATAATGAGGCGCTGGCCGATGTTGTGACCAGTAGGATGCTTCAGGTACAAGGCATTATGACCTCGGAAACATTGATCAGTTTCCGGGTTTTCTCGCGTCATGACCTGGAGAGTATGTTCTCAATTGGCATTGAATGACAGAGAGGCCAAAAGTTACCCTGCCTGGCGGTCAAAACGCCAGGCCAATGGCCTTCGACAAGCTCCAGCCACGTGCCTGGGGTACCTTTTTCTTTTCGTAGATGCACGTTAGCCCACGAGAACGGGGAGCGGGGCGATGGCACGGTGGGCGGGCTTAGGGCGGGGAAGGTGAGTCTTGCAGACAATCGCCCGATGCACAGGCTGATATTGCATGTCGCAAATGCTGGAATTAACAAAAGTGGTGCCATAGCGCATTGTGACACCGGCACTGTCGTGGATGTGCCCAAAAAAATGGTAGCGGGGGCGGATTTGGGCCACGACTTCCAGCAAATCTTCACAACCTACACGATCCTGAATCTCAATGATGTAATCACGGATGCCGTAGGGTGGGCCGTGGGTAATGAGCACATCGGTGTCAGGGGGGATAAGCTCCCACTTGGCCCGAATTTCTGGCCCCCGGTCTAGATTGAAGGCCCAATCGAGAAAACGGGGTTGCCAGGGGCTACCATAAAACTTCAGCCCTTCGAGCGTGACCGCCTCATCTTCTAGATAGATGGCGTTGGTGAGGATGGCGCGTGCGGCCGCGGGCTGTTGCTCAAAACACAGGTCATGATTGCCCGCTACGACAATCTTGTGCCGATGGGGCAAACTCCCCAAAAAGGCATTAAACTCCGCAACTTCACTCAAGGTGCCAGTCGCGCTCAAATCACCCGAATGGATCAAAACATCACCGGGAGGAATATCAATCAGGTGATGAAGCCCATGGGTATCACTGATGGCAACAATGGTTAATTCATAGGACGACGAATAGGAGGAGGTGTAATGGGTTCTCATACGCTGGTGACTGATCCTTACAACTTGTCAGTCAACCGGCGGAACTCTAACTACGTGCGGGGATAAGTGTGTTATTGTAACTACTAAGTAATCGTGCGTATTTAACTTAGCGGTTTACTGTGGCCGGTCTCCTGACCGCGCCACCCAGGTTATTTTGGGACGATTACTAAGCCGTTGCCTGAGCTTGTCGAAGGCAACACCGGGCTTCAACAAACTCAACCCATGGCTACCTTGTATTATTGAGAAGACCCGGCATTTACGTCCAAACACAAGTTGTTAATAACAATAACCTTTATTACCCCTTCAATTCCAACCAGTTGGTTCCGGTGCTGGCTTCTACTTTTAGAGGGACAGAAAGTTGGAATGCACTCGACATTACTTCAATGACTAATGATTTAATAACAGTTACTTCCTCTTCCGGTACTTCCAGCACCAATTCATCATGTACTTGCAATATCATACGGGCACGGGAGCTTTCTGACAATCTCTCATGGAGCATTATCATCGCAATTTTCACAATATCGGCCGCTGTGCCCTGGATGGGGTGGTTGACGGCTTCCCGTTCGGCACGTAGTTGGGCTTGCATGTTTCGTTGACCAGCCTGTGATTGAAAAATGGGGAAGTAGCGCCGCCGTCCAAAGAGGGTTTCTACATAACCTTCGCGTTTGGCTTTCATTTTAGTCTCTTCCAGATACAAGCGGATGCCGGGAAAACGAGCAAAATATTCTTTGATGTAATTTTCGGCTTCGGCGAGGGTAAGGTCGGAGTCGCGGGAGAGGCGATAGGCCCCCATGCCATAGATGATGCCGAAGTTGACGGATTTGGCGAAGCGGCGCTGTTGGAAGGAAACTTGTTCCAGGGGAATGTTGTACACCGCGGCCGCGGTGGCTCGGTGAATGTCCTGGTCGTTCCAGAAGGCATGGAGCAACGCTTCGTCCTGGGTGATGTGGGCCAATACGCGAAGTTCAATTTGAGAATAGTCCGCTGAGACAAAAAGGTGACCTGGCTCAGGCACAAACGCCCGCCGGATTTGTTGCCCTATTTCTGTACGAATGGGGATATTTTGTAGGTTCGGTGAGTTGCTGGCAATGCGCCCGGTGACGGAGCCTGTCTGGTTAAAACTGGTATGAACACGTCCGGTTTGGGCGTTGACCATTGTTGGCAGGGCATCTACATAGGTGCTTTTGAGTTTGCCTAACTCCCGGTATTCCAACAACGCTTTAAGCAAACCGGTATCATCGCTGGGTTCCAGACTTTCTAACACATCGGCGGCGGTGGAATAGTAGCCGGTTTTGTTCTTCTTCAGCCCTTCATGGGTCAGGTTTAGTTTTTTGAAGAGAATGTCGCTGAGTTGTTGCGGTGAGTTGATGTTGAATGGTTCACCCGCTTTGTGGTGAATTTCGGTTTCCAGGGCGGCCAGGCGGGCGTTGAGGGTTTGGGCCATCTGGCCCAGGAACTGCACATCTAACCGTACACCGGCCTGCTCCATAGCTGAGAGTATGGGGATGAGGGGCATTTCGATGTCCAGTACTTTTTCTAATTTCAGGCGGGCGATTTCCTGGCGTAAGGGTTCTACCAGGCGTAAAGTCATTACGGCATCGGCTGAACCGTACGCGGCCGCGTCCTCAATGGGTACTTCGGCAAAATTACGCTGGGCCTTCCCTGAACCGATGAGCTTCTCGATTCCCGTCATCTCTACCCCCAGCCGTTGCCGGGCCAGATCCTTCAGCCCTTTGAATTTACTATCGGGATCGGTAAGCCATTCGCCAATCATGGTGTCAAACGTGATGGGTGCGGCCGCTAAACCGGCTCGCTGGAGGATGGTGTAGTCGTATTTGGCGTTGTGGGCCACTTTGGGAATGGCCGGGTTAGTGAGCGCGGGGCGAAGGGCGGCCAGAACCATGTCCAGAGAAAGTTGTCCTTCTGCCAGACGGGGATCCCCGGCAAAGAGGCTAAGCTGGCCGCTGGTAGCTTGTGGCTCGTTCTGCAAATGGCCGACAGGGATGTAATACCCGATACCTGGCCCGGTAGCCAGACAAATACCTACGATGTTGGCATTCATCTTTTCCAGGCTGGTGGTTTCCAGGTCGAAACTAATGACAGTGGCCTGATTTAGCGTTTTTACCAGATCTTCTAACTGGGCAGGGGTGCGCACAGTGATGGGGATAAAGGGGCCGCTCATGGTTTGTTCTTCCAGGGTGGGAGGCGTCGCGGCCGCGTCTGCTTCCACCTTTTCCGCCAACATGCGGGTCAAACTGCGAAACTCCAGTTCGCGGAACAGTTCTATGACTGGGCCAGCCACAAAATCATGAGTAACACAGGCTTCTAGTTCCAGTATAAGCGGGGCATCAGTAACAATTTGGGCCAGTTTGTAACTCAGGTAAGCCGTTGCCCGTTCCGCCTCCAACTTCTCGCGCTCCCCTTTCTTTAGTTCATCCAGATGTTCATATACCCCATCCAAAGAGCCATATTGTTGCAACAGGCGGGTCGCCGTCTTCTCGCCAATACCCTTAACGCCAGGGATGTTATCACTGGTATCCCCTACCAGTGCCTTGAAGTCCACAATTTGTTTGGGTTGAAGCTGATATTTTTCTAGTACCCCAGCCACATCAAACCGCTGGGCCTCCCGTTGGAATTTGCCGCTGGGGGGGAGTTCCACCATGGTATTGTCATCCACCAGTTGTAGCAGGTCACGGTCGCCAGTGATGATGTGGACGGGAACCTGCCATTCTTTGGCCTGGCGGGCCACCGTTCCTAACAAGTCATCCGCTTCATACCCTTCCATCTCTAGAATGGGAATATTGAGGGTTTGTACCACTTCTTTGATGCGTTCGATCTGGATACTCAGTTCGTCGGGCATTTTGGCCCGTGTCCCTTTGTATTCGGCAAACAGATCATCCCGGAAGGTGGCGCCCAGGTCAAAACTGACGGCCAGATAATGCGGCGGTTGCGGAGCGAGAATTTGCTCTAGCAGGGTACGGGCAAAGCCGTAGGTCGCGTTGGTAGGTTCACCTTGTTTGGTGGTGAATTGCTCAACTGGCAGAGCGAAAAACATGCGGTAAGCCAGGGCATGACCATCAATGAGGAGGAGTTTATGGGCAGTTTGGGGCATGGTTTAGAGGTTTGGGAAAAGGAGCTTGATTTTTTGCTTCGACCGTAACCGTTCAGTTCAGAGACGACTTTAGGCCGTTTTGGTTACTTCAGCAGATTTAGAAACTGGAGTTTGAACTCAAATTTTTAATCCGTTGATGTAACCCAACTGAACGTTTACCTTCGACCTCGGGGAATGGTGAAATTGGGTTTGTGGTTATTGCTGGAACTTAAACCAACATTCACTTAGACCAGGAGGAAAGAGAGAGACGCCTGGTGGAGCGTTTCTCAGGTTATTGCTGACAAGGGGATTATACCAGAATCAGCGGCGGAGATTGGCTAAACTGAGGGGAGTATTATATTTACCACGGTCATAAAGTCAGGACTTACGCGCTGTAGCCGGTGTCCCCACCGAGCCACACCGAGTACGGTCAGGGGGTTTGTGAATGTTGTAGAAACAGGTCGCGCTCTACTGCGGGTAGGGGGTCAGCGGATTCGGTGGCGTAATAGCCTGGTAGCCAGAAGGTGGAACGGACCTGGAATTGGATCTGGATCTCTTTTTCGGAACCGTTTTTAAAGAGGTGGGCGGCCCAGGTGCTGTTGCGGCCTGGTGGGCAGGTAACTACGATCTGTACATGGTCGTGGCTCAATTCGTAATGGGTAAGCACACAGGCATTGGCTTTGGCTATTCGCTCAAGGGCGCGGCGTAGGGGGATGTGAAGAAAGTCGGGCAATGTTTCCCGGGTGCGCCAGAGAATGGCGTAGGTATGATGATTGTTGCCAGATTTGGGGGGCAGGGTAGGGAGGGGCGAAAGCGCGGCCGCGATGCTGGTTTCTACACCTATGAGTTCTTGTAACCGCGGCCGCAACTGATCCACCTGTTGGCGCAAGTGCCCTAATGAGGTGGTCGGCAGAGCCGCCAGGAGCAAAAAATAAGGTTCTGTGATCGGTCGGCTGTAAAGCAATAACTCGCCAACTCGGCCTGGCAAGCGATAAAACTGCACCTGAGCGGAGAGCGTTCCATGCGTCCAGGTTTGATGTGCCTGGTGACTCAGCGTAATAGCCTGTTCATTGGTGATGTCACCGCTATAAGCCAAAACCGACGCGCCCTGGGTGAAGATGGCGGCTATACCGGTGTCGGTGGTAAATTGTTGCAACAAAGCCACAACATGGCCTATGTCTACGGCTGAGGTTGTAGGTAAATACGAGGCCTTGTTTTCTGGTTTATCTTCTAGAAAAAGGGAAGGGATGGGTTTCTGTAAAATCGCTTCCAGCACCAGGGGCAATTCCACGGTATAGCGGGTTTTACTAATGACGGTTTTGAGGCGTGTTCGTTGTGATTGGGTGAGCTGGCTGGGGGGAGCGGGCACAATGCCCACAAGGGGCAACTCTGGTTGCAAGAAGAGGAGTGCCCGGAGCAGACCATCATCACAATGCGCTGGTACAAAGGCCAGGTGTTGGGGTTGTTGGACAAGGATCAGACAGGCATCACGCACGTTACGCACGATGGTAGCCTGATACTCACCCTTTTCCAGCGCGGCCGCGAGCCGGGTAGCAAAATCATTATCTGGTTCAATAATCAAGATTCTTGTTTTCATTGCCTACCGTAAAAAAAGCCCATAGATGAGGACTTACGGAGTTACTCGATGTGGCTCGGTGGGAACACCGACCACAGCGCATAACTCCCAGGATAATCTAAGTAATCGTCTAAGAATAACTTCCCGATTGGCTGTAGCGGTCTCCTGACCGCGCCCCCAAGTTATTTTTAGATACTCACTAAACTCATTCTACGGTAGACAAGGAAGCGATAGCAATGAAGAGGAGGTAAGTTTCACGCAATTTTGATAAATTTTGCCCCGGCTGAACATCTCCTGGCGGGAAAAGGAAAAATTAATGGAGGCCGTTTTTCGCGGGCAAGCGCCCGCGAAAAACGGCTCTTAATCAGTTCCCCGCCCAGGGGTAGAAGTTGCCGGGATAAACCGCTTTTGTGGTGGATTACAAACCCTGGCGGGAAAAGGGGAAATTAATGGATGCCGTTTTTCGCGGGCAAGCGCCCGCGAAAAACGGCTCTTAATCAGTTCCCCGCCCAGGGGTAGAAGTTGCCGGGATAAACCGCTTTTGTGGTGGATTACAAACCCTGGCAGGAAAAGGGGAAATTAATGGATGCCGTTTTTCGCGGGCAAGCGCCCGCGAAAAACGGCTCTTAATCAGTTCCCCGCCCCTGGGGGCGGGGTTAGGGGTGGGGGTTGCCAGGAACAAACCGATGTGTTTGACAGTTTGACCGCCGGGTAGAGCATTAGTGCCCGTTTTGGGTGCGAATGTCCTGAATACGCCCCCAGGGATCCGTTTCCACCAGATAAGTGCGGATGTGACGCGGATTATTAAACCCATCCCGACTCATTACCCGAATCCCGGTAAGCGAAATACCCCCTGATGCATTCCGCTTAGCATCCATCCATTCCACATGCGTCAACTCCTCCATAGGCAGACGCAAAGTATTACGGATTTCTTCCAGAGCCAGGTTGCTCAGAGTGGAAACGCTCACAAAAACAGGGGGTGGCAACAAAGGTTCCACCTGGCGAATATGGCTATTCACAGCATGATAACTCAGCGTAAAGGCGATCAGACCCGTAAGCCCCAAAAATTTGACCCAAGTACGCAAAGGTTTTGTATCTATCGCGTCCGGGATTTCAATGCCACCTTTGTCAAGGTCGGAAATATCGGCTACCAGTTTGGCCAGGGTATCCATTTCTGCCATGACATTATTAACCAATGGCGTTAACGTTTCTTTGTCCGTTTCGTCTAGTTCTGCCTCGTTTAAGTTAAGCCCTAACTCATTGATTGACTTCAGCATATCCTGAGTCCGCACATTCAGTGTCGGTTGGGTAGTGGGGTTGACGAGTTTGTGGAATATGATGCTGGTTTCAGGAATGGCAAAATGGAGCAGACCAGGGATCACGACGACCAGAAGACCAAAAATAAATAAACCACTTAAAACGTGTGGGGGGATCATTTTTAGCAATTTGGTCTCGTGCCGATAAAGAGCCAGTTGCTGATGTTCGCGTACATCCTGCCAACGACCTGTCATTGAAAAACAGATGAGAACACCCGTCAGCAGGGTTAGAATGGGAAAACTGATGTTATGAACAGAGTTATCACTATTGGTGTGATTGATGATAACCCCAAGCATCATCACGATGGTGATAAGCAGAGCGACGGAAGCCATTGTAAACTGTTCTATCCATTGCATACTCCGATTAATCAGCTTGTTGAGAAAGGGCGAAGCCCGGCGCATAAAAGTAAAATTGAAGTAACGCGGCAACCGCAAAATACGAAACCAATAGCGGTTATCTGCATGACAACGGGGGCATTCGATTGGCTGGGTAGGCATACGGCGGCGTTGCCGGTTGTTATCGGTGGGGAGTTCTAATTCTGATGTGGGCAAATCAACGCTGAAGTAATGTTTGCAACTGACACACTCCAGTTGCAGGGTGAGCATAACCTCCTGGGGGCGGGTAAAAGCAAACGTGGTCATGGGTACTTCCTCCTGATAACTATAAGCACACAGTCAGGGGATGACTGTGTTTGTCGGGTACTATAAAAACTGTGGGTATGACAATGGGTTGTCGGGTAGGTTACTCAGGTAAAGGCAATAGATAAACTTTGGCGAGTCTTTGGGAATTCAGGGGGTTGACACCAGATGTACGGGCTTGCCTTGTGCCTGCCGGTGTGGGGTTTGCCCCACACCGCGAATTCCCCAAGTCCCCCTTTTGCCTTACCATTTATCCTTATAGTAAATTATGAACGTAATGGGGCAAAATCTTCCGGCAGAATATTAAGAATTGGTGATTTGATCCTGAAGCGGCAAAAGCTTTTCCCCAACCTTTTGGATCGAGACGAGTTATAGCCTCTTAACTGCTCTTCAGAATTCCTCAGACGCATGCCTGTATTCCTGCCCCGCACAACGGCCTTTTGATCCCTGTGACCCTGTGCCCCCACGAGTAGTGACCCCTCGTAGGTCTGGATTTGTGGCAGGGCGATTGCATATTCGGATTTCCCCCACCCCCAACCCCGCCCCCAGGGGCGGGGAGTTTTTTAAGGCGGGTAAAATCGGGGCGAAGCCCCGATTTTACCCGCCGAGTGGGTTCCCCCTTCCCG
>JAGNBF010000010.1:98245-108411 GCA_018004935.1 Chloroflexota bacterium | reverse complement strand
AGGAGTTTTCTATGCCCCGTGCCCGTTTGCGTGATCTTGGTATCAACATCGGTACATTACCCACCGGCAAATACAACGCCATCACCGATGTCCCTGGCGTATTGGTCGGCCATACCACCCTCATTTACGATGAGCCGCGCATTGCCCGTACTGGCGTCACGGCCATCATCCCCCGCGAAGGCAATGTCTGGAAGGATAACTGCTTTGCCGCTTATCACTCCTTCAACGGCTGTGGCGAACTCACCGGCATGATCTGGGTAGAAGAATCGGGTACGTTGTGTTATCCCATCATCCTGACTACCACGCATCATGTGGGTACGGCCCATGAAGCGGTTGTTGCTTATGGGCAAGAGCATGGCCTGGCCGAACTTTCATCTCTCTCGGTGGTGGGTGAAACCTGGGATGGCTGGCTGAATGATATTGATGCTTTTCATATTAAGCGGGAGCATGTGATTCAGGCGTTGGCCGCGGCCGCGAGCGGCCCTGTGGCTGAGGGGTGTGTTGGTGGCGGTACAGGCATGATCTGCCACGATTTTAAGGGGGGGATGGGCACAGCCTCACGGGTGGTAGCGACGAATAGTGGCACGTTTACGGTGGGGGTGTTGGTGCAGGCCAATCATGGCGGCCGCGAAGATCTTCGGGTAGATGGGGTTCCTGTGGGCCAAATCCTGGATTACAAAGTGATTCCCGACCCCTGGGAAACGGAGGCTCCATTCAACACCGCCAGCAGTTCCATTATCATCGTTGTGGCGACCGATGCCCCACTGTTGCCTCATCAGTGTAAACGGCTGGCCCAACGGGCCACATTGGGGTTTGCCCGTGCGGGTGGCCTGGGGCACAACGGTAGTGGCGACATTTTCTTCGCCTTTGCCACTGGCAACCACCTGGGCGAAGGGCACACCAACCTCACCTGGATGCCGAACGACCACATGACGCCTCTCTTCACCGCCACCGCCGAGGCTGTCGAAGAAGCCATTCTCAACGTCCTCACCTCCGCCGAAACGATGGTGGGGCACAAAGGGCGTGTGGCTCAGGCTTTGCCGCTGGATGCGCTCCAAGAAATCATGCGCCAATATCGCCCCCAGAGATAAATGATGTCCACGTTACCGATTGCCATTATTTTGCCCCATGCCGGGTTGCAGATTCCGCCGGAACTGACTGACCGTCTGGCCCTGACGCCAGAGCAAATTTTTAACGAAGCCGACGCCTATGTTGATCTGATTTATGATTTCCGCGATCAGGTCGTGCATTGGCTCTGTTTCCCCTATGCGCGGGCGATTTTGGATGTGAACCGGCTGGCCGACCCGGCGGTGAACCGGCCTGGGGACGGCATTGTCAAGTGGCAGACAAGTTACGGCGATCCGGTGTATAAACCGGGGCAGGAGCCGGATGCGGCGTTGGAACACCTGCTGATTGAGCGGTATTGGCGGCCCTGGCATGAGCGGTTGGCGGCGATTGCGGCCGCTCCCCAGGTGAAGCTGGTGATTGATGGGCACAGTATGGCGGCCACGGGGCCGGGTAAGTATGATGATCCGGGGCAATTGCGGCCGCGTCTCTCTATCTCCAACTATGGCAACCTGGACGGGGGGCCACACCCGGATGGAACCCGCGTGACGGCGGAGAAAGAAGTGGTGGCAAGGTTCGCGGCCGCGTTCCACACCCCATTCTCATCCCTGACCCCCCTCGTTCCCACCGGGCCAGCCACCGCCATCAACACCCCCTTCCGGGGCGGTGCCGACATCGGCCTGCATGGCGGCCTACACCAACCCTGGCTCATGGTCGAAATCAGCCGCGCCCTCTACATCGGCCACCAGACCGGCAACACCCCCATCGTCCCCCCAGACAAAACCCGGATTGACGCCTTGCGCGAAGCCATCGGCCAGGTGTTAGAAACCATCAACCGTCATTGACGTTCATCTGTTCTACTTCTATACTTTTATTCTCTGGCGAATTTGTCCACGACCATTGGCTGTAGCACAGCCTTTCCAGGCTGTGCCTTCTTTGATGAAAACAAAAAAAGCCAATCTGGACGAATTACCAAATCGTCCTACAAATCATGTAGAGACGCATAATTTTGCGTTTCCATCTGCGCCCATCATGAGGCATAACAAATGACGATACCAACCATTTCCCCTCCATCTGCAACTCTGCCCTGGGAACGCCAACTCACAGAAGCCGATTTTTTTGACCCCCAGTTAGGAGATCAATTCATGCAAGGCTATCAACACGCTAACGATGTCGAAAAAGCCGTTGATATTCTGCGTTATGTTCATCAATCTAATGACCATACACTGGTCACAACGAATGTCTGGTTTGCTGTGACCCCGGATCGGCAAGGTTTTTTGGTGATAGACGGGGATACGGAGCAGGTCATTTTGCCGGATCGGGACAGAGCCAGAGTCGCTGAAGAGCAAGCTGATTATGCCCGGCAGGAAGCAGAGATAGCCCAGCAGGAAGCGGAAAAGGCGATCAAATTGGCGGAAGCCGAAGCATCTGCCCGTCTTCAGGCGGAACAAAAATTAGCCGAGGCGTTGGCTGAGTTGGCCCGCTTGCGTGGCGAAACCGAAGCATGAAGCAACAAGATCGTTTTCGTGGCTGTTTGTTGGGGTTGGCGGTGGGGGATGCCGTGGGGACAACGGTGGAATTCAGCCCGCGTGGTTCATTTACGCCGTTGACCGATATGGTGGGGGGTGGACCGTTTCATCTGCAAGCCGGACAATGGACAGATGATACCTCAATGGCTCTTTGCCTGGCGACCAGCCTGGTGGAAAAACGAGGGTTTGAGGCCCACGACCAGATGAACCGGTATGTGGACTGGTATAAGCACGGCTACCTGAGTAGTACGGGACGTTGTTTCGACATTGGCAACACCACGCGGGCGGCTTTGCACCAGTTTCAACAGACAGGTGATCCGTTTAGCGGTTCTACTGATCCCCGGGCGGCGGGTAATGGTTCGCTCATGCGGCTGGCTCCTGTACCTCTGTTTTATTACCCAGACCGGGAAAAGATGCGTTATTATGCGGCTGAAAGCTCACGCACAACCCACGCCGCGGCCGCGTGCCTGGATGCCTGCCGCCTGTTTGCCGAACTGCTTTACCTGGCCCTTGCCGGAGCCGACAAAGAGACCCTTCTCACCGGGAGCGACCCGGACATCGTAACCGAACCGGCTATCCGGGTTATGGCTACGGGCAGTTACCGGCAAAAAACGGTGGCCCAAATTCGTGGCTCCGGCTATGTGGTAGATAGTCTGGAAGCGGCTTTGTGGTGTTTTGCTCAGACAGACAGTTATGAGGCGGCGGTGCTCGCGGCCGCGAATCTAGGCGATGATGCTGACACCACGGCCGCTATCTGTGGGCAAATCGCCGGAGCCTATTACGGCCTGCCTGGTATTCCCGAACGATGGCTGGTTCCCCTGACCTTGCGCCAGGAAATTACCACGCTGGCCGATCAATTACAACAACATTAACCCACTCACGGAGTCATCATGCGTCAATTTATAAAGTTCAATCTGAACGACCAAACCAGCCATACCGAACAGTGGGAGGGAGAAGCCCTGGTCAAAGCTGGGCGGCATCTCATTGCCAAAACTCTGGTGGAACAAGGTGTAGCCACAGTTGATCCCCTCGGCCCGGAGAATCCGCTTATTTTTTCGGCTGGCCCATTGGCGGGGACGACCTATTCCAATGCTAACCGCCTCAGCGTAGGGTGCAAAAGCCCGCTGACTGGGGGCATCAAAGAGTCTAATGCCGGGGGCACGTTGGCTTATGCCCTGGCTCGCGTGGGCATTGCCGGTTTTACGCTGGAAGGGCAGTCGCCAGACTGGGTGGTGCTCCATTTTCACAAGGATGGTACGTGGAGTTTTGATGATGGTACACCGTATCTGGGGAAAATGAACTCGGACGCGGCCGCAATGCTGTTTGAGCGTTATGGTCAGAAGATAAGTTATGCTTTGTGCGGCCGCGTGGGCGAATACCTCGGCCTATTGGCCGGTATCACCATCAGCGATAACGAAGGGCGAGCCTCACGCCTGGCCGCTCGCGGCGGAGTCGGGGCCGTCATGGGGAGCAAAAAAGTCAAAGCCATTGTCGTGGATTTGCATACCATGCCCCAACTGCACGACCGCAAAAAAAGCCTGGAAACCATCCGTACCTACGCCAAACTCATCCAGGCCGATCCGACTATCCAGACCACCTACACCCCCATCGGCACCATGGCCATGGCCGACTACACCAATCACGTCGGCGGCATCCCGGTCAATAATTTCACCCTGGGGGCACAGGTTAACGACACCGAAGAGACGTTTACGATGGGGGGAACCTACGTGACTGAACTCAATAATTCACGAGGTGGCAATCATACCCATGCCTGTATGCCCGGTTGTGTCATCCAATGTAGCAATGTGTACCACGACGCCCAGGGCAAAGAGATGACCTCGCCAGTGGAGTACGAAACCCTGGCGATTTTGGGGACAAACTGCGGTTTGCGGGATCCCGATCACCTGGCCGAGATGAACCAATATTGCAACGAACTGGGCATTGATACCATCGAAACCGGAGCCACCATTGCTGTGATGATGGATGCGGGGTTGGCTCCTTTTGGCGACCTGGCTTTTATGCGCCATGTTTTCCAGGAGTTGCGTGATGGCTCAGCCGAAGGGCGGTTGTGGGCCAACGGCACGGCCTTTGTGGGGCAACATTATGGGGTGCATCGCATTCCCGTTATCAAAAAGCAGGCCATCAGTGCCTACGATCCGCGCATTATCGAAGTGACTGGCCTCTCCATGATGACCACAGCCCAGGGAGCGGATCACACTACGGGCAACTTGCCCAAATTGGTGACGCGCAACAAGGAATTACCCGAACTATTAGCCGCCAGCCTGGAAGCCCAAATCGCTTGCGCCACTGTAGACTCCATCGGTGTCTGTGTCTTTGGCCGCACCGTCACCAATCCCAATGTGGAACTGATGGCGACATCCATTAATGCGGCCTTGGGCACACAGTTAGAACCTACTTTTTTCCGCGAAATTGGTTGTGAGGTGCTGTTATTGGAGCAAGAATTTAACCGCGCCGCTGGTTTTACGGTGGCCGATGATGATCTACCCGCTTTTTTCTATGATGAACCCCTGCCCCCTACCCATCTGGCCGCCCGTTTCCGGGGAGCCGAGGTGCATGACATTTGGGATAGGTTGGATGAGGTGGGCACGTTGGGTGTGCCGGATCAGTTTGGGCGAGCACAAAAGCGGTAGAGGTTTAGCCTGTTTGGTGGTACGTGCTTCTGGAGTCTAACGGTTTTAACCGTTGGTCAAATTGAGGATTGTTGTTTCGTGGAGACGCAAAATTTTGCGTCTCTACCCGTGGGCAAATCGCCCAGACGATCTTGTAAATCTGACCTGAACCATGTCGTCCATCGAGATATTCCCATGGAACCCGTGGAAAGTTACGGCTGATGAGAGGCCAGCCACTCGTCATAAGGGAAATCACTGCCCATCTGTTGAAGCCTGGCCCGGAAATGATCCTCGATACGGCGTTGTTGTTCTGGCGTAAGCAGTTCGGACGAGTTGCCCACCTTACCCTGCCGTATCATTTTGCCATTGGGCGAACTCCAGGGCATGATCCGCCCTGGATAAAATTTGTGGTCACTGGCTTTCATGTAGGCAAAACTGCTCTTTTCACAGACCTGGGCAAACTCAGCCTCGCTCAGTTCTATCCCCATAAAGTCGGCAATCCGTCGCACTGTACCCGGCAAATCCTGCTTCATCTCTTCATAGGTCATAAATAACACATTGGGCCGGTGGCGTTGTTGCCAATAGCTGTGCAGAAAATGGCCCCAGGCTTCAAAGATGAACTCATCCATGAGGAAATATTCCAGAAAATCGGCCACTGAAGACATCATCGGGCCAAACATGACATCGCGGGTGAAGTGGTAGCTGGAGACGAAAGCATCTTTGGGGTTACGCACGACGGCGATGTAGCGAGCCTGGGGTGAGTAGGGGATATGTTCCCAGGCGAGATGGGTTTTGACGACACGCAGACCGGTGGGGGAAGCCTCTTGAATGGTGGTATCGTGGATATCAATGGCAAAGCCAGGGGCACTGTCGGGCCAGGGCACTACATCGTGAATGTGGCCGTATTCACCCTGGCCTCGGGTGGCGATCTGGTGGGCGATCTGCATGGTCCAGTTGGTGCCGCTTTTGTAGTAACTACAGACGAAGACATCTTGCGGCCGCGGATCATACCCCACAAACGCCTTCTCCATCCCCATTCCCCGCCGCATCATCCCCCCAAACCGTCGCCATAGGGCTGGTCTGTAGCCCAATGTATTCACCCCCCAGAGCAAGGGCACAAAAAACAAATAAGTGGGTAATAACATGGCATAGTGCACAATCGTCATAAATTGTGCCATGCGTTGGCGGCGGCGGCTTTGTTCTAACACGGGTAAACTCCTGACTGTGATGGATCTTAATTTTATCTTGCCGACAGAAAAAGCCGAACCTGCCCGTGGTTGGTCAGCCATTCTTAATTTAGAGCCAATTTGTCGCAGGGCAGGGCAATCGGGGGCAATACTGCCCGATCACCAGACATATTCTCCCGGTTGCCTCGCCCTGTTGCCCATCCCGGCCCCGTCCGCTACCAGGGTGAGGCCGATGGGAGATGAGGCAAGGGGAAAATGATGAGGCCAACCCCACCTGACCCACCTTTACCTATCGTTTTAAACTGAGAATTGCTGATGGTTGGTGATTGGCGCGACACAGATTAAAGTAACGCCTACGAAAATGTAGGGCGATTTTTAAATCGTCCTACAGATTTTCCTTCCTCCGAAAACAAGTTTCGAGTTTCGAGTTTAGGGTTCCCAGGAGTTGTTCTTATGACCACCTTTTTCCCCTTTGACGAACTAACCTGGCCCGTGGTGGCCTCTTTGCCCCGTGATACCCCGATTGTGTTGCCACTCGGTGAGGGGTATCACGAAGAACGATTGGCTGATGCCCTTTCGCGGCCGCAACGCGTCGCCCTTCTCCCCCCCATTCCTTTCGGTTGGCGGGGTAGTGGGCTGGCCGTCCCCGAACCCATCCTGACCCAACTGGTGTTGAACCTGCTCGACAGTTTACGCGAAGACGGGTTTAGTCGCGTTTATACCCTGACGCCACAGGATATGGAACTCAACCTGGGAGCGAACCGGATCACCTTAGCGCATTCCACCCAATTTACCCCGGCTCCGGCTCTGCCCGCCGATGAGGAACGGGGCAAGGTTATTCTCATGCCGGTGGGTCATGTGGAACAGCACGGCTACCACCTGCCCCTGAGCACTGATAATGTGATTATTGAGGCGATTGCCGGGGGCGCGGCCGCGTCTGTTCCCCATCAAGCCTTTACCTTACCCACATTCCCCTACGGCGTTTCCACCCATCGCCAATCGTTTGCCGGAACGCTGAACTGTCGCGGCCGCGCTTTTGAAGATTTCTGGTTAGCCGTGGTAGATGGGCTGGTGGCTCGTGGGTTTGACCGTATTTACCTGATGAGTGGGCACGGGGGTAACTGCTCCTTCCTGGTCAACGTGGTCAAATATGCCGGGGAACGACACCGCCGGATATTTTGCGCTACGGCCTGGTTGCACACCTCGGGCGACGCGGCCGCGCCTGTTGTCCAGTCCACCCGCCGCTCCCCCCGAGGGGGTATGGGGCATGCAGGTGAACTAGAAACCGCCATGATGCTGTTCCTACGTCCTGATCTGGTTCACATGGAACAAGTGATAGACGAAACCGATTTCATCAGCACCGCCAACTATTACATGGATTGGATTGAAGGAGGTAGCCTCATCGCCAATCCACCCTGGGATGATGATACCGCCACCGGGGCTTATGGGGCCGGGAGTCTGGCGACGGCGATGAATGGCCGCATCTGGGTGGAAGCCGGAACCCAAGAAAAGGTAGGCCACATTGCCGAAATTCACGAACAGCATGCCCGCCGCGAAGCTCGCCGCAATGAGGGGTTTGGCCTCTGGGGGCAAGTCGGCCGATAAGTGATTGAGAGACTGATGTTTAGGGAGCCATCATATTGATTTTTGATTTATTTTGCCGAAACGGTAGAATGCATCGGAAATCTTGCTTTTTCGGCAATTATCATGTTATACTGCTCCTATTCAGGAGGCAGTTTAATTGGGTAAATTAACCGAATTAGATCGTGCCATTATTCATTCCCTCAACGGCGATGCTCGTCTGTCCAGTGCCGAAATCGCCCGTGCCTTAAACGTTGCCGAGCGCACCGTTCGTTATCGCATCAACCGCCTTATTGCCGACAATATCATCAAACCGGTTATGGTCGTCAATCGTCAGGCTTTTGGGTTTAACCTGGTGGTGGATATTTTTTGTGAGATAGATATCACCATCCAGACAGAAATCTTAGCCGCGATTCTCGCCATGCCGGAAGTGTCCTATGTGGCCTATTCAACCGGCGACCAAGATTTTAGTTTTCAAGCCCTGTTTCGGGACCCCACCGAAATGCACGAATTCATTACCCATCGTGTCCACCAAATACCGGGAATTCGCCGCACGCGCACCGTGCTCGTCCCCCGTATCCTCAAAGATAGTTACCAATGGCTTCCGCCAGATGATGCGTTTAATAGCTGACAGGTATTAGTGGATTGGTGTATTAGTGTATTAGTGTATTGGTATATTTGTCATTGGCTTCCCCAATACACCAATATACCAATATACCAATATACCAATAACCAACTTCCCCAGGTGCTTTATGTCTCGTGATACAACCCATGCTCAAGAATATGCTCAAAAATGGCTAGAGATTATCGAAAAACCACGGCTGACTCAGGCTGAAGCGGAGATGGTCAGCGAGGAGTCGGTTTATAACTTCACCCATTATTTCAACCGGGGGTTTATTGATTACCGGAAATCGGTGACGGTGGCGGATGGGTTCGCGGCCGCGGAGTGGAGCGGCTGTGGCGCGATGGTCGAAGATGTATTTGGCCGTCAGTGGCTCGACTGCCTGGGAGGGTATGGCCTGCTCAGTCTGGGCTGGTCCCACCCCAAAGTAGTCGAAGCCGTCAAGGCCCAACTCTCCCGCTCCCCCATGCCCTCCCAAGAACTGCTCGATCCCCTGCGCGGCGTCTTAGCCCGAATCCTGGCAGACATCACTCCCGGCGACATTCAATATTTCTTTTTCGCCAACAGCGGCACAGAAGCCATCGAAGGGGCGATGAAGTTGGCGAAATTAGTGACGCACAAGAGCGGCTTCATCACCTCGGTGCGTGGTTTTCATGGCAAAACATTAGGTGCGCTCAGTGTGATGGGCAAGGCCGATTTCCGTGCCCCGGTTATCCCCCACAGCGGCAACGTCCACTGGGTTCCTTTTGGCGATGCCGATGCCGTGGAGCAACAATTAGCCATTGCCCAGGCGGTGGGGCTGGATATTGCCGCCGTGATCATGGAGCCGGTGCAGGGTGAGGCGGGGGCGATTGTGCCGCCGGATGATTTCTGGCCCCGTTTGCGCCAGTTGTGTGATCATTATGGTGTTCTGCTGATTGCCGATGAGGTACAAACGGGCCTGGGACGCACGGGCAAATTGTTTGGGGTGGATCATTGGGAAGTTGTGCCCGATATCATTACAATGGGTAAGGCGTTAGGGGGTGGTGTGATTCCCTGTTCTAGCTTCGGGGCCAGACCGGAGTTGTGGGAAGTGATGATGGAACCGAACCCGTTTATTCATACCACAACTACTGGCGGTAATCCATTGGCGTGCGCGGCCGCAATTGCCACCATTTCGGTTATTTTAGAAGAGAACCTGCCCCAGGTCGCGGCCGCGAAAGGGGAATACTTCCAGGTCGGTCTCCACAAATTAGCCAACCTCTACCCCAACGTCTACGACAAAATCACCGGGCGTGGTTTGCTCATCGCTCAACATTTCCGCACCAGCGACATTGGCTACCAGGTATCAGCCGGTCTGTTCAAACGAGGTGTCCTCATCGCCGGAACCCTCAATAATTCCAAAACGCTCCGCATCGAACCGCCCTTCACCATCACCTATGAGCAGATTGACACCGTACTAGAACGGCTTGATGATACACTGGCGGAAGTCAGTAGGCAGTAAACAGTTATTAGTATATTGGTGTATTGGTATACTGGTCACCAATACACCAATACACCAATACACCAATAC
>JAGNBF010000010.1:82241-98145 GCA_018004935.1 Chloroflexota bacterium | reverse complement strand
CCAACACACCACCCGTTTCCTTTCCCAAAGGAGGTGCTTCCCCATCAAACCCCCTATCACTCGTGCCCACCTTGTTTACTATGTTCCAATTGCTCAATGGAGGAGAGAATCATGAAGAGAAATAAAAAACAGTGGCTATCAGGTTTATTGCTGGTTTTATTATTGGTGCTGACCGCCTGTGGTGGCAGTGGTGGCAATGAAGAAGCCGCCGGGCCAATGGAAGAAATCGGCGATGGGGAAGGGGAAGTCAGCATTGTGGCCTGGGCGGGTTATATCGAAGAAGGGGCCACCGACCCGGCTTATGACTGGGTGACAAGTTTTGAAGAAGAAACCGGCTGTAACGTCAACGTCAAAGTGGCCGCTACCTCGGATGAAATGGTGGCCCTGATGAACGAAGGTGGGTTTGACCTGGTGACGGCTTCCGGCGACGCCAGCAACCGGCTCATCTCTGGGGGAAAAGTGCAGGAGATCAATATCGCTCTTATTCCCAGTTGGGATACGATAGATGATCGTCTGAAAGAAGCCCCCTGGCATTATGTGGACGGCAAACATTATGGCACACCGTATCAATGGGGTTCCAACGTTCTGATGTACAACACCGATGCCTTCGGTGACACCCCGCCCGATAGCTGGAGCGTGGTTTTTGAAGAAACCACCCTGCCTGACGGCTCATCCAACAAAGGACGGGTGCAGGCATATGATGGGGCCATCTACATCGCCGATGCCGCTCTCTACCTCAAAGCCCATAACCCCGAACTGGGTATTGATGATCCCTATAGCCTGACCCGCGACCAGTTCAATGCCGCCCTGGACCTGCTCCGGCAACAGCGGGAACTGGTGGGTCGTTACTGGCATGACGCCTTCATCCAGATGGACGACTTCAAAAATGAAGGGGTTGTCGCCTCTAGCTCCTGGCCGTTCCAGGTCAATATTCTCCAGTTTGAAGAGCAACCCATTGCCAGTGTTGTACCATCCGAAGGGGCGACAGGTTGGGCGGATACAACGATGATGCATGTGGATGCGCCACACCCGAACTGTGCTTATATGTGGCTGGAGCATTCACTCAGCCCTAAACTCCAGGGAGATTTGGCCGCCTGGTTTGGCTCTGTGCCTGCGGTGTTATCGGCCTGTGAAGGGAACGAACTGCTGACCGATGCGGGTTGTGAAACCAATGGGCTGGGCAATTTTGACCGTATCTCGTTCTGGCGGACGCCCACCAGCACCTGTAGCGATGGTTCGGAAGAGTGTGTGCCGTACCATGAGTGGGTGACGAATTATATTGCGGTGATTGGCGGAAGATAATAGAGATTAAGAGACTGAGAGACTAAGCGACTGGACAGATAAGTCTCTCAGTCTCTTAACTGGAGTTTAGAGTTCAGAGCCAGAGCTAGAGGGTTTTCCAGAGTAATTTCCTCTCGCTCTCTCCTCTCGCTCTAAACTCCAGTCTTAAAGCCTGTTAGAAAATTACAGGCTCTCAGAAACGCCGCACGGTGGTTTCAAACAATCCGGCTTTGGCGGAGACCTTTCCTCTGAGACCGTGAATGATTATAAGATTACGAAACATGTGATGATTGCACATGGATAGTCAACAGTGAGCAGTGAACAGTTATTGACTGTTCACTGTTTACAATTCACTGTTCACTGCTCACTTATGAATACAACGCCTGCCATTCGCTTTACCAACGTCAGCCGCCACTTCGGGGAAGTGAAGGCGGTGGATGAGCTAGACCTGGATATTGAAGATGGAGAGTTTTTCACCCTGTTGGGGCCATCGGGGTCGGGGAAGACGACCTGTTTACGGATGGTGGCGGGGTTTGAACTGCCAACGCGCGGCCGCGTCTTCCTGCATGGTCAAGAAGTCACCCACCTCCCCCCTTACGAACGGGATGTGAACACCGTCTTTCAGGATTATGCCCTGTTCCCGCACATGACGGTGGCGGATAACGTAGGGTACGGCCTGATGATCAAAGGGGTGGTCAAGGCGGAGCGGCTCAAGCGGGTAGAGGAAATGTTGGCGATGGTGCGTTTGCCGGGACTGGGCGGCCGCAAACCCAACCAACTCTCCGGGGGACAACGGCAACGGGTGGCCCTGGCCCGTGCGTTGATTAACCGCCCTCGTGTTCTACTTCTGGACGAGCCGTTGGGGGCGTTGGATTTGAAACTGCGCCAGGAGATGCAGAGTGAACTGAAGCAGATTCAGCATCAGGTGGGCATTACCTTTGTGTATGTGACGCATGATCAGGAAGAGGCGTTGACGATGAGTGACCGGTTGGCGGTGTTTAACCAGGGCAAAATCGAACAGGTTGGCCCACCGGCGGTGGTCTACGAGAAACCGGCGACGGCGTTTGTGGCCGGGTTTGTGGGTACGTCGAATCTGGTGCGGGGGGACGCGGCCGCGAAAATCACCGGCTCTCCTCACCTCTTCTCCATCCGCCCGGAGAAAATCCACCTGGCCGAATTGGGCCAACAGCCCCACCCCGACCAATATCTGGCGGATGGGGTAGTGCGCGAAGTCATTTACCTGGGTATGTTCACCCGGTATATCGTAGACCTGCCCGGCGGCGGCCAATTGAACGTCGCCCAACAAAACCTCACCACCTCAGCCACCAACGTCCGTGCCGCCGAAGGCCAACCGGTGCGGCTCATTTGGGATAAGGCGCACAATCACCTCATTGGGGGAGATTAGTTATTGGGGCATGGTTCAAAAGTTGACAAACGGTGCTTAACATTTTGTAGGGTGATTCTGTAAATCGCCCAGTGGACGATTTGCAAAATCGTCCTACATATTTGTAAAGCTGGCCTAAACCATGCCGCTATTAGTTATTGGGTGTCTTAGGGTTCTTGTAGGGATGGTATACTTACCCTGATGCGTTGTCTGGATCGAACACAACATTGGGGGTGAACGATGACTAAACAAACGATTATCCCGGCGGAACAAGAAATAATTGAACAACCACCATTTGAGGCGATTGCTAAAGGGTATCGTTGGCGGCGCATCACGCGGCGTGATGGCATAGTGGAATCTATTCAAGTACCCCTAAAGGGCAAACCCAATAACCAATAACCAATCATAATGTCTCTCACCCAACGCCTCTCCACCTACCTATATCAGCGGCCGCGAACCTTCCTGGCTATTTTGTTAGGGCCGCCCGTGTTCTGGCTGGGCATTGTTTACCTGGGGTCGCTGTTTACCCTCATTCTGCAAAGTTTTTTCCGCCTGGATAACTTTACCGGGCAGGTGGTGCGGGAGTTTGGCCTGAGTACTTATGGGCAACTGCTCACGGCCTCGAATCTGGATATTGCCCGGCGCACGGTGAGTATGGCGGCGGTGGTGACGCTCGCGGCCGCGTTTCTGGCCTTCCCTCTCGCCTATTACATGACCCGCTACGCCTCGCCCCGCCTGAAAACCATCCTCTATCTGTCCGTCATGTTGCCCCTGTGGTCAAGCTATCTGGTGCGGGTGTACTCCTGGAAGTTGATCCTGGCGAAAGAAGGCATCGTCAGTTGGTTTGCCACGACGTTGGGCCTGCAAGGGGTAATTGATGCGGTGTTGCAGATTCCCGGCATCGGTGGTCCATCCCTTTCTATCTCCAATATCGGCGTTTTTATTGTTTTTCTATACATCTGGTTGCCCTACATGGTTCTGCCCATTCAGTCGACCCTGGAGCGGGTGCCGTTTTCGTTGTTAGAAGCATCGGGGGATTTGGGCGCGCGGCCGCGAGAAACCTTCCGCTTTGTCATTTTGCCTCTGGTCTTTCCCGGCATTGTGGCGGGTTCTATTTTTACTTTTTCGCTCACCCTGGGGGATTTCATTGTACCGTCGGTGTTAGGCAACTCCAGCTATTTCATTGGGCAGGCCGTATTGTCACACCAGGGAACATCGGGCAATGTGCCGCTCGCGGCCGCGATGACCACCATCCCCATGGCCATTATGGCCGTTTATCTGATAGTTGCTCGCCGTTTGGGAGCCTTTGAAGCCTTATGACCACCCGCCACGACCGCATCTTCAAAGAATTCTTGCACCGTTTTCTCGCCGAATTTCTCACCCTTTTCTTCCCCGAAGAAGCGGCACAAATTGATTTCAGCACGGTGCGTTGGTTAGAACAAGAGCTAATCAGCAACTTTCCCAAACAGAAACTCCGCATAGCCGATCTGGTAGCGGAAACCAGGCTTAAGGATGGAACCGAACGCATCATTTTGATTCATGTTGAATTGGAAGCCAAAGACAAACAGCATCTAGCGGCACGGATGTACGAGTACCATGCGTTGTTACGGATTCTTTCAGAAAAGCCGGTTTTGCCCATCGCTCTGGTGCTGTTGCCCCGCTCTGGTGGCCTGAAATGGCAAACTTACAGCGAAAAATTGTTGGGGCGTACTATTCTCACATTTCACTATGGGCAGATTGGTCTCCTTGATTTAGAGAGTGAGCCGTACCTGGCCCAAGACAATCCGGTAGCCGCTACTTTAGCAACATTGATGAAACCCGGTGAAAAACACAAGGCCGATGTGAAACTTGAAGCCTTGCAAACACTCATTCGGAGTCGCTTGACAGAGGGTGACAAACTGTTTTTAATGAATGTCATCGAAACCTATACACCCAAAAATAAGCTCAAAGATGCAGGAGAGTTGGTAATGGAAGAAATTGAAGCGTTGGAAATGACCATTTTTGAGAAAGCGGAACGAACTGCCCGTCAAGAGGAATGGGCGAAAGGGTTGGCCAAAGGCCGCGAGGAAGGTTGGCAGAAAGGTCGGCAAGAAGGCCGCGAGGAAGGTTGGCAGGAAGGGCAGGTAGAGCAAGCAAAAACAATATTGCTTCGGTTGTTACAGGTGAAGTTTGGTGCAGTACCAGGAACATGGGTACGGCTGATTGAAAGCATGAATAATGCGAATGATCTGGCGCTGTTAAGCGAACAAGTTATCCTGGCAAACTCACTGAATGACCTTCATTTGCCGAAAACCGGGCAAAACTGAGATGACTGCAATTGCTTCCCGGTTACAACGAATGGGGTGTTTGCCGTTCGCGGCCGCGTTCACCGTGCTCTTCCTCAATTTGCCGGTGTGGATTATCGCCCTATACGCCTTCACCACCGACGAGGCCACCTTTACTTTTCCCTTGCCGGGGCTGACCACAAAATGGTTTGCCGTAGCCTGGAATCGGGCCGATTTGTGGCCCGCGTTAGGTTTATCCGTGCGGGTGGCCCTGTTGGCGACATTGATGGCCTTGATCCTGGGGTCGTTCGCGGCCGCGGCGGTCTACCGCTACCCCTTTTTTGGCCGCGAAAGCATCTCCTTCCTGCTGGTGTTGCCCATTGCTTTACCCGGCATCGTTACCGGCATTGCCCTGCGTTCCGCCATCGGCCTGACAGAAGTGCCCTTTTCCTTCTGGACAATTGTGATTGGGCATGCCACCTTTTGCATTGTGGTGGTCTACAACAACGTCATTGCCCGGTTTCGGCGCACATCTAATTCGTTGATTGAAGCCTCGATGGATTTAGGGGCTAATGGTTTTCAGACGTTTCGTTACGTGGTGTTGCCGCAAATCGCTACGGCTTTGCTGGCTGGGGGGATGTTGGCCTTCGCTCTGTCGTTTGATGAAGTGATTGTCACCACCTTCACGGCAGGCCAACAATCTACATTACCCATTTGGATATTTAGTCAATTGACGCGGCCGCGTGACCGCCCCGTCACCAATGTTGTCGCCCTCTTCGTCATAATCCTCACCACCATCCCCATTTTGCTGGCCTATCGCCTCACCCAGGAGCGCGGCTCCGTGCGCTAATTCGTCACCACCGCCCGGCCATGATGAAAGTTAAGAATGGCGTGGTTCAAAAGTCGGCAAACGGTGCTTAACAGTTTGTAGGGCGATTTGGTAAATCGCCCACGAGACGATTTACCAAATCGTCCTACAAATTTGTAAAGCTGACCTGAACCATGCCTTAAGAATTTAATACGGTAATACGCTTGGTATGGGCTGGCCTTGCGCCTGCCCGATTGGGCAACCACACGGGTCGCCCGTACATTACCGGTTTGGGCGTGGTTCAAAAGTCGGCAAGCTGTGCTTAACAATTTGTAGGGCGATTTTGTAAATCGCCCAGTGGACGATTTACAAAATCGTCCTACAGATTTGTAAAGCTAACCTGAACCATGCCCCGGTTTGTTTTTTCAACATTCATTATGACCGGGCTACCCATACAAAAACCTTTGGCCTGAAAATATCAGCCCGGTAGGGCTTCGTAGTTGTAGCCCGGTGGTCAAATCACCGGGCGGGGCTTATGTACTCCGAATTGCTGTATCTTGACATATTCCCCATTCGTGTTACCCTTTGCCCCACTTCACAGTCCGTTCTTTTACTGTTCACTGCTCACTGTCTACTGTTTACTTTATGAAACAGGACTACACCTGTATCGTACTAGGCTTAGGGGGAATCGGAAGCGCGGCCGCGTACTGGCTTTCGCGCCGTTTGGGTGCTGACGTGTTGGGGCTGGAACAGTTTGAACTAGGCCATCTGCGCGGCGGCAGTCACGACCATTCCCGCATCATTCGCCTCTCCTACCACACCCCCCAATACGTTACCCTCGCCAAACAAGCTTACCGCGCCTGGGACATGGTTGAAGCCGAATCAGGCGAACAACTGGTTTTTAAGACCGG
Organism: Chloroflexota bacterium; assembly: GCA_018004935.1. Classification (GTDB taxonomy): domain Bacteria; phylum Chloroflexota; class Anaerolineae; order Promineifilales; family Promineifilaceae; genus Trichofilum. The sequence goes on along the minus strand of JAGNBF010000010.1, from coordinate 91,497 downwards.
CAATCTGGACCTGTTTCCAGCGGGTGGTTATATCCCCATAACCGACTACATTGGCAGTATGGACACCACCAACGTGCCTTACGAACGGTTGTCAGCCCAGGAAATTCGCCGCTACTGGCCGCCGTTCCAGATAGCAGATGATGTCGAAGGGTTGTTTCAAGCCGATGGGGGTTTTGTCGCGGCCGCACGGGCCACCGCCACCCACCAACACCTCGCTCGTGAAAACGGGGCCACCCTCCGCGACAATAGTCACGTCACCCATATCGAACCCCGCCACGGTGAAATCATCCTCACCACCCCCACCCACCAATACCGTTGCCAACAACTTATCATCACCGCCGGAGCCTGGTCGAATCACCATTTGGCCCACTTCGGCTACCATTTACCCCTAACCATTACCCAAGAACAGGTCAACTACTTCCACACGCCTGATTTACAACCCTTTGCCCCAGAGCGGTTCCCGGTGTGGATATGGATGGATAACCCCAGCTTCTACGGCTTCCCCATCTTTGGCGAACAGGCGGTTAAAGTTGCCCAAGACGTGGGCGGCGAGGAAGTCACCGCCGACACACGCACCTTCGACCCCAATCCCCACACCCTCAACCGCATCAGCCAATTTTTGCAACAGACTATCCCCACAGCCCTCGGCCCGTTGCATTACAGCAAAACCTGCCTCTACACCATGCCCCCTGACCGGGATTTTGTGGTAGACACGCTCCCCGGCCACCCCAATGTGGCCCTGGCCATTGGAGCTGGTCACGCCTTTAAGTTTGCTTCCCTGTTAGGGCTGATTCTTAGCCAGTTAGCCCTGGATGGCGACGCGGCCGCGTATGACCTCTCGCCGTTCTCTTTTAACCGTTCTATTTTGCATGAAGAAGACCCGGTGCGTGAGTTTATGATTTAGAGACCAGGAGACTAAGAGACTAAGAGACTCAATCATGTCAGTCTCTTAATCTCTCACTCTCTTCGTCTCTCCATGACAAGGAGAAGAGAGATGAAACCGACCCTGTATCGTCTATGGATTTTGTTGGTCGCGGCCGCGATCCTCGTCGCTTGCGGCGGTGAAACCACCAACAACGGCGGCAATACCAGCAACGAAAACGCCAACCAGCCCGCCGCCAACGGCAACAACGAAGCAGATGCCCCGGCTGAGAGTGCTGAACCTGCTGTTCTGCGCGTCGGTTGGGCCGGAAGCCCCGACACCCTCAACATGGGCGTCGCCGTCCTTACCGAAGCCTATACCATCGCCGAACTCGTCTACGACTCCATGTACCAGCTCAACCTGGATGGCAGTTTCTCCCTGGAAGCCGCCGAATCCGTTTCCATCTCCGATGATGGGCGCGTCTACACCTACAAACTCCGCCCCGGCATGATGTGGCACGACGGTAAACCCGTCAAAGCCAGCGATGTGGCCTACTCCTATCAACTTTATCAACAACAGGCCGACTACCCATTCCTCAATGGCTACACCGCCTACTTTGAATCCATCGAAGCCCCAGACGACACCACCGTTGTCCTCACCCTCACCGAACCCATCCCCAACATCGAAAGTCAATTACTCTTTCTCTATATTGTGCCCGAACACGTCTGGTCAGGCGTCAACGTCGTAGAATTCGAAAACAATGAAATGATCGGCAGTGGCCCCTTCAAAATGGTCGAGTACAAACAAAACGAATTTGTCCACCTTGAGGCGGTCAAAAATCATTATCTGAACAGCCCCAAGATTGACGAAGCCATTTTCCAAACCTTTGACAACCAGGACGCGTTGGTACAGGCCCTCCGCACCGGCGATGTGGACATGATTATCGAAATGCCCAACACCGCCGTCGTTTCCCTGCGCAACGAAAGCAACATCACCGTTGTCAGTGGCCCCCCCTCTGCCCCCAGCGTAAGCGACATCATCTTCAACCAGACATTGCCCGAAAACTGCCCGCCTGATGATGGAGCCTGTACCGGCCATCCGGCCCTGTTAGACCGCCAATTCCGGCTGGCCCTGGCCCACGCCACCGACAAACAACAAATCATTGATGTGGTTCTGCTTGGCCTCGGCGCACCCGGCCTGACCCTCATTCCCGATAGCCTGGGGGTGTTTTACAATAGCTCCCTGGTAGATTATGCATATGACCCGGCTCTGGCCAATCAAATTTTGGACGATGCGGGTTATGCCGATGCCGATGGGGATGGGACACGCGATATGCCCGACGGTTCGCGGCCGCTGACTCTACGCATGAACTGGCCCAGTGATAGCACCACCGCTCCCCGCATGGCTGAACTCCTCAGCGCCATGTGGGGCGAAGTCGGCGTCAAGACCGAACTGCAAGCCCTCGACCCCGATGCCCTCACATCTGTCTGCTGTCCCGCCTTCGATTTCGACGTGATCCTCTGGGGTTGGGGTTCTGACCCCGACCCGGGATTCCTGCTCAGCGTCATGCTCACCGAAGAAATACCTACCGGCAACAGCGAAACCGGCTATTCTAATTCAACCTACGACGAGCTATTCGCCCAACAAGCTGTCGAGTTAGACAAAGACAAACGCATCGAATTGATCTGGGAAATGCAACGCATCGTTCATGAAGATGTGGTTTACATCATCCCGTTCTATGCCCAATCTGTTCAAGCCTACCGCAACGACCGCTTCACTGGCTGGCAAACGGAAGAAGGCAAAATCGCCCTGGAAGACCCCAGTTCATTACTGGTAATTGAACCGGTGCGGTAATTGAGTTATTGGTGTATTGGTGTGTTGGTAAGACCCACCCCCGGGTAATAACCAATACACCAATACACCAATACACTACCCCCTCACCATGCGCTCTCTCCGTCTCATTACCCGCAAAGTAGCCTGGGCGGCTCTCACCGTCGTCTTTGTTATTTGCCTGAACTTCTTCCTCTTCCGCATTCTGCCGGGTGATCCAGCCCGTTCGGGCGTGCGTGACCCCCGCCTGACACAAGAAGCGGTGGAAGCGATCCGCGTGCGCTTTGGCCTGGACAAACCGGTGATTAACTGCTTTGAATCACTGAACCCCATCACCCCCGGTGATTGTTTGATCAATCCGTTCCAGACGCAGTTCTTCATCTATGCCCGCAACTTGTTACAGGGGGAATTGGGCATCAGTTATCACACCAACCGCCCGGTGGCTGATATTCTCGTAGAGCAATTGTGGAACACGATTTTGTTAATTGGGGTGGGGCAGGTGGCTTCGGTGCTGATCGGGATGGTGCTAGGTGTCGCGGCCGCGTGGAAAGCCCGCACCCCCATTGATTACATCGCCCTACTAGGCAGTCTCATGGCCTGGAGCCTGCCCACCTTCTGGCTGGGTATCATCCTGCTCTTCTGGGGGAGCACCCAATACGGCCTGCCCACTGGGGGCAAAATCACCCCCGGCGGCAACTTTGACACCATCTGGCAAGAATGGGGCGACCTGGCCCGGCACATGATCCTGCCAACCCTCACCTACACCATCGTTTTCCTGGGCGAATACATGCTCATCATGCGTAGCTCCGTGCTCGATGTCTTATCCGAAGATTACATCCTGACCGCCAAAGCCAAAGGACTCAGCACCTTCCAAATCCTTAAAGAGCACGCCCTACAAAACGCCATGCTCCCGATGGTGACGATTATCGCCCTGAATTTAGGCTTTACTGTGGCCGGGGCCATCCAGATTGAATCTGTTTTTTCCTGGCCGGGATTGGGTAGTGCCATTTTCAATGCCGTCAACCGGCGCGATTATCCGGTGTTGCAGGGAGCCTTCCTGCTCATCGCCGTCGCCGTCATCTTCGCCAACCTGGCCGCCGATTTGCTTTACTCCTACCTGGACCCCCGTGTACAGACGAATTAAAACGGGCTATTGAAAAGCAATTGCTTTGGTATATACTTTTAGTATATACGACACGGGAGGTGTAATATGCAGACCGCCAAAATATTCCAGAATGGTCAAAGCCAGGCAGTTCGTTTGCCGCGAGATTTCCGCTTTTCAGGGGATCGGGTGTTTATCAAAAAAGTGGGGGACGTTGTTATTCTCTTGCCTTATCACGCCCCCTGGCAGACTCTGATAGACAGTTTGGATGAATTTTCTGACGACTTCATGGCAGAGCGTGTTCAACCCCCCGATCAAAAACGTGAAGAGTTGTTTCCATGAAATACTTATTAGATACAAATATCTGCATTTACGTGATCAAACAAAAACCGGCCCATGTTTTAAACCGATTTACAGTAGAAAGACCTGACAGTATCGGTATTTCAACCATAACGGTTGCCGAATTGCAGTATGGTGTGTCTAAGAGCCAGCGGCCGCAACAAAATCAGGCGGCATTAGAAAAGTTTCTGGCTCCATTACTGGTGGTGAACTTTGACGACGCGGCCGCACGTTTGGCCGGTAGCCTCAAAGCTTCTTTAGAAAAACAAGGTACTCCTATTGGCGTATACGATTTTTTGATAGGTGCTCATGCTGTTGCCCTTGATACCATTCTTGTGACCAATAACAGCCGTGAATTTCAGCGTATCCCTGGTCTGCGTTTAGAAAATTGGGTAGAGACACCCAGTAGTCCATAAAATTATGAGCGCAACGATAACAGGTACAGCACCAATTAACACAGGCCGCATATCCGGCTTTTGGCGCACCTTTCGGCGGAACAAAATGGCCGTTGTCGGGCTATTTATGCTGGTTACGGCCCTGTTTACCGCTGTTTTTGCCCGCCAACTGGCCCCGTATGACCCCAAAGAAGTGGTGCGGGTAACGATCAACGACATTTATGCCCGCCCCAGTGCTGACCATTGGTTGGGTACGGATGACGCGGGCCGAGATGTCTTGTCTTCTTTTATATATGGCTCACGGGTTTCATTAATTGTTGGCTTCTTTGCTTCCATGATTTCCATCTTCATTGGGGGCGTCATTGGCATTGTGGCCGGTTTTTACGGCGGCCGCGTCGAGAATGTCCTCATGCGCTTCACCGACATCATGCTGGTCATCCCAGATTTACCCCTCACCGTTGTCATCGTCGCCCTGACCAAACCCAGTTTGTTCAACATTATTCTCGTCATCGGCATCGTAGGTTGGACAGGCACGGCCAGGCTGGTACGCTCCCAAACGTTAGCCGTCAAAGAACGCAAATTTGTTTTGCGGGCACGTTCCATTGGCGCGGGCAACATCCATATCATCCGTCACCATATTTTGCCCCTGGTGTTACCCCTGCTGGTGGTCAATACCGTTCTCATCATCTCCCTGGCCATCCTCAACGAAAGCACCCTCAGCTTCCTCGGCCTGTCCGACCCCACCACCATCAGTTGGGGGCAGATGCTCAACTTTGCCTTTACCCGGGGAGCGATGAGTGCCAGAGCCTGGTGGGTGCTGGTAACACCCGGTTTTGGCATTGTCTGGCTGGTGTTGGGTTGTACACTCCTGGGGCAAGGGTTGGAACAGGTGCTCAACCCCCGCCTGGAAGCGCACCATTTATCGGCAGGCTCCCATATGGTCACGCGGCCGCGAACCACCCAACATAATGCATAACTGCTAACTGTCCACTGTTCACTACTCACTGTCCCATGCCCAACCCCACCCCAAACCCCATTCTCCTCGACGTGCGTCACCTCTCCACCGACTTCCTCTCGGCGGAGGGGCCAGCCGCTCATGCCCTGGCCGACATTAGCTTTACCCTACGCGAAGGGGAAGTGCTGGGGGTGGTGGGGGAGAGTGGTTGTGGCAAAACCACCCTGATGCTGAGTTTAATGCGGCTATTGCCCAGTAGCGGCCGCATCACCAACGGCGAAGCCCTCTTCATGGGGCGCGACCTCTTCTCCCTCAGCGAATTAGAAATGGCCGATATGCGCTGGAAACATATCGCCATGATCTTCCAGGGGGCCATGAACGCCCTCAACCCGGTTCACTCTGTGGGGCGGCAAATCGGCGAGGCCATCATCCGCCACAACTACGCCCCCAACAAAAAGATGGTGGATGAACGGGTGTGCGAACTGTTGGAACTGGTAGGCATTGGACCGGAGCGACGCCACCAATATCCCCACCAATATTCCGGCGGGATGCGCCAACGGGCCATGATCGCCATGGCCCTGGCCTGCAACCCCCAGGTGGTCATCGCCGACGAGCCGACGACGGCTCTGGACGTGATGATTCAAGCCCAAATTCTGGAACTATTAGCTAAATTGCGCGAAAAACTAGGCCTGGCGATTCTTTTTGTGACTCACGATTTAGGCGTCGTGGCTGAGATGTGTGACTCGGTGATGGTCATGTATGGCGGCGTCACCGCCGAGTACGCCTCGGTAGACACCGTGTTTAACGAACCTAAACACCCTTACACCCAGGAGTTACTCCGCGCCTTTCCCGATCTCAGTAAACCGATGGGCCGATTGGTCAGCATTCCCGGCTATCCCCCCCGCCTCAACGCCCTACCCCCCGGTTGCCGCTTCGCTCCCCGTTGCCCCCATGTGTTTGAACGTTGCCATCAGGAACAGCCACCCTTGCACGCTCTGTCCAAAAGCCACGTTGCCAGTTGCCATCTGGCCCCAAAGCAGTGAACAGTGGATAGTAGCCAATAACCAATAACCATGTCTCCCATCATCCAGGTAAAAAATCTCCGTAAACTATTCCCGGTGCAGAAAACTGTGTTCTGGCAAAAGGAAGAAAAGTTCGTCCATGCCGTTGACGATGTGAGTTTTGAGTTGCAGAAGGGGGAAGTGATGGCGTTGGTGGGGGAGAGTGGTTGCGGCAAATCTACCCTGGCCCTCACCCTCATGCGCCTGGAAGAACCTACCAGCGGCCAATTCCTGTTCAATGGGCAAGATGTGACCCATTTGCAGGGCGCACCGCTCAAAGCGATGCGCCGCCAGATTCAAATGGTGTTTCAAGACCCGTATGAATCGCTTAACCCTACGATGACCATTGGTGACATTGTGGGCGAGCCGTTGGTGGTGCATGGTCTGGGGCGGGACAAGGCGGAACGACTGGCCCGCGTGCATCAGGCGTTAGAAGATGCCGGGCTGAAACCAGCGGCCAACTATGTCAACCGGTATCCCCATGAGTTATCCGGGGGGCAAAGGCAACGGGTGGTGATTGCCGGGGCGTTGGTGCTGGAACCCACCGTACTCCTGGCGGATGAGCCGGTTTCGATGCTCGATGTGAGCATCCGCGCCGAAATCCTCAACCTGCTGGCTGATTTGCGCCAGACACGGGGTATTTCTATTCTGTTTATCACCCACGATTTGGGGACGGTAGCCTATTTTGCCGACCGGATTGCCGTGATGTATCTGGGGCGGATTGTGGAAATGGGTACGACGCCGCAGGTGCTTCAGGAACCCCAACACCCGTACACGAAGGCGTTACTCTCCGTGATGCCTGTACCCAATCCTCGTTTGCGTCGGGAGCGCATCATTTTGCAGGGGGAAACGCCCAACCCCATTAACCTGCCAACGGGTTGCCGTTTTCATCCCCGTTGCCCTATCGTCCAGCCGCACTGCTCCCAGGTTGACCCCACCTGGCGCGAGATGCAACCCAACCACCACACCGCCTGTCATGAAGCGGGCAAAAATTTGTAGAGTGATGGAGATGGAATAACCTTGTGAAGGAGTGGGGAAACCCAAGACAACCCCGTTTTTCCTTATTACTCGACATTAGCGTTTTTTGTTTTCATCAGAGAACGCACAGCCTGGAAAAGCGGTGCTACAACCAGAGGTTGTGCTCAAATTTGCCAGAGTCGAACTTATTATTAGCGCAGGGCGGTTTGCAGGGCAGTGACGGCGGTTAGTTCCAGGTCGTGAATGGTTAAAACAAGGTCACGTAGGTGCTCCCGGAAAGTGGTTACTTCGCCAGGGGTGAGAGGAAACTCTGCGGCCGCATCGTTTTTTAATTTATCCAACCGTGCCTGAATTGCCCTGATTTCCTCATGCGCCTCATCCCCCAATTCCCAGGCCAGTTGGCGGCGACGGTGTTTTAATTCCCGGCTTTCTTTAAAGAGCGGTACGGTATCAGGCAGGCTGGCCTGGGCCAGATGGCCCCAGGCCATTGCGGCCTGGCGGAACTGTCCGGCCACATCCTTCAGGGTTGGTTTAGCCAAAACCAGGGCGGCTTCATCCAGAAAGTCAGCATAGGTGTCCCGGTCGGCGTTTGGCCCTGTGCCCCAGGTGTTAATCCAACCGTAAATGCCCGGCTGATAACTATCCCCGGCCAAAGCGGTATAGAGGGCAGTTCCGGCGGGGAAAAAACGTTCCCACCCTTGTTTGTTGCGGGTATTGGTCAGTAGATTGGCCCAATGTTGGTAAGCGGCAAAACCAAAATTATGCCTGGCCCCCTTGGGTGGGGCTTCGGTAAAGAGGTTGATACATTGCCGGAGGCCCTTTTGGATGGCGGAAGGTAACTGTTCAGGGTGGGGGGTGGAGAAGGTGATGAGGCGGTAGCGGTCTTCTTTGACGCGGCCGCGAGCCTCGTTTAGTTGTTCACGGGTAATAATATGCGGCCGCGCTGATTGATCTGCCAGGTACGCCCGTTCACCATCCAGGCCATATACTACCACCGGTATCATTGCCCAATAATCATTGCGCCGCCCCAAACCATTGTAAGGTAGGCTAAACATATCAACCCACACCAACGCTGGATCACCTCGTTCGAGCGCGGCCGCGAGTTTCGCTTCGGCGTTTTCGGCCTTTGTGGTTTGTTGTACCTCATGGGGCAAGGCCAGCCGGTCGTATATCGTCTGTAACGGATCAAACGTATTGCGTGTTAATAAAGCCAGATGGGGAGTATATCCCTGGTAGGCAAAAGGAAAATAACCCAGTGTAATGCCCCCACTAATACCCAATAACAGCGCTTCACTAAGCGGCTGTCCGGTAGCCGGATTTTTAGCCCCCAGGTAAGCCAGGATGTTATGTAATGAACCGGTTTCATAGTGGTGGCCGCTAAATTGTTGATAGTTATTGAGAATTGTCATCCGCTTTCTCCTGAGAAAATAGCCACGGATAATGGAAACACGGATAGGAAAAAACACGGATAGGAATGAAAAATGGTGGCGTTATTTTCATTCATCTTGGTGTGCCGTAGGCTCATGGGGAATTCCTACGAAAATGTAGGGCGATTTGGTAAATCGCCCAGTGGACGATTTAAAAAATCGTCCTACAAATTTTCATTCCTCCTGAGAAAATAGCCACGGATAATGGAAACACGGATAGGAAAAAACACGGATAGGAATGAAAAATGGTGGCGTTATTTTCATTCATCTTGGTGTGCCGTAGGCTCATGGGGAATTCCTACGAAAA
>JAGNBF010000010.1:12652-82141 GCA_018004935.1 Chloroflexota bacterium | reverse complement strand
CTCCTGAGAAAATAGCCACGGATAATGGAAACACGGATAGGAAAAAACACGGATAGGAATGAAAAATGGTGGCGTTATTTTCATTCATCTTGGTGTGCCGTAGGCTCATGGGGAATTCCTACGAAAATGTAGGGCGATTTGGTAAATCGCCCAGTGGACGATTTAAAAAATCGTCCTACAAATTTTCATTCCTCTTGGTGCGCTCAAAGCCCATGGGGAACTCCTACAAAAACCTGGGCTTATCCAATCTGGCACCACCAACAAAATGTCATTTTATGACCGTGGTAACAGTAATTCTCAATTTAACCAACGGTTAAAACCGTTGCCCGCCAAAAGCACGCTCGAAAAATGGCCCAACCCGTAGAACAGCCTTTCAGGCTGTTCGCCCTACACATCCTTGAGGGCTGAGCTTGCCGAAGCCCGGCTCCGCCTGCATAGAGAGCGCACAGCCTGGAAAGGCTGTGCTACGCTCATGGCCTCTTCTGAGATGCCGGGCAAGATGCTGGCATAGAGAGCGCACAGCCTGGAAAGGCTGTGCTACGCTCATGGCCTCTTCTGATGAGATGCCGGGCAAGATGCTGGCATAGAGAGCGCACAGCCTGGAAAGGCTGTGCTACGCTCAGTTGACCGCCGGGCGGCCGCACCATTTTTAGACGTTCAGGCCAAATTGAGAATTGCTACCGTGGTAAGTATATGTTTGTTGTGAACGCGGCCGCATTATAAACAAAAGGAACAATTGTGTGAGCAAATAGTGACATAGTCGGCACTTTTTGCCTTCATCGGTAACGACTAACCCTCTCGAGGGTTGAGCTTGTCGAAGCCCATTTGCCTTCTACAAGCTCAGGCAACAGGCTTGCTAATCGTTCGTTTTTAACTTAGCGGTTTGCTGTGGCCGGTCTCCTGACCGCGCCACCTAACTTAATCTTGAGCGAACCCTTAGTACTTGAGTTTAAAGTTCAGAGCCAGAGCTAGAGGGTTTTCCAGAGTAATTTCCTCTTGCTCTCTTCTCTCGCTCTAAACTCCAGTTAGTAGTTACCTTCATCGTAACTTCTCATTCTGCTGATGCCGCTGTGTATCCCGCTTTGTCTTCTTTTCCATATTGCGCTCCAGCGCTTCCGTCAAATCTACCCCCGTCTGATTGGCAATACACACCAGCACAAACAACACATCTGCCAGTTCATCTGCCAGGTTATACGCCTCATCCGATTTTTTGAAACTCTGATCCCCGTACAGCCGGGCCATCAAACGAGCTACTTCCCCCACTTCTTCCGTCAAAATAGCCATGTTGGTTAGTTCCGAATAATAACGCACGCCCACGGTGCGTATCCATTCATCTACCTGCTCTTGTACCTGTCGCAAACTCGTTTCCTGATTCATAATGCCTCTTTTTAAGTTTAGGGCTTACGGGGTTACTCGAGTCGGTCTCCTGACCGCGCCACGTGTCACTCCATGCTGACCGAATGGTGTTCATAGGGCGACTTGCTGAGTTGCCTCGCATTGCCCTTGTAAAACATGCGCCCATCGCACATAATTAAACCCCAGGTAATTCTGATGCACTAATGGCGCATCTTAATGATCACTACCAGGGGATGTAGCTAAACGATTCCCCTGATGGAGGAGGCATCCTATGAATAAACAGGCTGTTCGGTTGGTTGCTTCTTGCCCGGAATGCCAGGCACAGATTAGTTTTCGCAAACCACCGGAATTAGGTGATCTGGTTACTTGCCCAGAATGTAGTACGATGGCAGAAGTCATTCGAGAATCACCTATCAAACTAAGTTGGGCGTTTGATGAACCGGCAGGGAGCGGTTCCAGTGCCCATGAAGAGTATGATTTTGATCGGAGTGAACGAGTCCGTGATTACGATGACGATGATGATTTTTAGGCAACCGGCAAGTGGGTTTTGAGGCTAAAAAAGCGCATTGGCCCCGATGCGCTTTTTTGTTGGCAATTCCCTGACTGGACGTTAAACTTTAGTCTTATGATGCGTAAAACCTTTCGGCGTTGCTTAGGTGGAAGTTCTTTATGGGCCAGAAAGGTATACCGGGTCAAATAGACGATTATCTATATATCAGTCGTTTCAGCAAAGGCCACCGGGTACCATGACCACCCGGTGGCCTTTTTTATTTGAGTCGTTAAGTGTCTAAAAATAACTTGGGTGGTACGGTCAGGAGACCGGCCACCGTAAAGGGGAAGTTATTCTTGGACAGTTTCTAAGTTCCACTGGAGTGGTATATGCCATCTTATCTTACTCTTTTATGGACTTACCTGCGGCCGCAGATCAGACGTGTTCTTCTGTTAGCCCTATTTCTGCTTACTGGCATTGGGTTACAACTTCTGGGGCCGCAACTGATTGCTCGTTTCATTGATCAGGCCACGAATAAAGTGGCTATGAGCCTTATTTTGGGCGCGGCCGCGTTCTATGTCATTGTCTCCCTCATGCAACAACTCATTGGTCTGGCCGCCACTTACACCAGTGAAACCGTCGCCTGGACCGCCACCAACTGGCTTCGCGCCGACCTGGCCGAGCATTGCTTGCGCCTGGATTTGAGTTTTCATAAAAAGCATACCCCCGGTGAAATGATCGAACGGCTGGATGGGGATGTCAACCAACTGGCGGATGTCTTCTCTAAATTTATCATTCAGATTGCCGGTAATGGCCTGCTCTGGATTGGAGTCATTATTCTCATGGCGCAAGTGGATAAACGTATGGGATTGGCGTTGGGTTTGATTAGCCTGGGGGGGCTGATCATTCTATTCACCCTGCAACGGTTTATTACACCGCTTTGGATGAAAGCCCGAGAAGCAGATGCCAGTTATTACAGTTTTTTGGAAGAACGGCTGGGCGGTTTGGAAGATATTCAGACGAGTGGCGCGGCCGCGTATACGATGAACCGTTTCTATGCCGTAGCTCGTGACCGGTTCCGCCTCAATCTTGTAGCTCGCACCGCCAACGGCCTGATCATTGTCCAACCGATTATCTGGTTTGTTTTAGCGTATGCGGCCGCGTTTATTTTTGGTAACACCTTATTCCAGGCTGGCTCTGTCACCATTGGCACAATTTATCTCCTCTTTAGCTACATTGAAATCCTCAGCGAACCGCTGTGGACAATTGTCAATCAGGTGAGTGAAATACAAAAAGCCCGGGCCAGCTTCCAGCGTATCCAATCCCTGTTTGCCGAAACCAGCCGGGTGCTCAATGAAGGGGAAACGGATCTACCGGCTGGGCCTTTGGCCGTTACTTTTTCTGGGGTGACGTTTCATTATGAAGATGATCAGGACAACGCCATTTTGCAAGACCTCACCTTTCATTTATTACCGGGGCGTGTATTAGGTTTATTGGGACGCACCGGCAGTGGCAAAAGTACCCTCATTCGCCTCTTGCTCCGCCTTTACGATCCCACCGCTGGGGCAGTGAGTCTGGGTGGGATAAACCTGCGGCATACCCACCTGTCCACCTTACGCCAGCGGGTTGCTCTGGTGAGCCAGGAAGTGCAATTATTTCACGCCACCTTGCGGGAAAACATAACCCTTTTTGATGCCACGGTTGCGGATGAACAGATTCTGGCTGTGGTAGAGGCTTTGGGGTTGCAGTCCTGGTTTGCTCGTTTACCGCAAGGGTTAGATACGATGGTGCAGGGGGGCGGCCGCGGCCTTTCTGCCGGTGAAGGACAACTCCTGGCCCTCACACGAGTTTTCTTGGCCGATCCGGGGCTGGTCATTCTGGATGAGGCCTCATCCCGGCTTGATCCGGCTACGGAGCGTTTGCTGGAAGGAGCTATGGCCCGGTTGGTGCAGGGGCGCACCGCCATTATCATTGCCCATCGGCTGGGCACCGTTCAGCGGGCCGATGAGATCATGGTGTTGGAACGCGGCCGCGTTCTCGAACATGCTCCCCGTATCCAACTCATCCAAGATCCCACATCCCACTTTGCCCAACTTCTGCAAATGGGGATAGAAGACGTGTTGGAAGAAGCTTAAGCCTACCCCTGTGCCTGGAGTAACCCATGCCTACTTACAAAACCCTTTGGCGTCTGATGCGTGCCCGGCCTTGGGCCTATCTGGCTGATACCACCTCAATTACTATCTTTTACATCCTCATCGGCCTGAATGGGCTGGTGATACGCGCCTTTTTGCATAAACTCACCGGTGAAGCGGAAGTGGCCTGGAATCTGACCACTTTATTGGCGTTGCTGGTTGGCCTGGCCTGCGGCCGCGTTCTCACTCTCTTTGCCGCTGTCCGTTTTAGTAGCATTTATGAAACCTGGAATCAGTTGCTCATGGGGCGTAATGTCTTTGCCTATATTCTGGGTCGCCCGGCGGGTATCGCCTTAGCCCCAGAAAAGAACAATCCTCCCCTCGGTGTGGGTGAAGTGATCAACCGTCTGCGTGATGATACCGGTGAACCGGCCGCGCTCATTATCATCCTGGGCGATCAGGTGGGTCTGATCATCAATGCGATGATTGGAGCCATTATCATGGTGAGTATTAACCCCTGGATCACTGCCGGTACATTTGTGCCGCTGGCTGGCGTAGTCTGGTTGGTCAGCTCTTTGAGCCAACGGATTGAGCAGTACCGACGGGCCAACCGGGAGGCCACGGAGCAGGTGAGTGGGGCCATTGGTGAGATCTTTGGCGCGGTTCAGGCTATTCAGATTGCCAACGCGGAAAGCCGGGTGATTGCCCATCTACGCCAGTTAAATCAGCAACGCCAAGAGGCCGCCATTCGCGATGCCGTATTGTTACGGCTTATCTGGTCGCTCAGTAGCAATATGGTAACAATTGGTACAGGGATCATTCTGGTGTTAGCGGCCGCGTCCTTCCGTCAGGGCGCTTTTACGGTGGGTGATCTGGCGCTGTTTATCAATTACATCTGGCCCATCACCCAACTGATGACTATCACAGGGGAACTTTGGGCGGGTTATAAAAAGGCTGGCGTTTCCTTTGGCCGGTTACGGGCTTTGATGCCGGGTGCACCGCCGGAGATGCTGGTCGCGGCCGCGCCTCTCTACGAGCAGGGTAACTTCCCTGTTTTGCACGCGCCACGGCGTACCCCCCAAACCCCTCTCCACACCCTGACGGTGCACAACCTGAGCTATTACCATCCCGGCGCGGAGAAAGGTATCTATGATATTAACCTGACGTTACAACGCGGCCATGTCACTGTCATTACCGGACGCATAGGTGCGGGCAAAAGCACCCTTTTACGGGTGCTTTTAGGTGTTTTGCCCCCCACCAGTGGGGAGATACGCTGGAATGATGAGATCGTTTCTGACCTCAGCCACTTTTTTGTGCCACCCCATTCAGCTTACACGGGACAGGTGCCCCGCCTGTTCAGTGAATCCCTGCGTGATAACCTGCTCCTGGGTTTACCAGAGGAAGAGGTAAATTTGCCGGGGGCGGTGTACCAGGCCGTATTAGAAAAAGATGTAGCGGAGATGGAACGAGGTCTGGATACACCCGTGGGGCCACGGGGGATGCGGTTATCGGGGGGACAGGTGCAAAGGAGCGCGGCCGCGCGTATGTTTGTTCACCAACCCGAATTACTCATTTTCGATGACCTCTCCAGTGCTCTGGACGTAGAAACGGAGCAAATTCTATGGGAAAGACTCTTTAGTCAATTAAAAACCCCCACCTGTCTGGTCGTTTCTCATCGTCCGGCCGTATTGCGCCGTGCTGATCACATCATCATTTTGCGCGATGGGGCCGTAGTCGATGAAGGCAATCTCGAAGAGCTTTTGGCTCGTAGTCGGGATATGCAGGCTTTGTGGCGGGCCGAGATGACCGAAACCGGGCAAAATGCCGCCAGGGAATAGAAACATCCCCCCAAAGCTCTGATCGGCTTAATTTTCATCTTTCGTTCAGTTAAGGGTTGCGGCTTTTTGTTCTACCGCATTGGTTTATTCGTGTTAGTGAACAAAAGCCTCGACGCCTGACCCAATTTTCTGTTAAAAAGGCTAAATAAATAAAATAATGTTGCTTGACCTCATCTTTTGTATCCTGTAAGATATTCATTAAGCGACGAAGTTTATGCTTTAACTACTACCACAGCCCACGCGTTTTCCTTTCTAAATCTGAAAGGTAAATGAAAACGCTATTTTATGATGTTGTATGAGTGGGCAACGACAAGGATGGTACTGAATTACTATGGTTTTCCCTGGATAAGCATTTATAATGATGTTTATCTAGACAATTTACTGTCATTCATCTATCAAAAAAGGAAAAATAATCATGTTATACTTACACAAAGAACAAGGTCAAGGTTTGGTTGAGTACGCTCTGGTACTCGTGTTGGTTTCCATCGTCGTCATTGCCATTCTGGCTTTGCTTGGCCCCCAGATTGGTATTGTTTTCAGCCAAATCCGCAACACCCTGGCTGGTTAAGAAGCAACTTTTTGTCTGAAAAAAAAGACCTACCCTATAGGGTAGGTCTTTTTTTTTGCCCCCAAAGATATCTTCTGAATATTTCGGGAAAGCGTGGCCTGAGTTTATGGAGTTTCCCCCACCCCTAACCCCGCCCCCAGGGGCGGGGAACTTTTTTCTTGTGTCATTTTTCGCGGGCGTCGGCCCGCGAAAAATGACACAAAGGGGGGTTTCCCTTTCCCGCTGGGAAGGGGCGCTACGCCCCAGGTTGCGGATTGAGGTGATGAAAGGGTTTCCCTTTCCTGCTGGGAGCGTAGGGGGATGGGTCTTTTGTGGTAGCCATTCTAGGCATGTATACGGAAAATCGTAACCACTAAGGGTTCGCTCGCAAATAACTTTTGAGTTTGCTGTGGCCGGTCTCCTGACCGTGCCACAGCAAACGTACAACTTATTTAACCCTTGCTCCTAAAAACCAGGTAGAAGGGCATTTACGACAACGACGAGGCAAAATGTGACCAGGCTGTAGGGTGGGGTGCGACTTTTGAAGAGATAGAGCAGACGTGGGGGTAGAAATAGCAGGGCAAAAAGAGGAATGGTTAGCCAGGTTTGGTATGACGAGGGAACGTTGTCCAGGTAGGGCGCGGCCGCGAGATAGCCAGCCAGCATACTCATCATCAAGTTGGTTGCCATTAAACTCAGGAAAATAAGCCCTAAATCGCGGCCGCGGTTCCATTCAAGGGTAGTATCTGTGGGGGCGCTCAGGACAAACATGTAGAGAAAGGCCAACACTACCCACCACAGTGGCCCTAATAACAGATAATAACTCAGACCCGTGTCGCCCAGGTCTACTTGCGTGATGGTACGAAAAAAACCCGACTGTTCCACCAAGGCCCAGGTGAGAAAGATGCTGAAACAGAACGCCAATACTCGTTGACGCTCTTCTTTTAGCCACGGCGCGAGGCCCTGCCAGATAAAGCCCTCAGGCTGAAGTTTAAGTTTTTTGAGAAGGTGTACGGCCACAAAATAGAGCAGGGTCGCGGCCGCGAGAACCAACGCCGCTCCCGTATTGCGTGTTTGTAACGAAAGACCAAACCAGGGAACCAACACCCAGGCCAGGGCCGAGGCCAATAAATCGGCCACAACAGGTAAGATGACCGCCATTTTTAGTTTCATCCTGCTACTACTTCTCCCCCACTTTGATGCCAGCGCATAATGCCTCCCCGCAAATTACGCACTTTGAAGCCATTTTGGGCCAGAAAAGCCGTGACGCTATAGGAGCGACTGCCCGTAGCACAAATAACAACAATATTGGCTTCTTTATTAAGCTTGCCCAGGCTGGCGGGAATTTGATTCATGGGCACATGCAGGCTGTTGGGAACGTGCATCTGTTGCCATTCATAAGATTCGCGCACATCTAATAGAATGGGGCGGTTAGCCGTTTGCCACTCCTTCATCAGGTCAGCCGGGCTAATCTCAACAATTTCTGGACGGGGCGGGGGAGCTACTGCCGGATGTATCTGTTCCTCTTTACGAGCAAATAATTTACGTAGAAATTCCATATTCATCCCTTTTCGTTTTGCCGGACGATATAAATTGTTTTTCCAGTTTATCTCATTAACCAGAGTCACAACACAGATGAACTTACCCGTACATTCATTATATTGTTCACAGTCAGTTATTGCGCTTTTGTGCTGTGGCTGTCTCCTGACCGGGCAAAGACGCAAAATTTTGCGTCTCTACCTTGGGGTAAATCGCCCGGACGACTTACAAATCTTGTGTAGCTCTGTGACCCGCCGTGTCGCCGTGCGGCTTTATCGCCACCTTGGAAATATCCCGGGCCACCCCTACCCCTAACCCTGCCCCCAGGGGCGGGGAACTTTTCGCGGCGCGGTTTGAGGGCGGACGCCCCCAAACCGCGCCAGTGGGTTTCTCCCCTTCCCTCTGACATCTAATGGTTTTAGAAAACCCGTTCGCTCTAAATGCCAAGGATTATCGTGCCTCATTGAGGGTAGCGAGATGCGTTGTCCGGTTATGGTAACGAAGCCGCCAGGTCTCGCGGCTGGCATGAGCGACATATTCAAAATAAGTAACACCTGTATTGCTGGTCCAGGCTTCACAACGGCGAAACGGGCCAATGTTGTAAATGTGATCCAGGGCGGCTTCAATCACCCCTGCATGGCAGATTGCTAAAATCGTCTCTTCACGGTGACGGGATACCAGTGATTCGATAAAAGCGCCCACACGTACCCGAAAATGCATGAGACTTTCGCCCCCTTCTACCTCAGGTGTGATTGTCGAGAAGGGGATCTCACTGCCCCAGATATGACCATAAGCGGGTAGTTTCTCATTGGGCCAGGGCGTATGATCCTGACGGTTAAGGCCAATTTCCCGCAGATTATCGCTAAATGTCAGGGGTATTTGGTACGCCTGACTGAGCGGTGTGGCTGTTTCAATGGCGCGTTGCATTGTACTGCAATAGATGGCCTGGACAGAAGTTACTTTGCCCGGGAGCCATTGAGCTAACGCGGCCGCTTGCTCTGCCCCTTCGGCTGTTAATCCAACATCCTGGTTTCCACCCGTCCAATCGCGTAAATTAACATGGCTTTGTCCATGTCGGATGAGAAATAAGTGCATGTGTACTCCTTTTCAGGGGATGATATAATGACCAGGTTAGAAGCAAAACCTGAACAATTGTTGTTCATAAAAAGATTCTTGAGTAGCTGAATTGCAGGTAGGCACTGATTAGTTAATGCTTCGGCTCCAGGCACAAATGTTTTGGCTCTTTGGGAGTGCAGGGGGTTGATACCAGATGTACGGGCTGGCCTCGTGCCTGCCCGGTATGGGGCAACTACAGGGGTTGCCCGTACCCCACGAAATCCCAAAAACCCAATGGTTTTTATGTTGTAACGATACAGCCTTTACTAAGCCTGTTGCCTGAGCTTGTCGAAAACAAACGGGCTTCGACAAGCTCAGCCCTCGAGAGGGTTAGTCGTTACTAAGATTGAATGAATCCGCGTTTTCAGGCAAAGAGAAGAGCCACTTTATCCATTATTTCTTTACCTTTTAAGCGTTGGATTACCTTTAAACAATCTAACAACAGTATTATGCCATGTTAGTGGAGCCGTGCATAACTGACCCGGCGTGGGAGTCTAAAACTGTTGTGCGCTGGCTAAAACAAAAACCAGGGTTAGCGTATATTCCTAAGAATTAACCTTTCCCGCCTTGCCGTATTCCCAAAACGGCGAACCTCTCGGCAGTCAATTGTGTGCCTTGTTCCCCATTTTGTCCGCCTGAAAAATTATCTTTGAGGGGAAGGTTGGTAGTAGGGAAAAGACGGTATACGGTTACAGTGGTGAAACTATAGTCCTTAAGATGATAATTTGGAGTAGAGGCAGGCTTTGTACTTGCCCTCCTACGAAGTGAAGGCAAGCATAAGGCCTGCCTCTACCGCCAAAGTGTTTTTCTTAAAAGCCATATATAGTTTCATACTCTACGAGTGGACGGTAAACGTGCCGAGTGTGTCAGTATTGACAAACATTCCCCAGGATTTTTGTGCTGGACAGTCACGAATGCCCAATTCTGTAGAATATTACCCGGTTGAACAAGGTAAACCCTTGAATGTGGCTACTTTGGCAGCCATTAAATTGTATGAATTGGGGCAAGCCACCAAAGAACACGCGGCCGCGATTGCTGAACTCTCTTTGGCTCAATTTGAAGCCACACTCCAATCTCTCCCCCCCGTAACGAATACCGTAGAACCCGTAGCCCCTTTTGCTCCCTCTTTTTCCACCCAGGCACTTGCCGAACAAATCAACCTGCAAAAACGACTTTTTGCCAATCTGGTGGCTATTACCCGGGCTATTACTTCCCGTGTGTCCTTACAAGAGACATTGCAGAATGTCTTAGATATTGCCATGAAGCTGACGCACGCCAAAGAAGCCGGGTTGTTCCTTGTCAATGGCAAAGGTAATGTCACCTACTCCATTTTTTCCAGCCATATCAATACGCTTTATCATGATCCGCGTTACATTGGCATGATCATGGATAAGGGTATGGCCGGGTGGGTGTTGCGGCATAAACAGATGGCACTCGTACCCGATACCGAATTGGATGAACGTTGGTTAATCTTGCCGCAAGATACGGTCACACACCGTTCGGCGCTGGTTATTCCTATTATTAATGATGAACAACCTGTGGGTATTCTGACTTTGACGCATTCGGCCCCTCATCATTTCAGCCAGGATGACGCCATGTTTATGGTCGCGGCCGCAGATCAGATCGCCCTCGCCTTACACAATGCCCAGGTTTACGAAGAACAACGCCGCCAGACCGAACGGCTCAACACCCTTTACATCGTTTTACAAACCGTCGGTGCCCACCTTCAACCCTCTACTGCTGTCGAGGCCGCCGCCAATAAGGTGGCCGAACTGACCGGGTGGCCCGCCGTCACCATTTCCCTACCTGATGAAACCCAGACCTATTTGATCAACATGGCTACGGCCGGTTATATCGGCATCGCCCATAGCCGCCGCCGTATTACCAACCAGGGAATTACGGGCCGCGCCTTTCGCACCCAACAGACCCAATATGTACCAGATGTCAGTGCCGATCCTGATTACTACATGGGACACCCCTCAGTGCGTAGCGAGATAGCCGTACCCATGCGCACAGGTCGGCAAATATTAGGCATTTTTGATGTCGCCAGTGATAAAGCTAATGCTTTTGATCAACAAGATATTGCCCTGGCCGAGTCATTGGGCGAGACCATCGCCCTCGCCCTCAATAACACCCGGCTCTATGCGGAAACGCAACGCCGCCTCCTCGAACAGACAACCCTTCGCCAGGCCAATACCCTCATCTCTTCCAGTCTCGACCTGCCCATTGTGTTCCGACTGATTGCCGAACAACTCTGCCAGGCCATAGATGTGACGAGTGTTTATATTTGTGATTTTGAGGCCGTACACGGCAGGGCCATCGTATTAGCCGAATATTACGGCCCTGAAGCCAACGAGAAAGAACGTGTTTCCGACCTCTACCAAAGTTATGAACTGATAAACTTTTTGCCGGGAATTATTGAGTCGCTCATCGAGGGGCGCGTTAGCATTATACACCGGGATGATGCCCCCTTGGGTTCGTTCTTGCGCCAGCACATGATGGACTATGGGGGCATTTCTGCCATGACGATCCCTTTTCAAGTAGGGGGGCTGACATTGGCTTATGCGGCAATATGGGAGAGTCGTTATCGGCGGGCATTTAGTGCCGATGAAATTTCACTCTGCCTGGGAATCGCCCAACATGCGGCCATTGCCATGCGCCACGCCCAACTTTTCCGCCAGATAACAGAGGAACGCGGCCGCTTACACACCCTTATCGAATCCAGCCGCGATGGTCTTATCCTCATCAGCGTCCCCCAACATATTTTGGTGATCAATGAACTGGCCCTCCACATGCTTCATGTGCCCAGCCAGACAGAACGGTGGATTGGCCGCTCCATCGGCCACCTGATTTTCCATTTGCGCCACCTTGCCCGCAGTGCGGCCCACATGCTTCTGAGTGAAACCCGTTGTATTGTGAGTGGGAATGAACCCCCTGGTGAAGGTGAGTTGGAAATACAAGGGCGTACGATCCATTGGCTTAACCTGCCTGTCATGTCCGAAGAAACCACACTGGGACGCCTTTTTGTCTTGCGTGATGTTACAAAAGAGCGGCTGGTAGAGGACATGCGTAAAGATTTAATCCGTACCATGATTCATGACTTTCGTAATCCCCTCACCGCCATCACCGGAACCGTACAACTCCTGGAACTGGGTTTGCGGGAATCGCCTAACGCTACCCAACGCCAATTGTTTGATGTGACCTACAGCACCCTGCAAAAAATGTTGCACATGGTCAATAGTATCATGGAGATTAACCAACTCCAGAGCGATCAGTTTCCGCTAGACTATGAAGCCTTTGCCATTGCCCAACTGGTAGAAGAAGCTTTACACCTGCAAAAACCCCTGGCAACATCCCGCGAAATTACCCTTACCAGCGAAATTGCCCCTATGCTCCCCCTGGTTTGGGCCGACCGCACACTGGTGGAGCGAACCCTACGCAATCTGGTAGGGAATGCCCTCAAATTTACCCCTGCTCACGGAACGGTTCATGTAGTCGTTAAAGAAACAGACGCCTTACGGGGCAAAAACGCTTCCTGGCAAAAACGCATTCTGATCGAAGTAAATGATACTGGCCCCGGTATTTCCCCCAATTTACGGGATCGGTTGTTTCAGAAATTTGCTGTGGGCACACAACGAGAACGGGGACATGGGTTGGGATTGGCTTTTTGTAAGATGGCGATAGAGGCCCATGGGGAACAAATCTGGCTAGATGAATACGCATACCCGCTTTATCGCACCACGTTTGCTTTTACTTTACCCTTGTATAACAAACAGAAAGAGACGGAGCGCCGCCCCTATTTAGGTGGTAACCTGTTCAGATCCAGGTGATCCCTTCCCTAAGTTAGTAGCCGCCCATTACAAAATCCTCTATTCTTATCCATACATGTAGCTTCTCAAGATTTCGGGGACAACGAGGCCTAAGCTTGTCGCAGGCCGTTGGTTTCGACAGGCTCAACCAACTTCACCACATTTTATTGAGAAGATACCCATACATTTTATCAGCGGCATAGATATTCAATGCAGGCTTGCAGTTCTGTCTGAATTCCCGAAGACCAGCCTTTTTTGTTGAACTTATGACTGCTTCATCTTTTGCGTATCATGTCGGTCGCACGGTCGGCAAATATCATCTCGATAGCTTAATTGGGCGAGGGGGGATGGCTGAAGTGTATCGGACGCTCCACCCGGAGTTGGGACGGGAATTAGCTGTCAAGATTGTCCACCCGTTTCTTACGGATACACCTGGTTTTGTGGAACGTTTTCGTCGGGAAGCTCGCACCGCGGCCGCGTTGCGGCACCCCCATATTGTTCAAGTGTATGACTTTGATGTTACCCCCGATGGCCTTTATTACATGGTCATGGAGTACATCAATGGCCACTCACTAGAAAATTATCTGGAGGCACGCGGAGGATCTTTACCCGTGCCAGAAGCCGTTTACCTCTTCCGCCAGATAGCAGACGCCATTCACTTTGCCCACCAGCACCAGATGATTCACCGGGATATTAAACCGGCTAATATTCTCATTAATCAGGCAGGGCAACTATTCCTGGCTGATTTCGGCATTGCCCAACTGCTGGGAGATAGCCGTCTGACGGATACGGGCCTGGCGACAGGGACGCCAGATTATATGGCCCCGGAGCAGGTGCTCAATCAACCCGTCACTCCGGCCACAGATATTTATGCTCTGGGTGGGTTGTTATACAAAATGGTGACGGGTAAACGGCCTTATGAAGGAGAAAGTGGCCCTACATTAATGATGCGCCGCCTGAATGAACCCCCAGAGCCACCACGGTTGTTAGTTCCGGGGTTGGATGTGGGGGTAGAGCGGGTTATTTTAAAGGCCTTAGATCGGGAACCGGCACAGCGCTACCAGACCGCGGCCGCGATGTCGGCGGATCTCCTCAATATTGTCGAAGCCGTTTTACTAGGCCGTCCCCTCACGCAACCGGTCCCTATTCTTCCCCTGACCCTTTCCGAACCCACCACCGCCTTCCCGGCGGCCCGCCCCATTGCCCCCATCACCCCTTCCCAATTGGCCCTGACTGAGGTCAACCCGACACCCATGCCTACCGCCCTTTCTGCCCCACCACCGGTAACTGTGCCGGTGGCCTCACGCTCCCTACCCACCTGGGTCTGGCCCATGGTGGCGATTGGAGCGCTGACGCTCGTTGCCCTGGCCTTGATTTTGCGCCAATCGACCCCCGTCGCCACGCTTCCAACACCCACATCCGCGGCCGCAACCGCCGCTTTGCCTGGGGTGACAAACTCCCCATTTACCCCGACGGCTCCGCCCCCCACCCATGAGGTGCCCCCGGCTATTCCCGGCATGGTTTTTATTCCTGGTGGCACCTTTGTCATGGGCAACAACAGCGGCAATGCCGATGAATCCCCCACCCATCTGGTTGAACTACCCTCTTACTTTCTCGACCAATATGAGGTAACAAATGGGGCCTATGCCGAATTTATCGCGGCCGCGAACCGTCCTGCCCCTACCCACTGGCAACCAGCCGCCCCTTCCCAGTGGCATATTCAGGGAACCACACCCTATGCCTTGGGTGACCCGGAAAACCGTTTTGATTACGGAGGCGTCTCTGTTCAGCCCGGCACAGGCACTCTTTCGATGACCCTGGACGCCGATAATGATACCGGTTTGCTGGTAGCAACCTTCACGGGAACCATTATTGCCGGTGGTGAAGAAGAGTCGGGAGGGGGATTGGCCGGAGAAATACCCAGCTTTTCCGGTGACTTTCGCATTGTACAATCCAGTTTTAGTGGTGATAATGCGCCCTTCAAAGAGGGGGGTATAGCCGATTTTGTTTTGATGCACGGTAATAGCGGCAATGAAACCCCCCGTTACCCAGAAATGACCGCCTACGTAGCTACCTGGGGCACGGCCACCGTGTTTCTCAACGATGAACTGCTTTTTGATAATCTGGGCATTCATGTCATGTTTAATGATGGCGTGCGGGATCACAGTGAACATTTTTTGCCCCGCATAGATGGTAGTTGCTGTTTTACACCTGCTAATCCAGATGACAAAATGGTGAATCCGGCGGCACCGGAAGTGTCTGTCTGGTTATTTGGTTCGGCGGGAGGAGATTACACCCAGGGTTCTATCTGGCTGAATCTGTATTATACGGAGCTTGAAATAGTGGAAGCCCCAGAGCAGGAGAACGCGGCCGCGTTCCCCGAAGGGCAAGAGAATATGCCGGTAACGAATGTGAAGTGGGACGACGCGGCCGCGTACTGTGCCTGGCGCGACACGCGCCTACCCACAGAAGCCGAATGGGAATATGCCGCCCGTGGTCCCGAAGGGTTCCTTTACCCCTGGGGCAACGAACCCAATGATGTTTTGGCCAACATCAACGATCACTTCACCGGTTTGACGCCTATTGGCAACTTTCCCAATGCCACATCCCCCTTCGACCTGTTTGATATGGCCGGTAATGCCTGGGAATGGGTAGCCGATTGGTATGCACCAGATTATTATGCCCAATCACCCCAGATCAACCCGACTGGCCCAGAAGCCGGTACGGCCCGAATTGTGCGCGGCGGGAGCTATCGCATCTTTGATATTACTGGCCTGGATGAGGCTCGGGCCACACACCGCCGCCCCCTCGATCCTATCACCATTCTAGATGATGTCGGCTTCCGTTGCGCCCTGAGTGTGGCTGAATGAAAATCTGTAGGTAAGTGTTCAGTTACCCCGCCCGGCAGTCAAGTCAAACCGCCGGGCTAAACAGACGGAGCTTTGCGGGCTAAAAGCCCAGGCCAGCGGCCTTCGTAACCATAGCCCGGTCGTTTACGACCGGGCGGGTCTGGCCGATGAATAGATACGACTGAACGCTTACATCTGTAGGACGATTTTGTAAATCGTCCCCTGGGCGATTTACAAAATCGCCCTACATTTTCGTAGGAGTTCCCCATGGGCCTTTGGCGCACCAAGATGGATGAAAATGACGCCACAATTTTCATCCCCATCCGTGTTTCTTCCTATCCGTGTTTCCAGTATTTGTGGCTATTTTCGTAGGAGTCATCATGTCCAATAACCCTGAATTCCTTATCGCTTACCAGGACAGTGCCGGTGGCGTGCCTATCCTGCTGATTCACGGGTTCCCCCTTACGAGTAGCATGTGGGAACCCCAACTTTTGGCGCTGGCCGACGTGAGCCGCCTCATTGCCCCCGATTTGCGTGGACATGGTAACACCACCGCCACACCGGCCCCCTACACAATGGAACAACTGGCAGTAGATTGTGTTAATCTGCTGGATGACATCGGTATCAATCGGCCGTTTGTGGTGATGGGGCTTTCGATGGGAGGGTATATCGCCTTTGAGGTGTTCCGACAATATCCGGGTATGGTGGCCGGGCTGATTCTGGCCGGGACGAAAGCCACGGCTGATACAGAAGAAGGGCAGAAGGCACGCGACGCGGCCGCGACACTTGTCCATGAGCAAGGGGTGACCGCCCTCGTAGAACAGATGCTCCCTAAACTACTGGCCCCCTCTGCTTATCAAGAAAACAGTGATCTGGTAGATTTTGTGCGCGAAATGATGCTAGAAACGTCGGTGGAAGGGGCGTTAGGGGCGATTGCGGCCATGCGCGGCCGCATTGACTCTACCCCAACCCTCGCCGATATTGATGTACCCACCCTCATTCTCCACGGAGCCGACGATCAGATCATCCCCCTCAGCGAAAGCCAGGCCATGCATCAGGGCATTGCCAACGCCCAACTTGTCATCATCCCCCGGGCAGGCCACCTGCTAAACCTGGAACAACCCGACCTTTTCAACGAGGCCGTGCGCCACTTCCTGGAATCATTCTAAGGAACTGTCTAAGAATAACTTCCCTTTTTGCTGTGGCCGGTCTCTTGACTGCACCACCCAATTTAATTTTGAGCGAACCCTAACCAGATAAGTGCGTAACAGATTGTGCCCCTGATCCCCAAAGATTTTCCCCGCTTCTACGTCAGGCGGTGTTTAAGAATACGGAGCCACCCCTGAACCTGAATGGCCAGAAGAACAAACGAGGTCACAAGGGGGTTATACTTTTGGCGGTAGAACTTGCCATAGAAAATCTTCATCGCCCGTGCCGATTCTCGCGCTACTTTTACCCGGGTCTCCCTGGGGGGGCGAGGCACCAGCCCTGCCGATTCCTTCTTAAAGCCGGAGCTTGCCCCTTTGTAATGAATCACTTCCACCAGGGGAAAATAAACAATTTCATAAGCGGCCGCGTTAATGCGATAACACAGGTCAATATCTTCGCCATAGAAAAAATATTGTTCATCCCAGCCGCCTAACTCCCGGTACAAAGCCATGGGCATCAGCAGATATGATCCGGCGGTCACATCTACCCGGTGGGTCTGCGTAAAGTCCAGATACGATTGGAAATATTGGTTAAAGCGGGGACTAAGGGGAAAAAGCCGGTTCAAACCGGTGAAGTGGCACAATGACGCCCACGGTGTAGGAAACCCCCGGTGATTATCCGGGTCGAGTTGGCCGGTGGGAAGTACCAGGCGCACGGTTAAACCGCCCACCTGGGGATGGGTGTTAAGGTAATCCAGGGGTTTCACCAGGGCATCGGGGCTGATGCGGGTGTCGGAGTTAAGGAAGAGAATGGCTTTTCCCTGGGCCAGTTTGCCAGCCTGGTTATTGGCTGTGGCAAAACCCACGTTTGTCTGGTTGCGGATCAGGTGAACCTGGGGGTATTTTGCCATTACCATGTCAGGACTGCCATCGCGAGAGGCATTATCTACCACCCAAACGTCCAGCCCACCGGGGGGAACCGCGGCCGCGAACACCGTTTCTAAACAATCGTCCAATAATTGCCGGGTATTATAAGAGATGATGATAATCGAGAGATCGGTCATAAGTAGGAATTACGGGTATGGGTCAGGCCAGCTTTACAAATTTGTAGGACGATTTGGTAAATCGTCTCGTGGGCGATTTACCAAATCGCCCTACAAAGTGTTAAACACAGTTTACCAACATTTGAACCACGCCGAATTACGCATCCGGTAAGAGGCCAATAAATTGATTAGCCACAGCCGTAAACAATTGGGGCGCTTCCACAAAGAGACCCGTGGCTTTAACCGCGATGTGCCCATCCGGTAGCGCCAGTTCAGCACGAGTGTACAGTTTGCGGCCGCTTTTATCTACCACCATGGCCGTAATTTTCAGAAGCACACCCAGGGGAACCGGGCGGCGGAAATCCACATTCAAATTTGCCGCCAGCACCATATGCCCCGCCGCCCACACCGCCGTACCCATCGCCTCATCCAACAAAGCCGCTGAGGCCCCCCCATGACCATGGCCGGGTGGCCCTTGTTGGTGAATATCCAGCGTCACTTCGCCATAAATTGTGCCATCATCTTGTATAAACCAGCGCACCCCCATACTCTGAGGATTAGCCGTGCCACATACAAAACAGGGACCGTGTTCAGGAAGTTGTTTCATTGTTTTGTGTTCCATGGTAACTATTAAGGGTTCGTAAAAATATAACTTCCCGGTTTAGACCTGACAGGTTTCCGAAAACCTGTCAGGTCTTGACGGAACTTAATCTTTTACAGGCCCTAAGACTCTCGAGGGCTGAGCCTGGCGAAGCCTCGTGTTGCCTTCGACAAGCTCAGGCAACGGTTTAGCAGTTACGTTCTATGTTGAAATGGGGATTGTTTCAAGGAGCCGTCACCACCGGTTCATTGCGGCATTCGGCTTCCCACCAGGCCCGGATGCGGCCGCCGATACGTCGCCCTAGCATCTTTTCCGCATGATACACCACCGGCCACAGCCGATTAAAATCTACCCCTGTCCCCAGCCCCATTTTATAAGCCAGCATCACCAAATCTTCCGTGGCCAGATTGCCCGCGGCCCCCGGGGCAAAGGGGCAACCGCCCAACCCACCAATGCTCGTATCCACAATCCGAACCCCTACCGAGAGGGCGGCATAGGTATTGGCCAGACCAAAGGCCAGCGTATCATGTAAATGCACGGCCAATTTGTTCATGTCTAGCCGTCTGCCCAATTCGGCCATGAGGTCACCCACATCAAACGGGTTGGCATGACCAATGGTATCCGCAATGGCCAATTCATCTATGCCCAGTTCCCATATCTTTTCAGCAAAGGCGATGGTTTTCCAGGGATTGATATTGCCTTCAAAGGGGCAGACCCAGGAGGTCATCAGATAAACACGCACCCATAGGCCATCCTGCCGTGCCCGTTTGACCAACGATTGGACAATTTCCAGGGCACGTTGGCTGGACATATTGGTGTTGCGCTGGCTGAAGGTTTCACTAACAGATACCCCCAGCGCCACCGCATTACACCCGGCGGCCAGGGCACGATCATACCCTTTCTCATTGAGAACCAGGCCAACGAGACGACGCGGCGGCCAGGGTTGCCCATGTTCCATCATGGCCCAACGGGCAATTTCATCCCCATCGGCCATTTGCGGCACCAGTTTAGGATGAACGAAACTGGCGACCTCAATTTCATTCAGACCAGCGGCGACCAACCCATCAATGAGGATTTTTTTATCGGCCGTAGTGACTGGTTTGGCCTCATTTTGCAGGCCATCCCGGGGGCCTACTTCGTAGATGCGTAGGTGATTGTCCATGAGCTTATCATACCCGATCATGCCCTATATACGCACAGATTCACCTGTAGGATAATGAATGGCCCATTCGAGTTTCTACCGAGTATAGCCACGTTTTGTGGGAGACCTGACAGGTTTCTAAAACCTGTCAGGTCTGTGCCCCATGATTTTCTTTCGGAATTCGTGGGGTGGGCTGGCCTTGTGCCTGCCCCGCCGAGGGCAACCACAAGGGTTGCCGTTACAGATAGTGCCAACCCCCTAAAATCCCCAAGACCCATCTTTATCTTAAAAGCTAAATTTTGGAGAAGCTTAATAACCATTGGGGCAACCAGACCCGCGGCCGCAAAGTTCCCACGAGTTTTTATGATCTGTTAAAATCCCCCCATCCCAAACAAAGGAGAAACGCCATGCCTGAAGCCGCTGATAGCCCAAACAAAGAGAAGAAATCAGAAAACCTGCCCGAGCCGGTAGAGAAAATTGTCCAGACACACCACACGGCGACCATTGGTGGAGAATCAATCGCTTATACCGTCACAACCGGTACGATTCTGCTAAAAGTTGAGGATGAGGAGAAGGGGGAAAAGGCCAAAGCGATGGTCTTTTTTGTGGCGTATACAAAGGATGGAGTAGAAGAGGTGAGTTCGCGGCCGCTGACCTTCTCCTTTAATGGTGGCCCTGGCTCGTCGTCTGTCTGGTTGCACCTGGGGGTGTTAGGCCCGCGCCGCGTCCTGCTCGATGACGAAGGGATGCCCTTACCCCCACCGGCTCGCCTGGTCAATAACGACTATTCCCTGCTCGACCACACCGACATGGTGTTTATTGATCCCATCGGCACCGGCTTCAGCCGTTCCGTACCCGGCGAAAAAGCCGAGCAGTTCCACACCTTCAACGAAGACATTAATTCTGTGGGTGAATTCATCCGCCTGTATGTAACCCGCTACAAACGCTGGAATTCCCCCAAATTCCTCATCGGCGAGAGCTATGGCACCACACGGGCAGGGGGATTAGCCGGATATCTGCAAAACCGGCATGGCCTTTATCTCAATGGCATTATGCTTGTTTCGGCCGTCCTGAATTTTCAAACAATTGAGATGTTACCGGGGAATGATTTGCCCTTTATCCTCTATTTACCTGTTTTTGCCGCCACAGCCTGGTATCACAAACAGTTACATCAGGATTTGCAGGAAGATTTACAGCGCACCCTCAGCGAAGCCGAAGCGTTAGCGATGAACGAGTACACATTGGCTTTGATGAAAGGAGACAAACTTTCTGCCAGTGAACGGGACACAATTGCCGCTAAATTGGCCCGTTATACCGGGTTGTCGCAAGATTACATTGAGCGGAGTAATTTACGCATAGACATCATCCGTTTTTGTAAAGAACTCCTGCGCACTCAGCGCCGCACCGTGGGCCGACTGGATAGTCGTTTCTTGGGCATGGATCGGGATGGGGTGGGGGAAGCGTTTGAGTACGATCCCAGTTACAACGGCATCGCCGGGGCTTACACCAGTGCGCTTAATGATTACCTGCGTCGCGATCTCAATTTCGAGACCGATTTACCTTATGAAATCCTATCGGAAAAGGTTTATACGGCCTGGAAATATGACAAACATCAGAACCAGTATGTGAATGTGGCTGAAACTTTGCGCTTGGCCATGACCCAAAACCCATTTCTCAAACTTTTCATCGCCAATGGCTATTACGACCTGGCTACCCCTTACTTTGCCACTGATTATACCGTGGCCCATCTGGGACTGGATCCTTCTCTGCATGGCAATGTTTCGATGGCTTATTATGAGGCGGGGCACATGATGTACATTCATCTGCCTTCCCTTAAACGGCTAAAAGATGACCTGACCCATTTTATTCTCTCGGCTACCACACGCTGACCGGTAAACAGAGAAATGACTCCACTGAAAAAAGGTCAAAGCAGTTAAACGCCCGGTTTCTTTCTCTCTGGAAGCGACGGTTAGATTAGTCAGAAACGGGGCTTTTTGCAGTAGACTCAGAAATGAATAATAACCCGAAATATTTAACCCATTTGCGGCAGGGATTGACGACTCAGTTTAAGTTAGATGAATTGATCAGCCTATGTACGGATGTGGGTATTGATTTTGAGGACCTGGGTGGGGAAGGGAAGAATGGTAAGGCCAGGGAGTTGATTGCCTATTGCCAGCGACGGGGTCAGTTAGAGGCGTTGGTGGCGTTGTGTGAGATATTGCGGCCGCAATTCCCCTGGCGTGATCCCTCTGCACCTATCTCCGCACCCGACCCCGTTCCCACCCCGTTCAATCTGGAAAATAGCATCGTCGCCATCCTGGGCGAGAAGGGCAAAATCCTGGGCACGGGGTTTGTCGTGGCTGGGCCGTTCATTGTGACTTGTGCGCATGTGGTGTACAAGTTGACCGGAGATGTGATGGTGCGGCCGCATACCCATTCAGAAACCTATCTGGCCGACATTGTGGCCCTGTCCTCGTCGCAACCCAAAGCCCCGGGGCAGAAAGATGTAGCGGTGTTGCGGCCGCGTGCTCCCTGGCCCTCTTCTCTCACCCCTCTTACCTTTTCCGCTGGTCTGTCATTACAAGACCGTCCCTTTATCACCTTTGGTTATCCCCCGGCCGGAGCGATACGCGGATTACATGCGCGAGGGGTGGTACGCGGCCGCGTGTTAGATGAGACCGGTTTGCCCTTCTTACAGCTCGATAGCAAAGAGGTGGATCACGGCATGAGCGGTGCGCCGGTGGTGGATGTGGCGACACAGCAGGTGGTGGGGATGGTGAGCGGGGGGTTTAACCTGGCGGAGTCGGCTAAATTGCGGGATTTGGTGTTGGCCGTGCCGGGGGAGATTGTGCAGGGATTTTTGCCGGGTAACAAACCAGTGCGACGTGAGAATCCGTTTGGAATACGCGGCCGCATCAACGATCCCACCCGCTTCTTCGGTCGCCAACGGGAACTGCGCGAAATCCACAACGAACTGCGTAAACACAGTAGCATCTCCCTCGTCGGCCCCTCCCAAATCGGTAAATCATCCCTGCTCTACACCCTCTACCAGACCGCCTCTACCTGGCTCTCTGATACCACCTCCGTTTTTCTCGACCTGCAAACCATTCTTGACGAAGCCGATTTTTGTAGCGAAATCCTCACCCGGCTGGGTGAAGCCGGTGACACCCTGCGCCAACTCAAAAACACGCTTCGCGGCCGCAACCTGCTCCTCATCCTCGACGAGGTAGAACGTCTGGCCGAACCTGACTTCAACCCCCGCCTGCACGATTTACTCCGTGCCCTGGCCCAGGAACCCCATTTTGCCTTGTGTCTAGCCTCACAGCGGCCGCTGGTAAATGTGTTCCCTGCCCGCACTACCAATGGCCTGTCACCCTTTCACAACATCTTTGTCGAAAAAACACTCGGCCCCTTTACCGAACCCGAAGCTCGCACCTTCCTGAGCCAACGCCTGCTCGAAACGCCCGTGCAATTCACCCCGACGGAAATAGACGACCTGCTTCAGCAAAGCCAATGCCACCCCGCCCAATTACAGCGTTTGGCTAAACTACTATTTGATCGTTATGCTGATTAGATTAAATGTGCCAATGAACATGTTCTTTGTTTTAGGCCAACGGCCTTCGTACTTATAGCCCGGACGTTTTACATCCGGGCGGCCTCCACATTTTTAGATGCTCAGGCCAAATTGGGAATTGCTACAACCCGGTTTGCTATCTGCCAAGAGCATCATTATGATTGGCTTTATGCGTGTGCAACTGATCCGTTTCGCTCTTTTTTTTCTCCTGTCGGGACTGGCATCCTGGTTTTTGGGCCAACCCTCTCCGCCAGCGGTGGTGATGACCGCCAGTCATGATTATGGGCAGGCCCTTCATTTCACCTTGACGGGGCAAAGCGAGGTGGAAATAAAGCAGGCGGTACTGTTCGCGGCCGCGCCCGGACTCAGTTTTACCTACACCACCCTCTTACCCGTCAATAGTTCTACCCTTAACCTTACCTACACCTTACGCCTGCAACCGGGTTTGCGCCCTGCCCCCTTCGCACCCGTTCGTTACTGGTGGGAGCTAGAAACCACCGGGGGTGACCATATTACCCTATCCAGCCAAATACTGGTTTACAACGACACGCGCTTCCCCTGGCAGGAGACCACGGCTGAGGGGATTACCGTTTATTGGACAGGGGAAAACAAAGAGACTGGAGCTACGGCCCTGCGTCTGGCCCAACAGACCCGGCAATCCCTGAGCCAGATTATTCCCCTCACCCTGCCGGAGCCGCTCTCCCTTTATGTGTACCCTACGGCCAGCGATTTACGGGCCGCCCTGCGCCTGGGTGACCGGGATTGGGCTGATGGACACGCCGATCCTGATTTAGGGGTTATTTTGGTAGTAGCGGTAAATCCGCGCACGGCCAGCGAAGACCTGGCCCAAACCGTGCCGCAGGAGATAAGCCGCTTATTTTTGTACCAGGCAACTCAGGCCAACTATATCCAGGTGCCACGTTGGTTACAGGAAGGATTGGTTGGGGTGGTGCTAGAGGAAACAGGGGCAGAACGAGCCGTATTAGCGGCCGCGGCCGCGGACCAATCCCTACTCCCTTTCACCACTCTCTGTACCTGGCCCACCGACCCGACCCAAACGCCTCTGGCTCTGGCTCAAAGTCGTTCTCTGGTACAATGGCTCCAGCAAAGTTTTGGCACCGTTGCCCTAAACCGGCTCATCCATGCCTACGCCCGAGGCGAAAATTGTGCCGCTGGCCTACGTACTGCCACCAACCTGACACTCATTACCCTGGAACAGCAATGGCAACAGCAACTCATTGGCCAACCGACTGTTCTGACTGCCATCCGCCAAAATGGGTTATGGTTATTACTCGTTCTGGCCGGTTTTTTGCTTACCGCATTACTTTTGTTAAGTAGCAGACCACGAAGTCGCAGTGAGACAGCAGGTGAATGATTTCAGTTCTTTCGGGATTCGTGGGGTGGGGGTTACAGGTAGGGGCTGGCTTTGTGCCTGCCCCGCCGAGGGCCATCCATAGGGTTCGCCCGCAAATGACTTTTGAGTTTGCTGTGGTCGGTCTCCTGACTGCGTTACCCAACTTATACTGTCAAAGGGCATAATCTGACATTTTTTCGCCCTGTCGCCGTCTCCCTTTATCGTCGTGTTGGGTTTATCCAAGGCCACCCCTACTCCTAACCCCGCCCCCAGGGGCGGGGAACTATTTTCGGCGCGGTATGGCGAGCGTCCGTTCGCCATACCGCGCCGGTAGGTTTCTCCCCCCTTCCCTCTGGGATCGAAGGGGGATGGGTCTTCAGTCCAAACCTACCAATCTGTTGCCGCTAACAAAATGTCACTTTATGACCGTGGTAAGTATAATCTTGAGCGAACCGTAAAACACTCCCTCTTCACCCTTCCCCAACCTTCATCTTCAGGAGAAACCTATGTCCCAACCATCCGCAAAACAAACCATGGTCCAGGCACGGTTTGAGGCTTTATTCCGCAAAGGCACAGAGTTATTACAGCGCGGCCGCGCCCAAGAAGCCCGACACAACCTGGAGTTGGCCCACCAACTCCAACCCGATCACCCCGATGCCGCCCACAATCTGAGTAGTGCCTACATCCTCAGCAAACAGTTCCGGCAGGCCATCCCCGTACTGGAAAAACTCCTTTTACAGCACCCCGACAATCCACACTATTGGCTTAACCTGGGCGCGGCTTACCTGGGCAACCCCATTCTGGCCCAAGACAATGAGCAACAACGGGCGATTGCCGCCTTTGAGCAGGCCCTGGCCCTAAATCCGGCCCTGCCCAATGCCGCCTACAACATTGGTCTTATCTACCGGGATCGCGGCGAAAAAGAGGCGGCCATCACCTGGTTCCAACGTGCCTTACAAAGCGATCCCCAGGATCGCCATGCACAACAGATCCTGCAAAAATTGCAACGTGAAGAAGAGGCATAAGGAGGGCAATTGCATACTCACCCAAATGAACCCATCGCCCTAATAATTCTCGACAGGAAGAGGAAACCAATTTGGGCCGTTTTTCGCAGGCGAATACCCGTGAAAAACAACCTTAGGGTTCGTAAAATATAAACTTCCCGATTTAGACCTGACAGGTTTCCGAAAACCTGTCAGGTCTTGACGGAACTTAATCTTTTACAGGTCCTTAGGAACTTTTCCAGACGTGGGTTTTCGGAGCGAAGCCCCGAAAACCCGCGCCGCGAAGTCCCTCCTTCTCACCGGAAATCGTTAATGGTCATAGACACTTCCCTCACTCCCTTTTTTGCCCCCACCGGCGTCGCCCTTGTAGGCGCATCTGCCAATCCCACCAAGCTGGGTTTTGGCCTGGCCCGCAATTTACTGCAAAGTCGCTATCGGGGGGCGATTCATTTCGTCAATCCTGGTGGCACTCTGTTGCTGGGGCGGCCGCTCTACCCCTCTCTGGCCGATGTGCCCGACCCTGTAGACCTGGCGGTGTTGCTAATTCCCGCCGAAACCGTGCCGGAAGCACTGCGCCAATGTGCACAACGTGGCATCCGCGCCATCATTATCGCGTCCGGGGGTTTTCGGGAAATCGGGCCGGAAGGGGCAAAGCTGGAAGCAACCTGTTTACAGATTGCCCGTGAATGTGGTTTACGGCTGATCGGCCCCAATTGTATTGGTCTGCTCGATACCCATTTGCCGCTAGATACCACCTTTTTGCCCCCACCCGGCCCCACTCCCGGTGATGTCGCCTTCATTTCTCATTCTGGGGCGATTTGTGCGGCAGTGATTGATTGGGCACGTGGGCAGGGATTTGGCCTCTCGCGCCTGATCAGCCTGGGGAATCAGGTGGATGTGGGCGAGACGGATGTGCTTCTGCCGGTGGCGGCAGACCCGGATACACAGGTGATCACTCTGTACATGGAAGGGGTGCAGGATGGGCGACGGTTTATCGCGGCCGCGCAAGAAGTCACCCGCCACAAACCCATCGTCGCTCTTAAAGTAGGCCGCTCTGCCGGGGCGCGGCAAGCCGTGGCCTCCCACACCGGGGCCTTAGCCGGAGCCGACTCTGCCTTCAACGCCGCCTTCCGCCAGGCTGGTATCATCCGCGCCGACACCAGCGAAGAGTTATTTGACTGGGCGCGAGCATTAGCCTGGTGCCCTTTGCCCCAGGGTCGGCGAGTAGCTGTTTTGACCAATGCCGGGGGGCCAGGCGTCACGGCCGTAGATGCGTTGGAGCTAAATGGACTACAGTTGGCCCCATTATCAGAACAGACACAGGCTCAACTCCAGGCCATCTTATCCCCCGCCGCCAATGTTCATAACCCGGTAGACATGTTGGCCGGGGCCTCTCCGGAGCAATACGCCGCCTGTTTACGCTTATTATTAGACGACGCGGCCGCGGATAGTGTGCTCGTAATTTTGCCGCCCCCCCCCATGCACACGGCCGGAGCCGTTGCCCGCGCCATCATTCCCACCATTTACACCGCTGGTAAACCCGTCGTTGTTGCCCTTATGGGTGAACGGCTTATTCAGGAAGCAGTGGAGCATTTTCGGGCGGCGCATGTGCCCGAATATCGTTTCCCGGAGCGGGCCGCTTCCGCTCTGGCTATCTTGAGCGAACGGGCGGAGCATCTGGCCACCGACCTGACGCCCGCAACACGGCCAGACGGGATTGACCGGGCACAGGCGGAGAGGATTCTCTCTGCGGCCGCGCCCGGCTTTTTGCCCCCAGAAATGGTAAACGACCTGCTTTGCGCGTATGGTATACCCGTCCCGGTATTAGGGTTGGCCCACACGGCCGAAGAGGCCGCCAGGATGGCCGCGCAAATGGGCTGGCCTGTCGTCCTCAAAATCGCCTCGCCGGAGATTGTGCATAAATCGGATGCTGGATGTGTGAAGCTAAATTTACGGGATGCGGCCGCGGTCACGACAGCCTTCACCACTATCATTGCCAACGGTCGCCACGCTTACCCCCAGGCCACCATTCAGGGTGTGACCGTGCAACCAATGATCCCCACCGGACATGAGGTAATTATAGGGGCAGTACAAGACCCTCAGTTTGGTCCTATGCTCATGTTCGGAGCCGGGGGTGTAGAAGTCGAGCAAGTAAAAGATGTCGCCTTTGCTCTGGCGCCCCTCTCCCGGCGAGAAGCGGAATGGCTCCTGGCACAGACGGGAGCCGGTCGGCGGCTGGCCGGGTATCGCCATTTTCCCCCGGCAGATCAGGCACAAACCCTGGATACCTTACAACGGCTGGGCCAACTAGCCGCCGATTGGCCCCAACTGGCCGAAATTGAAATCAACCCATTGCGGGTTTTACCCATTGGTCAGGGGGTAATGGCCGTAGATGCGCGGGCGCGTTGGCAAGAGGGGTAAGATTAAGATTGGGGTCGCTATTCAATCGGCCTTACAGGGGTAATATGGGCGGTTTGGTGGTGAAAAGCTTAGGGTCTTCAGGATTTCAGGGGGGGACCCCATCTGTAGCCATACATCGTGAATTGCGAAAGAACTAAAATCTTATGCCTCTACCATTTGTTTTTATCTTTACTCGTTTTGCCCGAACGGTGATCAGCCTGTTCCGTAACCCAGATTCACGGGGCCTGCTGGGGCTAACAGGGTTGGTTATCGCCAGCGGAGCTACGTTTTACCATTATGTAGAAGGTTGGGAATGGCTTGATTCCTTCTACTTTACTGTGATCACTCTGACAACGATTGGTTATGGCGATTTCACTCCCAAAACGGATGTGGGCAAACTGTTTACAATGGTTTATGTTTTTATCGGCCTGGGGATTTTGTTGAGCTTTATTGACATGGTGGCCAATCACCAGAAAGAAACCCCTTCATTGTTCCGGCGAGGAACGCGGCCGCAGACTCCCGCAGAGCCACCAGAATAAAAACCCTGACGCCCACTTAGGAACTATCTAAGAATAACTTCCCTTTTTGCTGTGGCCGGTCTCCAAAGGGGTGGGGTACGATTTCCGGCTCGGTTTGGCGGGCGGCCGCCCGCCAAACCGAGCCGTTGGGTTTCCCCCCTTGCCTCTGGGAAGGGGATGGGGGATGGGCCTTCAGCCTGGACTTACTAACATCCAACCCCTAAAAGTTTTCACAAACCTTTAGGGGCTGGAAGGAACAGGGTTTGTCTACGGTTTAAGGATGATGGGCAAGTAGATGAGATGAATGGGATCATACACCTCAAAACCACCGACTAGCGTGCCCTCTTGCGCATCTGGGTTGGTTACGACGACATCGTACAAACCTACTGGTAAACCGGCCGGAACAATAGCCGTCAGTTGGCTAGACGAGATGTAGGTGACACTGCCCAGCGGGTGGGTAGTAGCGCCAGACTGTAAGGCCACTGTTGCGCCGGGCATGAAGTTAAAGCCGGTGATGGTGATGTTGGTTGGGGCATCAATGGTGCCGCTGACCGGATTGGTGCTATATACCTCAGGGGCTGAGGCCACATCCAACGTAGCCGTGATCGTCCAATCAGTGTCGCCACTCTGGTCGGTGATGAAGGTGTGCATCCCGTCATCCAAGTTCACGAAGAGAACATAGGTAATGACATTAGTGGCCTGGAAGGGAGGCGGGGTGCTGTCAATGTAGAGGGCGGCAAAGCCGTTAGGCATAGCCACATCCAGCCGATAGGTACCACTAATCACGGTGTTAAGCCGAATGCCTCCATTGATACCCGCACTGAGAGAGCGCCCGTCCCAGCTATAGCTATCCTGAGTAAGCCCGGTAATAGCAGGAATGGGATGAACGGTGAGGCTATAGGCCAGATTGCCGGTATTGGCGCCATCCGTCAGAAGGTGGAAGCGGCTGGTTGTGGACGGCAGGTCTACGGTAGCCCAGACGGTTTCTGTACCGAAGAGGGGATCCAGGTTAAGGATGGTGGTACCACTGGCATTGACAATTTCCAGTTGCAGGTTGTTCGCGGCCGCGCCGATGAGCGTCACTTCTACATTAACCTGTGTGGCTGTCCCCAGGTGAATCGGCAACCATTCTTCCGTAAAATCATTGCCTGTACCCCCAATGTTACCACCGGATTTGGCATAGGGCAGGGTGTCGTTGTTTCCTGCTACCGCACTGATATTCAGTGCCCAATTGGCCCCACTGGCATCATCTTGCACAATCGCCAACTCATGGGTACCGGCGGGCACATAATAAACTACACTCCCATCCGCTTCTACTGTTTTTTGGATGAATTCGTCATTGAGCAAGAATTGGTAGCGTCCAGAGAAGGCCGCATAGCTGAAGGTGTAGAGACCGCCATTGGGGAAGGCGACCCGAACCTGACTGTTTTCGCCACCAGCATAGGCTATACCGGTAAGGGTAAGGGCCGGGGTAGGTAGAGCAGAGAGGCTGAGGTTGGTATAGGTGAGCGCGGCCGCGTTACCCGCATCAGCAACCAGGTGTAGACGGCTGGTGCCCGCGGGCAGATCAAACGTATCCCAACTCATCTCACCGGCGTAGATTGTGGTGGTGGTGATGAGGGCACTGCTGGGGTTATAGACTTCAATCTCCAGGCTATCACCAGAGGTACCGGCCAGGGTAGTCGCCATGTTTACCTGCGCGGCCGCGGCCAGGTTAATGGTCAACCATTCCTGGGTGAAATCATTGGCCGGGCCACCGATATTGCCACCGGTTTTGTTATAAGGCAGGGTATTGGTAGTCGCTCCCACGCCAGAGACAGCCAGGTTCCAGTTAGAACCGGCGGTGGTACTTTGATCAATAACCAGGGTGTGTGTGCCATTGGGGACAAAGTAGGCCACGCTGGTGTTGTTGGTTTCGATGGTTTTTTGGATGAAGTTATTGTTGACCAGGAATTGGTAACGACCGCTACTCAAACCACCGGTGAAGGTATAGAGGCCGGGTGTGGCAAAGTTGACCCGGATTTCGCTATTGAGACCGGCCGCGGCCGCGTTGCCATCCCAGTTGTAAGGGGCGGTGGGGATATAGTAAAGGGTGAGGTCTACGCTTGCGGCCGCGCCACCCGCCACATTGGTCAAGTGGATGGCATTCGTGCCATTACTGAGTGTACCTGTACCCCATAACGTCTCTCCGTTCAGGGCTGTGCCACTCCACAAAACCACATTACTCTCGTCCACAATTTCCAATTCCACGGCATCGCCGGTTGTGGTCAGAGCAAAGTTAAAATCCAGCGTCCCTGACAAAACCGGGTATTCTGGCACCAGTTCAATACCATCACCAATCGTCCCACTGAAGGTAAAGAAGCCAGGCCCGCTGGTAACGGGGCGCACAGTGGCGGCCCAATCTGTACTGGCAAAAGCCGGGTCTTGCACCACATAAACGGTATGATTACCTGCCGTTACCTGCACATCATAACCGCTGGTCAGGCCATTGGTAGGGGGTATCTGTAATAGAGCACTATCGAGCACCAGGTTGGCAAAGCCAACGGTGTTGGTAATGACAAAGTGGTAAACCCCGGTGCTGGGGAAGTTAATGACGGTTTCGGAGTTGACTGGATTAGCACCCCGAGAGCTACCACTCCAGTTGACGGTTCCGGCTGTGGGCACGGTGCTCAGGCTCAGGTCATAGCTCAGGACACCGCTGTTTGTACCGGCGGTGATAAGGTGTAACCGGTTGACGCCACTGGTAAGGGTGAAATTAGCCCACACATTCTCACTACCAAACACACCATCCAGGACAAAGTCTGGGGTTGTACTGCCTGTGTTGTATAACTCAACAATGATTCGGTCATTGGGGCTACCGGCTAATTCTAGCAACAGGTTAGCGGTTGTTGTCGTGCCAAGCGCCACAGGCAACCACTCCTCGCTGAAATCGTTACCCGTACCACCGATGTCGCCACCGCTCTTGCTATAAGGTAGGGTATCGTTACCAGATCCGGCCAGGGTAATGCCTACACTCCAATTTGCTCCTGTGCCATCATCTTGTTCAATATACAGATCATGCACACCGGCAGTGACATAGTAAGCCACGCTCGTATCATCTTCGACTGTTTTGAGGATGTAATCATTATCAAGCCCAAACTGATAACGCCCGCTACCACTGTCTATATTCAAGGCAAAGGTGTAGCGTCCGGTGGTGGGGAAATTGAGCCGAATATGACTGTTGAGTGTGCCCATATTGGCGTTACCATCCCAACTGTAGGGAACAGTTGTGGGGACAGCATGAACAGTCAGGTTGTAAGCGAGTGAAGCCGTATTGCCCCCATTGGCGAGGAGACGTAGCCGGTTGGTGCCTGCGGGTAGGTCAAAGGTTGACCAAAGAGTTTCGCCTGCTTCTGGCCCATTGATGGTGGTAATGAGGA
This sequence comes from Chloroflexota bacterium, assembly GCA_018004935.1. Lineage (GTDB taxonomy): Bacteria > Chloroflexota > Anaerolineae > Promineifilales > Promineifilaceae > Trichofilum. The sequence continues at coordinate 50,263 of JAGNBF010000010.1, read as the reverse complement.
CGTTACTGGGATTGTAGGCTTCAATGGTGAAATCGTCGATGCCACTGCCGGTAGCCGTGAAGGCCAGGTTGATGGATGAGGCGGCCGTGAGGTCTATAGGCAACCATTCTTCGTTGAAATCGTTGCCAACGCCACCCAAATTACCACCGCTCTTGGTGTAGGGCAGGCTATCATTGGTAGCGCCTGGGCCAGTAATGTTTAAGCCCCAACTGGCTCCCGTCGTACTGTTCTGGTCTATGGTGAAGGTGTGTGTTCCGGCGGGGATGTAATAGACAACGGAACCATTACTTTCGACAGTTTTTTGAAGGTGGTTGGTATTGGCTTCAAACTGGAAGCGGCCGCTACCGACGGTGTAGGTAAAGGTGTATAAGCCGCTGGTAGGGAAGGTGACACGGGCCTGGCTGTTGAGGCCAGAACCATTGGCGACACCGGACCAGTTGTAAGGGGCGGTGGGGATGTCATACAGTTTCAGGGAGGCATTGGCCGCGGCCGCGCCCTGGTTTGTCAGTTTAAGGTTGTTATTGCCAGTCGTCAGGGTACCAAAACCCCACACCGTTTCTCCGGCCTGGGCCGTGCCCATCCAGACCGCTCCCCCAGAGCCATTAGTAATTTCCAACTGCACCGGGCCACTGCCACTTACGGTTAGTGAGAAGTTAAAGGGGCGGGTACCGCTAGGGAGCAGGTAGGGTGTGGCGATGGTCTGACCAGCGGTGAGGCTGGAGTTAAGGGAAAAGAATGGCGTCTGACCTGGGCCAGCATTGGCCGGACCAGTAAAGACAAGAGTGTTGAAGGTCAAGAAAAGAAAGACAAGAACAAGAAACCGCAGGAAAAACGTCCGCGGCCGCGTCTGGGGAGCGTATTCAGACATGGAACCTCCTAATTGATGGTTAAAACGCAAGCAAAAAGCAAGCAACCTTTCCCGTCATTTCTTGCTTCAGGCAATAGAAAGAGAATCCAATACAAAGCCCATGATAAAGGGGAGAAGGTCGAGGCAAGCCTAACGTTGATGCAAGGAGCAAATGGATAGACGAATAATTACCATTAAAGGGGGCGTGCAGGCACATGGTTATCCATTTTTACCCTGGCACACGCCGAGAACCGCAAATCTAACATGACAGTACAACAGTCCTATGTATATCACGTCTACTCCTGAACGGGGTATAGAGATTTAGTCATATTAACGTATGAAAGTCGGAGAATACCGCAACTGGAGTTACTCCGCAAGCGTTCAGTTACCCCGCCCGGCGGTTGGACCGCCAGGCTAAATAGACGAAGCCCTACGGGCTAAAACGCCAGGCCAACAATCTTTGTCACGATAACCCGGTCATTTTACGACCGGGCAGGCTGGCGGATGAATTGACACAATGGAACGGTTACGTTACTCCGGTAAGGCGATTAAGGCTTCATCAATACGCATGTTGAGCCAGAAGGGAGTAACAGAACGGGCATCCAGATAAGCCTGACGGGCCGCGGGTATGTCATCTAGCTCCGTATAAACAAGTGCTAACATAAAGGAAAGGTAGTAACGATCGGTTCCGGTGGCCTGGAGTAAACCATCGCCCAAGGTATAACTGGCTGTCATCCAGTCAACCTCAATAGATTGTTCATACGCATCGCCCAAGGCGCGGACCGGAGCGGTGGGGGCCACCTCACGGATGTCAGTGATCAGGTCGGTGACAAGAGGGCGGGGGTACTCATTGATGATGAACAGGAACATGGTCAGGCTGAGCAGGCCTGTATCTTCAGGGAACTTTTCTCGACCGGTCTGAAGAATGCCGATGGCCAGGTTATCTCGTCGTTGGTTTAGCAGGGCTTCGGCCAAACCTATATAGGGTAGGGGCGAGTCAATTTCCCCACCAAGTGGTTGCAGGAGTTGCAACCCTTTTTCGTATTGTTCATCACGGAAATACGCGGCCGCAAGCTCCAACTGTAACCCGCGATTTCCCGGATTCGCCGCCAGCAGAGGTTCCAGTTCGGCTATTGGGCGTGCGCTCTCCAGAGCGGGTAAAGCCATGTCTGGGCCGAAGGGGCCGGGCAAAGGTTGCTGACCTGGCGCCCCCTGATTGTCAGGTCGGGGGGGTAGGAGGGTGGGGGGTAAGGTAGGGATCGCGGCCGCGGTGGCTGTTGCATTGAGACTGATTTGTGCGGCCGCGGTGGCTGTGGCCCGCCGTAAATCAGCCTGAATCTGGCGATTCCGTGCCCCCATGACCAGAATGATGGCCGTCGCCACGAGGAGTAACCCAACTAATCCGACGATAATTAAAGGAACAGGGAAACGACGAGGAGTAACAGGAGAAGGGGTAGATGCGGCCGCGAGTTGGGTAACAGCTGGTTCGACCAGGGTAGGGGGTAAGGGAGAAAGCGCTGTGGGGGCAACCGGCGTGGGCGTGGGCGTTATCGGCAAATGCAGGCGTGTGGCGCTGGCCGGAGTGTATTTCGTCTGGGCGACCGGGGTAATATCGGGCAAAAGCAAGGTTCCGGCCTGTGCCACTTCCCCCGGCAACGCCAGAAGCGCCGCCACAAAAGCCGTCACCATCTCCCCGGCACTGGCAAAACGGGCTTCTGGTTCTTTCGCCAATGCCTGAAGCAGAACCGCTTCTAATTCTGGCGATAATTGTCCATTCAAATCTCGGGGTTTGGGAGGTGGGGTAAAGATCTGATCATGAATAATAGTATAGGTAGTCGGCGCATCAAATGGAACTCGCCCTACCGTCATCTCATACAGGATGACCCCTAAAGAGTACAAATCGGCCCGGTGATCCAGTTCCGCCAATCCGCGAGCCTGCTCCGGGGGGATGTACTGGGGTGTGCCCATCATCATCCCCTGCGACATTGTGGACTCACCTGCCTGCAAAATACGCGCCAGGCCAAAATCGGTAATAAAAATGCCCCCACCTTTGGTAAGCATAATATTTGAGGGTTTAACATCGCGGTGCAGAACACCCTGGCCGTGAGCATAATCCAGGCCATCAGCAATGGCAGTTACCAGGCGCACCATCTCATTGCGGGAGAGCATACCTTCGCGCAGTCGCTCTTTCAGGGTAATTCCTTCCACATACCGCATGACCAGATAGGGATGCCCCCGGTGTTCTGCGTAATCATATACCGGAATAATATGCGGGTGTTCCAACTTAGCCACCACTCGGGCTTCCCGTTGAAAACGACGGACAAAGGAATCATCACTCTTAAACATTGAGTGCATAACTTTGATCGCCACATAACGATCCAGACCGGAATGATGGGCTTTAAAAACGGATGCCATCCCCCCCTGTCCCAGTTCGGCTTCGATAGTGTATGGGCCAACTTGTTCACCAGTGATGAATGCCATGGGTGTCCCCCTCAGTTGTAATTCCAGGCGGATTATAGGGAACAGGGTTTATGCGGGCAATAGGGGAATAGTAAAATCTTGATTAACGGATGGTTTGTCTGTTTGCTTAGAATTGAGAATAATCCACTGGTGGTACCATAATAATCATGAAACAGAAAAGGATAACCAATATGGGTATAGCAGGGTTTTTGTTTTTGGAATGGCCGGTACGGCGGCGTACTGTAAGCCAGATGGGACAAACATTAGCTCAAAGTGGGGCATCCTTAGAGCAACAACTGGCAAAATTGCCCGATAATACCCGGAATCGGCAAGTATTGAACCATATCATTGGTATTGAACGATGGGGACAGAGTCGTTTGCGGGTGGCTTTGGGGCAGGCGTTTGTGCAGGATGAATATAACGGGTATCGCCCCGCTCGGGAAACGGATTGGGTTACTTTGCGCCAACAGTTTGCGCAGACACGCGCCACGACGGTGTCGTTAGTACGGGATCTGGATAAGGCGAACGTCGCGGAACGGAAGGTTTTACACAATATGTATGGCGATCTGAGTGTTAAAGCCTGGTTACGTTACTTGAATATACATGCCAACATGGAATGTAAGAAGATGCGATAGGGAGGGGGTCATGCGGGATACGTTGAAATGAAAATCTCTAGGACAATTTGGTAAAGGGTGTGTTTCATTTCGGTTGAGAGGAAGAAAATAATGAATCGGTGAATTGGTGAATTGTTGAATGATTAACGAGGGAAGCGTCTACCGCTTCATTAACCATTCAACCATTCAACTGTTCAACAATTAATTATTCAACTCATTTGAAACACATCCTTTGGTAAATCGTCCGGGCGATTTGCCAAATCGCCCTACATTTTCGTAGGAGTTCCCCATGGGCCTACGGTGCACCAAGAGGGATGAAAATAACGCCACAACTTTTCATTCTTATCCGTGTTCTTTCCTATCCGTGTTTCCAGTATCCGTGGCTATTTTCGTAGGAGTTCCCCATGAGCGGGGTGCTCACCAGGTGGAATGAAAATTTGTAGGACGATTTTTTAAATCGTCCACTGGGCGATTTAAAAAATCGCCCTACATTTTCGTAGGAGAGTTTATGGTGTACCAATCTATTTTTCGGCCGGATTTGTTTGCCGGGCAGGTAGTGGTGGTAACAGGTGGGGGTTCGGGCATTGGCCGGGCGATTGCTCACGAGTTGGCGGCTTTGGGGGCACAGGTGGTGCTGGCGGCCCGGAAGTTAGAGCGGCTAGAGGTAACACGGGCTGAGATCGCGGCCGCGCACGGTTCCGCCTCCATTCATCTGTGCAACATCCGCAAAGAAGAAGAGATTAGTGCCCTTTTTGACACCGTTTTAGGCCAGTATGGCAAAATAGATGCTCTGGTGAATAATGCCGGGGGCCAGTTTATGAGTCCCGCCGAGGCCATCTCCACCAAAGGGTGGCAGGCAGTGATTGAGACAAATCTGACGGGCACATTTATGATGTGCCGCGAAGCGTATAATCGTTATTTGGGTCAACACGGGGGCGCAATTATCAACATCATCGCCGATATGTGGCGGGGGTTTCCCGGTATGGCCCACACAGGCGCGGCCCGGGCCGGGGTGGAAAACCTGACCAAAACGTTGGCCGTAGAGTGGGCACGCTCCGGGGTGCGGGTGAATGCGGTTGCCCCCGGCCTTATTGAAGGCAACGGCATTTTGCAGTATGGGGAAGAGATGTTACCGTTTATTCTGGCGATGAAGCAGGATATCCCCCTGAAACGAATGGGTACCGAGGCAGAGTGCGCGGCCGCAGTAACCTTTTTGCTCTCGCCCGCGGCCGCGTACATCACCGGCGAAACCGTCAAGGTAGATGGGGCCTATTCTCTCTGGCGTAAAAACTGGGAAATTGACGACCACAACAACGCACCCCCGGCGTATCGGGGGTTTGAGCAATAAGGTATTGGTACACTCAGGATCAATAATTAAATAGATTGAACGTAACTATACAGGTACTCTGACTGTGGCGATCACCGGAACAGCTACCCCTCACCCCCGGCTCCTCTCCCGCTTCGGGAGAGGGGAGTTGGTTCCCTCTTCCTGGGGGAGAGGGTTAGGGTGAGGGGTTGTATAGTTGCGCTTGACCATTTACTGTGGCCGGTTTCCTGACCGCGCCCCTTTGAGTGAGCAGGTTATTTAATTCCCATTCCTTACTTTACCAACGCCACAAACTTACGGAGTAGCAACATGTCCATAGATAAAGTATGCATCATCGGCGCGGGGTCATCCGGGATTGTGGCGGCAAAGATATTACATGAACAGGGCATTCCCTATGATTGCTTTGAAAAAGGGTCAGGCATAGGAGGTAACTGGCGTTACCTGAATGACAACGGCATGTCTTCAGCCTATCAGTCACTCATGATCAATACCAGCAAACAGCGCATGGCCTACTCTGATTTTCCCATGCCCACAGATTACCCTGACTTTGCTCACCACTCCCAAATTTTGGCCTACTTTGAAAATTATGTGGACCACTTCGGCTTACGGAACACCATAACCTTCCGTACCGGTGTGAAACAGGTATGCCCGGCGGGCCGCGGCCGCTGGGAAGTCACCCTCGATAATGGCGAAATACGTGCCTACCGGGCCGTTATCGTTGCCAGCGGTCATCATTGGCATCCCCGCTGGCCTGATTTTCCCGGCGAATTTCATGGCCTGATCATGCACGCCCACGATTATAAAGTGCCTGATCCCTTCAAAGACCAACGTGTACTGGTTGTGGGTATCGGCAACTCCGGCGTGGATCTGGCTTGTGAAATGGGGCGCAACGCCGCCAAAACATTTCTCTCCACCCGGCGCAGTGCCCACATCATCCCCAAGTATGCCCTGGGGCGGCCGCTCGACCATTACACCAGTTCTGCCTTCTCCCGCCTGCCCCTCCGCCTGCAACAACTGCTCTACTACTATTTACTTTACTGGGTACGTGGCGATCAGCGTCGTTATGGTGTGCCCTTACCCCCCAACCCTATCCTGGCGGAGCACCCTACAGTCTCTCAAGATTTACTCCACAAAGTCAAAGCCGGACTGGTCACGATGAAACCCAATATTGACCGATTGATGGGTAATCGGGTGCGTTTTACCGATGGGAGTGAAGAACAACTGGATGCCATTATTTATGCTACTGGCTACAAAATCAACTTCCCTTTTTTGTCCCCTGAGGTGTATCAGGTGCAGGCCAATGTGATGAACCTGTATTTGCATGTAGTGCCACCGGAGTTACCAGGGCTGTATTTTCTCGGCTTCATTCAGCCGTTGGGGGCGATTATGCCTCTGGCAGAGTTACAGGCGCAATGGATAGCCGGTTTGTTGAAGGGGACTTTGGTTTTGCCAGATAAGGATACTTTATGGCGGGATATTGATCGCACTCAAATCGCGATGCGTAAGCGATATATCACTTCTCGGCGGCATACGATTGAAGTGGACTTTTTCCCTTACAAAGAACGCCTGGAACGGGAAATGCATCGCGCCAAACATATGTAACATGGGTTTTCTAAAGTTTGAGTAAGGAGATGTGTTTGTGTGTTGGGTATTTCCCCCACCCCTAACCCCGCCCCCAGGGGCGGGGAACTTTTTCCGGCGCGGTTTGGGGGGCGGACGCCCCCCAAACCGCGCCGAGGGGAGGGACACCTTCTCCATCTCTTGTTTGTGGCGGTGTTTTTCGCCATTGCCCCCAAACCGCGCCGAGGGGAGGGACACCTTCTCCATCTCTTGTTTGTGGCGGTGTTTTTCGCCATTGCCCCCCAAACCGCGCTGGTGGTCTTACTTTTCCTCTGGGAAAGGCAGGGGATGGGCCTTGAGCCTCAACTTACGCAGGCTGTGGTCGCAAACAAAATGTTACTTTATAACCAGGGTAACTATAGATGACTCCACTGAAAAAAGGTCAAAGCAGTTAAAAACCCGGTTTCTTTCTCTCTGGAAGCGACGGTTAGATTAGTCAGAAACCGGGCTTTTTGCAGTAGACTCATAGATATAAGCGGGCATTTTCATTTCCAGGGCAGTTCGTGTTAGACTTGCCCCAGGTTTGCTCTAGGGGAAAACCAATACTGGCTCATGAAAGCCAGAATTGGCTGGTTACAGTCGCGACACCAGTCCATTTTCCCGACCAAAACAGCAGAACCCAAAAATCTGACTGGTAGAGGTGGTATGTGCTGGCGCAGATACATTGGAAAAAGTGGTGTTTCTTTTTTTGTAACTATACAGCCTCGCTGGAGAAACCGGGTTTTTGCGTAGACCCACTCATGCCCTATAAGAGAAAAACCTGGTTTCTGACGTGTATAGTTACCTTTTTTTTATTGAGTCTTGTTGCCTGCGGCCGCGTGCCCACCGCTTCTACCCCTTCACCTATCGCTACGGCCCCCACCACAGCCATCCCGGCACCAGCCACCCCCACCATCCCCCCGACACAAACAGCCACTTTACCTGTCGCTACAGTTTCAGTGGTTGAACCATCGCCAACCCCCACCAGCCCGGCAACAGCCGCCAAAGATAGACTCACGGCCCGCACCCAGCAAATGGGGCTAGACAATACTGGTTTGTGGCAATATGAACCGGGCAACTTCGTCCACCCACGTACGCTGGAAGTTATTGGTGATACGGCTTATCTGTTAGACAGCGGCCGCGTCCTACGCCTCGATCTCCTTCACCCCACTCCCCCCCAGGTCATTCTCCAGGCTGGAGCCATCATAGATGCTGTGCCTGTTCTGGAGCCATTCGATCTGGACAGTGCCGGGGAAATGCTCTATGTGCTGGATCGGGCGGGGGATGTGTACAACTACAATACCGTTACCAATTTATGGCAACTAGATCGGTACGACCGGCGAGTGCGGGATGTTTCTTCACAATATTATGTAGCCCTGAGTGCGGATACGGACACCCGTTTTCTTCTGGAAACCAGCTACAAATTCGTTCAGGCTTACACTGATGATGGGGATATTTATGCCTGGTTATCGGGGGATGGTCGCGAGGTTGATCTGAGTGTGCAGGGGGGTTTTGCCTATGTGCTGACCCAGGCAGGTGCGGAAATGGGGCAAGTCGTTAAAGTGGAAGCGGCTTTGCGCACACAGGTAGAATGGACATTGTCAGGGGTATTAACGCGGCCGCGATCTATTCTCGCCACCCCTACCACCCTCTACATCCTGGACCAGGCTGGCTCTCACCTGCAAGCCTTCACCGCCGCCAGCGGCAAGTTCATTCGTGACTGGACCTTCACCGAGCCGATCAGTACCTTCTGGGCCGATGACACCCGCCTCATCCTGGCCGGACGGGATGCACTCTACTTCGTAGAGCGGCCCGAACAATTAGCGACCATCACCGGGGGGGTGTTATTGGCCTCAGGCCAACCCCATGATCCGCTCACCCTGGCAACTTTAGAGGGGCTATTACGCCCCATCGTGGATACCAGTGTAGCCTTGCGGGAGTTTCAGTTGCCTGGCGCGCCCCGCCATTACCGTCTGGGTGTCCATGAGGGTATGGATTTCTACAAAACCATTGGTACCCCTGTTCAAGCTGTGGCCGCCGGGGTTATTATCCGCGCCGATACCAGTTACATTACTCCCACAGCCTGGCTCTTTGGGCAAATGCATGAAACCGTCCTGGCCGAAGGATTCACCTCCCCTGAGGTTTTAGATTTTTATCGCGGCCGCCAGATCTGGCTACAACTGGATAATGGCTGGGTAGCCCATTATGCCCACCTCAGCGCTATTGCCCCCGGTATAGAAGTCGGGACACGCGTCACCGTCGGGCAACGATTAGGCAATGTGGGAAACTCCGGTTCCCCAATAACCCAAGAAAACCCCGATGGTGATGTTCATCTCCATTTTGAGCTTTGGCTGGGAGACCATTACCTGGGACAATTTCTTCATCCGATTGAAGTTCGTGAATGGCTAGAGATAATCTGGCCCTAATAAACGGACGCTTTGTAATGATACAGACCCTCTCCCTGCCCCTCTCCCGAAGCGGGAAAGGGCTGGGGGTGCGCGTCAGCGGGTTCACCTTCTCAAAGTGAGCGTCTAAAAATAACTTGGGTGGCGCGGTCAGGAGACGGGCCACAGCAAAACGGGAAGTTATTCTTGGACAATTACTAAGTTGTAACACCTGAATCGTCAGGTCGAAAATTACGCAACACACTCAGTAGCATACGCCTATGGCTCATCCCAATAGCGAACCTAGTAGCAGTTTACAAACCGCCTTCCATCAGATTGTGCGCGACATCGTAGAGGTGCTTGATTACACCGGGGCGATGATCGCTACCTATGAGCGGGATCATTCCCTGCCGGTACGGGCTTTTTACGTGGACCCAACGGTGGCTCCAGAAGCACAGATCCGGGAATGGGAAGCGACTGTATCCCGTCTCATGCAACGGAAGGTCAGTATTATCGAACCAGACCCTACGTTTGCCCGGGTTTTTACCAATGCCGACGAACACAGCACGAATCTCAGTGTCAAGGCCGCCCTCAGTCGGGAACCGGTGATTACAGATGATTTGTATACTCTTTTTGACCCGGTTCTCCCCCCTATTACCAAAACGATAGTTAATCAACTGATTCAACCCTTTGTCGGGGTCAAACAGATTGTGGCCGTGCCCTTTTTTATTGACGTTCCCGGGCAAGAGCCGGAGATTGTGGGGAATCTATTTGCCGGAAAACGGGGAGTCATTACGGAACAGGATGTGCGTATCCTTAGTGCGTTTAGTCGTCAGGCCGCGGCCGCGATTGAAATGGAGCGCCATCGCCAACGTGTGTTGCAGGTAGCCCGGCAGTTGACCATCCAGATACAGGCCCACATTCAGCAAGAAGAGGCCGTCTTACACCAGATTGTGATGGGTATTGTGGAAGGGCTGGGTTATATGGGGGCAATGGTCGCCACTTACGAAGCCGATGGTTCCTTACCCCTACGCGCTGTCTCTTTCTCCCCCCGAGTGGTCTCCGAAGCCCAGATTCGCATTTGGGAAGAGCGCATTTCCCAATTGATTGGCCAGTCGGTAAGTATCCTCAACCCGGATCCCTCCTTTGCCCGTGTGTTCATCTATGACGAGAAGTACCACAACAACCTAAGCGTGGAAGCGGTGCGGCGTGGTCATGCTGTCACCAGCGAGCAACTATTTAGCATCTTTACTCCCATCTTACCTATGATTGCCCGGCCCATTATCAACCATGTTATCCAACCCGCTCTGGGTATCAAACAGATCATTGCTGTACCCTGTTATCTGGAAACGACAACCGGCCAATGGGAGATGATGGGTAATTTATTTGCGGCGACAGAACGGGGGGGCGGCTTTGGCCCTGAAGAAGTTGAACTCCTTCAGGCGTTTGGCCGACAAGCGGCCGCGACCATTAACAATGCCCGCCTTTACCGCAAAGCTAAGGAACAACAACAAGTAGCAACGGTCTTTGGGAAGATGGCCTTCAGCGCGGCCGCGGCCGTTCATGAGTTACGCAACCGCATTGGCTCCGTGCGTATGCATCTCTACCTGTTCCAACAATTTCAGGAATTAACCAGTCAGCAACAACAAGAGTTGCTCACTATCAACCAGGAACTAACCATCCAGTTAAACGATACCCTACGCCTGCTAGACCGCCTCCACGAACCCTGGCGTCCCGCCGACGAAACACCCACCCAGATAGCCGCCTGCCTGGAAGAAGCCTTACGAAAAGTCAGTACCCACACCGCCGTCTACCAGATTAACCTGCAACAGCATATTACACCTAACCTGCCCCCTGTGTTTACCGTACCCATCATGTTAACTGAGGCGTTCAAAATTATGTTAGACAATAGCATAGATGCCATCATCGAAGCCAAACGCCCTGGGGAATTAGTCGTTCAGGTTTACCCAGATGGTCTGTTCCTTCATATCGCCATTCAAGACAATGGCACGGGCATCCGCCCCGAGCATTTACCCTATATTTTTGATATGAAATGGTCCACCAAAGAACGGGGCATGGGATTTGGGTTGTTTTGGGCCAGAGATTACATTGAAGGTTTAGGCGGCCGCATCGAGGTGCATACTCAATTCGAGCAGGGTACGACCATGCACATTTTACTCCCCGTTTCCCGCGAATAAGGGGGTTATTTTGTAACGACTCACCCTCTCGAGGAATGTGGCTTCGGATATTCACAACGCGGTGATAAAGCGGCACAGCGACAAGGCGGGAAAATGTCAGCTTATGCCCTTTGGCAGTATAACTCCCGTCAAAGCATCTATTCAGACCCTAAAGGTTTTGACCTCTGGTGATTCTGGCGTGATGGTGATTAAAACCTTTAGGGTCTCTCTGGCAAAAGAGCTACCTATATAGTTACCATCAAATAAGCTGTGGGTCTTTGAGATTTCAGGGGGTTGACACCATTTGTAGGGGCAACCCTTGTGGTTGCCCTTCACGGAGCAGGCACAAGGCCAGCCCCTACGTTTAGCCACACCCCACGGATTCCGAAAGAACTTAAGTTATGACAAATCCCATACGCATCGAATTAGACACAGGTTTAGAGGTAGGCTCCGTCAATGCTTATCTATTTCCCACCCCAGAGCCAATTCTGGTAGATACGGGTATCAAATCAGAAAAAGGGTATGCCACCCTCGTCACTACCCTGGCCCAATACAATCTCACCATTGCCGACCTGAGCCGGGTTATTATCACCCATCCCCATGTTGATCATTGTGGTCTGGCGGGGCGCATCACGCAAGAATCAGCGGCCACTATCTGGATCTATGAACCGGGCAAACCCTGGTTGATAGATTTCCACGGCAACTGGGAACAACGCACCGCTTTTTATCGGGATCAATTCTTGCATCGGTTGGGATTACCACCTTTTGCCCAACAATTAATCATCGGCTATATGACCCACATCGTCCAGCAGACGGACTCTGTGCCCGCTGAGCGTATTGTCTCGTTTGGCCTGGACCAACCGTTGACGATGGGGGGGCTGGATTGGCAGGTTATTCATACACCCGGCCACGCCAGTATGATGACCTGTTTTTATCAGCCGGAAACACGCCAGTTCCTTTCTGCCGATCACCTTTTGCCCAAAACGCCTACCCCTGTGGTAGAGCGCCCCGAAGATGGGCAAGCGCGTACCCTAAGCCTCCCTATTTACCTGGAATCGGTGGCAAAGGTGGAGCCGTTGGCTATTGAATGGGTATATCCGGGGCATGGGGATCCCTTTACTAACCACCGGGGGTTGATTGCGTACCAACGCGGCCGCATCCAAAAACGTAAACAGGAATGCCTGGAACTCATTCAGGCCGGGGTTAATACCGTTGCCACCCTGGTAGACCGGATGTACACCGATTACCCACTCCAAATTCGTTTCACCGCTCTGTGGATGGTCGTGGGTTATCTCGATTTACTCAAACAAGAAGGGGCAATAGTAGAAGAAGAGATAGATGGGGTGTGGCGATACATGGGGTAAGGAATACCTGAATACGGGCTTCGACAGCCTCAGCCAACAAGAGTGTCAGGTGTTATCAGAAATCACGACTCACTTCTTTACGCCAGACCCCCACTCTTGCCCCCCAGGGGCGAAAGCCATATTGCCGGTATAGGCGTTGTGACGAGGCGTTGTCTAATTGGGTATTGAGGGAAATGTGGCTTAACCCCCGCTGACAACATTGCGCCAGGAAATGATTCATCAGGGTGCGGCCAACTCCCCGCCCCTGTACCTGCGGACTAACCGTAAGGCGAACCAGATGAGCACTCCCCCGATCATCTCCTGGCATACTCAACAAACTCCCCACAATTTGTTCATCCCATAACGCCACATCAAAGGTAAGGGCCTGCGGCCGCGCCAGGGTAAATGTCTGGTGACTATAACGCCACAATGGGGCATATGCGGCCGCGTCCAACCGTACAATCGCCGCCATATCTTCCACCCGCACCGGGCGAATTTGCACACGCTCATTACTCGCCGGTTGCCTTGTAGACCCATCAGTTTTGATGTACGTCTCCAATTCCGTAAGGGGAGCAAAACCCAGATGGGGCAGAAATGACGGGGTGCGTGGCTCCAATATCAACCAGCCCAACTCCGTTATGCCCTGTTCGATGATCGTGGGCCAGGCACTTTCCAGCAGTGGCTGGAAAGTATCTGCCAGGGCCGAAGTGATGGACGCGGCCGCGATGCGCACCCACCCCGCCGGTAACGGATCCGCCACCAGCGCCAGACAGGCACGAAGCACATCCCCTGTTTCTACAGGCCAGGCCAGTGCCCGGCGCACCGGCTCTGCCCACACCACAAACCCCGGTTCACCCAGCCATTCTACGGGCAGTTGCCATTCCGCATGGAGATGAACATAAGGAGCAGTCTGCCACAGTGAGACCAGGGCCTGACGGTCAGTTAGTTGGGCGAGACGAATCGTCATAGAACTACCATGAATCACCGAACAACCATTCAATAAACTTGCCGGATGATCTTCCCTATTGTACACTACATAATCATTTTCATCGGTAAACAGGGTACCTTCTCCACAGTTCGTCGCTAACTTTCTGACAGCTTGCGTCAAAACCCTACAGTAAACTTAACTGACGGAGATTCCTCTGATTGCTACCTGGACGAAACAAGCCCCTTTTGTTGAGGCGTATCGAGTAGGGTTTCAGGCTCAAAACAACCATCTTTTATCTTCATCCGCCTCTCAACCTGATACTCACTCCCCCTCAAATATGAGGAATTAATGGCCAAAGACAGCCGCGAAAATCAGTTACAAACCACCCTGGCTTCCTTGCAAAAACGATTTGGCGAGGGCGCCATTATGCGCCTGGGTGATGCCCGAAACATGGTAGTGCAATCTATATCGAGTGGTTGTCTTTCCCTTGACCTGGCACTGGGAGTGGGTGGTTTTCCACGCGGCCGCATCATTGAAGTCTTTGGGCCAGAATCATCTGGCAAAACCACCCTTTGCTTACACGTCGTCGCTGAAGCCCAAAAAATGGGCGGGTTGTGCGCCTTTGTAGATATGGAACACGCGCTAGACCCCACTTATGCCGCCCGGTTAGGTGTAGACGTGAACAACTTATATGTCTCCCAGCCCGACACAGGGGAACAAGCCCTGGAAATTGCTGAAGCCCTCATCCGCTCTGGAACAATGGATGTGGTGGTGGTGGACTCCGTAGCCGCTTTGGTTCCCCGCGCCGAAATCGAAGGCGAAATGGGCGATAATCATCCCGGTCTGCAAGCCCGACTCATGTCTCAGGCATTGCGTAAACTCTCCGGCATTATCAAACAAACCAACACAACGACCATCTTCACCAACCAGATCCGCCACAAAATTGGCGTCATGTTTGGCAATCCAGAAACAACCTCCGGTGGTAACGCGCTCAAGTTTTATGCCTCAGTGCGTCTCGATATTCGTTCCATACAAGCGCTCAAAACCGGGGGAGAAGTTGTGGGCAATCGTACCCGCGTGAAAGTGAAAAAGAACAAAGTTGCTCCACCCTTTAAAGAATGTGAATTCGATATCATGTATAACCAGGGCATCTCCCGGGCGGGTGATGTGCTTGACCTGGCAGTGGCGAGCAATGTGATAGAAAAACGGGGGGCATACTTCCGTTACCGTGATATGGCTTTAGGCCAGGGTCGGGAAAATGCGAAAGATTACCTGGTGGATAACCCGACCCTTTTGCAAGAGATTGAACTAATTATCCGCCAACAAGCCAGCCTTCCCGTCGCGGCTTCAATTGTAGCCGAAAGCGAAGTGGAGTTTGGCTAAACCCAATGGCTGTGTTGTGGTACAACCGGATGGTTCCGGTTGGTGTGCAGAACGAAACGCGAAATTGTTGTTGAGTCCGCCTGTGTGGGCTGGTATTAAGTATAAACAACCGGTGGTATATGGGACTGTATCTGTCCTATCTGGTAACTATAGACCTTAAGATAATGATTTTGAGTAGGAGCTGGTCTCCACTGGGGCAATCACAAGGGTTGCCCGTACAGTCAAAATCTTTTTCTTAAAAGCTATATTAACCCTCTCGAGGGCTGAGCTTGTCGAAACCCTGTGTTATCTTCGACAAGCTCAGGCAACGGCTTTAGTAGTTACCCTATCTAAGTCACCCATAGACAAAACGATTGATACCAGGGAAACCAGGCGATAAAACTATATCCAGGGACTGTATCGTGAGTACGCGGCCGCAATCCGCTACCACTTCGTTTATCCTATTAGGCAGTTGATCGAAGAGGTAACGACATCGTTTGAATCTATTCTTCGCCGTGTGACATCTGTCACCTGATACAGAAACTCAGTCAACAGTTACATTGATCCGGGATTCATTTCCCCCTGGCGATGAGCCTGATGCTCCTCGTCCGCGTGCCTGCATTCATCAGCAACAGCCGTTGGCAGAAATGTCACGGCTGTTTTTATTTGATGTGGGCTTACGGGCTGACCTCACCAGGCAAGATGGGGAAACCAAATCGAGCCAGTGTGCCGGTTCTGACCGGGAATCTGATACAAACATGCCTACGATAACGGCCATAACGGCACAAGTGAAGAACAAAGACCGGGTAAATATCTTCCTGGACGAACAGTATGCTTTTAGCCTGTCTCTCGCGGCCGCAACCGGTTTAAAAACAGGTGATAACCTTACTGAGGAGCAAATTGCTCTTCGGCAGAGCCAGGATCTATTGGTTAAAGCCAAAGAGCAGGTTATTCGGCTTATTAGCCAGCGGCCGCGTAGTATTGGTGAAGTACAGCGTTATCTACATGGTAAAGGGTATGACAATACCCAAATTGAGCAGGTAATTACCCAGTTGCAGGCTCTAGACCTGTTAAATGATTCTTCTTTTAGTGAATACTGGATTGACCAGCGGCTCACTTTCAAACCGCGTAGCCAGATGGCTTTACGTTATGAGCTACAGCAAAAAGGTGTAAGCCGGGATGTTATAGATTCGTTATTAAATGAGGTAGATGAGGTCGCGGCCGCACGAGACGCCGCCCAGCGTAAACTCGGCACCTATCGCCACCTGCCTCAAGAACAATTCCGCGCCAAATTAGGTGGTTATCTACAACGGCGCGGCTTCCAATATCAAACCATCCGCCAGGTAGTAGATGACCTCTGGCGTGAGTTAGAAGATGAACCCTAAAGGTTAAGGAAAGTAATCATGGATATCGTCATAGGAATCATTATTGGCTTATTAGTGGGTGGGGGCGCGGCCGCAGGACTCGTCTGGTATTTCCTCAAACCGCAAACGGATGCCATTTACGCCAAAGCCCATGAAGAAGCCGATGCCCGGCGCCGTACCGCGGACCAGGATGCCGAAAATCTCCTCGCCAAAGCCGAGCAAGAAGTAAAACACTCTCGCGCCGAAGCGGAAACCCTTATCGAACGTCGCTTTAAAGATATTGCCCGCGCCGAAGAGCGCATTGACCGGCGGCAATCCCAACTAGATAAACAGATCCAAAAGATCGAAATCCGCGAACAAAACCTCAATCGTCGCCAGAGTAAATTGGACAAACGCCAACAACAAATGGATGAATTTGAGGAACAGCGCCAGGCCGAATTGGAAAAAGTGGCCAATATGACCCAAGAAGAGGCCAAACAAGAGCTTCTTACAGCAGTCGAAGCAGAAGCCCGGCAAGATATGGCCCGTGTTATCCGGCAGATTGAGGATGAAGCCAAAGAAAGCGCCGAAGTGAAAGCCCGTAGCCTGGTGGCTCTAGCTGTCCAACGGATTGCCACGGATCAGGTCGCGGAGATGGTTGTCTCTGTGGTGCCCATCCCCAATGAGGAGATGAAAGGACGCATTATTGGCCGGAATGGCCGGAATATTCGCGCCTTTGAAATCGCTTCCGGGGTAGACATTGTGGTAGATGACACCCCTGAAGCCGTGACCGTCTCCAGTTTTGACCCGGTACGTCGCGAAGTGGCTCGTCGCGCCCTGGAAAAACTGATTTCCGATGGTCGTATCCATCCCGCCCGTATAGAAAAAAGCATCAAGGATTCCACGGCTGAGGTCAACAAAGTGATCAAAGATGCCGGTGAAGAAGCCGCCTTTGAGGCCAATGTGCATGGTTTGCATCCAGAAATCATCAAAATGTTGGGGCGGCTGAAATTCCGTACTTCTTACGGCCAAAACCAGCTTTATCATGCGGTCGAAGCCTCTAAACTGGCTTCTATTTTGGCCGCCGAACTGGGATTAGAGGTGGATATTGCGAAAACTGCCGCTTTGCTCCATGACCTGGGCAAAGCGATGGATCATGATCAGGAAGGGACACACGCCATGTTGGGGGCGGAGTTCATCAAACGATTTAATGTGCATCCCACGATTGTGAATGCGGTAGCCTCCCATCACCATGAAGTTGACCAGGAAAGTATCGAAGCCATCATTGTGGAAGTGGCCGATGCTATCTCTGGGGCACGGCCAGGGGCACGACGGGAGAGCCTGGAAAATTACATCAAACGAGTACGCACGTTGGAAGAAATTGCTATGTCGTTTAAGGGTGTAGAAGGGGCGTATGCATTGCAAGCCGGACGGGAAATTCGCATCTTTGTGAAACCGGATAAGATTGATGATCTGGCGGCGATTCGTCTCTCCAAAGATATTGCCAAGACGGTGGAAGATAGTATGCAGTACCCTGGTCAGATTCAGGTGACGGTGATTCGGGAAACGCGGGCTGTGAATTTCGCCAAATAAATCCCCGCCCCAGGGCGTGGTTTATTGGTAAATCGCCCTACATATTTGTAAAGTTGATCTGAACCATGCCGCCAACGGTTAAACCCGTTGACCGCCAGAAGCATGCTCGAAAAATGGGCCAAACCGTAGAACAGCCTGAAAGGCTGTTCGCCCTCTCGTGAAAACAAAAACCGGTAAACGCCTGGAGCAAGCCAAAATTGAGAATTGCTAGCTGAACGAGGACTCAGGGTTCGCTCGCAAATAACTTTGGCATTTGCTGTGGCCGGTCTTCCTGACCATACCACCCAGCTTATTTTTAGACGCTGAGTATATCCGCGTTTTGTGGGAGACCTGACAGGTTTCTAAAACCTGTCAGGTCTGTGCCTCACGATTTATGGGTATACTTTTAGACGCTCACTAAGTTGATTCAAAACGGCCATTTGGGCTATCATACCAGGCCATGACAACACCAGTTCCTGATTCGCTCATCAATACCTGGGGCATGGCTCTGCTCGCGGCCGCGTGCCCTCATTGTGGTTGGAGTTATCTACTTCCCCCAGGCTCCCTGCCCTTGCTCTGTCCCCACTGTTGCCAGGACACGTTAGAAGAGCAGACGGGGGCGGAAATCGCTTCGCTACAACCACCGGAACTGATTATCCCCCCTACCCTCTCTCAAGAGAAAGTGGCCCACAGTGTTAAACAATTTGCCGCCGACATCTGGTTTGCGCCGCAAGATTTGCGGCCGCAAAACCTGCATCAGCGGTTACGCCTGCTCTATCTGCCACTCTGGTTGGTAGATAGTGATGTCCAGGCCCAATGGCAGGCGCAAGCAGGGTTTAACTACCAGGTGGTTAGCCATCAGGAGCGGTATGCGGGGAACCAATGGCGCACTCAGGAAGTGCAAGAAACAAAGGTGCGCTGGGAACCCCGGTTGGGGCGATTAAATCGCCGTTATCACAATGTGACCGCTCCGGCTCTGGACGAACACAAAATATTACAGCAACGGGTGGGGCAGTATGATTTACAGGCAGGCAAAGGGTATCGGCCCGACGCGGCCGCGAATGCCCTCATCCGTCTACCCAACCGCTCCCCCCAGGATGCCTGGCCCGACGCCGAACCCCATTTCCAACAGCGGGCCAGCGGCGACTGCCGCACCGCCTGTAAAGCCGATCATATTCGTGATTTCCGCTGGTCGAGCCGGTATGGCAACCAGCATTGGACCCAACTCCTCACACCCGTTTACGTCTCGCACTATTTTGACGATGAGCGCCAGCCCCATCCCTTGTTTATCAACGGACAAACCGGGCAGGTTAGCGGCCGCAGACGGGCATCCTTCAAAAAAGCCAGCCTATATGCGGTCGGTATCGGCCTTCTGGCTTTGGGACTCTTTCTGGTAGGGCTGGTGGCGGCTATCGTCGGGCTGGCTTTGGGGGGCGTCCCGGCCGTCATTGGCGGTGGTATTATGTTACTGGCCCTGATGCTGGGTATAATGGCCCTGGCTCCTTTATTCATCACCTGGCGCTTTAACCGGGCAGAGAAACAGAAACAGGGGGATTGGCAGAGCCACTAATTCCCCATTGCCTTTACCAGCAACCAACGGCGTAATAAGGGCACATAAAACCGCCACCTCTCCTCTAACCGCTCTAAAATATCCTGCCGTTCTGCCCAGGCCAACGCTTCCCCTAAACGGTTTTCCTCCAAACCCGTCCTCTCTATCATTTACGAAGGCCGTTGGCCTGCTGTTTTATACTTACCACAGTCATAAAGTGAAATTTTGTTGACGGCAACAGCCTGGGTAGGTTTGGGTTGAAGACCCATCTCCCTTCGATCCTAGAGGGAAGGGGAGAAACCTACCGGCGCGGTTTGGGGGCGTCCGCCCCCAAACCGCGCCGAGAAAAGTTCCCCGCCCCTGGAGCCGGGTTAGGGGTGCGGTCGGAGTGGGTAAACGGCCATGTTGTTGACCCCTTGTCCGGTTGTCCAGGCGTAATCTGTGATATAGAGGGGGGTAACATCCGTAGTGAGAGAGGCGTAGGGCCAGCCCGGTGCCGTTACCAGATAGGTGGCATTACTGGCACGGATGTAGGTCGCCAGGTCTGCTTCATTCTGTAGGTAGGGCACAATATCAGGCGAAATGAGACCGGCCAGATCGAGAAGCGGCCGCGGCGCAAAATAACCAATTGCGCCGATGTCATGAGCGGCAATGATGGCGTTCTCGTCGGTGTTATCCTGGAGCCAATGGGCCACCTGCACCATTTCACCTTCAATAAAGGCCACATCAGTCTGGTAGGCCAGCCCGCCCAGCACCAGGAAAACCAGGAGCAAAAGGGCAAATGTCCATTGGATGGCGCGGTGGGTAAGGGGGCCAAGCCGTTGGCTAGTCGCTGTGTTCAGGATGATTTGCCACCCGGCCAGACCATAGATAATCCAGATGGGGAGAGCGGGCCAGAGGTAGCGGCCGCGTTGGTAAGTGACGGGTAGGCGCAGGGCATAGAGTAAGACCAACCCTGCCGCCCACAATACAGGCAACAGACAAAGGAGCCGTCGTTGCCGCCAATCGGAACGAATGGCCCGGCTTGTAGCCACAATTAAGCCGGGCAATAGGAGCAGATGTGCGCCACTGATGCCGCGCCAGCCACTTTCTGGCCCCCCCAGGCTAAAGAAAAACAGTTGGGGAATCCTTTGCCAGAGAGGCTGGCTGAGCAAGATGGCGTATTCGGCCTGTTTGGCGTAAAAGGTATTCGGCCAGATATGGCCCGATGCGGCCAGGTTGAAGGCAAAATAGGGCACAAGGGGTAATGCGGCCGCGGTCACCCACACGAGCAACAGGCGTAATCGTTCTTGTATCCCATTGGGGCGCAAGATGATACCCGCACCGATCAGGGCAACCAGTCCCAGACCATCTGGTCGAAGCAGGATAAGGGTGCCACAAGCCAGCCCTATCCAGAGGGGGGCGTTGAAACTGGGCAGGGGGTCCCGGCGCCATTGGCTGTAGGCGGCACTCAGGTGTAATGTCAGGGCAATAAACAGGGCGGATTCCATACCGGACGCGGCCGCGAACACCAGTTGCCAGGTGAGTGCCAGCACCAGGCCAATCACGGTGGCTTGCTGACTTTTTTCTGGCCAGATTGCCTGCCACAGCCGCATTCCCCCCCAGGCCAGCAAAAAAAGCGCTATGCCTCCCCACAAGTATGCCCAAAGCAAATGGGGTAAACCCAGGGCATACCCAATTGCCAGTAATGTGGTCCACAAGGGGGATGTAGAACCCGCACTGACAACCCCTGGGGCATATTCCCACCGACCAGTAGCGGCCAGGTTACGCGCATACGTCTGATGAATCCAGGCATCATCCAGAGGAAACCCTAAATGACCACTGAGAGTAGGCAAGATCAAATAAAGGCCCAGACCAAAAACGACAACAACGAGAAGACGATTCAGGTTCATATTTCCCGTAGTCTGTAACCGTTCAGCCTTCCGAAGGTTTGTCCCACTGGTCAACACGTTTGCGGAAACGTTCGGAAGGCTCTTTTTCTCAGGGAACTGAACGCTTACCGTAGTCTGGCTTTTTTCGGTGAATTTCTGTGTTTTTAGCGCACTGTTCATTGTGTTCTTTCTTTCTCACCAGGCAAAAATTGGCCGATAAGGGTGTTAAGGTTGTGTAGAACCTTAGTCATCATTCGGAAATAAGCAATCGTCCGTATTTAACTTAACGATTTGCTGTGGCCGGTCCCTTGACCGTGCCACCCAATTTAATTCTGAACGAGTATCTTCTCAAAATTACCCGGGCAACGAGGCCTGAGCTTGCCGAAGGCCGTTGGGTTTCCCCCTTCCCGCCCGGAAGGGGACACCCGGATAGTGCGGTTTTTCGGGGCGAACGCCCCGAAAAACCGCACCAAGAAAAGTTCCCCGCCCCTGGGGCGGGGTTAGGGGTGGGGTTTTCCCCCGATAAACCGATACAGAGGCTGTCATAAAATATCAGTCTTATTGTTCATCGGTTCGTGATCTGGTAGACACGGATGGTTTCCAGAGTGGTTACTTGTTCCAGAGCGGGGTGAGATAGGGTTCCGCCGTAAAGTTCCGCTAAGGGTAAGGGATGGTTTTCATCCAGGATGAGATGGGTAATGTGATAACGTGCGGCCGCGGCCAGCACCGTTTCGATGGGTTCATTGGGCAGGCTGTAGGCTGGTTGATGCGTAAAATAATAGTAGGCAGGGGCATTCCCTACCATCACCACAGCCTCTTCCGGCAGTGAGTTTCCCACCTGGGCATAAAGCCGGGCATTTACATCGGTGGTGCCGCGTGTGAAGCCCAGTACAAGCCCCAATACCAAAGCCACACCGATGAACAGACCGGTGAACAGCCGTTTGGCCCGCGCCGGTTGCCAATGGGGTAGCCGCCGCGCCATGCCTTCCACACTCCAACTGATGCCTGCCGGAACCAAAGCCATAAACCAGGGCCACAGGGCCACAGAGGAATGAAACAGCCCGCCACGCTCGCCAGGGAAGGTGAAGACCAGGCTCATGGCGGCAAACAGGGCCAGAGTGTAGAGAAGTAGCGGCCGCAACCAGCGGTTTTGTCCTCTGCGCCAATACCACCACCCCCCCGCTAAAACAAATGGGGTCAAAAAGATCAGGCCACCGATGGCGATAAAGGTCTGGAGAGCATTCCCCATTCCCCGGGCTTTAGCCCGCAGGATGTTACCTAACCCCCACTCCAGATAACTACTCAGACTGAAGGTGCGCCCATAAGCAAAGAGATCATCATAGGTAGTCAAAAACAGGGTCTGTGTGCCTGTGGTCGGCAAAAGTTGACCGGTTGTCCGCAGGTTGTGGCTAAACCAGGGGAGCATAACCAGCAAATAACCCAGCAAAATCCACCCAAGTCCCAGAAAAGTTCGCCGGAGCGGCATATCTGGCGCGAGCAGGCTGGTTTTTCCCAGATTTTGTTTCCCGGCAGTTTCGCCTCTGACAGCCCAGACAGCCCATTGGTTAATGAAAACGACAAGAAACGCCACCGCCAACAACAGTACCCCATCGGCACGGGTGAGGTGGGCCAGCCCGGCCAATACGCCGACTCCCCCATAGAGAAATGGAGTTATTCGCTGGCTAAGGTTTTTTTGTCCGGCCCAGGCCAGCAGAAAGAGACAGCCACCCCCAGCCCAGGCAAAGGGGGCGAAGGTTTCTGGCTGGTTCCAGTTTGCCAGGTAAAACCCCCCGCTCAGGGTGAAAAGCGCGGCCGCGATGTTCTGCCACCGTTCACCGCCCAGTTTATGGCTAATCAGGTAACTGAGCAGAGGGAGCAAGCTGGTCATTAGCCAGAAGGGGAGTTGTGCCCCCCGGAAGGATGAGGTGAGGGTGTACCCTGCGGCCGCGAACAACGAGGGTAACGGCATCCAATAGGTATGGCTGGGCGTCGGTACACCGGCGGGATTATCCAGATATTGCCAGACTACCATTTCTGTCCAGCCGTGCCCTTCTGCCAGCCGTTGACCGTTGGTAGTGTAGTAATAAGCATCCATGTAAGCCGGGGTGGGCAGTAGCAGAAGCCAAAAACCCTGGAACAATAGCCCTGCCAACAGCAACCAGATTAAATCGTGCCGTTTCATAGATTCGCCCCGCCCAGAGCGGAAAGCCCTGGGTTAAACATACAAACATTTGCGGCCTGGGTGGCCCGATTGGGCTTTGTTATAGCCATAAACTAAGTCCTCCGGCGCTCCCAGAGGAAAGGAGTGAAACCCACCAGTGCGGTTTGGGGTGGCGTTAGGGGTGGCCTCGGATATTCCCAACGCGGCGACACGGCGGGAAAAGGTCAGATTATGCCCTTTGGCGTAACTGCTAAGCCTGTTGCTTGGGCGTGTCGAAGGCAAAAACGGGTTTCGACACGCTTAGCCTTCGAGAGGCTTAATCGTTACCCTTTGGTAGTATATGCAACTGCTGGTGCGGCTTACCGGCGCACAAAAATCTGCGCTACATCATCGGCGTAAACCTGCTCCCAGGCCGGGCTGGCGGTCAACAGGGAGGTGAGCGCGGTTCCCTGACTCATCAGTACCACATCCACATCCCACGTATCGAGCGGTTCTTGCCAGTTTGCGCGTGCCAGATACGTTTGTAAATAGTAAAAAAGAAAGGCGTCCCCATAGACATCGGCGCGGCCGTCGGCAAAAACGGGCAGGCCACGCCAGATCAGGTAGCCACCAAAGCTGTAATCGTTAAAAATGCGCTGGTCAGTTAAACCGTGTTCTTCCAGATAATCTACAGCCGCAATGGGGTATAGTTGCTCGATCAGCGGCTCTATGTTGTTCAACCGCCGCCCTACCCAAATAGAAGCGGCCAGGATAACCAGGACCAGAATTAGCCAGTTGAGCTGACGTAACAGGCGGCTGAGTGTTGGTTCGGGGCTGGTGCCAGCCAGTAAGGCGTAGAAGGGTTGTCCCTGGCTGGCGAGTAACATATGGCGAATGATGATGGGCGAGGCAACGACGGCAAAGAGGGGAATGTTACGGGCGGAAGTCAGCCCCGCGGCCGCACCGCCGCCCCATAGAATCAACTCCGCCAGGTGGGGTTTCGTCCCACTCCATACCCAGGCCAGTACCCCAAGACCCAGCATCAAGGCAAAAATGCGGAAATCCCACAGGTGGAAATCGGGTGACTGCCACTCTTTGATATATTGTTGCATGGCTGGACTGCGGAGTGTCTCGAAGGGGTAAATCCAGAGGCGGAAGCCGTTGGGGTTGAACGCGGCCGCGAGAAAACTCCCCCCGGTGATAAGCACCAACGGTCGAATCTGCCCCCATTGGGTCAAACCAGGAGTGAACTGTATCTGAGGCCAGCGCTGGTGAATGAGCCGTTGCCCCATCTCCCCCAGGGCATATCCTCCCAGGACGACGACCCCTAACAGGTAGCCGCTGTGTAAATTTGCCCATAAAGCGGTGAGGGGGATGAGCCAGAGTAAGGCCCGGGCCGAACTTGTACCCGTTCGATAATGTTCTACCTGATAGACAAACAGAGCCAGGAAGAGGAGATTGAACATTTGCGGCCGCGCTTCCCATGTGGGGGCGGAGGTAATCGCCGCCAGCAGGGTGATAAACGCGGCCAGGTATGGTTGTCCTGGGGAGGCGCGATACAGAAGCCAAAACGCGGCCGCGATGATAGCCGCAAACGTCAGACTCAGCCCTGGCAACCCGCCTATCTGGTAGACACCCCACATGATCGCCTCAGAGAGCCATTCATGGGTGATCCAGCGTTCCCCCAGGCGGGTGTAAGAAAACGGATCTACGCGGGGAATACCTTGTTCCCAAATCCATTGACCGGTGCGTAAATGCCACCACAAATCCGGATCAGCCGTTTCGCGCACGGCGATAGTAAACAACGCCAGCAGGAAAAGCAGAGGGAAAAGGCGACGAATGGTCATAATGAGGCTGTTAGCCACTGCCCTTTTCGGGCCGGATGGCATAAACCGTAAATAAGTCACCGAAATTGAGCGGGATAGCCAGCCGATCCAGGCGTAGGCCATAAACGACACGGCGGAACAGTTTACCCAGAAAAGGGCTTAACCCTTCCACGCGTGAGGCAACATATCCCAGGCGTAAATAACGCCCCTGTGCCCCAGACCAGATGACCCGATAACCGATTTTCTCCAACATCTGAGCTAAAGTTTTCTGGCTGAAGTAGTGAATATGCATATCCATGAGCCAGGGCCAGCGTGCGCCCATAAGTCTGGCCATCCAGCTATCAATATCCATTGTATGCACAACCACCATACCCCCAGGCGTGAGAAGCTGAAAAGCGCGGGCCAGTTCGCTGTAGGGATCATCTACATGTTCGATGACATCCCACAGGGTAATGACATCAAAAGTCTGGCCTTGAAGGGTGGGGCTTTCCAGTGTACCTTCGATTATGTTTAGCCCTCGCTGGTGGGCGGCTTGCGCGGCCCAGGCGGAAGGTTCCAGACCCCAGGCTTCCCACCCTCGTTGGCGGGCAACTTCGACAAAGACACCAATATAGGCACCTACGTCCAGGATGCGGCCGCGTTTGTTTTCGCCCCGTATTTTTTCCATTGCCTGCAAATGTTTCTGGAAAGTAAGCTCTCGGCCTTCTCGTTCTCGTTCGTAGACTTCATCCTCAACGGCAGTATATGCCTGAATAAGAGCCTCAGAGGGCCAACGGGGGTTGGCGTATACATAACCACAGTGATTACATTGAACAATTTGGGCGTGGGAACCGTAGCTGGAACTGGTACAACGGTAAGCATCTACATTTAAACTATCTGGATCGGTCATGGTAACGGGAAAACGCACATGCCAATCATCGCGGCCGCATAAGTTACAAACAATATGAATCATGGTGTCGAGACCGGGATCGTTGCTTGTCTGGGTTCGCCACCCCGCAGGCGACGCAGAAACAAGCGAAAGATGGTATATTGAGCCTTGTATATCTCCTGGCGGGAAATCTTTGTTTGTCCCTTGCGCCGATCCTCGAAAATAATCGGTACTTCCCCAATTTGCCAGCCACGTCGCTGGCACATAAACAACATTTCTACCAGGAAGGAATAACCACTGGAAAAAATGCGTTCTAGAGGAATAGAAGCCAGAACTTCCCGGCGATATAATCGGAAACCGGCGGTCGTATCTTTGGCTTTTAGCCCTAACAGCGTTTTGGCTACTCCGTTGGCTATTTTGCTGAGTAAGATACGTTTCCAGGTGCAATTGAGTGAACCCCCGCCAGCCACATAACGTGAGCCGATGACGACATGTTTATTCTGGCTCAGGGTAATCATGGCGGGAATGTAGCGGGGGTTATGAGAAAAATCCGCATCCATGGTCATCACCCGGCTGGCATTGAGTTCATTCATCGCTTTTTTGAATCCAGCAATGTATGCCGTGCCTAAACCCATTTTGCCTGGCCGGTGAATCACATGTACCCGCCCCGGGTAGGTTTGGGCTAATTCATCTGCCAAGTCACCTGTGCGGTCAGGTGAATTATCATCTACGACCAACACTTCAAGTTGGACTGGTAAAGCCAATAATTGGGTAACGAGGTCACGGATATTATCCGCTTCATTATAAGTAGGAACGATAACAACGGTTTTGCCTACAGTCATGGCAATATCTCCTTAGAGCCTGAAATTGTAACGAGGTCAGGGAGGTGGGGCAAAAGTTGAAAAGTTAGCTATTTGTGGGTAATCTCATTCAGCGTGAGAAGGCAACTATGAGTCTACTGCAAAAAGTCCGGTTTCTGACTAATTTAACCGTCGCTTCCAGAGAAAAAGAAACCGGGCTTTTAACTGTTTTGACTTTTTTTCAGTGGACTCAACTATAGCTTTCAAGAAAAAGATTTTGGGTTCGTAGTAACCGCTTTAGCGGTCCCACGCTGGACGGCTAAAGCCGTTACTACAAACCAGGCTCAAAATCATTTTCTGAACATCTATACTAAGCCTGTTGTCTGAGCTTGTCGAAGGCAAACGGGCTTTGACAAGCTCAGCCCTCGAGAGGTTTAGTATAGCATTTACGATTGGGAACACTCGGGATAACGTCTCGTAAAACCCAAAATCTTTATCTTGAAAGCGTAAGCGTTCAGTTACTCCACCCGGCGGTCAAACCGCCGGGCTAAACAGACGAAGCCCTGCGGGCTAAAAGCCCAGGCCAGCGGCCTTTGTAAAAATATCCTGGTCGTTTTACGATCGGGTGGGCCTGGCAGATGAATTAATTCAACTGAACGGTTACGAAGTGAGTAATGGGTAGTTCTTCAGGACGCCTATTGTGAGGGTATTTTGATTAAAATCAAATCAAAAAACGAAATTGCCGCTCTGCGCGAGGCCAATCGGCTGGTGGCGGAAATTTTCGCCCAGTTTGAAGCGGCTATTCAACCAGGAGTGACGCTCTCTGATTTGGATGCGCTGGCGGCGGATTATATTCGTAAGAAAGGGGCGCAACCATTATATAAGGGGTATCGGGGTAATCCACCGACACATCCGCCTTTTCCTGGGGTTATTACGGCCTCGGTGAATCATGAGATTTGCCACGGTCCGCCCACTCGTCCTATTCGTTTGAAGGATGGCGATATTGTCAAAATTGATATTGGGTTACGCTATAACGGCTGGTGTGGAGACTCCTGTTATACCTATGCAGTGGGAGGGGTAGACAGGTTGAGACCAGAGGCCCGGCAGTTGCTTGAGGTGACGCAGGAGTGTCTGGCGCAAGGCATCGCGGCCGCGAAACCGGGCCGTACTGTTGGTGA
This sequence comes from Chloroflexota bacterium, assembly GCA_018004935.1. Lineage (GTDB taxonomy): Bacteria > Chloroflexota > Anaerolineae > Promineifilales > Promineifilaceae > Trichofilum. The sequence continues at coordinate 22,075 of JAGNBF010000010.1, read as the reverse complement.
TGTCGGGGCCATTATTCAGGCCGTTGCTGAGCGCCACGGCTTCAGCGTTGTCGCCGAATGGGGCGGACACGGCATTGGCCAGGATTTACACGAAGAACCCTCAGTGCCCCATGTTGGCCCAGCCGGTGTGGGGGCCAAAATTCGCCCCGGTATGGTGTTTACCATCGAGCCAATGGTGAATATTGGCAAAGCCGCCTGCAAAATGCTTAAGGATGGCTGGACTGTTGTCACCAAAGATGGTTCACTTTCGGCCCAATATGAGCATACGATTGCTATCACGGCCAATGGCCCAGAGATATTGTCCGTTTTGTAATACCTGACCCAGACGCGCCAGAGTCAAAATGAGTTCAGCCCATGAATGACTTTTTAACCGAATTAACGACCGTTTTGCAGGCACGAAAACAGAATCCGACGCCGGGATCGTATACGTCCCAACTACTGGCGAAGGGTGTAGATGAAATCATCAAGAAGATTGGTGAGGAAGCGATTGAGATTATCGTGGCGGCCAAAGGGCAAGGTCAGGAGCGGCTGATTTCTGAAGTGGCGGATCTCATTTTTAATGTATCGGTGTTGCTGGTGGCGGTTGATCTAACCTGGGATGATGTGGCAGAGGAGCTGGCCCGGCGACGGAAGCCAGCAAATAGTGACCAGTGAACAGTAGACATTATTGGTAATAGCATTGGGAAACCTTCAGAAGGTTTGTACCTTTGTGTCGTCAGTTGACATAAACCTTCGGATGGTTATTACCGATAAACTCTAGTGTATGGTGGGGGTATATTACGCGTTACGTTTTGCGGCATATATGGATTGGGCCAGTTGTGGCAGGGGGGCTTTTTTGCGGCCGCGTTCTGGCTGATTTCACTTTTTTCCCCTCATTTGCCTGGTTAACTGTGGCCTGCCTGGTGATGTTGGTGGGGGGCTGGCGGTTGCGCCGTGTGCCTCTGGCCCAAACCTGGCCGTTGTTGTTGTTGGCGGTGTATGGCCTATATCCGGAAATAAACCCGCAATGGGCCTGGAGTGCGGCCGCGCTTTGTTTATTTGTCTTCATGATTAATAAAGAAGGTCAGGCAATCGGGAGACCGGAGTCTGGTGATTTACCCCCCGTTATCCCACGCCTTACCCCTGTCCTTATTCCCCTTATTCTATTTATCACGGCTGTTGCCCTTTACACCTTTACCCTGGCCCCAGATATTCTGCCTGCCGACAATGGCGAATTTCAATACACGGGTACATTACTGGGGGTGGCCCATCCCCCCGGATTCCCCCTGTATACGCTGTTATCTTTTCTGATGACAAAATTGCCGTTCGCGGCCGCACCCGCCGCCAAAATCAACCTGCTCTCCGCTTTTACCAGTGCGGCTACCGTGGTATTGGTCTACTTAACAGTGCTCACGTTCGCTCCTCGCGCCGCCTACCTCAAAACGCGCCTGGCAGGTATTGCGGCCGCGATCACCCTGGGCACTTCTACCACCTTTTGGGCCCAGGCCACCACAGCCAATATTCGTAGTCTGACAGCCTTCTTTACCGCCCTGGCTATCTATGCCTTGTTACGGCATGGCCAAGAAAAAACATCAGGTATCAGTCATCCACTACCCCATTCTCCGGATCGGTGGTTGTGGCTGTTGGCGTTGGCTGTCAGTTTAGGGTTGACCCATCATCTTTCCCTTCTTTTTATGGCCGGGATATTGTTCCTGGCCTTACTCTGGATTGATTTTGATCTGGTAAAACAGCCTCGGCGCTGGTTGCGGCCGCTACTTTTTGGTTTACTCGGTTTGTTGCCGTTACTTTACCTGCCCTGGCGCGGTGCCGTGGGGGCCATTGGTGCGCCAGATGATCTGACAACCATCCAGGGTTTTCTCAACCATGCACTGGGATTGGGTTTTCGCGGCGATCTGTTTTACCTGGATTCCTGGGCGGCCTTTGGTCAACGGTTTCAGGTGATGGCCAATGTGCTGACCTTCCAATTTCACCCGGCACTCCTGGCCGGTATGGTCATCGGCTTTCTGTTTTTGCTTTGGCATGAGCGTCAATTGGCTTTTCTATTGGGTGGATCTTTTCTTTTGCATACCGTTATCACGGCCACCTACCGCGCTCCTCAAACCGTCGAGTATATGCTTCCCGCCTACGTGCCCCTGGTGTTGATGTTGGGGTATGGACTGTTTTTGGTTTTAGACTTCAGGTGGCAAGGCTTACGTTTTAACCCCACACCTCACGCCGCTCCCCTTCAATTATTCGACTGGGGGGATGGAAGAACCGGCCTGGCTGTCCTGCCCGTGTATCTGATGTATGGCGCATTGGGCCTCATTTTCCTCGCGGCCGCGACCCAACTCCAGACCAATTGGCCTAACTACACCTGGCTGGCCCATGTCACCGATACCCGTGATACCGTGCGGCCCTGGCTAGACAATGCCCCCCCTCATAGCACCCTTCTGGCCGAGTGGCATTGGTTTACCCCATTACGTTATTTGCAGGAGGTGGAAGGGGTACGCCCAGATATTGTGTTGGAATATGTTGTCCCTACGGCAGAAAAATATGATGACACCTGGGCGCGGCGTATTGAGGAAGAGTTGGCACGCGGCCGCGCCGTGATAACCACCCATTTTGAAGAAATTGCGTATAGCCATTTACCAACCCCGGAACCTTATGGCGAAGCGTTTCTGTTCCGTCAGGATCCATTGGTGGAACTTCCCGCCGGTTACACACCTGCCTTATTAACCTTGGGCGAGGCGCTTGTGGTACAGGGGTATGTGGTGCAACCAGCCCAGGTGGAAATTGGGCAAGAAACAGTATTGACAGTCGCCTGGTCGCCGTTGGGCGAACTCCCTGTCGGGGCCACCCTGTTTGCTCATCTGGTGGCCGCAGATGGTGCTTTGTTGGGGCAGGCAGATGTGGCTTTGCGGCCGCGGGCCATCGGGCTTACCCTCACTTCCTTCCATCTGGCTCCCCGCCCCGGTTCGGCACCAGGTAATTATGCATTAATGTTAGGGGCGTATCAGTTTAGTTTGACAGGGTTACAACCTCTGCTGGATGAACAAGGTCAGCCTCGTACCACCCTCACGAACCTCACGGTGACGGCGATGACGCGGCCGCTATTTACCCGTAACCCGGTATACCGCCCTGTGCCCAGTGGACGGCCTCTGTTGCGGCTGGTGGGCTACGATTGGGATTTCACGCTGGCGGAACCCCGCTTGTATTTACACTGGCAAACGGAGCAAGGGTATCAAACAGAAGTGCGCGATGGTGCGGCCGCGTTGAACCCTATTTTGCCTGAATTTCGTACTGCCTGGGGGCGTTGGCAAACCATGACCATCATACCCCCAGTTGAACCCACTCATTATGTGCCCCTGGGCGAGGGACTCATCTGGTTGGGCGCAGGTTTCAGACCTGAAGAGCCACCAACACCAGAGCAGGTGATTTCTTTATCCCAATGGTTTACGGCCAGCCAGCCCGTTTTGCGTGATTATCATCTCTCTGTGACTCTGATTGGGTACCAGGCAGAAAGTGTATTGTGGGCCTGGCGCAGTGGCAGTGAGCAGGATGGAGTGCCAGCTTTGGGGGCGATTCCCACCCTCAAGTGGGTAGCCGGATCAGAAGTATGGTCACCGCATGAGGTTGTTGTGGATGCGGCCGCGTTTCCTGGGCAACGGTTCGTCGCCACCTTACGCCTCTATAATGCCTTTACCCATGAAACCATCCCCATTCTGGATGAGCGTATTGGTCAGCAAGCTCCCTGGATTCTCTTGGGGGAAGCCAAGGTTGCTACCATGCCCAATTAGTATAGCTTTACACAAGTCCTTAGGGTTTGCTCGCAAATAACTTTTGAGTTTTCTGTGGCCGGTCTCCTAACCGCGCCACTTATCTTATTTCCGAACGATTACTAAGCCGTTGTCTGAGCTTGGCGAAGGCAACATGAGGCTTCGCCAAGCACAGCCCTTGAGAGCCTTAGTAGTTACGAATCCATATACTTTTTCTAGAGGAGGTAGTATGCGACAGCTTAAAGAACGCACCTTATTTTTCAAGGGTGCCCTGCAACACATTCATGAAGTTGGTTCCATTACCCCTAGTTCTCGCTCTGTGGCCAAAGCGATGACGGCGGCGATGCGGCAAAAAGAGGCCCCCCGACGTATTCTGGAAGTAGGCGCGGGTACTGGCCCCATCACCGCTCGTATTGTGAGAGATATGCGCCCTGGCGATCATCTGGATATTTATGAAATTGAGCCAAAGTTTACGTCTTTTCTCGCCCGCCGCTTTGAGACCGAACCAGCGTTCCAACGAGTGAAAGATCAAGTGACCATTTTTACGGCGGGCATTGAAACGATTACTCGTAACCCCACCTACGATGTGATCATCTCAGCCGTCCCTTTCACCAATCTGCCCCCGGCCCTGGTGAAAGAGTTTTTTGATACCTACGCTCAGATTCTTAACCCTGATGGGGTGATGACCTATATCGAATACGCCTTGGGGCGGACGATTTTCACTGTTTTGTCGCGCAAAAAGGAAAAGGCCCGCCTCAAAGCGGTGAGCCAGGTCGTTAATCATTATGTGCGTAACTACCAGGTGAAGCACCGCTTTGTTTTGTTCAACGCTCCCCCGGCCCGGATTCGTTCCTTGCAATTCCGTTAACATAGCGCCACGGTATACGTCCTCAAGGCCAGAGCTTGTCGAAGCCTCGTAGGTATACGTCCTCGAGGCCAGAACTTGTCGAAGCCTCGTATTGCCTTCGGCAAGCTCTGGCAACAGCTTAGGAACGCGGCTCAAATAACCTACGGAATTGCTGTGGCCGGTCTCCTGACCGCGCCACCCATCTTATTCTCGAAGAATGACTTATGTTTGGGGTAGGGCAGGTGCTTAAAAGTCGAGGTATTTTTTCCATTCACGAGGGATGTGACCCTGGACGATGAGGACGCGGCCGCGAGGTGTTTTCGGCTCAAAGCGCATCTTCATCCCGGCTTCATGGGGCATCCGGTCGGCTTTGCGTTGGTTACAGGGGGCACAGGCGCAGGCTGTGTTGCCCCAGGTATTGCCGCCCCCTCGTGACCGGGGCAAAATATGGTCAATGGTGAAGTCCGCTCGGTGAAAAAACATGCCTTTGTGGCGACGGCCAGGGCGGATGCCGCAATAGACGCATGTCCAACGATCCCGTTCCAACACCGCCTTACGCGACCAGATAGCCCCCTTTTGCGGTGCATTGACATAATAAGTAAGCCGCAACACCGAGGGCACTTCAAAAACCTGATAGACGGTGCGCAAACGGCGGGCTACCCCTTCGACCGCCAGGGCTTTTTCCGCCAGGATTAAATTAACAGCACGTTGAACGGAGATGGTTTGGAGGGGTTCGTAACTGGCATTGAGTAAAAGAACTGCTTCCATAGGTGCGATAACCATACAAGCAGACCGGCTTAGACACGACAGGTCCAGCCTGCATAACCTGGGAACTCAGTTCTCAACACCCAATCCTCGCTTCATATTGTAGCGCAAAATTTCACGATTAGGGAATGGCGAAAAGTCAAATTTGTGTTAACAATTCGTTATGTGGTTCTTTCGAAATTCGCGGGGTGTGGCTACATGTAGGGGCTGGCCTTGTGCCTGCCCCACCGAGGGCAACTACAAGGGTTGCCCCTACAGATGGTGTCAACCCCCTGAAATCCCGAAGACCCCGTTATGTTAGTAGATAACCGTTCAGTCATATAAATTCATCCACCAGACCCGCCCGAAAGAAGATGTACTAAACAGTATCGCCGTGGCTGGCATAGACAATTTCTCCCCCCCCATCAACTCCTATGCCTGTTCCTCAAAAAAGAGGCATCATGTTTGAATTTAAACTTCCCGAAGTGGTTTTATTGACTTTAACTGCGCTTCTATTAGGCATAACCGGAGCCGGAGTTTTCCTGGTTCGTTTGGCTAACTGGCGGCGTTGGGTTGGCCTGGCATTTTTATTAGAGAGCCTGAGTGGATTGGGGCTACTTCTGTGGATGAGTAGCAATCGCTGGTTTGGTGGTGAAGAGGTTATTCACGTCAACCTCATTCCTATCATCGTGACCGGAGCCGTTGTCATTGGGGCACAAATCCTGGCTCTGGCTGTGGGTCTGGTCTTAACCCGTGGTTTGCCCGCCTTAGCGCAAGGCCGCACAATGGTTGTAATCTTGACCTTACTTTTTGTGCCGCTAATTACTGGGGGAACAATAGTCAATTTGATGAGGCTGACTCTGCCCCGTGAACCTATTACCCCGGATCCGGCGAAAGGGGATATTCAGATTGCTCCCGGATTTGTGATCACAACTTATAGTGCTGATTATTTCCGCGTCCCCACAAATCTGGAATTTGGCCCCGATGGTCGCCTTTACGTCACAGATTCTAATGGCGACATTTGGGCTATCCGTGATCATGGTGATGGTACGGCTGAGGTGCCTGAATTGTACGCGGAAGGGTTTGATACGCCGGTGGGGCTGGTCTGGCGCGGCCGCGATCTCTACGTCGCTTCCCGTGGTATCGTGTCCGTGCTTCGCGATACCGATGGTGATGGCGTGAGTGACGAGCGTGACGATCTGATCACCGATTTACCTGCTCGCCTCTACCCCTGGCACGCCAACAACGATCTAGCCCTCGGCCCCGACGGGTTGATCTACTTCGCTGTTGGGGCCACCACCAATGCTGAACCCGAAACCCACCCTTACGCCACTACCATCCTCGTTTATAACCCTGATGTGGACGAACTACGCACCTTTGCCACCGGTTTCCGCAATCCGTTTGATCTGGCCTTCAACGCTCAGGGTGATCTTTTCGCCACTGACAACGGCCCCGATGGTCTAACCATCACCCCTGGTGATGAACTTAACTACATTATAGAAGGCGGTAATTACGGCTTTCCCTATTATTTTGAAGACCCACCCGTTGGCACGAATACCCTCGGCCCCATCGAAATTTTCCCTGAGCATAGCTCCGCTACCGGCATTACTTTCTACACCGGCGAACAGTTTCCCATTGAATACCAACAGGATGCGTTTGTCGCATTATGGAACATTCACCAACTGGTGCGGATAGAACTGGCTCCGTCAGACGATGGCAGTTATCTGGTGGATACAACCCTGTTTGCTACCGGTTTCCTAAACCCGTTGGATGTGGCAGTAGGGCCAGACGGTTGCCTGTATGTGCTTGATTATAGCGGTGAGGCGGTGTACCGCATTGCCTATGTGGGCGAGGAGTAGGACGATTTGGCAAAGGGTGTGTTTCATTTCGGTTGAGAGGAAGAAAATAATTAATCGGTGAATTGGTGAATGATTAACGAGAAGAAACGTCTACCGCTTCATTAACAGTTCAACAATTCAACAGTTCAACAATTAATTATTCAACTCATTTGAAACACAGCCTTTACCAAATCGCTCTCCATACTGTTAAGCACCGTGTGCCGACTTTTGAACCATGCCCAAAAAAACCCGGGTTTCTCGCAGAAACCCGGGTTCTTCTCATAATACTCTGACTGGCTTCTCATACACCCTAAACTGTCCCCACATTCAATCCACTGGGTACAAACAGGGTCGGATCAATCAGGTCAAACCCGATTTTCTGTTCATACTCCTGAATTCGCCCAAACAACCGTTGAACCTTTTTCTCGACTTCGGCATAATCCAGCACATCAAACAAAGCCGTTTCCCGCAAAGGGCCATCCAGTTCAGGAACCTGACGTGTCCGGCGAATGCCATTGCGAAAAGCTCGCCAACTGCTTATGCTCAAATTTTTCAGAGCCATGTCCAAAACATCGGTCAAATATTGGCGTGGCCCATAGATACCTGATTGCATTAGCACCTCAGAAAACTGCTCATAACCAGGAATCAATCCACCGGCGGGCATGGCAAAATATTTGATGACATCATGCAACGCTTCTAGCGCCTGAGCCGGATAATAGTAGAGAAAGAGATTGGCCCCAGCCAAAAAGAAGTTGTAATGGGCCGCTTCGTCAATGGCGATAATCTGGGCGGCACGGGCCAGAACGGGGTCTTCATCTCCCGCATACTCAGTATTGCCACTTTTGCCGGAAGCGATCAGTCCAGTGTTGAGGTAATTGACCTGAGTAGCCCGCTCCTGCACGACGGTATAAAAAATCATGTGCATGGGATTGTCCCAGGGTAATTCATATGCCTTTTCGCGTAAGATATGTTTGTAGGTTTCGATCCATTGGGGGGTACGAAAACGGGAGAAGATAAGGGTATTTTCCCATAGGTCAGCATGTTTTTCTTCTTCCGATCCCCAGCGGATGTGGAAATGGGAACGGCCATGACTCCGCCGAATAACGCGCAGGAGGGTCAGAACATAATCGGGCACATATTGTTCAACGGCAAAAAAACCTTCCAAAACCCGGTTGATAGCCTCAGAATGGTCGGTGCGGAAGGCACGCCAGTTGAAGTCGGTATTAGGGTTCCAGTTGCGGGTGGTTTGAGAACGGGAGACGTACCAGCGGTACAGCCCCAAGAAACCGCGCTCAATCAGGCGGTCTTTTTCCTCGTTACTGAGCAGGCCGACAGGGGTTTGCGGCCGCTGTTCAACCAGTTCTTGCTGTAAACTGGTAATGGAGTTATTCATTTGGTTTATCCTTTTTGGTATTTTTACAACCAGCGCATACGATTCTGGTGCAGTTTTGGGTTGTGGTGTGTTAAAGTATTTGTAACTATACAGATGGGATATGGCGATGCCTGAGCTTGTCGAAGGCAGAGCGGGCTTCGACAAGCTTAGCCCTTGAGGGTGTGTATAGTTACAAGTATTTTACCCTTTATTTGCGATGCGTGTACGGAAGTTAATTTTTGGGTAACTGTTCAGTTGTGTCAATTCATTCGCCAGCCCGTCTAGGGCGATTACCTACTCAGAGTTCCCCACCCCTAACCCCGCCCCCAGGGGCGTGGGCCTTTTAGGGGGCGTTTTTCGCGGGCGGCCGCCCGCGAAAAACGATCTTGGCCTGTGGCGCGGTGAAGCCTACCGTGTTTATTCTTATTCGTGTTTCTTTAATGAGGGATGGAGTTCCCCGTAAGTGGGGCACTCACCAAGAGGAATGAAAATTTGTAGGACAATTTTGTAAATTGTCCACTGGGCGATTTGCCAAATCGCCCTACATTTTTGTAGGAGTTCCCCATGTGTCTTTGGCACACCAAGAGGGATGAAAATCTGTAGGACGATTTGGTAAATCGTCCGGGCGATTTGCCAAATCGCCCTACATTTTTGTAGGAGTTCCCCATGTGTCTTTGGCACACCAAGAGGGATGAAAATCTGTAGGACGATTTGGTAAATTGTCCACTGGGCGATTTACAAAATCGCCCTACATTTTTGTAGGAGTTCCCCATGTGTCTTTGGCACACCAAGAGGGATGAAAATCTGTAGGACGATTTGGTAAATCGTCCGGGCGATTTGCCAAATCGCCCTACATTTTCGCAGGAG
>JAGNBF010000010.1:0-12552 GCA_018004935.1 Chloroflexota bacterium | reverse complement strand
AAATCGCCCTACATTTTTGTAGGAGTTCCCCATGTGTCTTTGGCACACCAAGAGGGATGAAAATCTGTAGGACGATTTGGTAAATCGTCCGGGCGATTTGCCAAATCGCCCTACATTTTCGCAGGAGGGTCTTATGAATCTCGGTTTACAGAATAAGGTAGCTTTAGTGACGGCGGCGACGGCTGGTTTGGGTCTGGCGACGGCCTGGGAGTTGGTGCAAGAAGGAGCACAGGTGATGATTTGCGGCCGCGACCCCCACCGTCTGGCTGAGGCGTTACACACGTTAGAGGAAGTAGGGGGAACCGGGCAGGCACGCGGCCGCGTTGCGGATGTTTCCCGCCCTGCTGATTGTGAAGCGATTGTCCAGGCCACCCTGGCCGAATTTGGGCACCTGGATATTCTCATCACCAATGCCGGTGGCCCCCCTGCCGGTACCTTTACCACTCTGGATCTTGACGCCTGGGACGCGGCGATCCAATTAACCCTGATGAGCAACGTCCGGCTTATCAAGGCGGCTGTGCCTTATTTGCAACAAAGCGATCAGGCCAGCATACTCACTATTACCAGTGCCTCGGCCAAACAGCCCATCAGCGGTTTGCTACTCTCCAATGTGTTGCGCCCGGCCGTTTTGGGCTTAACCAAAACACTCTCCCAGGAATTGGCCCCCACGGTTCGTGTCAATTCTATTTTGCCCGGTTGGACTGAAACAGAGCGGGTATTGTCTTTGCTCACCTACCGTTCTCAGCAGAACAACACAACTCTGGATGAAGAACGAGCCGCCCGCGCCCAGACAATTCCTTTACAGCGAATCGGCCAACCGGCTGAGTTTGGAAAGGTAGCGGCGTTTATGGTCAGCGCGGCCGCGTCTTATCTCAATGGGGTAATGCTTCAGGTAGATGGTGGTAGTTACAGCGCCTTGTATTGAGTTTTTGAAACTATACCTTAGTAATCGTCCAAAAATAAGTTCCGCACAGACCTGACAGGTTTTCGGAAACCTGTCAGGTCTAAATCGAGAAGTTATTCTTAGACGGTTTCTTAGCGACGAATTGCGTTGACGAAGCCCAAAATCGCCCCAATCACGGCAAAGGCAATAGACGCCAGACTCTCACCCTCATCGGTGATAGCAATGCCAATGAAATAACGGGCCACACGCGCGGCCGCGTCCAGCACCTCCATATTGAACTCGTTCATGGTGACCAGGGTGTAAAAAATAAAATCTCCCCACAACACCGCCATAATGGTCAAACCCATTGCCGGAAGCAACAGAATCAGCCCCAATAAAAACGGCACTCGCTTAAAGGGGAAAGTGAGGGCAAACGTCACCCCAATGCCGATGAGAATCGCAATCATCACATAAATGCTTTCAGTAAAATAAGCGATGGCTCCCCAAATCAGGCCACTCAAAACAACCACAACTCCACTGAGAATGAAGGCTACAGGCAAACGTACTAAAAAAGATACCAGCGAAGATGCCTGGGGTGTTTGCACAACCTGAACTTGCGGATCAAAAGGTAAAGGGTTTGGATTTGTCACGGATGCTCCTTTTGGGTGTTGGTCTTGGGGCAATCCCATGAATTCCCCAAGAGCCATTTATTTTTGCAGATAGGGGGTAAACAGGCGATACCCCCCCACTAAAAGTTGGATACTGGTGCTCACCTGTTCGCCACCGCCGTTGGCATCTATACCGATGGTGTACCAGAGGCCAGGAAACATCGGCCCCGGTGGATGGGTATCGGTGAGGGTTAAGGTGACGGTAGCGGGCAGGCTGACATTGTTCGCCGATAGGTTGACAAGTAGATCCGTCGCGGCCGCGACATCCAACGTTATAGGTGTAGCCACCGTACCGATTAAATCCAGGGTGAACTGGGCTTGTTCACCGGCCTCAATCGCCTGCCCCAGAGGCGAAACCGTCAGTGCCAGTGGGGGCAATCCTTCCGCCGCCACTCCAGTGCGTTCATAACTGCCCCGCCCCGTACCCCATAACACTCGCGCCCCGGCACTACCAAGCAAATCATACGCTACCACCCCGCTATGAGTTGTACCCATCACCAATTCCAGATCTGCATCAGCGTCAATATTGGCAATTGTGGGAGCGCCCAACGCCCCGTTCCAATCTTCACCCCCAAACGGGGCTGGCAAGTTAAGGGCAAATAGCTGATTGCCCTGGTAATCCAACACATGCAACTGTCCTACCCAGTTATCATGTTTTTCGGGCCAGGAAGTAAAAATCACCTCGGCGTGACCGTCATTGTCCCAATCCAATACCACCGGTTCACTGGCAAAACGAATGCCACTGCCGGGCACGGCATAGGGCCAGTTGCCATGTTCGGTTTTGTCTAACCAGTAGGCATGAACCTGTCCATCATACGAAGGGTAGATAATTTCTTTCAGACCATCGTTATCCAGGTCTACGACTACAGCATTACTGACACTATTTTCGATGACGTTGTAATCTTGGGAGAGGGGGCCACTGTTAGGGCTAGGGTTGGGAATAACCGTCCAGTTATAACCATTGCCACTCCAACGGGTGCGATCCAGGTTAAAAATCCAGGGCAGGTAATACATATCCCCACCCGGATCACCCACGTCACAGTTATATACATCCCCGGCTACAATCAGTTCCAGCGTACCATCCTCATTGACATCGGCAATAGCGGGCGCGGCATTGGCAAAATTGGGGCGATGTTCGGTGCCACAATTGGCGTAACCCCGCACATCGGCTACATGATCCACGTGTACCCCCACCTCGGCCCAATAATCTCGATTGGTATAGATTGGGTTGACGGTGAGTTGGTTGCCCTCGTCATCTAGAGCGGTGATGTAATGGGTATCGGTGGGGGCGAAGATTTCTTTGTCACTGTCTCCATCCATATCGGCAATGGCAATGTTTTCGTTGTACATGCCCCATCCATACCCTGGTTCGCCAGCATGCCGGGCAGGCCAGCCCGTCCGCACGGTGCCATTGGCGTTATAAACGTTGACCTGTTGCGTTTCGCCCCCACTGGCTCGACCAACGATGACCTCAAGCTGGCCGTTGTTGTCCAGGTCGGTAACAGCCAGGGTGCGCACCTCGCCACTGCCAAAAGGATGATGCTCCCATTCAATGGCCCCTGTGTGACTGTAAACCGTGAGTGTATCACCGCCTCGCCCCACAATGATTTCCAGATCCCCATTGCCGGTGAGGTCAGCAAGGCCAATTCCCGGCCAGACGCGGTTCCCATTTTCGGCACGCCACTCTTCGGTGCCATTACTGCCATTGAGAGCAACCACATCATAGGCTCCCCAGATCACTTCGGCCTGACCGTCGTTGTCTATATCGGCCACAGCGGGCGAGGCGTACCAGCCGGTTTCGCACCAGGAGCCAAAACAACCGCCATGTTGCCATTTCAGTACTGGCGCGGAGATGCCCCCGGCTTGGATGCCTGTTTGGCTGGAGCGACTAAAAAAGAGTAAGAGGATAAGCGGAAAAAGTCGTTTCATAGGGAACCAGGGGGGCCGTAAACGTTCAGTCGGATTACATCAACGGATTAGGAAACAAAGGGATTTTCCAGAGGTCGCCTTTGATCCGTTCTTTTCAAAATCCGTTGATGTCATTCAAAATGACACAAAATTGTCCCTGGACTGAACGGGTTACTGGGGCCTTTGGAATTTCAAGTAGAGACGCAAAATCTTGCGTCTCTACTTGAACGGTTACGTTATTTGTTTAAGGTGAAAATAACGATCTGGTTGCCGTTGCGGTCCATATAAAGGAGTTGGTTTTGGTCGTTAAAAACCATGTCGAAGGCGACACCAGGGGAGTTAATCAGGTCAAGGTAACGGCCATTGCTGTCAAAGACGGAAATGCCTTTGAAGTGTTGCACAAAAATGCGGCCGCGACCGTCAATAGCTATGGCGGTGATACTACCCTGGAACTGATCCGGTGCATCGCCCATACTGCCGAAACGGTTAAGGAAGTTGCCCTGGCTGTCGAAGCGGAAAATGGCGTCATTACTGGCAAAGTAGATGTTGCCACTACCGTCTACCGCCAGGGATTCCAGGCGGATGAAGGCTTCTTCCAGGGCCGGGTTGTTGAATGGGTCAGCGACATCCAGGGTGATGTTGCCATCCACGTCGAAGCGGACGAGGCGATCTGACGTGGCTGCTACAACAGAGCCATCTACCGCGGCCGCGACACCACGGAACAGGGTGCCATTGTTGTAACTGTATGGGGGCAAAACCTCGCCCGTCTGTCCATTAAACCGGAGTAACTGGGTTTCACTGGGTATAAACATCACCCCCTGGCGATTGACGGCCATTGCTATCATGTAAACATCACCCGCATTCCAGGTGTTTACAAACTCACCGCTGGCATTAAATACCTGAACCCGTCCATCCTGATAATCGGCCGTATATATCAACCCCTCAGCATCCGTCCCAATCTGGCGAGTGTCATTAAAGAAGCCAGCCCCTGTCCCTTCTTGCCCGCCAATCTGGGTTGCAATGGAGGCAAAACCAGGGGTTGGTGATGCCGGTGGCGTAGGGGTGGAAATCACACTACCACTTAGTGGTGTAGAAAAGGCCGTAATACCAGATTCTACGGTCGCAAAAATATCGTCGGCTTCCTGAACACCCCAAAACGCTACTCCACCCCCTATGAGCAGGGGCACAATAGTTGCCAGAGCAGTAATGATAAGAATAACAGCCACAAAACAGCCAATAGTACGGCCCACAGAGGATCCGGACGAACTGATGGGTTGACCCATTGAATCGGTGAGCACCGGGGTGTAACCACCCGCACTCATGGAACTGGAACCGCCAAAATTCTGAACGGTGGTCATGCCAATACGCACCGCTTCGTTCCGTTCCATCTGTTCAACGATCTCTTTCGCTTCTTTTAGACCCACATGGAAGGTTTCGCGGAACATTTTGATGGCTTCGAGCTTGTGACCGCTACGCACCATCTGCACAATTTCCCCCAACCGGGCCGCCTGGGTCATGGGGTCTAACATTGCGCCAGCGGCTAAGTCATTACTTAATTCAGCCGCGTTCCCGGCTCCGACGCGTAAGGTTTCTGGCACAATGACCGTACTGTTGCAGAAATCGCACCGGACGGTGACGGCACGACTTTGGGCTAAGTAGTCGAGTGAAGCATGGCAATTAGGGCATTGGAAAGTTTGAAGCATGAGAGGGGTCTCCTCAAGAATAGGATACGAATAGGAATAAACAGGGAGAAAATCGGAAATGTTGGAACGCTGGAATGTGAATTGTAAAGGGTGGCTCCGAAAATGGGAATAGAGAATTCGTGAAAGGGTGTGTCAAATCTGGGACGACCAGAGAATAGCGTATCTTCTCCAAATTTCGGGGATAACGAGGCCTGAGCTTGTCGCAGGCCGTTGGTTTCGACAGGCTCAACCCACGACTACCTTGCATTCTGGCAGTCTGCCGCCTCTTTCATTAAACCAGCAATTTGATAATAGGCTGTCTCCCAGGCCTGACGACAATGAGGGGTAAATTGTTCCCCTAACATCTGGCCTAAAGTCCAGAACAAGGCTTCGCCCACTGTATAATATGATTCGGGGCGGACACCGAGTTGGGCATGATGTCGACCTAATAATTTGGTTGAATGGAAAAACTGTTGTGGTTGTTCCAGATGGTTGATAATGTGCTGGATAGCACTGGTGAATTTCTGTTGTTGGCGCTGTAAATCTTGTTTGAACAGCGGCCGCAAACTGTTATCCAGTTCAAACAGGCGCCAATAAAACAATATTCCCAGGGTATCTAATCGTCCTGCCAGTTTGAGCCAGCTTTCTTGCACCAGGGCGATTTGCCGAAAATCCATAATAGACATCCTCTTACAAAGCGGTGATGTCTAGCCTAAACATCTGGCGTCCGAAATTCGTCCGAAGGGGTTTAAACTCTGGCGCTATTGGTTTGAATCTGCTCTAACGCGGCCGCGATCTGGCGTGAACTACTGATACGCTCAATGCGATCCTTTTTGAGCATTTGCTCAATGAGGTGGAACAATGTGGGGGGAGTATCGGGGCGTAGGGGCTGTAAATCAGGCAGTGGTTTGTAAATGACAGAAGAGATAGTCGCCGTAAAATTAGCCCCTGCAAAAGGGTTAAGGCCTGTCAGCATCTCCACCATGATAACCCCAAATGACCAGATATCACTGCGACTATCTAATGCTTCACCCAGGCAGGCTTCCGGGCTGAGATAGGCGGCTGTTCCCATTACTGCCCCGGTACGGGTTAGCCGTTGATCCTGGTTAGCCAGGTAGGCAATCCCAAAATCGGTGAGCCGCACGGAGCCATCTTCGGCCAGTAAAATGTTGGCCGGTTTGAGGTCACGGTGAATGATGTTGAGGTGATGGGCACGGGTTAGGGCATCGGCCAGTTCCAGCCCAATCGCCAACAGGCGGCTGAGGGGCAGTGCTCCCTGGCGATCCAACAGATCCCGCAATGATCCCCCGCTCACATATTCCATAATGATGCGTGGATCTTTGGGATCGGTTACGGTAGCTAAAATTTTGACAATATTGGGGTGGTTAAGTTGGCGTAGGGTTTCTGCTTCCCGGTTAAAGCGGATGAGTAAATCTGGATCGGTGGCCAGCAGGTCGGGTTTGAGTCGTTTGATGACGACTACCTGGCCGGTATCGGCAACGACGGCTTTGTATACTTCACCCATACCCCCTACGGCTAATAATTCTTGCCGTACCATGCGGGGTGCGCTGGATAGGGGGGCAGGGGTAGCCCACGCTGAGATTGGGGATCCTAATATGGGTGTGCTGTCTATAGAAACGGTGGTGGGATGGGCGTCATCGTTATCCTGAGTATTCAGGGCGTAGGTGATGGCTTCCTCGGCGGACAGGGCAAACCCTCCTTGCCACGCGGCCGCGAAGGCGGTTTCATCCAGATGTTGCCGGACTTGCGCTATCAGGGTTTGTTCTTCAGCGGCAATTTCCACTCGCACAGGGACAGCAATGGCCTGCCGCCATGCTTCTACGGCGGCATAGAGCCGTGCCGCTCGTAACCACTTTTTTTCAAAAACGGCCAGGTGGGCCAGGTTGGTCAGAGTGTAATTGATACCCATCCGATCATGTACTTCCTGGCGCAGGCGTAAACTTTCGGCCAGGGTCTGGCGGGCTTTCTGGTATTGTCCTTGTTCGGCATAGACCATTCCCAGGTTAGACAAAATCGAGGCAATTCCGGCTTTATCACCCCGGGCTTCTTTTAGTTTTAACCCTTCCTGGAAGGTGGCGAACGCGGCGGCGAACTTTTTGAGCCGTCGTTGCACAATCCCCAAATTGTTCAAGAGGCTGTCCAGGGCTAAAGTGGTGGTGGTGGCATCCTGGCGCATCAGGCTCAGACATTCGGTGAGCATGGTTTCAGAGCGGAAATAATCACCCGTGCGCCCTGCGGCCGCGCCCAGGTAGTGTAAGGTATGAATGATGCGGGTCTGATCATTCAGTGACCGGGCCAGGGTCAGGGCTTTCTCGTGCATGGGAACGGCGGTTGCGTAATCTTCTTGGAGTTGGGCCAGCCAGCCGCCATGATTTAACAAACGTAAAAGATGAGCGACTGAAATGCGATCTTGGTGTTGCAACGCCTGTCGCACCCAGTCACGCCCCTCGCTTATACGCCCTTTCATCTGCCAGTACCGTTGTGACAGGTTGTAAAGCATCACACAACCCATTTCCACTTGTTCGGTGGTGGCGGTGGGTAAAAAGGCGAAGGCGGCCGCGGCCCGGAAATTATCATCCGCATCCGTCAATCGTCGCATCCACAGATTTTGCTCTGGGCCATACAGAGGCTCCCAGGCATTGCGCGAGAACTGTTGGTAATATTTGAGGTGGTGTTGTTTGTAGCGTGCGGCCGCGTCTGGTGTCAACCTTTCTTGAGCATATTCACGAATCACCAATAACATGCGGAAATGGGTTTCATTTTCTTCCGCCCGAGGGAAGGGGCGCAAAATGTTTTTGTCTACCAACGATTCCAGATCATTATAAATCTGCCCTTCTTCGCCGGGCGTGGCCGTGACGGCCAGGGCCGCCTCCAGAGAAAAGCTTCCGGCAAAAACGGAGAGGCCGGTAAAAAGCTCTTTTTCTGAGTCGGTTAGCAGGTTATAGCTCCAGGTAATAGCCTCACGCAGGGTTCGTTGGCGCATAGGCAAATCACGGGAACGACCAGTCAAAAAATTGAGCGGGCTATTGAGTTGTGTCAGGATAATCTGGGGTGAGAACAGCTTACTCCGTGCGGCCGCGAGTTCAATTGCCAACGGTAGCCCATCCAGGCGGGTACATATTTGGGCCACGGCATTTATGTTTTCGCTCGTAAGGGTGAAGCTGGGGTTAGTCGTGCGGGCCACGGTGGCAAAAAGGGTAACGGCCGGGGATTGTTGCTGGTTATTCTGACTGCTTTCGGTTTCCGGCAGGGGTACAGCCAGGGGTAAGACAGCAAACTCTTGTTCGCCATATACCCGTAAAACTGCCTGGCTGGTAACGAGGAAACGCAAGGACGCGGCCGCGCGTAGCAGTTCTGTCAGATAAGGAGCGGCAGGGAGCAATTGTTCAAAGTTGTCTAACCAGAGCAAAATCTGTTTGTTTTGGAGATGATTTTTTACCTGTTCCCAGGCCGGTATCTGGCTACTAAGTTTCAGGCCAGTGACTTCCGCAATGGCTGGGGCGATCAGGTTGACATCATGGACATTGGCCAGGGGCACAAAGAAGACACCATCGGCAAAAACATCAGCATGTTTCTGCCACAGGTGATGAGCGGTTTCTAGCGCCAACCGGGTTTTGCCAATGCCTCCCGGGCCGGTGAGGGTAATGAGGCGCACGGCCTGGGCCGAACTAAGTAAGTGGGCCAGTGTGGCGATTTCAGTTTCGCGGCCAACGCAGGCCATAAGGGGAGCGGGCAGGTTTTGCGGTGGACGTACCGGGGCGGGGGGCGGTGTCGCGGCCGCGAGTGGTTCCGGTTGTCGCGGCCGCTCCGGGGTTTTGATCCGGTTTTCTACCATTTGTTGGTAGAGAGCACGGGTTTCTGGCATGGGGGGCACACCCAACTCATCCTGGAGCCGTTGCTTAAATCGTTGGTACTCCTGCAAAGCGCCTGCCCGGTCACCCCCTTCCAGTCGTAAACGCATCATCTCACGAATGATGTTCTCCCGCCAGGGGTCATGGTGTACAACCTGCTGACAATAGTTCATTGCCTGGGCCAGGTCCTGGCGCTGATGGCTACGTTCAATAAGTTGCTCTAAGGTTTGCAGGTAAAGCCCACGCAGGCGTTCCCGCTCTGGTTCCAGCCATTCCTCGTAAATATTTTGCAGTAGATCACCGGTATAGAGCGCGGCCGCTTCAGCCAGGTGTTCCGTTTGTCGGCTTAACTGTTGAAATTCGGTGACATCTACCCAGGCTGGGGCCAAAGGGTTCCATTGAATCTTTTGCGTTTCGGCAATGATCCAGGGTAGATCATCAGAGGTAGGGGGCAAGTTGCGCCGCAACTCATGTAAATGGCGACGCAAATTGGCGCGGGCTTCACTTTCCGGCACATCAGGCCACAGCGTATAAGCCAGGGTATCACGAGGGATGTGGTTGTGGCGATAGAGCAGGAGATAGGCCAATAGCGGGATTGTTTTTGGAAGTGCAGAAAATTTTTGCGGCCGCCCATCCATAAACAAACGTAAATGGCCAAAGAGATGAATGTGCAACATGGTTACTATTGTAGCAACGATAAAGCAACAAGTAATATCTTCTTGGTGAGCAAAACTGTTAATTTAGGACTTGTGTACTGTGGGACGATTCTACCGGGGCTGACCTTAACCCCAGGCCTGAACCAGGCGCAAACGCAAAATAGTATGATCGTAATAACTAACACCATAGACCAGGGGCTGATTATCTTTGTTATAAAAAGTCTCTTTTAATTTCAGCAAAGGGCTACCGGCGGGTCGTTCCAGCACATGCGTCAACTCTGCCTCCCCCACCGTCGCTTCAATATCAGAAATGGCGTAGGCAATGCGCTGATGACAATATTCCTGCAAAATTTTATGGATGGGCAATTGGGCGTTGACCTGATGAATCTCCGTTTCTAGCAGGTAGCGGGGAATGATGTTGATAGCCAAAATCGAAGGACGTTCGTTGGCCCGGAAGAGACGCACCAGGGATAGAACCGGCTGTTCTGGGGTGAGAGATAATTTAGCGGCTTCTATTTCGGTGGCGGATCTCTCTTCAATAGATAGGGTGTGAATGGATGGTTGGTAGCCGTTGCTCTCAATGAGGCGGGAGAAATCCCACATGCCGCCATAACGGGCATCTACCTCACGGATGCGCTCATTGACGTAGGTTCCATCTCCCTGTTTGCGTAAGACGAGACCTTCCACAGCAAATTTTGCCAGTACGGTACGCACTGTTGCCCGACTTACACCTAATTCCTGGGCTAATTCACTTTCTGAGGGCAGGCGTCCACCGGGAGGATAATGTTGGGTGTGAATGCGCTGGCGGAGAATAGAATTGACTTGTTCAACGATGGGTTGGGGGCGGTGCACACGCATCATGGAGAAGGGTTTGTTGGGTAGCATCTGGCAACGGGCAAACGGTTGTCAAATTGACCCTGTTGTGTTAAAAAAGGTCAGACGATTGCCGACTATCTTATACGATGTGTGCTTTGATTGCAAGCCTGAAAAGGTTTGCCCACTGGCTAAAGGCAATGCATTTCGCTACTGACCACAGCTATTCAGTATCCTCTTATTGGTACCATCGGCGTGAGCCAGCGGATGAGAGTAGTGATCGTTTCCGTCGTGGCCCTGGCGAAGTGATTGGCGATACCATAACCAGGACACGCGGCCGCGATCTGACCACCAGTATTCATTTTACGCCCTACAGGGTATAACCCCAAAGCCCAAGACTACTACGAGTCTTGGGCTTTTTGGTTAAAATTCTGCTATCCGCTCAACCTTTTATTGTGTTGGGTTGACCGGCAGAAGGTTGACCGGCTATTTTGAGAGGAGGTGATGTTCTCACCCAAGAAAAACAAACCCTGAGTAAGTTACATCATAGCCTGGAAAGAAGATTTATCAGCTAAACGCAATTTGAGGAGATTAACAAGATGAAACGTAAAACCCTTTGGCAAATGTTGCTCACTACCGTGATCATCATGCTTTTCCTGGTTGCCTGCGGTGGCACAGAGACAAACAATAGCGCCAACGAAGAAGCTAATAATGGTGGCAATGAAGAAATGGCTGAGAACGCGGCCGCGGAAGAAAATACGGCTGAAGAACCGGCCGAAGTTGCCCCTGATGAAGAAACAACAACCGAACCCTTCAAAGTCGCTTTCGTCTACGTCGCCCCCATTGGCGACCTGGGCTGGACCTGGGCGCATGATCAGGGCCGCCTGGCCGTGGAAGCCGAGTTCGGTGATGCGGTCGAAACTACTTATGTCGAAAACGTACCTGAAGGACCAGAAGCCGAACGTGTCATCCGGGACTTTGCCCAAAAAGGGTACAACCTGATCTTCACCACATCCTTTGGTTACATGGACCCCACCATTACCGTTGCGGCTGAATTCCCAGACACCTGGTTTGTCCATATTTCTGGTTATAAAACGGCAGACAATGTTTCTACTGTTTTTGGTCGGATGCATCAACCCCGTTATCTCTCCGGTATGGCCGCCGGGGCCGCTACTGAAAGTAACATTGTTGGCTTTGTGGCCGCCTTCCCCATTCCTGAAGTGATCGCTGGTATCAATGCCTTTACGTTGGGGGTAAAAGCCGTGAACCCGGACGCTGAAGTGCGTGTTGTCTGGACGAACACCTGGTTTGATCCGCCCACGGAAAAGGAAGCCGCCGAAGCTCTCCTGGCCGCCGGTGCCGATGTGATTGCCCAACATCAGGACACAACCGAACCACAGAAAGCGGCCGCGGACTCGGGTGGTTTCTCCATCGGTTACGACTCTGATATGGCGGCCTTCATTGGCGATACTGTCTTAACCAGCCCGGTGTGGAACTGGGGTCCCAAATACATTGACATCATCCACCAGATTATGGATGGTACCTATGCTACCGAGTCCTACTATGGCGGCATGGCTGACGGCATTGTCCAATTAGCCCCCTTCTCTAGCCTCGTCTCTGCGGAAACTCAGGCCCTTATCGAAGCCAAACAGGCCGAGATCGTAGCTGGAACCTGGGATGTCTTCTGTGGCCCGGTCACTGGTGCCAATGGCAACCTCATTGTGGAAGAAGGCAAATGCCTGACCGATGCTCAGGTTTTGAGCATGGATTACTTTGTGGAAGGGGTTGTGGGTGAAGCCCCCGTCGAAGCGCCAACTGGCTTAGGCGAGTAAGAGCAGGGTAAGCATTCAGTTATTCCGAGGGTTCGCTCAAAATTAAGTGGGGTGGTTCGGTCAGGAGACCGGCCACAGCAAACTCAAAGTTATTTGCGAACGAACTTATAACGAGTTTGCGAGTTTGCGAGTTTGCGAGTTTGCGAGTTTGCGAGTTTGCGAGTTTGCGAGTTTGCGAGTTTGCGAGTTTGCGAGTTTGCGAGTTTGCGAGTTTGCGAGTTTGCGAGTTTGCGAGTTT